>JAQSXJ010000125.1 GCA_029256725.1 Anaerocolumna sp. | reverse complement strand
AATATGCCCAGCACAAAATATTCAGAGAATTAGGACTTCTTATCCCTTGAAATGAAGCATGAGTTTTTCTGTTTTGTGTATTTTTCCGTCCGTATGACACCAAAAACAAAAAAAACTTTTGACTCTCTAATCAAATACCTATATATTTTAAAGCTTATGCAAAGTAAGACCGGCAGCTTTACTTTAGGCAAAAATCGATATATTTATTTTCTCCCTATCAATATTATTCTTCCTATAGTAAAATGAGTTCAGTAAATGAAAATCAACCTATTGCATCACATTTAGTTTCACTAAGAAAGGAGACGTTCTATCATGAATCTGACTTATATGGTGTTTAGAAATGGAATTGAATATAGGCAGAGAAATGAATTAAAGGAACCTCTCTGCATTTCTACCTTTTGTGAAATGTTCGAATAAAATCCGGCACGCAAACGGCGTGCTTTTTTTATGCCTAAAATTACCTGACACTGTCTACACCATCTAAGTTCGCTTTTATTCCATTATAACCTCTTTCGTGAATATCAGATTTTCAATTTGATATTCCAGAATTCGTAGTTGAATAACAGTCTTTTTGTTTTCAACCTAACTATTAAAAAATCAATTGTATTTATTCAGGAGGATCTTAGATGATTTCATTAGAAAATTACGGTTATACCGATTACTTTAGCAAGCAGATAACCGAAAAAGAACAAGAGCTGGGTCTGATCCCGGCAAGAATAATATCCATTCAGAAGGAAACCTATAAGCTGATATCTGAATGTGGTGAAAACAATGGCAAACTAAAAGGTTCTGTGTTTTATCAGGACATCGAACTAAAGACTTATCCGGCTGTAGGAGATTTCGTGCTTATAAAGGCAAACAACCAAGGAGAGGATATCATATACCGTGTCCTTGACAGACGCTCCAGCTTCTCCAGAGCCAATCCCTCTCTCCCCTCAAAGATATCAGGTGCCAGCGCTCAGATGGTTGCCTCAAATTTCGATTATGTTTTTGTAATGGCATCCTTAAATCATGACTTTAACTTACGAAGACTTGAAAGGTATCTGGCAGCAGCCTGGTATAGCGGTGGTGTGCCCGTCGTTATCCTGACCAAATCAGATCTCTGTGAAGATTATGAGGAGAAACTAGCCCAGACAGAGGCTATTGCACCGGGTATTGGTGTCCATGCCATCAGCAGCCATACGGGTCACGGTCTGGAAGAACTGAACCAATATCTAAAACCCGGTAAGACCCTTGTATTCATGGGCTCCTCCGGTATCGGCAAATCCTCTCTGGTTAACAGTCTGGCCGGGGAAGAACTAATGAAGGTTAATATAATAAGAGAGGATGACAGCAAAGGTCATCACACCACCACTTACCGCCAGTTATTTGCCCTTCAAAGTGGTGCTTTGATTATCGATACCCCCGGTATGCGAGAACTCGGTATCTGGTCAGCAGACGAAGGAGTAAGCGAAGTCTTCTCCGATATTGAAGAGCTGATAGCGTCCTGCCGTTTCCATGATTGCAGCCATAAAACAGAGCCGGGCTGTGCTGTTAAGAAAGCTCTGGCAGAGGGAACCCTCACGAATTCCAGATATCAGTCCTATTTAAAGCTCGAAAAAGAAGCAAGATATACTGCGAAGAAGGCTGCTATGTTTGAGAAACGGCTTCAAAATAACTTAAATAACTCTAAGAAAAGAAACAGCAGATAAAAAAAAGAACCAATCTCAGATTACCTGATTTGCTCCTCTTTTAAAGTAAACAGTTTTTATTATTTAACTGCTTATCTTTAGGGGAGCATATCAATCACCACCTGAAATCGATTCTTTTTTTGTACGATTTAATCCATCTGCATTATAGAACTATTTTTACTTAATAAATTTCTAATTTGTCAGTATTTAAAATCTTCATAAGTAATAGAAAATTGCTGAGCTTATCTTCTATCTATACCTATCACTTTATCTATTACATTATCTATCGCATTATTTATCAATATAACTACACTTTAACCATCACTCTAACTATCTTCATTATCGATAGCTCAAGCTTACAGTGATAATATCTTACTGGTGTATTCTCTGATGACACCTACGGATTTTTTGAACTTCTCAAGTTCCTCTTCCGTTAAATGTACTTCCACTACATCACTGACACCGCTGCGGTTCAGAATAGAGGGAACGCCGCAGAATACGTCATGTTCTCCGAATTCTCCTTCTAACAGGGTCGATACCGGAATAATCTTATTCTCATCATTTAAGATTGCCTTAATGATTCCTGCTGCTGTAGTTGCAATACCATAGCAGGTTGTGCCTTTTATGTTAAGGATATCAAAACCTACCCGGGTTACTTTGTATACGATTTCATCCAGATTGATATCATCGTATTCCTTATTATCGGAAAGGATATCATTAATCCTCTTACCGCCTACCGTTACATGGGACCAAGGGCACATCTGGCTGTCTCCGTGCTCACCCATAGTATAACCCTGTACGCTTCTGGGATCTACATTAAATAACTCTCCGATGAAATGCTTTAATCTTGCGGAATCCATGGCTGTACCGGTTCCAATAACCTGATTCTTAGGAAGTCCTGAGATTTTATATACATAATGAGCGATAATGTCTACCGGATTGGACACAACTATAAAATGACCCTTAAAGCCTGCTTCCATAATTGGTGTAACAATGGACTTAGCAATTTTTGCTGACAGTTCCAGTGTATCCAGTCTTGTCTGTCCGGCTTTTGGAGGTGCTCCTGCTGTAATAACAACAATATCAGCATCACCGCAATCCTCATAGGTCCCTTGGGTAACCTTAACATTACGGTTTAAATATTCCACGCAATGGCATAGATCCATTACCTCTCCTCGGGCTTTATCCTTATTAATATCTATAATCATTACCTCATCACATACTCCCTGCGTTATGAGACTGAAAGCTGTGGATGAGCCTACCATTCCTGCTCCAACGATTACTACCTTGCTTCTGTTAATTGTCATTTTATAACTCCTTTCTTATCCTGCCCGACTGCTATTTTTTATGATATTCTATTCTGTTACGGCCATTTCCCTTGGCCTGATATAGCAGTTTATCTGCAATACCTACCAGTTCTTTGGTACTTTCTCCCTGATAGCAGGCAAGACCAATGCTTATTGTAACACGAAGTTCATTATTTTCAAATACACAATTGCTTATACATTCCTTAATTCTCTCAGCGACTTCTATGCCACTGTTTATACCAGAAATGCCACTAAGTATAACCATAAATTCTTCACCGCCATATCGGCCGGCAAAGTCACTGCTTCTTAAACAGCTCTGAATAACATCTGCAATTTTAATCAATACCTGATCACCTTTTTGATGTCCGTAGGTATCATTTACCCGTTTGAAGTGATCTATGTCTAGCATCATAACTACCAGACCTTTAGGGGTTTGTTTTTGCAGTTCTACTTCTCTTTCCAGTATTTCCAGTATGTACTCATGGTTATGCAAGTTGGTCAGACTGTCTTTCACAGCTTTTTCCTTGAATAACTCATTGCTGATTACCAGTTCTTCATTGATTCTCTCTATTTCTGCTTTTCTTCTTGCAAGGAGTTCTTCTTAGAGCGGAGGCTTTCACTTCTGCATACCTGAGTTCACCATCCTTATTGTGGTACCTTAACTGCATATGATTAATTTCATTGTTTAAGAAGCCTTTATAGGTCTTGCTCCATTGTCTTTCACTACCTTTTTCTAAAAAAGCAAATACATTCTCAGGAAGTTCTTCCACAGATATATCATAACCCAAAAAGTTCTTGATACTTTTACTGCAATAGCTTAATCTGCCTTTCATATCGGTAACCAATACCAGATCCGGTATGGAATCCATTAATTTGCTGAACATTTCTTCGCTTTCCTTAAGCTTAATTACCGTTTCCTTATGGCGCTTCATTTCCAGCTTCAGCTCTTCCATCGGCCTGATATCCTGAGCAATAATCAGATATCCAAGCTCCAGATCATTGTTGGTTCCTTTAATGGGATCCCAAAGCTGACAGCTTGTTCCAAAAACTAAAAACATATGTATTTTCTGTAAGCAGCAGAAAAGCTTTTCCTAACCCTGAATTCTTATTAAGCGTGTAGGTGGATATCCCCACAGACAGATAAATAACCCCAGCAATCATTGATAGAAACGACAATACATATTCCATATAAATCCGTCCTCGGCTCTGTAATTTTTACGAAATTCTTAAGATTACTATAACAGAATTAATAATGGTAATCAATTCGTAACAGCTGAAAATCGAGCTATCTTGACGTATTATTTCAATAAAATATTTTTGGCTAAACATTTCTATATCTGAAAGCATAAAAAAGACTTTCTCTTATATAAAAGCATAAAAATCACCCCGGGTCAGCGCATTTGCCGGGGTGATCTACTAATGTATTTTATCACAATTTTTGAATTTTGTATATTTATTTAAAATATTCAACACCGGATTCAAAGATAAGCTGGTCACGGTTGCCGGTAATATTTATAGCAACTCCATTCCCTTTTCTTTCTGAGTGTGTCATCTTACCAAGAACTCTTCCATCAGGACTTGTTATACCTTCTATCGCATAATAGGAACCATTGGGATTGAACTTCTCACTCATTGTAGGATTACCATCTAAATCCACATACTGGGTAGCAACCTGTCCTGCTGCAAAAAGTTTATTTATCCATTCCTGGTTTGCTACAAATCTTCCTTCCCCATGAGAGGTAGGGATTGCATAGGTTTCACCAAGTTCTGCTTTCTTAAGCCAGGGTGATTTATTTGATACAACTTTTGTATACACATACTTGGAAACATGGCGTCCGATATGGTTGGTGGTTAAAGTAGGAGAATCCTCCTTTTGTGGAGTAATCTCACCATAAGGCACCAATCCCAGTTTGATAATAGCCTGGAAGCCGTTACAGATACCAAGTGCCAGTCCATCTCTTTTCTTTAAGAGTTCATCTACTGCTTCCTTTAATTTCGCATTCTGGAAAGCAGTGGCAATAAACTTACCGGAACCATCGGGTTCATCACCTGCGGAGAAACCGCCGGGGAACATAATTATCTGCGCTTCCTTCACTGCCTTAACGAATCTGTCAACGGATTCCTCAATGCTTCCCGGTGTCAGGTTACGGAATACTACGATATCTGCTGAGGCACCTGCCGCTTCAAAAGCCTGTGCTGAATCATACTCACAATTGGTTCCCGGAAATACAGGGATAAATACTCTGGGTTTCGCTATCTTTTCTTTTGTAAAATAGATAGATTTCTTTTCCTCGTAAATGCCTGTATCAATTAATGTCTCTTTCACACCGGAGGAAGTAGGAAATACTTTTTCCAATGAATTTTCCCAGCTTCTCTGCGCTTCCACAAGCTCTACCTTAGCTTCTTTATAAGTAAATATCTTATCAGCCGTTACTACTCCCACATAGCGGAAGGTTAAACCGGAATCCTTGATAACTGCAAGACCTTCCTCTTTCACTTCCAGAACCAGGGCACCATATGCCGGTGCAAAAAGCTCCTCCTCTGTCAGTTCCTGATGAAAAGCGATACCAAATTTGTTTCCAAAAGCCATTTTACTTGTTGCCTCAGCAATACCGAATGCTCCGGGAGCGTATGCTGCTGACACAAGTCCTTTGTTCATCAGTTCATGAACCTTCTCATAAGAAGCCTTGATAGTCTCATACTCCGGCAGATCGAATTCGTCCTTATCTGCCAGGATTGCTATTAAGTGAGAACCTGCTTCTTTTATTTCTCCGGTAATAACCTGAGAAGCTTTCGTTATTGCTACGGCAAAGGATACAAGGGTAGGAGGTACATCAATGTCCTGGAAGGTTCCGGACATACTGTCTTTGCCGCCAATAGAAGCAAGCCCTAAGCTTAACTGAGCTTCATAAGCTCCCAGTAATGCTGCCAGAGGTTCTCCCCAGCGTTTTGCATCGTCTCCCAGTCTCTTAAAGTATTCCTGGAAGGTGAAATAAATCGTTTTATAATCTCCGCCGGAAGCAACTATCTTCGCAACAGAGGAAAGGATGGCATACACCGCTCCATGATAAGGACTCCAGCTGGATAAGAAGGGATCAAAACCATAACTCATTAAGGTAGCAGTATCACATTCACCCTTTAAAGAAGGAAGCTTTGCTGCCATTGTCTGTACAGGTGTGGTCTGGTATTTACCGCCGTAAGGCATCGTAACCGTTGCAGTTCCAATAGAGCTGTCGAACATCTCAACCAGTCCCTTTTTGGAACAGCTGTTAAGGTCACTTAATACCTTTAGTAATTTAGTTCTAAAGGAAAAGCTCTCTCCTGCCTTGGAATCCTCTGATTTGCTGTCATAAAAGCTGCTTCCGGCTTTAAAGTAATTATCCTGAACTTCAGGAGGTGTTACCACTACTTCAGTTTCCTGATGAGCACCGTTGGTATCTAAGAACTTTCTGGATATATTAACAATCTCTTTGCCTCTCCATACCATAACAAGTCTGGGTTCTTCTGTTACTTCTGCCACAAGAGTGGCTTCCAGGTTCTCTTCTTCTGCATACTGAAGCAATACCTCTACATCCCCGGCATCTGCTACCAGAGCCATTCTTTCCTGGGACTCGGATATCGCAAGTTCTGTACCATCAAGTCCAGCGTATTTCTTAGGGACCTTGTCTAAATCAATAAATAATCCGTCTGCCAGTTCTCCGATTGCAACTGCAACACCGCCTGCGCCGAAATCATTGCATTTCTTAATCAGCCTGCTGACTTCCTCCCTGCGGAAAAGTCTTTGAAGCTTTCTTTCTGTCGGTGCATTTCCTTTCTGAACTTCCGCTCCGCAGGTTTCAATGGAGGATTCCGTATGCACCTTGGAGGAACCTGTAGCACCGCCGCAGCCGTCTCTACCGGTTCTTCCTCCCAGAAGGATTATCCTATCCCCCGGTTCGGAGGACATTCGCATAACGTTCTTTCTCGGAGCCGCTCCCATAACCGCACCGATTTCCATTCTCTTAGCCACATAACCCGGATGATAGATCTCATCAACCAGTCCGGTAGCAAGTCCAATCTGATTTCCGTAAGAGCTGTAGCCGCTTGCCGCACCGGTTACGATCTTTCTCTGAGGAAGCTTTCCTTTAAGGGTATCTTCAATAGCCACTCTCGGGTCTGCTGCACCGGTAACTCTCATTGCCTGATACACATATCCTCTGCCGGATAAGGGATCTCTTATGGCGCCGCCAAGGCAGGTAGCAGCACCTCCAAAGGGTTCTATCTCAGTGGGATGGTTGTGGGTCTCATTCTTAAAGAACACCAGCCATTCCTCTTTCTTTCCTTCAATTTCAACGGGAACAATAATGGAGCAGGCATTGATTTCCTCGCTTTCCTCCATCTCCTGTAGTTTCCCTTGGCTCTTAAGCTTTTTCATAGCCATAAGAGCTATATCCATTAAGGACATATATTTATCCTCTCTGCCTTGATACAATTCCTTATAATCCTTCTGATACCGTAGAAAAGATTCTTCCAGAGGTTTCTTATAATAACCGTCTTCAATCTTAACATTCGTGAGTTCTGTAAGGAATGTAGTATGTCTGCAGTGATCAGACCAATAGGTGTCAAGCACTTTGATTTCCGTAAGGGAGGGATCTCTCTTCTCCTCTGATACAAAATACTTCTGTACATGGAGAAAATCCTTGATGGTCATGGCAAGGTTAAGGGATTTATAAAAGTCCTTTAGTTCCTCTCTGTTCATGCTGATAAAACCTGCCAGAACAGCCACATCCTCCGCTTCATTATATGTGGTTTCAAGTGTTTGTGGTTTAATTGACTTAGCTTCTCTTGAGTCTACCGGATTGATACAGTATGCTTTGATTTTCTGGAATTCTTCTTCTGTCAGTGTGCCGGATAATACATAGGTGGTTGCACAGTTAATAACCGGATCTTCCTTGGGAGATAATAATTTGACACATTGAACGGCAGAATCTGCTCTCTGATCGAACTGACCGGGAAGATATTCTACAGAGAATACGAAATCCTTCTCTTCTTTTGGAAATTCTTCGGTGAACAGAATGTCTACGGGTGGTTCAGAAAATACTGTACCTAACGCTCTCTCTATGGTCTCCTCGCTGATATTCTCAAGGTCATAACGGTTTAATACCCGGACCTGTTTTAAACTTCCTATTGCAAGGTAATTCTCTATCTCTTCCAGTAACTCCTGTGCTCTAACGGCATATGCCGGTTTCTTTTCCACATAAATTCTTCTGACACTGCTCATGTTGTTCCTCCATTCCTATGTTTGCTCACGCATTCCTTTAACTGTCACTGTATGTTACTCTAAGACTGGCTGCTGGTATTTATCGGTATATGTTGTTACTTTTCTAATTTTTATAATAGCAGGATTATCTCCGCCGTGTATCCGTTATTAGGGATATCATTAATCTACTTCCATAAAATCTTACCTCATTATAACACAGCTGTTTTTATAATTGAAATTAATATATATTAAAGCGTTAATAAGCCTGCCTAATGTTTACATGAAAAAAATTCATCTTATACTATTTATTATAAAACTTTTTGCCTTCATAATTCGTCTTATAAATAGAAGACAACACATGCATGCCCGTTTACTTCAAATAATAACACGTTTCCGCTTATAGAGCCAGTGGTGAGTACATATACCTTGGGACAGCGGATTGAGAGGATACTATGAAACTCCAAATCACTTATGAAGAATTGGCTGAATTTATCCTTCATAATCAGGACAATTATTACAGACTAGCCTTTAGCTATGTTAGAAACAGAGAAGATGCCCTGGACATTGTACAGGACTCCATTGTCAGGGCTTTGTAACTTTTCCTCTGACATAAATTATCCTCCTTAAATTGTTAGAGTTTTCTAATATTCACGTCAAAAAAATAGAGGGGTAAAATTAATCATACCCCTTGTGATACATTCAGCACGATACTATACGTTTTAGGACTCGCTCTAGGAAAAACCCAACAGGTTCTTCCAGCCCGCAGCAAAAAAATCGGTAAGCTTATCCACATATGTCCAGGCTTCCTCTTTTGGCATATCATGCACTACTATTTCAAAAAATCCGGATAAATAAGCGCTGGCCAGCATATGATTCAAATCATCCGGCATAACGGGGGCTGTCCTTCCCATATTCTCCATGCATGAGAAAAAGGTATAGGAACTGTTAACCTCAACTTCGGCAAGACGATGCAGATAATCTTCATATGAAGTACCTTCACCGCAGCATATAATCATCTTAAAAGCATCAAAATGTTCATAGACATAATGAAAACACTCCATTACGTCTGCTTTGGTCGTCTCCTTCATTTCAGTTATCTGTCTTTCCGGCGGCAGTTCTGCAAAATAATTATGGCCCTTCAAATAAATCTCATGAAGTCGGTCTGCAGGCTCTTTCACCAGGGCGTCAAACAAAGAGATCTTATCGGGATAATAACCGTAAAATGCTCCGGTAGTCACTCCGGCTGCCTTAACAATAGAACGCAGAGATGAATTCAGAAATCCTACCCTTAAGAATTCTTCTCTGGCTGCCTGTAATATACGCTCTTTGGTTGATTGTTCCTGTTCTGTCATTATACTGCCTCCTTGGATATAACACCGTTATATAATCATTCCAGATGTTATGTGTCAAGTATCTAATTTGTGTTTTATCTCATTTACTCCTCTTTTGATAATCTTTCATCATTATGCTTCCATTATACAGGTTCTACATGATTTTTATCTTTCAGGTCTATGATATCCCCTGTCACTCATTTCATGCATCCAATTATTTAGTCATCCAATTATTTCAGGCTGCTTTACCCCTTTGTAAAGCAGCCTGTTTATCAAATGTATACATGCCTGTCTTTTTCAGACTTTTTGTTCCTTTAGGCATATATCCTCATCAACTATATTATTTTTATCAATGGTGTTACTACGTAAGGAGATTGCCTTACGAAACAGAAATATTCCGATTACAAACAAGATGGCAATGGCTCCAACGCCTTTATTAATACTTCCGGTCAGCTGTGATATTACGCTTACAAGAGCTGTACCAAGAAAAGATGCACCTTTTCCGCAGATATCCATGATACCAAAATACTCACCGGCTTTCTCTGCCGGAATGATCTTAGCAAAGTAGGATCTGGACAGAGCCTGAATCCCTCCCTGAAACATACCCACTAGAACAGCCAGAATCCAAAAGTGCAGCTGCTGATTCATGAATACAGCAAAAATGGTAATTCCTAAGTAAGCCATAATACAGACGGTTATCAGCTTGTCAGAAGAAATTCTTGCAGACAGTCTTCCAAAGATGATACAGCAGGGAAACGCCACAAACTGAGTAAGTAATAATGCCAGCAGCAGACCTGTACTGTCAAGTCCAAGAGCTTTACCATAAGCTGTTGCCATATCAATAATTGTATATACACCATCGATGTAAAAGAAGAAGGCTAAAAGAAACCAGAAGATTTCTCCTTCTTTTCTTATGTTCTTAATCGTCTTAAATAAGCTGATAAAACTGTCTGCTACTGCATGCTTTCTCCTGGGTGCACTATGCACCTGCTTGTATTTCTTAAGCAAGGGCAGGGAATTGAGTACCCACCAAAGAGCTACTATTGCAAAAGATATTGCCATAGACTGCTGCATGGTAAGTCCTAAAGCATCTCCTCCCATAACCAGGCCTAAACAGGCTATAAAAGGAATACAGCTTCCAATGTATCCCCAGGCAAATCCCTGAGCTGACACCGTATCCATCCGTTCTTCTGTGGTAATATCCAGCAGCATGGAATCGTAGAATATCAGACTCGAAGAATATGCTACCTTTGCTAATACAAAAACTATCAGGAACATCAGCCAGGCAGTCGTTAAACCCAGGGCTACACAGCTTATTGCTCCAAGCAATATGGAACCTAAAAAGATAGGTTTTTTCAGTCCTTTACTATCTGAAATGGTTCCAAGTGCCGGTCCTGATAAGGCTACCAGTAAGGTAGCAATAGAAACTGCATATCCCCAAAAGGCAAGGTAACTGACAGAAGATAAATTCTGCTGTTCAGCCAGGTAGTCAAAATAAATAGGAATAATAGTTGAAACTAAAAGGGTGAAAGCAGAGTTACCAACATCATAAAGAACCCAACTCTTTTCCAGTCTGGTCAGTTTTATCTTCATGCCAGTCTTTCCTCCTTTAACATAGTTTCATCCTTAGACCCAAAGGTAAGGCGGTACCTGTTATCCAGAGGTTGTTTCTGTCTGATATAATCATCGTATTCCGTAATAAGCCGAATAGATTCTCCAACTGCTGTGACATACAGCCGCTTTAACATTTCCGTACTATCTTCACAGTTTAGATTGGGTTTTCTGTTAATTACCAATCCATGCATTTCTTTATAATTTCCAGTTACAGTCAGAATTCCATAGATAACAAGACGCTTATACAGCCTTGGCGCTAACAGCATCTGATTGTAGTGTTTCATAGATTCCAAGGATACGATTATTTCTTCCGGTGTAATATCCTGAAAGAATTCTGAGATCACTTTTCCACTTCTCTCTGAGGGAATAATATGATCGGTCAGGGACTTACTTATAGGGTTATATCCATCCTTTTGAAGCAATTCTCTGTCAAACTCCGCTTCGATTTCCGTATGACTGACTCCACTTCTTTCAATCTTCTCATCGATATAGCCATGGCATTGGCTATCCAGTACAAAATGGCAGATAAATCCGAAAATATACGCCAGATGTTCATCATTCTTTTCTTTCGCTCTGATTGTATTTCCTGCTTCTTCAAAGAAACATTTCCCTTGCTCCTCATGCATGCCAAACCCGGTCTGGTTCACGCGGTTTGCAAAAAAGGGTTTATAATAAAACAGGATATCTGGTCCATGAAGACCGATATCGTACAGTTCCATATGTTTTTTTATTATATTGTGTAATCTCTCCGGTAAAGAAAGTGCCACTTCTTTACCTAGTCTGTAATGAGCATAAGTTGACGGCATAAGAAAACACCTCCTCAGACTAATCGTCTTTC
>JAQSXJ010000023.1 GCA_029256725.1 Anaerocolumna sp. | reverse complement strand
TGAAAAGGTTAATCCACTTATTGAAGAAACGAAAGATCAAATCTATGAATTATGTGAAAAGGGCAATAAACTGTTACATGAATGGAAGAAAAAATAATTTTGCAGATAAAAGACATATAACCAGAAGGTAACCTGGTTATATGTCTTTTTGAATAGTTGTCTTTTAATAAAAGCCTGTTGTAAAGGTGGGTTCACAGTTGCTTTATGCTTCAAGCAAAATACCTCCTGTGATTGCTTTCCGAAAACCAAAAAGGAAATTGAACTTTATATCATACCGTCAGAATTAATTATTCTAAAACAGAACACAAACATAATGGAAATATAGGTTTAGTAAGCTAAGTTCATAAAAACAGTATATAACGGAGGTATTGATAATGAGTGAAGAAGCAGCAGGAAGAAGTAACTTTATAGGATTTGAATACAGGGATGTTCTGGTGAAGAAAACCATGCAGTCGGTCTATTTGGATAATTATAGAGATTTTGGTTGGATTCCTGAAGGAGACAGTGTACCGGTAGGAAAACCTGATTTCGTAACACTGAGGTTTAAACGTGACAGAAAAATTCGAAACAAAGCAGAGCTGACAAGATTGCAAAGACAGTTTGAGACTTACGTAACAGAGATACTAAGCCTGGAAGCTTTAAAGACCAGAAGGGCAGCAGCAACTGCATTTGTGGTTGGGATTATTGGGACAGCATTTATTACGGGCTCAGTATTTGCAGTAACTGCGGACAATGTGGCAGTATGTGTAAGTCTTGCAATTCCTGGATTTCTTGGCTGGATTACACCCTATATTCTGTACAGGAACCTAAGAAAAAAGAAAGCTGAAAAGCTAAGTCCTCTGATCTCTCAGAAGTATGAGAAACTCTATTTCGTATGTGAAAGAGCAAATGCATTATTGGATTAATTAATATTATTCAAACAAAACAGAAGCAAATCGGAAACAATCCTTTCGTATACTTTCAACATCATAAAGAAACGTTTCAAGATAAGAAGAAAAAGGAGATTATGTGAAATGGCAAAATCAAAGCTGGTTAAAGCAAATAAAACAATTGAAGAAAATGTAGTTAATGGATAAAAAAAGATAGAAAGTGGTGTAGTAGACGGATACAAAAAAATTGAGCACGGTATTGTGGGAGGGTTTCAAAAAATGTCCGACAGATTTGTTGATAACTATCTTACGAAAGATGATGAATCTGTAGAAGAAGCGAAGGAGCGGCTTAAGCGGAGCAGGAGATCAGGGAGGATATTAAAAAGCAGGAAATGCATCAGAGAAAACAAGAGCATGAAAAAAAGCTGGAGGAAATGAATAAAAAACGGTAGCTATAAAAACATCAAAATAGAATCTGTATTGAAAGAGACAAATGATTAAGTGAAATATTTGTGTAAAGTTAGAGAGCATCTCTGCTTTTGATTGGAGTGCACCAAGGTGTGAATGATGATTAGATTGAAGCGTGCATTGTAATTAGTATTTTAGCAATATCGTACTCTCAGGAAAAACCATTGGAGGGGTTCTTATTGGAATTGCCGGTATTGTGGTGCTGTTATGTCTGATTCCGTTTGTATTAGGAATAAAGTGAGAAGGAGATAAGTTAAAAACCAATGTAAATAGGAGGAGTACAAGTATGAGAGCACAAGGAAAAAATATTGTTGTAACCGGCGGAGGTAATGGAGTAGGCAGGGAATTGGCATTACAGCTGCTTAAAAAAGGGGCTGTCGTATACGCCGTTGATATAAATGAAACAGCATTAAAGGAGACTGTTAAGCTTGCGGGAGGCGAAAGTAAAAGATTATTTACCTATGTGGTTGATATATCTAACAAAGAAGCAGTATTCGCTTTTGCAGAAAATGTCATAAAGGACCATGGTAAGGTAGACGGAATTATTAACAATGCAGGTATTATTCAACCCTTTATCTATTTGAATGAGCTGGAAATGGACCGTATTGAAAGGGTGATGAATATCAATTTTTATGGGACCTTATATATGGTAAAGGCTTTCTTGCCCCATTTGTTAAAGAGACCAGAAGGACATATAGTTAATGTATCAAGTATGGGAGGTTTCCTGCCGGTACCAGGTCAAAGTATATATGGTGCATCAAAAGCAGCTGTAAAGCTTCTGACAGAAGGACTATCTTCTGAGCTGGTTGATACAAATGTTAAAGTGTCTGTCGTCATACCAGGTGGTATTGATACCGATATCAAAAAGAATTCCAATATTTCCTATAATGTATCAAGCGACAGCAGTAAGTCCAAGATGGTCCTAACACCTGCTAAAGCTGCAGAACTTATCATCGGAGCAATGGAAAAACAGAAACTTCGTACCTATATCGGTAAAGACTGCAAGGTAATGAATGGATTATACAAATTAAGTTCCTCTCTGGCTATGAAAATGATTAACAAAGTTATGAGTGCCAGTGAACATTAATTCTAAAAAATAGAATAAGATATATAAAACTTTATGTAAGACTGCAAATATTTTACTTGGTAAGCTGTTTGATAGGAACACAATAGTATATAAACTTCATTCATTTAAAATGCATGCTGTCAGTCATGTCAGCTAAAGGAGAGGTAAGTATGAAAAAAGTCTGTGTTATTACAGGTGGCGGCAGTGGAATGGGACTTGCTACAGCCAAATCAATGGGAAAAGAACATTTAATAATAATCTGTGGGCGAAGTCTAAAAAAATTAGAAAGTGCAGTACAAGAACTTGTGGAGGAAGGAATAGAAGCGGAAGCTTTTGCTTGTGATGTAGCTGATACTAACAGCGTTGAGAAGTTAACCTGTCATGCAAAGGGAAAAGGTGAAATTGCAGCCGTTATCCATGCAGCCGGAATGTCTCCGCATATGGGGGAGGCGAAACAGATAATGGAGGTAAATGCTTTAGGAACCATTAATGTGAATAATGCTTTTTATAAAGTAATGAAGGAGGGCTCCTGCATAATTGATGTTTCCTCTATGTCAGCCTATCTCACACCAAAAGTTATAATGCCGGTAGGCTTGTATAAATACAGTGTGAAAGATCCTGCTTTGTTTATGAAAAAGATTATGAACCGGGTAAATTTATTTCCTAAGAAGGTTAGAGCAGGTGTATCCTATGGAATCTCCAAACACTTTGTCATCTGGTTTGCGAAGCAGGATGCTGCTAGATTCGGACAGAAGGGAGTAAGAGTCTTATCGGTATCGCCAGGAAATTTTGAGACTCCCATGGGTGAACTGGAAAAAGAAGAGGCAGATGCTTATACCAAGTATTGCGCAATTAAACGAATCGGACAGGTAGAGGAAATCGCCAGCCTCTTTGAATATTGTGTCAGTCCAAATGCCGGATATCTGACAGGCGTTGATATTCTTTGTGATGGAGGACTGGTTGCCTCCGGAGTTAATCCGCTTAAGAAAAGCAGATAGCAAATTTGTTTGTATAACAGAAACTTACTACTGTATACAAGAGACAGGAAAGAACCAGATCATTTTTAGCAAGAGTTTTATAAAAATTATCTAGAGGATGTTGTATTTAGAACTGTTATAGACAGAAGCCCTCTGTCATTCCTCCACATACCGTTTGAAGACAAGTTGCCGATTTAGTATACAGCAAGTACAAATATTGTACGTTCACTGCATACTAAATCGGCAACTTGTCTTTTAAGGAGTGCGTTACAAGTATGTCAGGGGAATTATTTCAGCCTTTTAAGTATTTTACTTCAGCCTCTTTTAAGGTACAGAGATAAAAAAATTGTCAATTATATTTGCATTTGCTCGAAAAAATGGGTATAATTAACTAATAAAATATTTTTCTAAAATTATGTAAATTTGCTATAGATAGGATTAGAAAAGGATTAAAGCTATAGGAATCCTGGCATTTATATAGTAGAATTGTGTAGAAATTATCCAAGAATTACATATAAAACAGAGTAATAATTAGAAAGGAGAATCTTAATGTGCTTCTTTCCTTTCTTTTGTGCTCCCAAATGAGCGCAGAGTGCTTATTCCAGAATTTTTATAGATTGTTTGTGAGGCCGAAAAAGCGGCTTCATGTTAAAAAGAGTGAAGAAAACCAATTTCACTTAATAAAGTTGTGCCATCGCTGCACATAAAACTAAAAGGGGAAGAAAATGAATATTTCACAGGTTTTGCAATTTGGTGGTAAGATTGATGATTTGGTATGGAAGCATCCGATAGAGGATTTTAATACTTCCTCCCAGTTGGTTGTAGAAGAGACCCACGAAGCTTTGCTGGTTATGAACGGCAATGCCTGCGACCTCTTTGGTCCGGGTAAACATACCCTTACTACACCAAATATTCCATTGGTTCAAAAGATTATCAATATTCCTACTGGTGATGAGTCCTCTTTTCCCTGTAAAGTATTTTTTATAAATAAAATCCACCAGATGGATATGACCTGGGGAATTCCTGGAGAGATTACCTTAAACGACCCTGTTTATGACATCTTTCTCCATGTTGGTCTATGCGGCAACTTAAACTTTGTTATAAAAGACAGCCGCAAATTTATGTTGAAAATAGTGGGATTTCGAAGTGTATTTGAACCTCAGGAACTGGTAGCGAAGTTTCGCGGAATTATCAAACAATATGTAAAATCTATTATTTCAAAAATAATGAACGTGGGTAAGATAAGCTTTTTTGATATGAATGAGAATCTCTTTGAGATTTCTGATGTGGTGAGGGAGCAGCTTGTACCTATTTTTGAAGATTACGGCGTAGAAATGCTTCTATTTAATATTGAGACTATTACTGTACCCGATGAGGATTACGAAGCAGTTAAGAAAGCGAAGGAGCTGAGATCTTCCCGTATTATACAAGGCTATACCTGGCAGGAAGAAAGGCAGATGAACATAGCTGAGAAGTTTGCCGGCAATGAAGGAACTATGGGGGGAATAGGCGGAGCCCTTGGCGGATTTCTGGCAGGAGGAGCCCTTGGCGGAAATATTGCAGAGCTTGCAAGAACTGCTTTAAATCCAAATGCTGTGCCAATGGAAAAGCCACCTGTAGACTTGCGAAATATCCCATCACCCATGCAAGGTATATACGGAAGAGCTTTTGATGTGAAGGAATTTGCAGGAGGTCTGGAAAAACAGGTAAATAATACTGATGCAGCTGAAAGTCATTTACTGACACCTCATGAAAGTACTTCAGGTATCACAGAAAAGATTACTGCTGATAATATGTCAGGGACTGGCAGCGAAGAAAATACGACTAAGAGCGCTGCGGGTAAGGCAATGGAAGGTGCTGATACTGCTAAATTCTGTACAGGCTGCGGTAACCTAGTGTCTGCGGATATGCTCTTTTGTCCGAAGTGTGGAACAAAGCAGGCAAAAGTCTGCTCCAATTGTCAGACCCCCCTTATGCCTGAATCCATGTTCTGTCATCGATGCGGCACAAAAGCCTAAGGGCAATATGGAGTATAGATAAGCATAATTTATATAAGCTTGTGCTTTCGAAATCCTCGGTACATACTTTCCACTTGTTGTTATGCCGGTTGCAGTTGGATAAAAATCATTTACATACAAATTAGTGCCTGTGCTAAGGCTTGCAGGCTGTAAGAAAGGTATGGTTTCAATATGAACAATAATAAAAAAAATGCAGCAATGCTTACTCTTGTATATCTGGTTATTTTTATAGCATATAATCTTTTGGTTTTCCTTGTATTTAATAAATTTACAACAGTTTTCTGGATTAGTTATGGTTTCATGTTAATAGCTTATCTGGTTCATATTGGTTGTGCTGTAGTAGCAACCCAGAATACCAGTATCAGACTTCTGTTTTTGGGAATCCCTTTATTGTCCTTGTCAATATTTTTTGTAGGTGCCGAATTCTTCTGTAGTTTTGTGTTTATGCTGTTTCAGAGTGCAGCGGCTGTAAAATTGGCAATCTTGCTTCAGGGACTATTGCTATGCCTCTTTATTGTGGTAGGAGTTATTGCAGTTGCTACGAAAGATGCAGTGGAGCAGATAGATAATAACATAAAGCAAAACGTAAGTTTTATGAAAGGTCTTTTGGTAGATGTTGAATTATTGTTGGAACAGGGTTCTGCTACAGATATTATGATGGAGCTTAAGAAACTGTCAGAAACCATTAAATACTCCGATCCCATGACAGACAAAGCAGTTGCTGTACAGGAACAGATGATCATGCAGGAAATGATTCAATTAAAAAGAGCCTTTGATGAAAATGATACAGTGATGGTAAAGGATTTCTGTGGCAGAATCAATCTCTTATTTATAGAGAGAAATAAAAAACTTATGATATTGAAATAAAGAGGTAGTTAGAAAATGGCTGTTAATTTTATTGCTAGAAAATGTGCTTGCGGTGGAAAGCTGGAATTTGATCCCTTAAAGAAGATATGGGTCTGTATGTATTGCGGAACTGTTATCGAAAGAGAAGCCACCTTTGATAAGGTATCGGTAGATGGTATCGAGGGAATCAATGACGTTGTAAGGCAGACCCTGCTGGATGTTGCATATAAAAGGATGGATAGTGCTCAGGAGAATCTTGAGGATTGTGAACGAAAAAATCATGGGCATATCGGAACGCTGTTAGCAACCTTAAGTGTATCCATGGCGAAGATAACTCTGACAAAGGATCAGAATGAAGCCAGAAATATTATGGAAATGATAAAATTCAATGCCAAAAGACTTAAAGAAGAATTTCCTGTAATTAATGTAGAAGAAATTAACCTTTATGAATCTTTTGGAAATGCAGCCTCTGATATTTATGCCAACCTTGCCTTGGTATTCGATACGCTAAAGGATGCAGGCAGATTAGACTACATAACATCAAAAATGAAAGCAAGTGAAATTTTCTCAGTGGATGCAAATCGTAATCTGCTTCGTTTGGCAATAAAACAGGGAAAACTTCAGGTGGTTGAGGAGATACTTAATAACGTCAATAATATTGACAGAGAAACTGCATTAGAGGACATTCTTAACGGCTATCCGGATAATGAGAAGAAGAGAAGTATCCTATTTAAACTTATTCGTCAGGGTTCAATTAAGATAGATGCGAAGGTAATTGAAGATTATTTTATAAACAGTACTGACAGCGTCAATACAAAGAATACTGTGTTGGAAGAAATTGCAGCACTGAAAAGGTCAGCTATTCAGATAAGTACAGCTAGTCAAAAAAATGCTGTACAGGAAGTTGCTGACATAATGGGACTTAGAATAAAGATACAGGCTGTATTGGCCGGTATCTGCCGTTATACGGTGAACTATGAAGAGGCAAAGAAAACCTTTGATATCCTGTGTAAAGAAGAACTTAGAGATAATGAGCTGGAAGAATTAATGGAGTATGCTTTATTAGTCGGTCAGAAATATGAAACAGCACTTGCATGTCTGGAAGCTCTGCAGGAAAATGGCTGTTATGTGAAGTTAAATGCAAAAGTCATGGCTGACTTTTTAAGCCGAAAAGAGTATGGGAATAAAGAAACGGCTGCTATCCTAAAGAAACTGCTTCTCTTTGATTTGGATAATAGAAATCTGGACGGAGTTATAAACTGCTATCTGTGCGAACTTCAGGATAACAGAGACAGAAGAAAGCAGATACTCTCTGTACTGCTTTCAGAAAATGCACCAATATCCATTGGCACTGTGGAGAATTATACACTTCGAACAGTCACAGATGGAATGGATAAAACTGAGGTATTAAAGCAGATTTTTCATACAGGTTTTCATAAAACTTATGTCAGTGACTTGCTTTCTCAATACATTATGTCATCTGCAGATCAGCCAGGAGTAAAGGAGGAGGTTGTAAATCTTCTGCTGTCAGAAGGCTTTGTAGCGGATTCCAAGGTTTTGAATCAATACATATCTTCTGAAGCTGATACTTCAACAGAGAAAGAAGAGAGAATAAAGAAATTAATTGATAACGGAACACAGGTACGCAGCGACAGTCTGGATACATATTTGATGTCCTTAAAAAAGGAGAGTGATTATTCTCCAAGGCTTTTTAAACTGTTGGCGGAGAGCAGTTATCAAATTAGTGAAAAAGCTTTAGTAAACTATCTGCTTCTGGCAAAAGAAGTTGATAAAGTAAATAATTGCAAAGCGCTGTTTGAAGATGCTTCTTTTGACTTAAATACTGCCTTTACTGAAACCACCCATCTGGGAAGCAGGATAGAAGGTAATCTGTTTCAGATCTATCTCTTATCTTCAGCTGATGCTTATGATACAGCCAAAGCTATAGCAGCCTTCCTTAATGAGAAGAAAGTAAAGCTGAATAATGAGATAAGAGTAAATGGTAATATCATGAAATTTAAGAAATATCTGGGCGAATATAAAAGCAGTCTATCATCCTTAACATTGCAGCTCGCGGATGAATACCGAATGTTTTCATTCTTTTAAACAGATTATGTTAAACGCACCTTTATTAATTTCAGAGTATACATGTGAAGACAGGGGTGTTATATAGAAAAGTGGCAAGGAGGTAGGCGTAATGACGGAAGAGGAAGCAAGAGCCGAGCGGGAAGAAGCAGAAAGACTAAGAAGTCAGATAAACAGCCTAAATAACAGAATAAGCAGAGCTTATGCAGAGAATAACGAACTGCGTATTGAGCTTGATTCTCTGGTAAGAAATATATCCATTCTGGCATCAAATGCCAAAGATATGGACAGGGAAGTATTTGGTTTAATGTCCTATGTATCTGATAAAGTAAACCAGGCAGATACCAGTACTTTTGAATTATCTGCATTAATAGAAGAGCTGTCTTCTTCTTATTTCACGTTTAAGAATTTAAGTACAGCTTCTAAAAATGTATCCCATTATACAGATGAGTACTATACCAAATTTTCCTTCTTTCATGAACTAAGACGAATAACTCTTGGGTATGTAGTTGGACTGGATGCCCATATCTGCTCTGATGAAAACATGCGAAAAAAGGTTGAAAAAGTATATCTTCAAAATACAGACTATTGGTTAGCTTATGGAATTATGGCGGTCATGCTTTGGGCTTCCAACGAGGAAGAAGCCGCAAACAGGGCTGTTACAAAGGCAATGTCCATGGATTTTTTGAATACATCACTCTTTTTCCTGCTGATTAATCTTCGTTTTACCAGAACGGAAGCAGCGAAGAAATGGTATTTATGCTATTTAAGCCGGGTTGATAAGAACAATCTGGGCGTGGAATGGCAATATATATTGCAGGCGTATTTAAAAGGCGGTTTTGGAGGAGATACGGAATTTAGTAATCAGATTAAAGAGTACTTTAAAGATATGCTTATAAGTCTGGAGAGCATGAACCCTGATTATAAAAATCAGGTAACAGCTAAAACCAGAGAGTATGCGGATATCTATTTACATATCACGGATCAGGAGTATGAACATCTTCGCCGTTATTGCAGAGATTACGATCAGATGAAGAAGCTTTTATCAGATGCTGAGAAGAATGGCGTTCTGGCAACCAGATATAAAAGATTGCTGGAAGGAGAGAAGAAAGAGAATTTGGATCTCTTTCAGAGAATAGAAGATATCCTCTATTCATTGATCAATACCTATGATCAGGAAGAATTTAAAGTAATCAAAAATCTCAGATACAATGAAATGATTGTGCGTGCAAAAGGTGATATTGGACTGGCACAGCAGTTCTTTAATGCCTCCTTTGAGGAAGAACAGGATAAGACCTCTTTTGATAAGCTGCTTTTTGACTGGGCTTTTACAGAGGATGAACGGGTCGATATCAGTGTTCGTAAATTTGCAATCAGCCACTTAAAGAAGTGGATCTGTGCGGGATTTGAGACCTTTGCCAAAGGATACCGACAGGAAGAGAAGGCAAAATATACCTTTGCAGTTGATGGCTGGGAAGGAGAGTATGACGAAGATTCTTATGAGGAAGCGAAAGTCTCTCTCTCAAAGCATTATTATAAAAACAGGTTTAAGGATACTTTCTCAGACCGCTATATTAAAGTTTTTTCAGGTATGTGCCTGATTTCCTTGCTGATTATACTGATCATGTTTTTCTTCTTTCAAAAGATAGCACTGGTAATAGGTATACTTCTTGGTATTATCGGTGGTTTTCTCTTGTGGCGAAGAATCGTTGATATGACGGACATTCTGAAATCCAGAAGAGATAAAGGCTGTAAATTCTTAAACAGTGCCATGGAAGAATTACGTCAATGGAGAAAAGACTATAAGCTGGCCGATGAAAAAGCGGCAGACCTGATTCAGGTGTTTGAAGAATTTAATTAGAAGGGGAGGCGGTACCATGAGTTCCAGTAATGCGGTAAATAATTTAAATGAAACCATTAGCTCATTTAAATCCAGAGTAGATGTCAAGATTGAGTCTGTAAATACATCAACCTCCAGTCTAAGAGCTACCACCGATAAAATTTACGACAGTATCAGTAAGTTCAAATCTGATATGATACAAAATGAAGAGAAACAGATTGCCCATGAAAATATGCTTCGAATTGATCAGGTACTAAAGGAGCAATTCGGCGATTACGAGGCTATTCGAAAAACTGTAATGGGAGTAGTAAAGGATTTTGATATTAATCTGGTGAGAAACAGTACCATGCAGGAATTATCGGAAGAACTGTGGATTACCAGCTCCCGTTATTGGCTGTCTTATGCATTGATTGCCATTACCGCCTGGGTGAATGATTATCCGGAGGTTGCCAAGAACGCCATATCAGAAGTTGTTCGAAAGGACAGTATTAAGAGCACGCTTTTCTTCTGTCTTATGAATCTTAGATTTGCCCGCAGCGAGGTAGCCAGAAAATGGTTTTATGAATATATGAAAACAGTTGACCCTGCCTTTTTACAGCAGGAGGCGGCGGTTGTACTCCAGGCCTATTTAAATGGTATCTTCGGAACAGATAAAGAGCTAGAAAATGAAGTGAATAAGGTTATACAGAACTGGGTAAATCAGCTGGATGCCAATGAAGAAATCTCAGCGACTCTGACGGAGACTTATCTGACCTATATCAGAAACCTTCCAGGTAAGAATTCCTGTGATTATCCCTCATTGAAGCAGTTCTGCGACAATGTTTCAGAGGTGGAAGCTTCTTATATTGATGGAGCAAAATACAACGATCTTTTAGAGCTTGTCAAATCCCTTAATGTTGAGCTTTCAGAACAAACGAAGGAAAATTATAATAACCGGATAGACAGTATTCTGGTGAATCTGATTACTAATTATGACAAAGAAGAGCTGGAATTAAAGAATCAGCAGGTATATTTTAAGATGATCATCGAAAATGACGGCAAGGTTGAGTCGGCAGAACAACAATATGAAGCCTTTAAAGGTCTTCAGACAGAAGGTTTCAATGTGGGAAATCAGATGGTGAAGTGGGCTGTCTTTGATGATAATTCTCAGACCGATGTTCATGTTCGAAAGTTTGGGCTTCAAAATACCAGAAAATGGTTTAAGGAAGCTATTGAGAACTGGACCTTATCAATAAACCAGGCAATACCTCTTGATTTTAGGCTGCATATTGATACCTGGTCAGGAATTACAAATGGTGAGGATCAGGCTGAGCAGACAGAACAAATGAAGAGCTTTTATAATAATAATAAATTTCAGATAATGTATGTCAATACCTACAATATAGCTGCCGTGATTGCAGTGATCCTTACAATCGGACTGGCCTTTGTAACACCGTTTTCTTTAATAGGTACAGTGCTTTCACTTGGATTTCTTGCATTAAGAGTAGTAAAAGCAAGGAAAGCATATCCCAAGAGGGTAAATGCGGCTCTTGAAAATTTGAATAATTGCATGAATGAATTAGCAGATTTCAAACAGTTTATGAAGGAAAGCAAAAGTAAGAAAGAAAAGCTTATCAGCGAACTGGAATATTTATAAGAGGAAAGGATGGGATACTATGGAGAAAGATAAGGATCTGGAATTAGATGACTTATTGGAACAGAGAATAATGGAGAACTTCGCACAAGGAAAATCAGAAACAGCAGATGTTTCCAATGAAAAATTAAAAGAAATGAATAAGAAACTTCCTGCCTGGAGCTTAGAGCCTACTTTTGGCTTTCTGAAATAATGCAGGCGGTAGTAGGTAATACATATTCGTATTGGCTGCAAATAGCCAGTGAGGTGAAAGCTAACGGTTTGAATGATAAAAACTATGCTATATTAAAAGCTGCCGCTCCTTTGGATTTAACGCTAGAATGGAGTGAACTGCTTTTGATACAGGCAAGGGACTTGTTACGCCAATTATTGGATGACAGCTTTCACAGACTGGAGAAGAAGTTAAACCAAGCACTTCAATATAGTGATGTCTGGTTAGCAGACAGAGAACTGATGAACTTTCGAAAGAAATTAAAGCAATGCTTTTTTTATATGGAGTATTCATGTCTTTCAGGAAGTATGAAGCAGAAATTGAACAGGGATATTTGTGAGAATGTCAAATTGTATCAAATTGAAATAATAAGATATTTAAAAAATGCCGCAATGGATTATCCGGGACATTTTATAGAGGAGATTTTATATCTAATGCAGAAGCGAAGTTTTTATGGTTATGTAAAAGAGCAGATGAAGATCTAGTACAGTGTATTTAAGTTAACAGGGTATTGAACTTGTCTGATTGCATCTTCTGCAAGGTTATTTAAAAATATTGCTGTATCAAGCTGCAGATTGCGAGACAGAAAAGAAATTAAAAGCAATCTACGTTTTGATTGGAGCCGCCCCAAGGCGCCTATAGTGGTTAGTGTGAATTATTGATTGGAGCGCGCCAAAGCGCGAATGGTGGTTAGGATGAGTAATTACAAGGAAGTAAAACAGGAATTATTGCGTTATATCATAGCCAGAACGCCCTTAGTAATCGTTAATACTACGGAACGGGAGAGGGCCGAGAAGATGCTTAGAGAACTTGCGGCCGAGAAACAGTTGGATATACTCTATTATACCGATGCCAAGCAGTTAAAGAATTTAAACAGTGCAGGGGGAGTCTATGATACCCAGGAGGATCCTCTGGGCTATTTTCTGGGAGCCTATAAGAAGCAGCGTCACTGTACCATAGCACTGGGAGACGCAAAGAGAATATCCGATGATAATGTATATTCCAGGGAATTATTGAACATACTATATATGGCGAAGGAAACTGCCGGGGTATTAATACTTATAACGCCGGATACGGTATGGACCAGGCTTCTGCAGTTTGGAATGATTACTACCCTTGACCTTCCGGATCTACAGGAAAGAACAAACCAGATAGAGGAATTTATACATACTTACAGAGGAAGGTTTACGATTAATCTGGACAACCAGGATATTGCAAGAATGGCTGTACTGCTTCAAGGCTTTTCGGAAATACAGATAGATAATATTCTTTCTGCTGAGATAATAGACAGCAATGGTTTGGACAAGTCAAGAATCCATAGACTGACAGAACAGAAACAGCGCCTGTATACCAGAAGTGCCAGTGTTCAATATATAAATGACAGCAGAAAATACAGGATTGCCGGTATGGGAAATCTAAAAGCCTGGCTGACTGAAAAGAAAAAAGTATTCTTTATGCCGGAGGAAGTTCTGGATCGGTACGATCTGGTACCGCCGAAAGGAATCTTACTGGTAGGAGTACCGGGCTGTGGCAAATCTCTGTCAGCCAAACTGATTTCACAGGAGTGGGAACTGCCGTTATTCAGACTGGACGTAGGGGCAATTTTCGATAAATGGGTGGGCGAGAGTGAGAAAAAGATGAGAGAAGCCCTGCAATATATTGAAAATGTTTCTCCGTGTATTTTATGGATTGATGAAATAGAAAAGGTACTCGCTACTTCAGATTCCGGAAATGAAACCGGGAAGAGAGTGCTTGGAGATTTTCTCTTCTGGCTGCAGGAAGCAAAAAGTAAAGTGTTTATGGTAGCAACTGCAAATGATGTCAAAGCTCTTCCTTACGAATTGTATCGAAAGGGACGGTTTTCTGAAATATTTTTTGCAGGACTGCCGGGCGAAGAAGAGCGAAAAGAAGTAATCCTGCATTATATGGAACGAACCATGAAGCTGGTACCAAAGGAGCGGGAGCTTGAGGAATTAGTAAGAAAAACGGATAAGTATTCCTATTCGGATATTGAAAATGCTATTAAGGATGTAGCGCAGAAGCTGCTTATAAACGGTTATATTCCAGGAGTTACACCATTAAACAGTGAAATTATTATAAAGGAACTACTCTCCGCCATTACTAAGATAATCCCCATATCCAGAACAAATAGTGAACTTGTAGAGGACATCTGTAAATGGGGTGAGGAAAAGGCCATTAATGTATCAAAACAGCAGGAGGCGGTAAGGTGAGCAATTGGGAATTAAAGAGCCGGGTCAGCAAACTGGAGGCAGAGCTGTCTGGAATTGAAATTCAGAATCAGGCTATTCGTAATGAAATTGCAGGAGTGGTTAGTGAAATTGTCCGCAACAATTCAGTGTTACTCAACTACAATGATAAGATTCGAAATTCACTGGACACTGCTGCCACAACGTTAAACGATTCCATCAACAAAGCACTGGATTCCTTTGAAGTACAAGCTGAAATAGACCATATCTATTCGAAGTATAAGCGTGTAGAATTAGCGAATAAAAGGATTCGAGCGCTGAATAATAGAAAGTACTATGAGTTTAACAATTACCGGACAGTGAGAAAACTGGTACAGGGGATAATGGATAACTTAAATCTTAATATGGTAAGTGATGAGGTTATCTATAAATCTATCGAAAAACAGCATTTAAAGACACCGGATTACTGGCTGACCTGTGCCTTATTAAGTATTATGGCATGGAACAATGACGATAAGCTTCTGGCAGATAAAGCAATTGAGAGAGCTGTAAGTCTGGATAAGAAAAACAGCAGTATCTTTTATATGATATTTAACATTAGAATGGGCAGGGAAGAAGCTGCGGCAAAGTGGTTTATGCTGTATCAGCAGTGTGATCTGACCGGTAGTGATGAGAGTACTTTTCTGATGCTATTCTCCTTGATCAGTAAGACCTTAACCGTAAATGTGGATGATAAAACAGCCGGAGAGGTGAAGAACTTCATCAACCGTATGATGTTAAAGAATGCGGAAAGAGAAGGTTATAAAGAAGAGGAAATTATAGGCCGGATACAACAGAATCTATTGCGTTTAAAAACGTCTGAAAGTTATGACTTTCCTGGACTTGGCAAATACTGCAAAGATTATGATAAATTGCTTGATATGCTGAATCTGGCATATAATAATTATCATATACTGGAAATGATAAATAGAATCAAGAATGTACCGATAGATGAGAAGAACAGGTATCTCAGTGATTTCATGGATGAATTGCTTAAAAAACCAATTCCCAGCGAACAGGAAACCTATGATGAAATAGAATATAACGAATTAATTATCCGTTACAATGGTGACGTAGATAAGGCCAAAGCAGAAATTGCTGAAAAGAAGAAAAAGTCAGAGCAGGAATTCAACCTAATGCTCAGTCTGATTTCCTGGATTTATGACTTTTCTCTTGATAAGGTAAACGGTCAAATGCGCCTTAATATGTTTACACTTATGAAAGGTTTGCAGGAAAAGGCAGCTAATAAATATTTTAGTTATTACCGGTCTCTTCATAAAAAAGTTCTTTCAGTTGAACTAAGTGACTATAAAGCAGATGTGGATTTTACAGAAAGAGCAGCAGAACTTGAAAATATAAACAATTATTACGGTGAGCAGATTGCTGAAAAATTGGGAAAAGTAAAGAATACCTATGCATATTTAGCCTTTGGTGCAGGGGTAGCTTCTCTTATAGCTGCGTATTTTCTGCAGCCGCTGGTTGCACTGGCAGGTGTTGGTTTTGGAATCTTCGGAGTGGTCAAGATTTTTAGCAACAAACGTAAGAAAAGTCATATTACTTTGGAATTACAGGGAGCAAAACGAGTGACGCAGGAGCTGTTGCAGAAGCTGTTTGATGAATATACGAGACTCAATGAAACCTTCAATGAGACGGATCTGGTGTCTGGAAAAATTCTGGAGGAACTCTATTAAACGGCATAAGACGTCCAATTCTGTAAAACCTGGAAAATAGTGCGAAATAGGAAGATTAGGCTTGTTTTATGCAATATTATGTAGTATAAATATTGTAATGGTAGTTGGACAAGTGAGAATGAGCTTAACTTGGCTTGACTGAAGAACCAATCTTAATGACAACTGTTATTAGGGTTGGTTTTTGCTTTTCAGAGAGCTCTATCATGAGGGAAAGAAAGGGACCGAGGTGTTTAATGAAGGAAATTCTTGATGAAATTATTGAAAGATTAGCGATTTTTCATGATATGTATACGTTTATCAGGATAATTGACCCTATCAATCGGAAATCATATGTGAAACAGAAAGATGAAGCTGAATATCAGTTTGTTGAAGGGCACTGTTATGATTTCTGGAAGAAGGGAAGACAGTGTGCCAACTGTTTATCCAGAAGAACGTTAAAGACGAATAAATACGCATTTAAGCTTGAGATGAAAGAGGAAAGGCTATTTCTTATACAGACCTATCCTGTTGAACTTAATAACAAACATTATATTATAGAAATGTTAAAGGATGTTACGGATCAGGGAATGTTTATAAATGAGAAAGCAGATGAGTATCAGGAATTATCCGGGTATATTAAAAATCTGAATTCAAAAATCATAGAAGACCAGGTAACAGAAATATATAACAGAAGGTTTTTGGAGGAACAGCTTCCTCTTGATTTAGAAAGAGCAAAAGCAAATTTAGATTCACTGGCTGTTATAATCGTAGATGTGGACAGATTTAAACAGATAAATGACACCCAGGGACATCCTGCCGGCGATAGTATCTTAAAACAGCTGTCCTCTATCTTTAAGGATTCCATTAGAGCTTCCACAGACTGGATAGCAAGATATGGAGGAGATGAATTTATTATTCTGCTATATCATGTAACAGAGGACCATGTGATTAAGATCACCGAGGATTTCAGAAAACAGATAGAAGAAAAAGAATTTTATTACGAGGATAAGGAGCTGCATTTTACTTGTAGTTTCGGTGTCTGTCTTGTAAATGGCGGCGATTATGATTATAACAGGATAATTGGTATAGCAGATGAAAGCCTTTATGAAGCGAAACGAACCGGGAAAAATAAAGTTGTTATTAGAATGGATAATGGAACCCATGAAGATACGGTAAATTTCATTTGACAGCTTTTCTGAATTATGGCCCGGTAAGTACATTAATCAGCGAGGAGTTTTTGGAGTTGTTTTATAGCCTGCTTAATGGAGCGGCATACGGTTCCTTGATTGATACCCTCCAAATCGCCAATCTGGCGATAAGTGAGGCTCTGACTTTATTTTCGAAACCTCACTTTGACTTGGCTTTAATGTTTTAAAACAATTATGTTTCATGAAAATAGATCTATAACGTCGAATAGTAGAGAAGATTGAGGGCGTTATATATTATATGCACCACGACCCCGGGCCAAATGGAATTCGTCTTACGGAATAGTATGCCTGTCAGGATACCGACCATGAATGCGTCGAACAGGATGACATTGAATCCATGAACGATGCCGAAGACCGCAGCACTACCGACCACGCCTGCCCAAGCTCCGTAACGGTTCAGCGTATTGGCAATAACACCACGAAATACAAACTCTTCGCCGAGCGGCGTGAGGATGGCACCAGTGATAATTAGAACGAAGAGTGAGAATACGCCACCTTTCGCCGCCACCTGGAAGTCCGCTTGGTTGTTCGGCTCGGTGATAAAATGAAAATACACCCCCTCTATAATGAAGCATCCGATAAACGCAGCAACACCGAGGGCGGCCCCCACAAGCAGCCATTTCCGTTCAGCCACCCGGAAACCGAAAGCGCGCAGATTACGAACTTTCAGGATGTAGGCTGCAAACAAGGCGACTAGGCCAACGAGGCCATTACCTAACCCCCCGATGTTAATCCGCAAAATTGCTTGCTCGTCAGGAATTTGCAGCATCCGAACACCGAGCATAATAATGCCAATTAGATAAATACCCAGTGCAGTCAGGGCTTCTGGCCAACCAGGTCGGGCTCCTTCCAGAACTTTTCCATGGTGGCATGTATCTTTCTTTTGACATTCCATTTTTATCCATTCCTTTCACTTTGCTCAAGGCACAAAATGTAATGAAAAATGCTTTTGAGTGTTATCTGTTTTATAATCAATCCTATGTTATCAACACCCCTGATTTTTTATCAATGTCTCGTATTAAATCATTTGCCCCAAAAAGTGTTGCTATTCAATGAATATTGCATCTAACGGATTTCTATTGACTAGTCTTTTATACTCATACTTTGGATACCCAACAATTACCGCCGCTACAATCTTTTTCTCTTTGGGAATACTAAATAAATCTAAAAGGGGTGAATTCTCAATTGATGCGCAATGTTCAAATATGCCAACCCGACAAGAGCCCAGTCCTAACCAAGGGGCATACAACTCTAGGTAGGTTAAATAAGAAGTAGCATTATCTCTGGCTTCGAGAAGATTATTATCAGATATTGCAATAATCAAATTAGGAGCACCGCGAAATACTGAATCAACGCCATCTTTCCTGTAATCTGTAATAGCTTCCTCAACTAAATATCTTAATGGCGAAACCTCCAGCATTTGAATAGAGATTTCAGTTGCTCTTTCAAGCAGTTTTCTATTTTGAACAACTACGAAGGATATTCCTTGACTATTTCTAGAGGTTGGTGCAAATCGTGCAAGGTCAATCAATTTAGTCAATTTCTCTTTTGATACCGATTTATCTTTATAATTTCTTATTGAACGACGCGATCTTAAAAACTGCTCTGCTTGCTGTTCATCTACCTTTAAATTGTTTTTTATTTCAACTTGCTCAGCAAAAGGCGTACTTTTATTGTCTATAGCAGAATTTGGACATATAGCAACACAGTGTCCACAAGCAGTACATGTAGCTCCTGATCTTTCTTCCGGACCATTCTTCCCGATTTTCAAATAAGATACGGGACATTCTTTAATGCATCGTTGGCATTTTATACATTTTTCCTTATTTACTGTTATTAAGGTCATTTTAATCAAATCCTTTCAACCCTTTTTTGCATTAGGGAATAGTAGGTGAGCAATAAGTTTCCAAACATAAGTTAGATGCTACAATCTCCATATTACCTAACGAATTATATTTCATATTTAATATCATTTCTATAGATTTAATTTTACTATTGGAACGTTTGACATGGAAGTTCATAAAAGTTATAATAGCATCAACTATAAGTTGATGCAAAAGGAGTTTTCAATATGAACAGTACGCAATTGAATATATTGATACAGGTAGCGGATTGTGGAAGCTTTTCAAAGGCAGCTGAAAAACTATATATTTCCGCTACTGCGATCATGAAGCAGATGAATTTTTTAGAAGCTTGTGTTGGTGTTCCACTTCTGATTCGAACCAATCATGGTATCCAACTCACAGATGCGGGGAAATCTCTTTATAAAGATGCACGGTTTTTAATGCAGTATTCAGAGGAAGCAGTACAACGGGCTCGTCAGGCCATGCTGGCAAATCAGTATGTCATCCGTGTTGGAACTTCTGTGTTAAATCCATCTAATATTCTGATGGATTTATGGAATAAAGTGAATGATATCAACCCGCAGTTTAAACTGAAGATTGTCCCGTTCAATGATGACTTTGCTACCCCTGCAATGACAAACCATACAGTTGGGAAAGATTTCGATTTTATTGTTGGGCTATATGACAAAGTGGCTTGGAAGGATTATTCTAACGTATATGAATTAGGAAGATATCACTTCTTTTTTGCCGTATCCAGAAACCATCGGTTAGCATCTAAAAAAGAGTTGTCTCTCCCTGATTTGTATGGTGAACGGCTTATGATGATAAAGCGCGGCAACAGTCCGGTAATTGATGGAATTCGTGACTATATCGAAAATGAGCACCCGGCGATTGAGATTGAGGATACCCCATATTCTTATGATATTGAGGTGTTTAATCGCTGCGAACAAAGTGGAGCCGTGCTTTTAACGATAGATAACTGGAAGAATATCCATCCCGCATTAGTCACGATTCCAACAGAATGTGATTGTACGATTCCGTATGGAATCATGTATCCTTTAAATCCTTCTGAAGGCGTAAAGCGATTCTTAGAAGCGATTAAAAAAGCAAAAATAGCATAATACACAGGTAATTACAATACTAGTATCGTGCGAGACCGATTAAAACTGGCAAGCAATGTGACTGTGGCCACAGTCACGCAAAGCTGCTTGTTGGGGAGCCTCCCCAAACCCTGCTACTTCGGGCCAAGTTGGCCCGAAGTAAGCTCATTGCGCTCTTTGTTGCGTCATGTCGCTATCGCTCCATTTCCTTATTTTTTTGCGTGTCCGTCAGGCCAAGCAGATGGTCAATATTGGCCTTTGCCGTAATAAGCTCCTGCATACGCTTTTTTGCCGCCCGGTACTCCCGGTATGCGGCATTTTTTTCAGCCGTCAGCCGTTGCCGCCATTAAATCCGTATTGGTGTTCGGCCGCAGCCTCAATGGTTTTTATTTTATCTGAAAGAGCATGAAAACGGTCTGCCGCCTGTGTCGTCTTTTCGTCAAGCTGTGAATATTCCAGAAGATTGTTTTCCTGCAAATATTGGAGTGTTGCCGCCATTTGTTTTAAATTGAACACCTTGGCCCACCGCTCATAAGCCGGGCTTTTTCCAGTCCTCATTCTGGATTGAATATCAATAATCAGGTTGACCTTGCGCGGCTCGAAGTGTCCCCCGGATGGAGAGGACCGGCTCTCAATAATGGCTTGTATATCTTCCAGCCCATAACCCTTACCAAGCGTAGAGGAACAGAGATAAAGCTCTTGACTCTGACACTATGTAAGGGTTTATAATGAAACAAAAACGAGGTGTTGTATGGCATTTGATTACAAAAAAGAATACAAAGAATTTTATCTGCCTTCTAAGAAACCGGAAATTATTGAAATTCCGTCTATGAATTTTCTTGCAGTCAGAGGAAGCGGTGATCCCAATGAAGAAGAGGGGGAGTATAAGACTGCTATGAATCTTTTATATGGTATTGCCTATACCCTTAAAATGAGTTATAAGACAAGCTATAAAATTCAGGGTTTTTTTGAATATGTAGTACCACCTCTGGAAGGGTTTTGGTGGATAGAGGGTATAACGGGAATGGACTATACCAAAAAAGATAAATTTCATTGGATTTCTATTATTCGTCTTCCGGAGTTTATTGGGAAAGAGGACTTTGACTGGGCATTAAAGGAAGCAGCCAGAAAGAAAAAACAAGACTTTTCTAAAGTTGAGTTCCTGCATTATGAGGAAGGTTTATGTGTACAATGTATGCATGTGGGTCCCTTTGATGAAGAACCAGCAACGGTTGAAGCTATGGATGAGTTCATTAAGGCTGAAGGATATGTAAATGATATAACGGATACAAGGTATCATCATGAGATTTATTTAAGTGATTACCGTAAATGTGCCCCTGAGAAGCTAAAGACAGTCATCCGGCATCCGGTCAAAAAGAGCTGATAGAGGACTGGTTTATTATAGGAGATTTGTAGTTTTGTAGAAAAACTTTCTAAAAAGTCGAAAAAGTTCTTAATTCAAGTTCTATTTGCATAGGGCAAGCGGAAAATATTAACTTTGAAGAAAAATACTGAGTTATTAAGAAGGAATTGTACCTTTCCGTTTGGTTTACCTTTCGTTTAGGAATTAATTATTTTATAATAGCAGAATTATGGTGTATTTTGGTATATAATTTGAATTGCAAAAAAATGTGATATATAGTACAATTAGCCTATATTTTATAAGGGCAAACTTATCGAAAGATAGGGACGCAAAGCTTAGGGTCTAAATCTGTTAGCAGATATGACAGCCAGTTGCACTAAATATGATATTTTGCGGTCTAAGCTCGTTATAAATACGGGCTTTTTTTGCGTTTAATTATATTGTATGCAGTTTGTGTGATTTTGCAATGATAAAATATGCCTTGATCTGCAAGGAAATTCCTTCTTTCAATGCTAACTTATTGTAAGCAATTTATATTAGTTTATTTGCTTATAAATAAGAAACGGGTTTCATATAGCTTATAACGGAGGTATAGAAGTATGAAAAATCTGAATAGTGATAATGTACTCCAAAAAGGGATACCGAAATTAAGTAATACCATAGGGATATCACTTGGGATAGCATTATTATCTGGACTTGTTATGGCATTTATTATCGCTGTAAAAGATAGGGAAGAGCTGTATGCCTCTTTAAAGGCGTCGGGGCTTTTATTCGTTTACTTTCTATTATTGTTCTCCCTTATTGTAAGCTTTGCAGGCAGCCTTATCTGCTATGGAAGAATCAAGCAATCCACTGCGGAAATTGCGCATATTACCAACAGTGTCCATGCAGGCTTTATTAATTTTATTTTGGAGCCGAGCTACCAGATTACATATGCTAATACCAAGTTTTTTCAAATAATCGGTTATCAGAAAAATGAAGTATTAAAAAAGTATAATAATTCCTTTATAAATTTTGTACATGAGGAAGATCAGCAGAAGATCACTGGACTAATAGATAAATTCTATCACGGTTCTTATATACAAACAGAAATAAGAATGTTCACTGCAAAAAGAAATATCATAAATGTTCTTTTAAACGGTAATTTTATACTAGATAAGGACGGGAATAAAACCCTGTCGGCGGTATTTGTTGATGTAACCGGACTAAAGGAGATGCAGAGCAAACTTCTAATGGAAGAGGAAAGATATCGTATTGCCGCAGAAATATCCAATGATATATTGTTTGAATACAAAGTGGACAAGGATCTTATGGTATTTGCGGATAAGTACAAAGAGGTATATGGAAGGAATCCTGTAATTGAGAACTTTACTCAAGTTGATAATTATAAGACAGAGATGGTTCACCCTGAGGATTACCAGGATCTAAAGATGTTTGCCCGTCTATTGCCAAGTGGTAAGGAGATGATGGAAGCAGAATTCAGGATCAAGAATGCCGGCAGTGAATACATATGGTGTCACATCAGAGGAAAAACCATTTATGATGATAAGAAAGACGCAGTAAGTGTTATTGGTAAGGTAGTGAATATCGATCTGCATAAGAAAGAACTTCAAAAGCTTGAATACAAAGCCAAAAGAGATCTGCTTACCGGAGTGTATAACAAAATTACCACCAAAGAAATGATTGAGGATTTTCTGAAAAGAAAGAACAATCAGAAACACATCCTTATGATGATAGATATTGACGATTTTAAGCATGTAAATGATAATTACGGTCATTTGGCCGGCGATAATATTCTGGTGTTTCTTATTGATAAGATAAAGAGGATATTTGCCGGTGATATTATTGGACGTGTAGGTGGAGATGAATTTCTGGTATTTATAGGGAACATATCTAATAAGGATAGTGTAATCGTTAAAGCAAAGAATCTGCTGCAAGCCCTCAGTTCGGTATATGTGGTAGATGGGCAGGAGGTAACAGTATCCGGAAGTATTGGAATATCCATGTATCCGGAAGATGGTACTACTTATACAGAGTTAATCCATTGTGCTGATAAAGCTCTATATACCGTAAAGGATGAGGGCAAGGGCAGTTATAAGTTATTTACATAACTTAGAGTTATTCACATAACTTAAAGTTACTAGAGAGTCAAAACTTCTAGTTGATTTAATGTACTAAAGTTAATTTTATACGATTTCAGGAAAAATGCACAAAACAGAAAGAGCGAATGCGCCTATGGAAAGGGATTAGAAGTCCTTTTCTCTTAATATTTTATGCTATATTCTAAAACAGATTGTTTGAGCGTTAGCGAGTTATCTGTTTTATAATATGCCCAGCATAATATATTCAGAGAATTAGGACTTCTTATCCCTTGGAATGAAGCATGAGCCTTTCTGTTTTGTGCATTTTTCCGTCCGTATATGACAACAAAACAGTTTGACGCTCCCGATTACTTACGACTTATTATTATTTTCGTAATATTACAGTTATTGAAAATCTTCTGATTTGATTACATTAGCAAGATACATAAGAAGCAGGCTGGCACAGGTCATTAGAATACATAACAGCAGTACGGACTTAAGACTTTGACTGGCGGCAGGTAAGCGCAGGTAGAACTGATAAGTCAGATAACTGCACACAGTAATAATTATACCGGGTTTTGCAATAACATCCGTTGCCTGAAAGGGAGGACGGATGTATTTTATTACAAGAGATGCTCCGATAAGGGTCATAACCAGCTGGCTTATAAGCAGGCTGATAAGATATCCATTGATACCCTGAGCAGGTACTGCAAAAAATATAATGACAATCCGCACCACCAGCCCAATGACAGAGCCAGCAAAGGTAAGGCTTACCCGTCCAAGTCCGTTGATGATGCTGGTAAGTGTAGTCGTTATATATAGGAAGGGACACAGCCAGGCAAGAATTACAAGGAAATTACCTGCTGTTGCGTTGTGATATACCAGAGTTCCTAACTCTTTGCCAAAAGTAATGAATACGGCAGTACTCATAATACCGATCAGCAGACTGTATTTGATGGTGATGGAAGAGGTTCGCTTAATAAGCGTATCGTTACCGGAGGACTGTGCTTCTGATATTGTCGGCAGCAGCAATACGGATAAGGAATTGGTAATGGCTGAAGGAAAGAGAATGAAGGGGACGGACATTCCGTTTAAAATTCCAAAGATACTCAAGGCTTCTTCATTACTTAATCCATATTTTTTCAGCATGGTTGGAATTAAGATTGCTTCAATACTGTGCAGAATACTTAGAAGAAGGCGGTTGGCAGTCAGTGGGACGCTCATTTTAACGAGACTTGTGGTAAGACCATCACCTTTTGTCTTCATGAAATCATTTCCGCCTTTTGCCATCTCTTCATAGGAAGAGGAGAGATGCCTTAGATTTCTTGAAGTCTTACCAAGGAACATGGATCCTACATTGTAGAGCTGAGAAGCAATTTCACCAAATACGATACCAAGAACTGCAAGGTCGCAGGTTACCTTAAGATCACCGCCACCGGCAGATGCGGCAATGAAATATACGGCGCATACTCTGACAATCTGCTCTAACAGCTGGGTGACGGCTGGGATTGCTGCTTTTTTCAGTCCGTAATAATACCCGTTGATACAGGAAGTTATAGCACAGAAAGGAAAGCTGATAGCCAGTATTCGAAGTGAGGAGGCAGTGCTTTCTTCTCGTAGGATATGTATTGCCAGAAATGATGAATAACGATATGTTAAAAAGGAAAGGATAACTGCCAGACTTACGGATATCAAACCGCCTCTTCGCAGTATTTTCATTATCCCGGGGTACCTTTGCTTGCCAAGTTCATTGGCAACCAGAGTGGATATGGCGGTCTGAATTCCGGAAGCAAATATAGTGAAGCATATACCATATATAGGGAAGACAAGCTGGTATACTCCAAGTGCTTCGGCACCCATGGCATTGGATAGAAAGATACGGTAGAAAAAACCCACAATACGGGTTAGAAAGCCGGCAAAAGTAAGAACAAGGGTACCTTTAATCAGACTACTTTTGTTTTTTGTCATAAATGAATAACCTTTAACTTGTTTAATTCATATTAATATATTCAGTAATACAGGCAGAAAGAATAGAAAATAGAATATTGACTTTTGCTATCTCCAATGCTATGATATTTTTAATGTACACTATTTTACTCGGAAATAAAATAGTAGGGATTTGGCTGTTAATAGAGAGGTGGTTCAATGAAATTATCTACGAAAGGAAGATATGGGCTAAGAGCGGTGGTTGACCTTGCTCTGAACGGTGAAAAAGAAGCAGTTGCTTTAAGCTCCGTTGCGGAAAGACAGGGTATCTCCATCAGCTATCTGGAACAGTTGATTGCCAAGCTGAAAAAGGCAGGTATTGTCAACAGTATCCGTGGTGCCCAGGGTGGCTATATTCTTGCTAAGAAACCGGAGGAAATTTCGGTAGGAGATATTCTGAGAGCCTTAGAAGGCGACTTAAATCCTGTGGATTGTGCAGAGCTTGAAGGCAGCAATAACTCCTGTGTCGGAGCAAATTTATGTGTAACAAAATATGTCTGGATGCGTATTAGTGATAGTATAAACAATACAGTGGATACTATGCTCCTCTCTGAATTAATTGATGAGGGCAGGCGTATAGCAGATGATGCAGCTATAGGTGGCAAGGAACCACGTATAAAGCCTACATGCGGGCAATAAAGATTTCAATAGGAGAAAAATCAGATGGAAAAGAAGATTTATTTGGATAATGCAGCGACAACGAAAACCCGTCCTGCTGTAGTAGAGGCAATGCTGCCCTATTTTACGGAGTATTTCGGTAATCCTTCCAGTGTTTATGAATTTGCTACACAGAATAAAAAGGCTGTGGATGAAGCAAGAACAATCATATCAAAAGCTCTTAATGCGGAAAGCAATGAAATATACTTTACTGCCGGCGGAACGGAAGCAGACAACTGGGCTATTAAAGCCACTGTAGAAGCATATGGAGATAAGGGAAACCATATCATAACCTCAAAAATTGAACACCATGCAATACTTCATACCTGTGAAGCACTTGAAAAGAAGGGATTTGAAGTAACTTACCTGGATGTAAATGAAGATGGTGTAATTAAATTAGAGGAACTCAAAAAAGCTATCAGACCAACAACCATATTAATATCTATTATGGCTGCAAATAATGAAATCGGAACTCTTCAACCGATTAAAGAAATCGGTGAGATTGCAAAAGAGAATAATGTCCTTTTCCATACAGATGCTGTGCAGGCATTTGGTCAGTTGAATCTGGATGTGAAAGATTTAAATATTGATATGCTCAGTGCCAGCGGACATAAGTTGAACGGACCTAAGGGAATTGGTTTCTTATATATAAGGAAAGGTCTTAAATTAAGATCTTTTGTTCACGGCGGTGCGCAGGAGAGACAAAGACGTGCAGGAACTGAAAATGTACCTGGCATTGTAGGTTTTGGTAAAGCAGTAGAAATCGCTATGAATACAATTGAAGAGCGTCAGAAGAAAGAAATAGAATTAAGGGATTATCTCATCGGAAGAGTGTTAAAAGAAGTGCCTTATGTTAGACTTAATGGACATAAGACAGACAGACTTCCCAATAATGCAAATTTTGCTTTCCAGTTTATCGAAGGTGAATCTCTTTTAATTATGCTTGATATGCAGAATATTTGTGCCTCCAGCGGTTCTGCCTGTACCTCTGGTTCACTGGATCCTTCCCATGTTCTATTGGCTATCGGACTGCCTCATGAAATTGCCCATGGTTCCTTACGCCTGACTCTTTGTGAAGATAATACAACAGAAGAGATGGATTATGTTGTCGATACAATTAAGGAAATTGTAGCAAAGCTGCGCTCTATGTCTCCTTTATATGAGGATTTTATTAAGAGTATGGCAAGATAAGTAATGAAGCAGAATAGCTGATTAAATACTAAAACAATAGAAAATGATGATAAAAGAATTCCTGGATGACATATAATAACAACAATAAGAGAAACAGGAAATAACGGAGGATTAAAATGTATAGTGAAAAAGTTATGGATCATTTCACCAATCCCAGAAATGTCGGAGAAATTGACAATGCAAGCGGAGTAGGTACCGTAGGAAATGCGAAATGCGGCGACATTATGCGTATCTATCTGGATATTGACGAAGATAAAATTATTCAGGATGTTAAATTTAAGACATTTGGATGCGGTGCAGCAGTTGCTACCAGCAGCATGGCAACAGAACTGGTAAAAGGAAAAGATATTCAGGAAGCACTAAAGATAACAAATAAAGCGGTTATGGATGCACTTGACGGGCTTCCGCCGGTTAAGGTTCACTGTTCACTGTTAGCGGAAGAGGCTATTCATGCAGCTCTTTGGGACTATGCAGAGAAGAATGGCATCGTGATAGAAGGTCTGGAAAAACCTAAGTCTGATATCAGTGAAGAGGAACACACGGAAGAGTACTAGGAGGTTTATTTTGGACAAGAAAAAAGTAGTAGTCGGGATGTCCGGAGGGGTAGATTCCTCTGTAGCTGCGTATCTGCTTAAGGAAGCCGGTTATGATGTAATCGGTGTTACCATGCAGATATGGCAGGATGAGGATATCTCAGCTCAGGAAGAAAGCGGTGGCTGTTGTGGCTTAAGTGCCGTTGATGATGCAAGAAGAGTAGCCTTTGCTTTGGATATTCCCTACTATGTCATGAATTTCAAAAATGAGTTTAAATGCGCAGTTATGGATTATTTTGTGAAAGAGTATAAGGAAGGAAACACTCCGAACCCTTGTATTGCCTGCAACCGTTATGTGAAGTGGGAATCACTCTTAAAAAGATCCCTTGATATCGGCGCTGACTATATAGCAACAGGGCATTATGCCAAGGTAGTACAGTTAGAAAACGGCAGATATACCTTGTGTAAATCTGTTACTGCGGAAAAAGACCAGACTTATGCTTTATATAATCTGACCCAATACCAATTATCCCATACTTTAATGCCGGTGGGTAATTTCCATAAGGACGAAATCAGGGAAATGGCTAAGAAGATTAATTTAAGAATAGCTTCAAAGCCAGACAGCCAGGAAATCTGCTTTATACCGGATAAAGACTATGCTAAATTCATAGAGGAATACACAGGAGAAGATTCAAGGCCTGGTAATTTTGTTACGACTGACGGCAAGGTTATCGGAAAACATAAAGGCATTATTCATTATACCATTGGACAGAGAAAAGGCTTAAATCTTGCCCTAGGTTATCCGGTATTTGTTGTTGATATCCGTCCTCAGAGCAATGAAGTAGTTATCGGAACAGGTGAGGAAGTATTCTCAGACAAGCTTTATGCAAACAATTTGAACTTTATGTCTATAGAAGATCTGCAGGATGAGATGGAAGTAGATGTAAAGATACGATATAATCACAAGGGTACCAAAGCAACCATTCGAAAGACTGGTGATGATTTGGTGGAATGTGTATTTGTTGAACCACAAAGAGCAGTAACACCCGGACAAGCTGTGGTATTTTATGATGGAGACTATGTTCTTGGCGGTGGAACAATTGTCAGAGCTTAGAATTTAATAGAGACCCTAGGATGCATTATTTGTATTCTAGGGCTTTTTTCTTATGCCTGTATAAGCAATTTGAGTGGATTTAAGCTTAGTTAATTGGAAATAAGTGCCGAAATAATAACTGTAAAAAATTGCTTGAGGCAGAAACATATATATAGCAGTTGTTTTTAATGCTAAGCAGTAAACTAATATTTATGGGAGGTTACTTTTGGAAAGTTACAGAATGTGGATCAAATCAGGAAAGAGTTGGCTGGGGACTTATCGAAAGAAGTTGTTTATAGGAACCATCTGCAAGGTCATTCCAATCGTATTGGTATTATTTATAGGTTTTGGAGTTATAATGTCAGCAATAGATGGGGATAAGGGAGACGAACTTATACAAGCCGGTATGACCGGACTTGGTTTCGGAGTTTTTATAAGTGTTATATTTTTATTACTTCTCTTACCGGGGTTAAGTACTAGTAGGATGAGCAGAAATATTAAAAAGGCTGTTAACCTACTAAATATGTCAGAAACAGAGCAGGAACAACTTGGAAGAGAGATGCTTGAAGCTGCGAAAAATTCTGCGAATATTCTGGACTATGAACTGGTAGCACCTAACTCTAATAAAACACCTGCACGTTTCATACTTTCGCGGAACTATGCTTGTTTGTGGGGGAGCAGTCCTTTGGTAATTCTGGTACGACTATCAGATGTTGCACAAATAAGGCCGGAAACAGAAGAAAAGACCTCAACCACCTACGGTTCACAAAGCAGCACCATGCACTTTTTAACCTTGTATACTGTGATTTTTTATTATAAAGGATCGGAAAACCAGGACGGCGATACAGGGATGGGATTTTTTGATGAGAGTATTAGGGATAGAGTATTTGAAATGCTAAGTAAGCGAGCTTAGATTGTTACTTAGGATAATAGCTAATTAAACTATATATATTGTACAATAGAAAAGTTGAACGGGTATGACACTATTTGTATCATACCCGTATTTCAGTGTCTTATATTAACTATGAAGTAATAGAATTTTTAACGATTGTTTTATTTCCCAAGTGGCAGAAGTATAGGCTTTTGTTCTTCGTATACAGTATAATATCTAAACCCCATCTCCAACAGAAGTTCCTCTGCTTTGTTAAAATCATATGCAAGATGCTCAGGTTTATGAGCATCGGAGCCTATGGTAATTAACTCTCCGCCAAGTTCCTTATATCTTTTTATGATATCCGTGTGGGGATGAGGGACTGTTAGCTGATATTTGAAACCGGAAGTATTAATCTCGATACCTTTACCACTTTCAATTATGGTTCGGAGCATAGTGTCAATAGCATCGGAATATTTCTTGTAGGTGAAATCTTCATTGGTGCCGGGAGCATAACGTATCATATAATCCAGGTGACCATTAATGAGAAAACCCTTAAAATTTCTGAGATTTTCAGTTATCTCTTCAAAGTATAATCTGATTCCGTCTTCTTTCTTATGAGTCTCCCAATAAACCGGAAGATAAGGATCTACTTTCTGCACCAGATGGGTAGAACCAATGATAAAATCGAAAGGGTGGCTGTCGATCAGTTTCTGATAATCTTCGCCCAGATGGGGTTGAAGCCCAAGTTCAATTCCTTTTAGTATCTTTATTCTGCCTTCGTATTGCTCCTGTAATTCACAGAGCTTTCTAAAGTAACTGGCAGGTTCAAAGACAAAGGTATAGGTTGAGGTCATGGGAAAATCATAGTCCATGTGGTCTGTAAAACAGATTCGCTCCAGACCAAGTTCAATTGCTCTATCAATCATGGATTCCATGGGTGCTTCTGAATCACTGGAAAAATCCGAATGAACGTGGTAGTCTGCTCTAATCATAAGATGCCTCCTTGTATGCAATAGGTTGTTCCGTTAGTCCAATTCTTTCAGTCCGTCGATACTGGGTGTTACTACCATGGAATAGTTTGTATAATAAACGACAAATCCAGGTTTGGCACCTCCTGGTTTCTTTACATTTTTCTTCTCGGTGTAATCTATCTCCACTTTGTCATTGCCTCTGCCTTTGGAATAATAGGCTGCAAGCATTGCAGCTTCTTCATAGGTACGGTCAGGAAGATCAGCACCGCCTGTCTTTACAACCACATGAGAGCCGGGGATTTTCTTGGAATGGAACCACCAGTCACCACCTGTTGCGAATTTGAAGGTGAGTTCATCATTCTGGTAATTGTTTTTTCCAACATACATATGAAATCCGTCAGAAGAAACATAATGAAATGGCTTACTATTAACCTTTTTAGCCGTTTTAACTCTGCCGCCGTTTTTACTGCCGGGAGCTTTCACAAATTTACGCTTCATATAGCCGAATTCCACCAGCTCTTCCTTCAGAGCAGCCAGATCATCTTCTGCAAGGGCTATATCAAGAGAAGTCTTTATGGAATCCAGATGTTCTAAGTCGGATTTGGTTTCCTCCAACAACGTTGTAAGAGCATCATAGGTCCTTTTTAACTTATTATATTTTTCAAAATATCGTTTGGCATTTTCATTGGTTGTCAGTGTATCATCCAGAGGAATAGTAATCTCTTCATTGGTATAGTAATTCAATGCCTGAAAGGATTTAGAACCTGGTTCTACCTGATAACCATAGGTGTTTATCAGTTCACCGTAAATGCGGTATTTATCTCTTTTGTCAGTGTCTTTTAACTGCTTTAACTGTAAATCATATTTTTTAGCGGTACGTTCCATTGCATTTGATATGATTTTACGAAGATCCGTTGATTTCTGACGGATGCGGGATACCGTATTTTTAGAGGAGTAGAAATTCTCTAATATCTTAGATATAGAGGTCTCTTCTATGGTTTCAAGACCTTTATAACAACTTAGTAAAAAGCAGGAGAATTCTACCGGCTCCTTGTCTTTATATACAATGTTTGGAGCAAAGTTTTCTTTCTTCAAATCCTCAATTAAACGTTCAAAATTCTTATATAGGTGTAAGCCTGCTTCTTCTGATAAGGTATTAGCTGGAGGTGCAGAATCTAATGAAGCACGATGAATCAGTTCAGCGGCCATTAAGGGGCTGAAACCTGTAAGTTCTGTATAAATAGCTTTCTCTAAGGGCAGCGGTTTGGTTAAGACATTTGCTTTCCAGTCTTCATAATTAAGTTCTTTTGGTTCAAGCTTATCACCGGTCTTGGGTACCATATAGGGTCTTCCGGGAAGAACCTCTCTAACTGAACTGACCATATGAGAAATACGTTTAATACTGTCTACGATAATATCTTCTGCATCACAGAAGATAATATTACTGTGTTTACCCATAATCTCAATAATAAGATATTTAAGACATAAATCACCCAGTTCATTTAGATGCTCAATCTTAATTCGAATGATACGTTCCAGTCCCGGCTGTGTTATATCCAGTATCCTGGCACTGTTTAAGTGTTTTCTTAAAAGCATGCAAAAGCCAGGTGCGACCATAGGATTCTGTTTTGACTCCTCTGTTAGATATACCAAAGGAAGGCTTGCATTTGCAGATAGATATAATTTGTAATTTTCTTTTTGTTTTTTTATAGTTAATACCAGTTCGTCTTTTTCCGGCTGAGATATCTTGCTGATTCTTCCGTCAACCAGCTTCTCTTTTAATTCGGAAACAACACTGGCAATGACAAATCCGTCCAGAGCCATTCTTTTTCTCCTTCAATTGTAACTTTTTTAGATAAATACTGCTGTTAAATATAGGGTTTCCTAAGTGCTCATTTCATTTAAATAGCAGTTTAATACATAGAGTATACCATTTGATGGAACGTCATGCAACATGATGAAGCCTGTTTTACGCTATTTTTCCCTTTGGATTGACGTATAGGTGGAAAAACCTTACAATATTTATGCCTATTTCTGTTTTAATTAATAAAATCAATAAATTATAAGAATCCAATGAAACACTTTTATATATACAGAGTCTTATGTACAGGAGGTGAGGATGTGGCAGACTTCGGAGAAATATATAGAGTATACTTTTCTGATGTATATAAATATGTACTATCTTTAAGCAGAAACGAAGCAATTGCAGAAGAAGTTACACAAGAAACATTTTTTAAGGCAATGAGGAATATCGATCAGTTTAATGGAAGCTGTAAATTATCTGTTTGGTTATGTCAGATTGCGAAGAATACTTATTTTACCTTGGCTCAGAAGCAGAAGCGTTGTACCCATGACTTAGCCGATGAAGCTTATGAAGCCGAATTGGATATAGAAAAAGCATATCTGGATAAAGAAGCAGCAAGAAAGCTGCACGTGTTAATTCATAATCTTAACGAACCCCAGAAAGAGGTCTTTACCTTGCGTGTCTTTGGAGAATTGTCCTTTGCTCAAATTGGAGAGTTATTCGGAAAGACGGATAGTTGGGCAAGGTTGATCTTCTACAGAGCGAAGAAACAATTACAGGAGGCGATGAAATGAAAATATCTTGTGAAATAATAAGAGATTTGCTGCCGTTGTACCATGACGGCGTCTGCAGCATAGAAAGCAGGGCGTTAGTAGAAGAACATCTAACGGAGTGCGAAAGCTGCAGCAGCGAATTGATAGCTATGGATAGCGTACTGCCTATTAAGAATGAAGAAAGCCAGTGGGATGATGCAAAGTCTGTGATTCAGTTATCAAGGAAATGGAAAAAGGGAATGCTAACATCGCTGCTGAAGGGGATACTAAGTGCTACGATAGTTTTTGTATTACTTATAGTAATTCTCTATCTATTTATGGATATAAAAATAATAGCAAATACGTAATGTTAACATGAAATCTTATAACGATAAAAAAAGTGGTAGGTATATTATATTTAGAATGCTGGCTTCAGAGAAAAAGTTTTTTGAATATGACAATATGAATCAATGGTCTGACCAATGGGTAGTTCTCATGGATCCTGCAGGACATCCATTTTGTTTTGTGATATAATGAAAGTATAGAGAAAAACTGTTGGTTTAAGGAGTGAGATTGTGGGGATATGAAGATTGACCGATTGCTTGGAATACTAACTATACTTTTGCAGAATGAACGTGTAAACGCACCATATCTGGCAGCAAGATTCGAGGTGTCCCGCCGGACCATCGGAAGGGATGTAGATGCCCTTTGCCAGGCGGGGATACCCATTGTCACAAGACAGGGGGAAGGCGGTGGTATTTCCATAGCAGAGGGTTATAAGCTGGATAAGAGCATACTAACGACTGATGAATTATCTGGAATCATTGCTGCCTTAAAGGGCATTGGAACGGTAACCGATACATCTCAGATTGAAAGGACCTTAGATAAGTTTTCTGTTTCCAAGGACGCGGTGGTTTCTCTGCAAGAACCAATTGTTATAGACCTTGCGTCTCATTACAGAGGATCACTAAGCCCAAAGATAAAAATGGTGAAGGACGCAGTAATAAACCATCAGCTGATAGAATTTGATTATTATTATGAAAAGGGACTTAGCCACCGAATAATTGAACCGTACTATGTAATATTTCACTGGTCTGCCTGGTATGTGTTTGGATATTGCACTGCCAGAGAAGACTGGAGACTCTTTAAACTGGCAAGGTTATGGGAACTTCAGATACTATCAGAAACATATGTTCAGCGAGAGATACCGGGGGATAAGATGAATCTGAATGCTGTCTTTACAGATGATAACATCCTGAAAGCTCTATTTGACGCCTCTGTCAGGTATCAGTTAATCGATGATTATGGCTTGTGTTGTTATACAGAAACAAAAGAGGGAAAGCTGCTGCTTGAAGTAGGGTATACCAACAAAGACTATATTCTAAAATGGCTTCTTGGATTCGGAGATAAAGTTAAGGTATTGGAACCGTTAGGATTAGCAGAAGAATTAAAGAATATTGCACACAAAATATTACATAATTATTCTTGAACAGGACATTAAGATGTCCTGTTCTTTTTGTTAAGATACTCCTGTAGATAACAAGCAGAGCCGCTATTAGCGGTATGCAAGGGATAAGGTTGAAATAACAAAAAGCTGTTTTTAACATGCAATTTTACTTGTGTATAGAGCACACAGGTAGGAGAAAGAGTGAAAGAAATATTTCCACTCACTTCATTTTGTACGTGTGTTAAAGCATGCAGATAGGAGCTAAATATGATTGATTCAAGATGCGGTCTACATTGTAACGGATGCCTATGGAAGGAATCTCACGGATGCGGAGGATGTATTGAAACCATGGGGAATCCCTTTCACGGAGAATGCCAAATAGCTCAGTGCTGTCAGGGAAAAGGACATACCCATTGCGGGGAGTGCGAAATCATTCCTTGCAGTAAACTGTACCGGTATTCTTACTTAGACAAAGAACATGGGGACAATCCGGAAGGCGAAAGGGTGAGAGTCTGTCGCAGCTGGGTTATGGAAGAAGGAAAGAATATTTATCAGAAAATCTTACTGACCTCTGCCGGTTTTGAAGATCTCCAGGGGGAGTTAAAGCCAAATATAACTGCCTGTTTTCTGAGGCTGTTAGAAAAGCCTGCTAAAGAGGCAAAAGTACTCTTTATACCGGCGGCTGCAATTGAAGAGGAAGAACTTAAAATGGCAGACTGGTGTTACCTGGAACTGCTGCATATAGGGATATTACCGGAAAATATTAGGACTTATAATTTAGAATATGAGATTACAATCGAAGAAGCTATGTCCTTTGATGTAGTCTACTTTACAGGAGGTAATACCAGACACCTGCTTAAAGTTCTAAAAGGCAGCGGATTCTTCTCTACAGTCAAAAAATTAGTTTACCGCAATAAGCTCTATGTGGGAGTCAGTGCAGGGAGCCTGATTGCAACACCTAATATTGCACTTGCGAAAGAAGAGGATACAGAAGGATTATGCCTTATTCAGGCCTACTTAAATGTGCATTGTTTAGATGACAGCAGGCAGAGAAAAGACTTGCCGCTGCCTCATGTCTGTCTAAAGGATAATCAGGCAATCCTTGTCACAGGAAATGATTACCGGTTAATTGAGGATTAGTCCTTTGCTTTGTAAGAATCTGCTTCTTGTAATGATCAACTTATGCGTTTATAATGTAATATACAAACTTTTCCGGACGATAGTATGCGTGGGGGAAGAAAACCAAAAGAGTTAGGAGTGAAAGATGTGAAATTGCTCCATATTGCCGATTTGCATATCGGAAAACGAGTAAACGAATTTAGTATGTTAGAAGATCAAAGATACATATTGGATCAGATAATAAAGATAACCTTAGAAGAAAATACAGACGGTGTGCTGATATCCGGTGATATATATGATAAGAGCATGCCCTCGGCTGAAGCTGTTGAACTTTTGGATAGTTTTCTAACGGAACTTAATATAGCCGGTCAAGCAGTCTTTATGATAAGTGGAAATCATGATTCCCCTGAGAGAATCGGCTTTGGAAGCCGTATAATGGAGAAAAACAAACTTTACATAACAGGTGTATATGAGGGGAAACCGGGAAGGGTCACCTTAACAGATGAACATGGAACATTAAACATATATATGCTGCCCTTTATCAAGCCCGCAATGATAAGACCGTACCACGAAACAGCGCCGGAATCCTATGAAGAGGCGGTAAGGCTGGTCTTATCAGAGTATCCGCTGCATACAGAAGAGAGAAATATATTAATTGCACATCAGTTCGTGATTAACGGATTACAGGAACCAGAACGCAGTGATTCGGAAAATATATCAGTAGGTGGTGTAGATCAGGTAGATATATCTGTTTTTGATAATTTTGATTATGTTGCACTTGGACATCTGCACAGGGCACAGAAAGTGGGGAGAGATACCATTCGCTATGCAGGATCACCACTAAAGTATTCTTTCTCAGAAGCTCGCTATGTAAAGTCCGTGTATTTACTGGAATGTGGAGCTAAAGGTGACATTAATATTCAAGCGAAACCACTCTATCCTCTCCATGACCTTCGTGAGATCAAAGGACCAATTAAGGGTCTTCTTCTTATTGGGAAAGAAGATACAGAAGGAGCGGAGGATTATATACATGTTACACTAACCGATGAAGAGGAGATATATGATGCCATCGGTCAGTTGCGTCAGGTGTATCCTAACCTGATGGTTCTGGATTTTGAAAACAGCAGAAGCGGACAGGCTGTACATAGTTTTACGGCAGCTTCTTTAGAAGGGGCAAGGAAAAATCCCATAGAATTGTTTGATGAATTTTATCAGATACAGAATAATACAGAGCTTTCCATAGAGCAGAAGGAAATAATAGCAGATATTATGGGTGAAGTTATAAACTGAAATAATGAGAATTGTTTATGATGCCAGAAAAAGCGGCAGCATATTAGGGAGAGTCAAACATGAAACCATTAAAAATAGAAATGAGTGCCTTTGGCCCTTATGCAGATAAAGTGGAGCTTGACCTTACACTACTTGGAAGTCAGGGTATTTTTCTGATAACCGGGGATACAGGTGCAGGAAAAACTACCATTTTCGATGCGATTGCTTTTGCACTCTTTGGCGAGGCCAGTGGTTCCATTCGAACTGTTGATACCATGAGAAGTGATTTTGCGCAGCCTGCTGTAAAAACATATGTATTACTTAACTTTCTGCATAAAGGCAAAGAGTATTCCCTCCAGAGAAACCCAAGGTATGAAAGGCCGAAGAAAAACGGTGAAGGTACTACCACAGAGTCTGCTGATGCAGTTTTGACATTACCGGGAGGTGATGTGGTAACTGGGTATAAAGAGGTAACAGGGAAGGTCTCAGATTTACTCGGTATAACCTATAGACAGTATAAACAGATTGCTATGATTGCCCAGGGAGAATTTCTACAGTTACTTTTAGCAGACAGTAAGGAGAGGGGAGAGATATTCAGAAGGGTATTCAATACAGAGTTGTATCAATCCCTTCAACGTTCACTAAAAGACAGGGAGAGAGAGGCAAGAAATAAATGCAGCAGCATAGAGCAGAGTATCCTGCAATATATTGGTGGTATCCTTCTTCCTGAAAGTGAAGAAGCAACGACTCTTACTGTTCTGAAAGAAAAAGCAACCATACATAACGCTGCTGAGATCAGGGAAGAACTGGAAGCACTTATTATAAGTGAAAGAGAAGCACTTAATTCTTTACAGCAATATACCAAAGAATTGCAAAATCAGCAGGCGGAACAGATTAAAGTAATCACAGAAGCATCTTACATCAATCAGCTATTTAAGGAACTGGAAAGAACCAGAGTGCGAAAAGAGGAATTACAGGAAGAGTTACCATTCCATAAAGAAAGAAAGACAAAGCTGCAACAGGCTGAAAAGGCTCTCTATACAATCTATCCCTATGAAACCAATTACCAAAAGGAAAAAGATGCCGTAGGAAAGCTTACAGAGAATATAACAAATCTGGAGAAAGAATTAGCGGATAAAAGTATTGCTTTGACTTCTGCAGGAGAAGAATATAATGCTCAGAGAGGGAAAGAAGCTGAAAAGGAAGAGCTGGTGTCCTCGATTGACCATTTGAAAAAACTGCTGCCTCAATATGATATAGCAGAAAGTCTTACCAAAGAGATTCAGGAGTTAACCTCTAAAAATGACAAGTTAACTAGTGAAAATGGATTGTTAGAAGCTAAACTGCAAAAGCTAAAGGAACAAATAAACTTAGTAACAGAGGAATTAAGTTCACTGGAGGATGCAGAGGTCAAATTATCAGTCTGTGAGCAGAAATTAAAAAACATAGAAGCTGATATTAAAAATCTTGTAGAAATTCAAAAGTTTCTTAATCATATTACCAACCAGAACCAGATGCTTTTAAATCTTCAGGAGGCATTTAAGAAAGCAGAGACAGAATATAAGGCAGCATATGAGCTCTTTGCGGAAAAGGAAAGGGCCTTCTTTCGTGAGCAGGCTGGAATCCTGGCAAAAGGTCTGGTAGAAGGAACACCCTGCCCGGTGTGCGGTTCACTAAAACATCCGAAACAGGCGGTAACTGCAGAAGATGCCCCCAGTGAAGAGGAATTAAAAGAATTTCGAGAAAAATATGAAGCAGCCAGACAAAACATGCAAGCAATAAGTCAGTCAGCTGCAGCCAAACAGGCAGAAGTAAGACTTGCAACAGAGCAATTTCTTAGGGAATCGAAGAATTACTTTGAAGATATTTCTGAGTCCTTTTATAACAGTGATATCAGTGCAATCAATCTTAGAATCAGTGATACCCTTGATAAACAGCAACAAGAATTAAACAATACAAGTACGGAATATCAGAAGCTTGAACGTAAGATTATACGAAAAGCAAGCTGCAAGGAGATGCTTATTAGTGCAGAGGAGACTTTTGAAGAAAATGAGAAGACATTAAAAGAAAATAGCCAGTTGTACAGTAATAATCTTACTGTGCTTTCTTCAAAAACTGGTGAATATAATGCTTTAAAATCAACACTGGAATATCCAGATAAAGAGAAAGCAGAATATGCACTATTGCTCTGGTCGGATAAACTCATCTCGTTAAAAGATGCCTATAAAAAAGCAGAAGAATCCTATCATTTACTTCAAAAGGAAACAGAAAGTCTTCATACACTTAAAAAGGAATTAAGTACGAGACTGAAAGAAGGAATAGAGACTGAAAGAGAAGCTGAGACAGCACTTGCGGAGAAATTAACAGAATGCGGGTTTGTAGATCTTAAAAATTACAGGACTTATCTGATAACAGAAGAGCAGATAAAAGAGTTAAGGAACCGTGTTGAAGAATATCAGGATAGAATAAAGAAAACAGAACAGGACATAGAAAGACTGCTTCGGGAAACAGAAGGTAAGCAGATAACTGAAATAACAAATCTGGAAGAGAGAAAAGCTGAGATTGAATCCAGAATAGCTGAGAAGGAATTAGCCATACAGGATATCATATCAAGGCTAGGCAGTAATATAAATACAGATAAAGCACTGCTAAAAGCCATAACAGAGTCTGAAACGCTTCAAAAGGAATATCTGCAGTTATCCCTTCTGTCTAAGACTGCCAACGGTGAGCTGGCAGGAAAGCAGAAGCTGGCATTTGAGCAGTATATTCAGGCTACGTACTTTCATCAGATCTTGCAGGAAGCAAACAAACGCCTTAAGATCATGACCAACGGACGATATGAGCTGTTACGCCGGGAAGAACCTCTGGATCTGCGTTCTCAGACAGGTCTTGAGATAAACGTGCTGGACTATTATACCGGCAGAACCAGATCCGTAAAATCACTTTCCGGAGGTGAGGCTTTTAAAGCATCCCTGAGTCTGGCTTTAGGGTTGTCTGATGTAATACAAGGTCATGCAGGCGGGGTGGAAATTGATACGTTATTTATTGATGAAGGTTTTGGCGCCCTGGACGGAGAGTCTCTTGACCATGCTTTGCAAACCCTGACTGGATTAACGCAAGGCGACCGCCTGGTAGGCATTATATCCCATGTCAGCGAATTAAAGGAACGTATAGACAGGCAGGTAATCATACAAAAGAGCAGAATAGGCAGCAGTATACGATTAGCAGTATAGGCAGCTGTACACGGTCAGCAGAATAGGCAGCAGTATAGGCAGCTGTACACGGTCAGCAGAATAGGCAGCAGTATACGATTAGCAGTATAGGCAGCTGTACACGGTCAGCAGAATAGGCAGCAGTATATGATTAGCAGTATAGGCAGCTGTACATGGTCAGCAGTATAGTAGCAGAATAGGCAGCAGTATATGATTAGTAGTATAGTTGCGGTTATGCTTGTGCAACAGGTAGAAGCTCAGAAGGGAAAGGAGCAGAAAAAGGATGCGAATAAGAAAATTATTCAGAAAATATAGACTACCACTGGTCGTAATATTTCTGCTGCTCTTATGCATAGGGCTTTATTGGGGAGATAATGCTATCAAAACCGACTATATAACCATTTCTTCCAATAAATTACCAAATGCCTTTGAGGGTTTTAAGATACTTCAAATATCTGATTTGCATAATAAGGAATTTGGTAAAGGGCAAGCAGTGCTGTTAAGGAAGATAGAAAAGGCTGAACCGGATATCATTGTAGTGACCGGTGATTTAATTGACAGCCACCGGACAGATATTGATAAAGCTATGGATTTTATCAAAGGAGCAGTAAAGCTTGCACCTGTATATTATGTAACCGGCAACCATGAAGGATTGACCGAGGAATATCCGGAACTTGAGCAGCAGCTGATAAAAGCAGGAGTAATTCCACTAAAAAATAAGTTAATTGAGCTTAAATATAAGGGAGCAACAATAAATCTTGCAGGTGTCAATGATCCTGTATATGAAATACTAAATGGAAATTTTAATGGATTTTCAGAAAAGTTAATTCTTGAAAATTTACTGGAAGGTATTAAAGAAGACAGGGCGGATAGATATACGGTTCTTCTTTCGCATAGACCTGAGTTTATAAATACCTATGCTCAGAATGAGATAGACCTGGTTTTCTCAGGCCATGCCCATGGAGGACAGTTCAGGCTGCCCTTTATAGGCGGACTTGTTGCACCAGGACAGGGATTGTTCCCAAAATATACAAGTGGAAAATATAATAGGAATCAAACAACTGAAATTGTAAGCAGAGGACTGGGTAATAGTATTATCCCCCTCAGGGTTTTTAACAGACCACAGATAATAGTTTGTACTCTTTACAGTGAAAGTTCAGATACGATAGAAAGGTAAGGATATGAGGCTTATGACAAATCAGGAAGTACTTAGAATAGCCATGGAGCAATCTGCAATTGATGCTAATTGCTTACCGGAGGATTTTTTACAAAAGGAGAATAAAATAGTTTACTCACAGAATAATACTGCTGCCAGAAAATATTTGAAGCTGCCACTTTATTGTAATTTAATATCTTATGGCGATAATATTGTAGCCTCCATAAACAAAGAAATTGAGGAGGTTGTTGTGGCATATATTGAGAAGTATCCTATGGAACACTGTTTCGAAACGCCTAATATGCATGTCTTAAACGACGAACTACAGAAAAGGAATATGAGAATCTGTCATATGGCTGAGTATTTTCTTCCAGATCTTAAGGTGCTTAAGGCATTACCCTGTAAGTATCCGCTAAAAGTTCTGACTGGAGAGGATTTTACAGACCTTTATAAAGAAGAGTGGAGCAATGCTTTATGTGAGGCGAGAAAAACTCTGGATGTATTAGGCGTTGCGGCTTATGATGGTGATAAAATCATTGGTCTGGCAGGCTGTTCGGCGGATTGTGATACTATGTGGCAGATTGGAATTGATGTATTGCCGGAATACAGGAGGCAGGGAATAGCAGCAGCTCTGACAAGCCGCCTGGCAGTGGAAGTAATAGAACGTGGAAAGGTACCTTTTTATTGTGCTGCCTGGTGTAATATACGGTCAGTGCGAAATGCTATAAAGAGTGGTTTCCGACCTGCCTGGGTCGAGATGACAGCCAAAAGTTCAGAACAGGTTGACGAGATGAATAAAGTCAGTGTCATTCGAAACACAATGTAAGCCCACAGACAAAAGTATTCTGGCTGTGTGAAAGGCAGGGGAATTCATATGATCATCAATATTATATTATTTGAAGATTTTGAAACGCTGGATGTATTTGGCCCGGTAGAAATTCTTGGACATGCAATGGAAGTAGAATTAAATTTTCTCTCTCTGGAGGGAGGCCTTATTAAGAGCAGACAGGGAACAGAAATTGTTACAAAAGCTATCGATATAAGTACATATTCCGGTGTGTTTTTTCTACCAGGAGGTCAGGGAACCAGAAGTCTTGTTGATAATGCGGAATTCATAGATCTTATAAAAGAAATGGCAGACAGATCGCAGTACTGCCTGACAGTATGTACGGGGTCTGCTTTGCTGGCCAAAACAGGTAGATTAAATGGTAAAAGGGCAACATCAAATAAGAGAGCCTTTGACTGGGTGGTATCAGTTAATGCTGAGGTAGACTGGGTAGGAAGAGCACGTTGGGTTGTAGACGGTAAATATTATACTTCTTCCGGAGTATCAGCAGGTATGGATATGTCTCTTGGATTTGTAAAGGATATCTTTGGGGGTGAAGCTGCAAGAGAAATTGCAGATAGGATAGAGTATAGCTGGCATGAAGATAAAGAGGAGGATCCATTTGCAAGATAATTTATGATTTTGCCAATAGGGAAGCAGGAAGTAAGCAGTCCCATGCAAGATTGAATTTTAAAGGATGAAGTTCAAGAATTCTTGTCCACTGGCCGTGCTCAATAGGAGCATGGCCAGTGGACATTATTATTTTATTGTAATAAACAAGATATTAAAAAATATAATAATAACAATATAGGTATTGTTAGGAGTTTGATGCTTTGTACTGGACCTTCTATGATCAAAATCAAATGATTGAGGATAAAAGCCTTGATGAAGTTATAATGACAATGCAAGCTTTGGTTGATGTCATTATACCGCGTTCGCCGGATCTTGCCAGAGAATTCGGAATGATTCAATACTATGGTGGTTTGGATGAAAATGTTGATGAATATATGGTACTAAGCCTTCAGAATCAGTATTTTCCGCTGGCAGCTTTTGCTGTGGACATACTGAATACTGTAGTTTACTTTAGATGCGTTGATGAAAATAGTGAATACAGTCAGGTATATCGTTTCTTTGAAGCACCTGAGGAACTACGCCTTGATGCTCTTTTACTAATTCGGGAATATGCACAGTCACCTGAAAATATTCCGTCAATTCTGTTAGATAGTGCGGATATGCTCATAAATATATACAGTATGCTGATTCGGTTTCCTATGATGGGTTTCTATTCAGAATGGTCAGGATATGGCAGCACCAGGCTATTTCCTCCTTCAGAGAGGGTACTTCAATACCGTCCCATTAGTTGGGAACAGATTGATTATCCGGGACCGTCCTATGGTCACCATGCATTAAGGGCCTCAGAAAGTATTTATTTTAATATAGAATAATGTGATTGATGAAAAAGACGTAAAGGAGATACATGGATGGATGCAGATATTATAATTATTGGCTCCGGTGGAGGAGGAGGGGTTGCCGCCAAAGAACTGGGAGAAAAGGGGTTAAAAGTTCTGGTATTGGATGCAGGTCCCTGGTATGGTAACAGCAAATGGACTGACCCAAATACTGACAGAGGAGCCATCGGCAGTTCTTCCTATGATGATTTAAGCATTGAGCTGCTGCGTAAGAATTTTACTTTATTGGAAGATGATATGAATGATTATGTAACCGGAAAATTCAGGTGGGGGCCTGCTGACAGAGAGAAACCGCCATGGTTTCGTAAAATCATACAGGGAGGGTATATCTGGCAGAATGCAGGAATTGGAGGCAGTACGCTTCATTACTATGGCAACTGTCCAAGGGCTTACCCGCAATCAGTAAATAATATCTGGCCAATTTCCTATGAAGAATTACTTCCTTATTATGAGAAAGTGGAGGCTACCTTACCGGTTGGAACCGGTGCGATGACAGCGAAAGAAGAATTATTCCTTTACTGTTTTAAAAATGCCGGCTATAAACCCACTACCTCGTATAATTTAACAGAACCAGGTTACGGTATGCAACCGAATGCCATATTAGCACCAATTTCTTTAATAAATGATCCGGAGTACGATTTTAGCAGCAACCAGCTAGTGGGATGTACGTTAAGAGGTCATTGTGTGAATGGATGTGCCGCAGGTCCTTCTGTAGACAGTGTTGCAAAACGCTCTACACTGGTTAGTTATGTACCTCGGGCATTACGGTCCGGTAACGTTGAAATCCGTCCGAATACCTTTGTTACACGTGTTCTAACGGAACAGGGTTCCAATGGATTACAGGCTATGGGAGTTGAGTTCAGAGACACCTGGACAGGTGAAACCGGAGAGCTTACTGCAAAAGTAATCGTTATGAGTGCCGGTGGTATTGAAACTCCCAGGCTGTGGTTAAATTCGAAGCTTCCAGAGAATCCCTGGGTGGGTCGAGGTTTGCTTAACCATTGGTTTGACAGTGTATCTGGTATATTTGAAGAAGAGACATTAATGAATATCCTTGGTGTTTCAGATATTAAACCCTTTGTCGGACAGAACGCCGCTGCTCGCTTTGATTATCCCGGATATGGTGTAATTCAGGTCTATGGAACCAGTCCCGGACTCTATGCTTCTATGGCATATGGCAGCAGTGACCAAGGTTTTCGTGGACAGAATCTTAGAAGCGAAGAGGTACCATGGGATTATGAAGGGAATATTGTCGGTGAACAGTTAAAAACATTTATGCGAGAATATAATAGGACATTGAGTCTATTAATATTTACAGATGATGAAGTCAGACAAAGTAACAGTGTAACACTGGATCCTTACCTAAAGGATGAGAATGGTTATATTCCGGTCATCAATTACACACCCAGTGCAAGAGATGCTATGAAACGTAATACGCTTGCTAAAATAGCAGCCGATATTTTAAGAAAAGCAGGAGCAAGAACGGTGATCCGTTCAAATTGGTCGCCGGGGGTATTTCTACATATTATGTGTACCATGAGAATCGGATATGTAACAGATACCAATTGCGAAGCAAAGCAGGTTAACCGATTATACATAGCCGACAATAGTGTATTATTTAATGGTCTTGGTGGTCCTAATCCAACACTTACCAATCAAACCATGGCAACCCGTACAGCAGACAAGATAGCAGAAAAATATTTCAGTTGATATTTAACTTTATTTTCTGACAGGTTAGAAGGCGTTGCTTGCTTTCTAACCTTTTTTGTACTGAATTTTGCTATTGGCAGGTTAAGAGCAAGTGAAATTAAGCGGATCTATGTAACCCATGGAACTATAAATCCAACGGCCAGAGGATTCTGGGACAAGTATTTCTCAAATTATTCCTATACTATGACCAGAGAGATAGATCCAAATATGTTAGGGGTAATCGATAGGGTTTAGTAGTTGCTTTATGAGAATTTAGTTGTTAAAATATAGAAAAGTGCTGAAAGGATGAACCCAATGGATATAAAGGTATTAAAACATAAATTTATTGTCTGTAAAATATTGGATGTTTCTCGGATTAATATGTCTGATGAATTTTTATTTATTGGAAAGACAGATGAGGAATTATCACTGGTCTGTACTACGGAATTTGCACCAGAGGGCATCTTGGAACGGGAAGATGGATGGAGGGGCTTTCGTATTGAGGGAGTATTAGACTTCTCACTGGTAGGCATTCTAAGTCAGATATCTGGTCTTTTAGCTGGGAATGATATTGGGATATTTGCTGTATCAACCTATAACACGGACTATATATTAACCAAAGAAGAGAATTTTGATAGAGCATTACAGGTACTAAAGGAAGATGGATACCATATTGTTGATTAAAAGTTAGACAATCCATTTACCAAAATTGTATAAGTGAAAGAGGAGAAGATATGGAGAACAGGTACTGTGCTTTTTTAAGAGGAGTTAATGTAAAAGGAACTACTATGAAGATGGACAGGCTGGCGGCTTCTTTTTCTGAAATGGGTTTTGAAAATATCAAAACAATACAAGCTTCCGGTAATGTTTTATTTTCCAATACTCATAATAAAAGTCAAGAAGAGTTAAAGTGTATGATTGAAGAGGAGTTAAGCAGGTATTTTGACTATGAAGCCAATGTATTTATAAGAAATAAAGAGGAAATTGAGGAAATCTTAACAGCCAGCAGCAAAATACCCACACAGGAGGAATGTCATCACTATATACTGCTGTGCGATAAGAAAGAGTATATGGAAGAGATTAAAGCTGTTTTTAAAGAGTTATCGCCAACATTACCAGAGCAATTCTATACCGTTTCATCGGAGGGAAAGACCTTGCCGGAAGCAGTCTGGATAGTACCAAAGGGTTCTACCTTATCCTCGGAATTTGGTTCTAAGGTACTTGGAAGCAAGAAATATAAGAGTATATTTACTTCACGCAATAGAAACACTCTGGAGAAAGTCAGTAAATCTTTGTAATACCATTATGGGGGAAGAGACAATATTATAAGAATATGATAAATTAGTAATTGGATAGGGTGGATTAATGAAAAATACTAAACGATGTATTATTTTATGTAAGAGAATCTAATTATATTTAATTAGGGGAAGGATGGGGCTATAAAATGCATCAGGAGCTGGTGGTTGTATTTAAGAAAGTAGTCACAAAATTAAAGGAGGACTCCCGTTGTAAGGGTGGCTGGCATTATGGCTCTATCAGCAGAGGAGATATGCAGGGAGAAAACTATTACGTATAACCATAATATTGGCAGTCAGGTAATTGATTATTTCAATAAAAGACTTTCTTCAAATAATTGGTAGGTAATCTTTGTTACACTGCAACCGGAGGTATTTAAGCATGTTTTTTATTGAGACTAATCCCAAGGACAGTCCAGAGGCTAAGGAATTATTGGAGGAACTGTCGATGTATTTAATGCAGATTACTGGTGCCAGCGGTCAGAATTCTTTTTCTCTTGAAGATATGGAGGAAGTTCGTTCCTGTTTTGTACTGGCAATAAATCAGGACGGAAAAGCAGTAGGGTGTGGAGCAATAAGAGCAATCAGTAATGAAATAGCTGAGGTTAAACGTGTGTATGCAAGGGAGAAGGGGAAGCATATAGGCTCAGATATTCTTACATATTTGGAGGGAAAGGCAAAGAGTCTTGGCTTTACTGCCTTGTGGCTTGAAACCAGAATTATAAATGAGCAGGCAGTCAAATTTTATATAAAGAACGGGTATGTTAAACGTGATAACTACGGAAAATATGCTGGAAATAAAGAAGCTGTATGTTTTGAAAAGCTCATACAAAAATAAATATAATATTTATCTTGACTCTGCCGTTAGGTAATCGGCTAATCTGAATTTAGAACTTAGAAGATAATACCTGTGTATACAGCATGCCTGCTTATTGTACTGCCTGACTGCCTGAATAAGAAGTGTGAAATGCTTTATATTTCACATAACACCCGTGCATATCGCAAGCCTGCTTGCGATACTGCCTGAATAAGAAGTGTGAAATATTTATATTTCACACAAGGCCTTCCAAGTCTAACAATGAAGAAAGAGAGGCTACAGTGTGGAGGAAATTATTAAAATCAGAGAAGTAACCTTAAAGTATGACGTTTCAGCCAGAACCCTGCGGTATTATGAAGATATGGGTTTGATCAACAGTATCCGCAGCGAGGACTATGCTTACCGCATGTATGATGCAACTGCAATAAAGAGGCTGGAACAGATACTAATACTGAGAAAGCTTAATGTCAGTATCAAAGATATTCAAAGAATATTTGTTACCACGGATTCTTCAGTAGTACTGGAGGTACTTGCTAAAAAAACAGAAGGTATTGATGAGGAAGTTGCATTACTGCATGAATTAAAAGATATTATCCAGCAATTTATTCATCAGATTGAGACTCTGAATTTCACAGATGCTGCAGATGTGAAATTGCTTTATGAAAAAGCAAAGGAAATTGAAGGTAAGCTCGCGGAAAAAGAATATCACGGTAATCCTGGCAGTACAAACCCTGGACGTCAATTGGCAGATCGGATAAATGAGGCAGATGCTGAGAAATTGACAGAGAATACAGCGGAACGGCTTAGCTATGTCAGTGAAAGGTTAAAAAGAGGGCCGGAAGTACGTATTGTTGAATTACCGA
>JAQSXJ010000124.1 GCA_029256725.1 Anaerocolumna sp. | reverse complement strand
CAGTACGGGAATGCTTTCCTATAACGATGAATGCCGTCCTTTTGACAATAAAGCGGATGGTTTTATTCCGGCAGAAGGAGTCGGAGCAGTAGTCCTTAAAAAGCTAGATAAAGCCATAAAGGACGGTGACCATATTTATAGTGTAATTGTTGGTACTGGAATTAATCAGGATGGAAAAAGCAACGGAATCACTGCACCCAGTGCTCCTTCTCAGGCAGCACTGGAATATGAGGTTTATAGTAAATATAAGATAAACCCAGAAAACATCAGCTATATTGAAGCACATGGTACCGGTACAAAATTGGGTGATCCTATTGAAATAGAAGCACTCAGCGAGTCCTTCAGTAAATTTACGGAAAAGAAACAATTCTGCGCAATCGGAGCGGTAAAGGCAAATATCGGACATGCACTGGAGGCTTCGGGAATGGCAAGCTTAATGAAAGTCCTGCTGTGCTTGAAACATAAAAAACTTGTGCCAAGTATAAATTATGAGACCGGTAATGAGTTCATCTTATTTAAGGACAGCCCGGTATATGTAAATACGGAATTAAAACCCTGGACCACAACGGATGGAATACCCAGAACCGCCGCAATCAGTGCCTTTGGTATCAGCGGGACCAACAGCCATATGGTAATGAAAGAATATGTGGAGGAACTCGTTGAGAAACCAGTATCTTTACCGTATTATTTCGTGGCTGTGTCAGCAAAGACTGAACAAGCATTAAAGATTAAGTTAACCGATATGGCAAACTGGCTGTCAGCAGATAATAATGCACATTCCCTGGGCAATATTGCGTATACACTGCTGACGGGAAGAAGCCATTTTTGTTACAGGGCAGCTTTTGTTGTTAAATCCATAGCTGAACTGGTTCAGGAACTGGAACTGGCAATTCTTCATTCACCGGATAGCAAAATGCTCTCCGGTGATTATATCAGTACTAATTTCAGACCGGAACCAGGAGAACAAAAGTCGGGCAATGAATTAATAGAAGAACTTCGTGTAACGGTACCTGGGGAATCTGAATACCAGAAGAAGCTTATTCTTTTAGGAGAATTATATCTAAAAGGCTATTCTCTGGATTGGGGATCACTCTATTCTTCAAATGACTATAAAAAAGTTTCTCTGCCCACCTATCCCTTTGCTAAAGAAAGGTATTGGATAGAAAACAAAACAGATGTACCGGTTGTGAAAAATAATATTTCCCTGCGGCTGCATCCCCTCCTTGGTAGTAACACATCAACGCTGAATGAGCAAAAATATACAACCTTGTTTGACGGAGAGGAAGCTTTTATAAAAGATCATCAAATAAACGGCAAAAAAATCATGCCGGGTGCAGCTTATATTGAAATGGCCCGTGCAGGCGGTGAAATAGCAGCTGAATTACCGGTAAAAGGTATTAAAAATATTATCTGGGGAACGCCTGTTGTAATTATGGACAACAAAGAAGTAAATCTCCGACTAAGTATAGAAGACAGCCAGGTAGCATTTGAAATCTATACAAAAGACAGGGGAGAGCGTTTGACACATGCTCAGGGCATTCTGGATTTTGATGAAAATACATCAGCGGATATCCTTTTAAATCATAAGCTGGAATTAGAGGTGATCCAGAAAAGATGTGACAGAATTGTAACGGGAGATGACTGTTATGCCTCTTTTAGAGCTATGAGTCTTAATTATGGTCAAAGCTTTCAGGTAATACAAAAGCTTTACAGCAATTCAGAAGAGGCACTGGCATATCTTAAACTTCCGGATACTCTTTTCGATAGCTTTTATGATTACGGAATACATCCCTCCCTCCTTGATGGTGCTTTACAAACAGCCATTGGGTTAGCCGCTTATCTGGAAGTTGATTTAAAAGCTGCTTTTGTACCTTTTTTCATTCAGGAAATCCAGCTCTTTAAAACCCTGGAACCAGAGTGTTATGTACATGTAATTAAAGTGAATGAATCCATAAAGAATAATTCGTTTACCTTTAATCTTTCCATAACAGATAAGCAAGGTGAAATCCTGGCTGTTATCGAAGGCTACAATATAAGGGAACTCAGGAAGGAAACCGAGAAGGATAATACATTACAACTGCTGGAACAATTGGAAAATGGAACCTTAACAGCATGGGAAGTGGAGAAATTGATGGAGGAAGCCAATGAGTGAGGAGAATCTTAGTAGAAGTGAAATATTAAAGCTGATAGCAGAGAAAAAAATATCAGCAAAAGAGGGCTTGCATCTATTGAAGGAAAATAAGCTGTTTGACGAAGTGCAAAATCCTGCCTCTCATTTGGTTACAAAAACATTTCAATCCTGTTGGGAGGAAAGTGAGTTAATACTGCATCAGAGCTTTAGAAATCAAAGAGCTGAGGAACAAAACATGAATATTCACAGCTCCATGAATCTATTCACAGCTCCATGAATCAGAGGAAGGAGATTCAAGATTCTGAAATATATGGAAATCCTTTATTAAATAATATAATTCTCTTTGATTACAACGGTGATATCAGAAATACATTCATTGCTGATACTGAATTGGATACATCTCCTGTCATCCTTGTAACACCCGGGGAAAAATTCTATAAATTTGATGCTTACACTTATGAAATAAATCCATCGGATAAAGCTGATTATAACCGTTTATTCGAAAATTTGCTGGAAGAGGATATATTGCCGGAAAGAATCGTTCATCTATGGGCAAAAACCCAGTTTCATGCAGCGGAAACCAAGATTACAGAACAGCTTGAAGATAGCTTTTATTCTATGCTTTATATGACCCAGGCTTTATTGCAGCTCAAAATTAAAAATCAGCTAAAAGTACTCTTTCTATATGATACCCAAGGTAAAAATGAACCCTTATATGCGGCAGTGAGCGGGTTTGCTAAAACAATACATTTAGAAAATCCCAATTATAATTTTAAGGTCATAGCAGTGGCTCAGGAAGAAACAGTACAAGAGGAAGGATTGACACAAGAGGAAAAATCAACACTACAGGAAAAATCGGAACAACAGGAAAAATCGGCACTACAGGAAGAAAATGATAAACTGAAATTTATGCTTAAAATCATAACCGAAGAGTTGCTAAGCAACCAGAGGGAGACAGAAATTAAGTATAATAAAGGAAGCAGGTTTAAAAGGAAGTACCTGGAAATTAAGTCACCTCCTTTACAGGAAGACCAGATGCAGATAAAGAAGAAGGGAACCTATCTCATTACAGGGGGAACCGGCGGAATTGGAATGATTATAGCCAGCTATCTGGCAGAGAATTTTCATGGAAATATTATTCTTACCGGCCGATCCGTATTAAGTACTTCAAAGAAACAAGAGATAGAAGAATTAAAGAGGCTAGGCGCTGACGTTCTATATATTCGATCCGACTTAAGGAAAAAGAGAGAGGTTGAATATCTGTTGAAAGAGGGGACATCTAAATTCGGACCCATAAACGGAATCTTTCATTGTGCCGGGGTATTTCAGGATACCCTTGCACTTAATAAGAAGAAGGAAGCGATTGAAGATGTATTTGGACCTAAAATATATGGCTCCGTCTATATCAGCGAAATGCTTAAAAGTTATCCGGTAGATTTTTGTGTGTTCTTTTCCGGTTTGGCAAGTATATTTGGTAATGTCGGTCAAATCGATTATTCTTATGCCAATGCCTTTGTAGATAATTATGCCGGATATCTGGCTAAGGAGTTTCCTGACACCAGAATCAGAACAATTAACTGGCCTTTATGGGAAAATGGCGGTATGCAGATTGAACAGCAGCAAAAAGAATGGTTATGGGAAAACTACGGTTTGCAATCAATTGAAAATGAAAAAGGGGTAGAAGTTTTACTAAGAGCTCTTAACAGTCCCTATGAGCAGGTAATTGTGGTTCAGACAGCAACAGAAAAACTAAAGATTATAGACAGACTTCTAAATGAAACAGTAAAAACAGCAGGCTTATCTAAAGTTGAGGTTGTAACAATTTCTGATGATTTGAGTGAAGTTACAGAGAATTATCTGAAAAAAATTCTATCCGCAGAATTAAAGTTAGCCGAGAGCAGTTTTATTCCCACGGAGCCTTGGGAGAAGTACGGTATTAATTCCATGTCCATTGTAAAAATGACAAATCAGATTGAAAAAGATTTTGGCCCTATCTCAAAAACTTTGTTTTTTGAATATCAGAATCTTCAGGAATTAGTTCAATATTTTGTAGAAAGTTATAAAGAAAGCATTCTGGATAAATTGGTTCATAAAAAGGAAGAAGAAAAGAGTATTGGGAAAAACCGATTTTTTAATGTATCTGCAAGCAGTACCGCAAGTAGAGAAAAAGAGGATAACAATAAAATAAATAACGATAGAAGCGATATCAATCGTAATCTAATTTGCACAAACACTGTGAGCAACCGCGAGCCAGCCTGTAAAGCCGCAAACGTGAATTTTGGGAAAACCTGAAAAAAGGAATGGACTGTATTACAGAAATTCCAAAGGAGCGATGGGATTATCAAAAATATTTCAATAAAGAAAAAGGTATAAAAGACAAGGCTTATAGTAAATGGGGAGGTTTCTTATCAGATTATGATATGTTTGACCCTCTGTTTTTCGGCATTACCCCAAGGGATGCTGAAATGATGGATCCACAGGAGCGTTTATTCCTTGAAGTAACCTGGCAGGCAATGGAAGATGCAGGTTATAATTTGGATAAGCTCAAAGGATTTGAGGTCGGCGTTTATGTGGGAGTTATGTATGGACATTATCAGATGTTCGGTGCGGAAGAGACTCTTTACGGAAACCCTATGGCACTTAGCTCCTCTTATGCCTCTATTGCGAATAGGGTATCTTACACCTTTGATTTAACCGGACCCAGTATTGCCATTGATACAATGTGTTCTTCTTCCCTGACAACCATACATTTTGCCTGTGAGAGCATTCACAGCGGAGAATGCCAGATGGCTATTGCCGGTGGGGTGAATCTTACCATACATCCGACGAAGCATCAATATTTATGTGCCAATAATTTTGCTTCTACAGATGGAAGATGCAGAAGTTTTGGAGAAGGTGGCGACGGATATGTACCAGGAGAAGGTGTAGGTGTCTTATTATTAAAATCCCTAAGTCAGGCTGAGGAAGACGGAGATCATATCTATGCAGTAATAAAGGCAAGTTCCATTAATCATGGCGGCAGAACCAATGGCTATACAGTGCCAAATCCTAAAAGGCAAAGTGATCTCATAGTAAAAACATTGGAAAAGGCACATATAAATCCAAGAGCGATCAGTTACCTGGAGGCACATGGAACCGGAACTTCACTTGGAGATCCCATTGAAATAACAGGACTTACCAAATCCTTTGCAAAATACACCGGGGACAAACAGTATTGTGCCATCGGATCGGTAAAATCAAATATCGGTCATGCAGAAGCGGCAGCCGGAATAGCCGGAATTACAAAAATAATATTGCAGATGAAGCATAAGCAGCTGGTGCCTACCTTACATAGTGAAATTACAAATCCTAATATTAATTTTGAAACCACTCCTTTTTACATTCAAAGAAGCTGTTCCGGGTGGGCGCAGCCAACCGTTGATATAGAAGGAGAAGCAAAAAATTATCCGAGAATAGCCGGAATAAGTGCCTTTGGCGCAGGAGGATCCAATGCCCATATAATCCTGGAAGAATACATAGAAAAGGAATCGGCAGATAAACAAACAGCCAAACCTCAGCTAATTATTTTATCTGCACGTAATAAGGATAGATTGAAACAATATGCAAAAGCTCTTTGTGTTTATATTGAAAATACCAGCAACAAAACAGAGGAGGAAGGTACATTACCCTGGGCACGTAACCTTATATGCGGATTAATTGCGGAGCTGCTTCAGGTAGAGGCTTTGGAGGTTGATAATGTGGGAGTATTCTCAGAACTGAATTTAGATATTGTTAAGCTGAATCTACTTGTGGAAAGAATTAATCAGAGGCTTAATGTAGATTTGGAAGTCAGAGAGATACTGGAAAATCCTTCAGTTGAAAGTATTGCCTCATACTTAAGTGTCAAGTATCCAGACCAGATTAAAAACTCTGGATTGTCAGGTGAGAAACAGGAAACAGAATATACCTGGAAACAGCACATTAATCTGAGAGATATGGCCTTTACCTTACAAACCGGGCGGGAGGAAAAAGATTACCGGCTGGCTGTTATTGCTGCAGATACAAAGGAATTACACCAAAAGTTAAAAGATTTTATCAATGACAGAAATGAAAATCGTAGTTTTATAACCGGCAGCACAATAGATAAGAAAGCTATCCTCAAGGCAGAACCCACTGCTTCTTTTATGGGAGAAAGAATTCATGATGAGAATTATCATGAATTAGCAGAACTCTGGGTAACAGGAACAAAGATTGACTGGCATTTACTTTATGCTGATTCAAAACCCAAAGTGATGTCTCTTCCTACCTATCCCTTTGAGAAGAAACGATACTGGTATAACAGTTTTCAAAAAAAACCGGAAGCGACGGAAAGAATTCTGAAAGAAAGTAGTGAAGTTACGATTGCTGATACTCCGAAAGAGGTTATTTCCAATGGCTTTGAAAACGAGCTGGATTTTCAGTATGCAGAAAGCAATTATAAAGGGAACGAAGTATCCTTACAAATAATAGAGGAGTCCATAGCCTTAATAACAATGCAGGATGAGAAAAACAGAAATATGTTTGCTGAAAATCTGGTCTTAGGATTAATGGCCAAATTTGCTCAGGTTAAAAAAGATTCCAGAATAAAGTCAATTATTGTGACGGGCTATGGGAATATATTCAGTATGGGCGGAACCCAGGAACAGTTATTAAATATAGCGGATCAAAAGAGCAGTTTTACGGATGCTCCCTTTTTGTACCGGGGACTTTTAGAATCACCTGTTCCCGTTATTACGGCAATACAGGGACATGCAGCCGGAGGCGGTTTACTCTTTGGCTTATTCGGTGATATTGTAATAATGGCAAAAGAAGGCATTTACAGTGCTGTTTTTGCTAAATATGGATTTACCCCCGGTATGGGAGCTACCTATATATTAAAAGAGAAATTTGGTATTAATCTGTCATCGGAAATGATGTATACTGCCAAGTCTTACTCGGGAGAGGAATTATTCCAAAAAGGAGCAAAGGTTACTTTTACAAATGGGAAAGATGTCTTAAAAGAAGCCTTAAATATTGCCAGATCCTTATCGGAAAAACCCTTAGTCACCTTAAAGACCTTAAAGAATGATCTGGCAGGAAAGATATTAAAGGAATTGCCGGAATATATCAGACAGGAGAATCTGATGCACCAGCAAACCTTTACCAAGCCCGAAGTAAAGGAAAGAATCCGTCATTTTTATCTGGAGGATAAAGCTTTTAATGCTGTCATAAAACCGGATGGAGATAAGAAGGAACCTGAGGGTAACAAGATTAAATTAGAAACATCTGTGGATTTAACTAAAACAGAAATAAAATATGAAAAGATATTTACTCAGAACAGGCGTGAGGAAGAATTTACGGAAAGTAAATATGATGAAGCCTTTACAGCAGACTTGAGTAAATTGCTGGAAGCCTTAGAAGCAGGAAAGATTACACCGGAGGAGGCAGTTTTGTTCCGGCATAGGATTGAAAGAATCTAACCGGTTGGCAGAGCTAGTGTGAATTATTGAAAAGCATAATTCACACCCTGATTTGTGGCAGTGCCACATCTGCAAGCAGATGCGTCATCTGCAAGCAGATGCGTCATGCAATGGGAGCTAGTGTGAATTATTGAAAAGCATAATTCACACCCTGATTTGTAGCAGTGCTACATCTGCAAGCAGATGCAGCATGCAATGGGAGCTGGTGTGAAATAAAATGCAATTTTCATAAAGTGCTTAAAGTGCCTGTAAATGCTCAGCACATAATTGAGGTATAGTGGTTCGTATACAAGGGAATGAAAATGGATTACTAAGGGGGTATTAGATGTCTGGGAATAATTATACGGAAAATGAAATATATCAGATGTTATTTAACCATGAGATAACAAAAGAAATGGCTCTTGATTTGTTGTCGGCTGCCCCTCAAAGGACAGTAGCTGGTACAGTTCCAAAGGAAAGTCAGGTTCATATCATGGAGGAAGCTAGTAACAGGGCTTATCAGTTAGAGGATATATTGGCTGAAATTAATGAAATAGTAGCCGGTAATCTGCATATGTCAGAGGAAGAGTTAGAACATGAAATGAGTTTTAAAGACCTTGGTGTTGATTCTATAAACGGGATTGAAATAATCCGAGATGTAAACCGGCATTATGGATTAAATCTTGATGCCGTAGTTATTTATGATCATGCCAATATAACAAAACTAAGTGAATTAGTCTTAGAGGAAATGAATAAAAATCATCTCACTTTGGCCCAGACAGGTGTGAATACCCCCTATAAAGAAAAGGCCGGAAAAGAATACACAGGTGATATGAACTCTGCGGAAGCTGGTATAGATGAAGAGGAGGTATATTTAAAAGTATCCGATATTATTTCTTCAAATCTGCATCTTCCTAAAGAAGAACTTCGATACGAAGTAAGTTTTAAAGAGCTTGGTGTTGATTCAATCAATGGAATTGAAATTATCAGAGATGTAAATAAAAGTTTCGGTCTAAATCTTGATGCAGTTACAATCTATGATTATTCCACAATTTCCAAGCTTGCAGATTATGTGATAGAGGAGAAAAACAGAACTGTCAAAACCCTTAAGGAAATTAATCCGACTTCTAATGAACCTGGCAGATTTCTATCAGGAAATACAAGCAACATTGGTGACAGCCTTAATAAAAATGAAAATGTAAGAGTAAAACGTGGCAGTACAGAGACGGCTCATAAAGCCGATGATTTTAAACAGGACGATAGCAAGTTTAATCATATTAAAGGTGATAGTACAATACGAGAAAGTATGATACAAAAAAGCCTTAAACAAGAAAGCCTTAAACAAGAAAATATTAAACAAGAAAAAATTAAACAAATTAAACAAGAAATTAATAAACCTGGTACTATAAAACTCAGTGATATTAAGAATTCTTATATGATGCCTGATTATATTAAGAACAATAATAAGCAAAACTATAATGAGGAAAATAATAATAATGAGGTAATTAATTATGAGAAAGATAATATTAAACTCGAAAATAATAATACCGAAGTTATAAAACTTGATACTATACAGCTAATCTCAACAGAACATATTAAAAATGCCATTTCAACGGATATCAAATCCTCAAATATGAATTCCACAGATATGAACTCTACAGATAAGAATTTCATAAATAAAAATTCCAATGGTATGAATACTACGGATATAAATTTCATGGATAGCAAGGAGGAAAACCAGAACCAGTTACATAATGATAAAGAAGAGGACATTGCTGTTATAGGGATATCCGGTCGTTTTCCGGGTGCAGAGAATGTGGAAGAGTTCTGGAGTAATCTGGAGCAGGAAAAGGATAGTATTATTAGTATACCAACAGAACGCTGGAATTCAGAAGAATACTATGATTCTGACCCCAAAACACCGGGCAAATCCTATAGTAAAGTGGGTGGATTTATTAAGGGGATTGATAAATTTGATCCTTTATTTTTTAATATATCTCCCGTAGAGGCAGTATATATGGATCCCCAGCAGAGACTTTTTCTGGAGGAAGTATGGAAAGCACTAGAGGATGCAGGCTGTTCAGACAGGAGTTTATCGGAGAAGAAATGTGGGGTATTTGTCGGTGCCTCCCAAGGAGATTATGTAAAAGCATTAACCAGAAATAACTCTGAAAACAGTGGGGAAGCCTTTACAGGAATGGCTGTGTCCATACTGGCTTCTCGAATATCCTATTTTTTGAATCTGATTGGCCCCTGTATCACAGTAGATACAGCGTGTTCAAGTTCCCTGTCGGCACTTCACCTTGCCTGCCAGAGTATTAGAAACCGGGAAAGTGATATGGCCATTGTAGGAGGAGTCAGACTTATGGTCACTCCGGATTTACATATAGCCACCAGTAAAGTGGAAATGCTATCAAAAACCGGTAAATGCAGAGCCTTTGATAATTCTGCTGATGGGACAATCATCAGCGAAGGGGTGGGGGCGATAATATTAAAACCCCTGAAAATTGCACTGGAAGAAGGACATTCCATATACGGAGTCATTAAAAGCTCCGGTATAAACCAGGATGGAAAAACTAATGGAATAACAGCTCCCAGCATGCAATCCCAGATAAGACTGGAAACAGACGTTTACGAAAGAGGAAGTATTGATCCAAGGGAGATTAGTTATATTGAAACTCACGGGACAGGCACCAAATTAGGAGACCCCATTGAAGTAAAAGCATTGACCAGTGTTTTTGAAAAATATACAGCTGAAAAACAATTTTGTAGCATCGGTTCTGTTAAAACCAATATAGGACATACAACAACAGCTGCTGGTGTAACCAGCATTATAAAAGTCCTCCTGGCAATGAAACATAAAAAGATACCTGCTACACTTCATTTTAAGGAGGCCAATACTCATCTGTCCTTAAAGGAAACTCCTTTTTATGTCAATCATAAAACTATAGATTGGAGAGTAGAAAATAATAAACCGCGATTAGCTGCGATCAGTGCATTTGGTTTTAGCGGGACTAATGCACATGTTGTATTGCAGGAATTTAATGCTGGGAATGGGAATGAGTTAACCCATGAGTATCCGTATTATCTAATTACCTTATCCGCTAAAACCCGTGAGTCTTATGACCAGAAAGTAGAAGACTTGCTGAACTGGTTAGAGAAACTTGAGGATAATAGTAATATCGGGGATATTGCATATACCTTACAGGTTGGAAGAAGCCATTTTAATATCAGAGGTGCGTTTGTAGTAAAAAGTAGTTCAGATTTAAAAGCCAAGCTGAAAGAATTGGCAGTAACCGGTCAGACTGCGGACTATTTTAAGGAAGCCAACAATTCAAAACCTGTAAAAGCCGATGCAAATACAAAAGTCTTTATCAGTAAGATTTTTGAGAAACTAAAAGACAGTATAAACCCGGATCATAAAGAATATAAAGATAATCTGATAGAATTGGCAAGGTTATATGTACAGAACAAAGTAACCGGCTGTGAATCAATCTATATGGGTCGTAAATATAAATTATTACATTTACCTACTTATCCTTTTTTCGGTGATCGGTATTGGATAGAAGATGATGCGGATTTAAATGAAGAAGCAAATGTCGAAATAAATACAGTAACGAATAGGGAAGTAAATACACCTACATATTTATTTGAACAAGTAAAACATATCTCAAAGGAGACAGAAAAAACAAATGCATTCCTTCACCCTATGATAGACAGAAAACTTTCAGCCACAGAAGAAACTGCTTATGAAAAATCCTTTCAGGGTACAGAATTTTTTCTGAAGGATCATATCGTTCAGAATGAGAAAGTCTTGCCTGCTGTTGCTTATCTGGAAATAGCAAGGGCGGCTGGCAGCTTCGCTCGTAATAAAAAGGTTATTAAAATAAAAAATAATTACTGGTTAAATGCCCTAAAAGTAAAAGAACCCTTCCAAAAAATAAAGATAAACTTACACCCAGATGAAGCAACTGGTAACGTTATGGAATACGAAGTAATTAGCAAAGTGCAAAACGAGCAGGAGATTTTACATGGCAAAGGGCAGATTGAATATGCAGCTTTAAGCCAGGAAGAATTAAATGAGTATCTGGATTTAAACACCATAAAATCAAGGTGCCCCAGTCTGATAACCGGACTGGAGTGTTACCAGCTATTCATAAAAGGAGGATTAAAACTTGGGAAAAGTTTTCAGTCTATACAGAAATTGTATTATAACGAAAATGAAGTCCTGGCGTCAATTCAGTTACCGGAGCATTTGAAAGGAGACTTTCATGAATTTTTATTGCATCCGACCATAATGGACGGAGCATTAGAGGCTGTGATAGGTATGGTAAGTGCAAAAGCCAGGAATGGCGGCGTAACGTTACCTTATTATATCGGCGAAGTTGAAATACTGGGAGAACTGACAGAAAACTGTTTTTCCTATGCAAGATATACCGGGCGGAAAAAGAATGGGTTGCAGGAATCAGATAGTTATGAGGTATTTATCCTGGATGAAGAAGGGAAAGTATTAGTTAAAGTAAAGGACTTCTCTCTATGGACAATAGGAGCTAAAGCAAATGAAATCCAACCTTTAGTTAATAAGGTTCATTACTATAGGTATATCTGGGAAAAAAGTGATATCCATCTACCGGAAAACTACCTGGAAGCGTTAGAAAGTGATCTTCTGGTTTTTGATACAGATAATAGTTTATCAAATAATTTGAGTAAAAGGCTGGCAGGCAAATATAATATTATTCTGGTTAAACCCGGGGCGGACTATGTGGAAGACGGTAATGAATTTACCATTGCTCCTGCCAACAAAGAGAATTATGTAAGACTTATAAAAAGCTTTAAGCAAAAGGGATATGTTCCTGGGAATATCGTTTATTTATGGTCAAAAGAGTCAGACTATGAATTCGAGTCGATTTTAATGCAGGACCCGGAATATACAATCTATCCGCTTTTGTATCTGTATCAAGCCTTGGAGAGTCTGGTGCCTGAGGAGAGAGTTAAACTGAACTATATGTTTCAAGGTGATGGAAAGGTATTCTCACCCTTTAGTGCAGCTTATGGCGGTTTTGCGAAATCCCTAAGATTAGAAAATACAAAATATATCAGTAAATCCATACAGTTTAATGCTGCCTTTTCCTTAGAGGAGATAAGCAATCTGATGATTTTAGAATTATTGGCTGCAACAAAGGAGGATATTGAAATATTGCATACTCTTGAAGGCAGGTTTGTAAGAACGATACAGGAGTATTTAATAGAAGAAAATAACATACAGAAAGAAACTGCAGAAAGCAATGTTATAGGCAAAGCAGACTTTAAAGCCAAAGGAATATACCTTATTTCCGGTGGTTTTGGTAAACTTGGGCTGATTGTTGCACGCTTTTTGGCGAAAGATTACCAAGCAAAGTTGTGTTTAACCAGCAGAAGTCCGCTGGATGAAGAGAAAATCACACAAATAAAAGAATTAGAAGCTTTAGGCAGTGAAGTATTAGTTGTTCAGGGGGACGTGTCAGTCCTTAACGATGCGGCAGTGATAATAGATGCAGTAAATGAAAAGTTTGGCAGGATCAATGGAGTTATTCACTGTGCCGGTATGACAAAAGACGCCTATCTGAAAGAAAAAAGAAAAGACGATATGGAACAGGTAATCATACCGAAAGTTCAGGGGACCATTAATCTGGACCTGCTAACGAAGGATGAACCTCTGAACTTTATAATTTTATTTTCTTCAACTGCGGCAGTTACCGGAAATATTGGGCAGGCAGACTATTCGTATGGCAATTGCTTTATGGATTATTTCTCTCAGTTGCGTAATGGACTTGGTAAACAGGGCTTACGTTTTGGAAATACCCTTTCTGTTAACTGGCCTTTATGGAAAGAAGGCGGAATACAGGTAGATAAGAGTACAGAAAATTTATTTGACAGCCTGGGAATAAAAAGTCTTGAGACAACCTATGGAATTCAGTCACTTAAAGATGCTTTAAAATCCGGTGAAGATCAGCTGGTGGTATTACAAGGAGATACACAAAAACTGCGAAAACTTTTAGGACTGAAGGATAAAGCAGGCAAAGTGAATTATAAACCGAATAATACCCCAAATAATACCCTGAGTAATATCCAGAACAATACCCAGAGTAACCCCCAGAGTAACCTCTTGAGTAACTCCCTGATTAACATTTATAAGACCGATCTCTTGGAAGATATCCACCAGGATGTAAAACAGGCAGTAAAGGAAATTCTACGTATCAAAGAAAAAGATATATTCCTGGAAAAGGACATGAATGAGTACGGTTTTCATTCCCTGACCTTTACGGAACTTGCGAATAAAATTAATCATTTATATTCCATTCAAATAAACCCAAGTATTTTCTTTGAATATGCTACTTTAGGTGCGCTTTCGGATTATTTGTATAAGGAGCATTATGACAGCATATTTGCTGTCCATGGGAAAGAAGAAACCGGGCAGATAACTCAAGAGGCGCCGGTCAATATAACTTCCTTAGAAGATGACTTACCCAATACCCCGGCAGGAAAAAGAGAACCTATAGCCATCATAGGAATGGGAGGTGTTATGCCTCAATCGGAAGATATGATTTCATTCTGGAGAAACTTAGAAGAAGCAAGAGATTTGGTAACAGAAATACCAGCTGACCGATGGAAAAAGGAAGAACTGCCGGATAATATTTCTAAGTGGGGTGGATTTATGAAAGAAATCGATAAATTCGACCCGTTGTTTTTTGGCATATCCCCTATGGAAGCAGAGCTCATGGATCCCCAGCAAAGGATCTTTATGCAGACAGTATGGGAAACCATTGAAGATGCAGGGTATAAACCCTCTGATCTAGCCGGATCAAATACCGGCTTATTTGTGGGAGTTTCCACCACGGATTACAGGGATGTGTTAAAGGACAGTGAAATAGAAGCCCTGACCTCCACCGGTAATTCTCATTGCATCTTAACGAACCGGATATCCTTCTTATTAAACCTCCATGGACCAAGCGAACCGATTGACACCGCGTGTTCTTCTTCCCTGGTAGCAATTCACAGAGGAGTGGAATCCATTTACAGCGGTGATTGTGATATGGCAATCGTAGGTGGTGTTAATGTAATAGCAAGCCCTACGCTGCATATCTCCTTCAGTAAAGCCGGCATGCTCTCACCGGATGGTCGCTGCAAGACCTTTGATGAAAAAGCTAACGGGTATGTGCGGGGAGAAGGTACCGGGGCAATTTTACTAAAACCTTTAAGTAAGGCCCTTAAGGACGGGGATAATATCTATGCCTTAATTAAAGGTACAGCAATCAATCACGGCGGGCGCGCTGCATCTCTGACAGCCCCTAACACCAATGCGCAAGCAGAGGTTATTATGAAAGCCTTTGATAAGGCCGGGTTTGAACCGGAGACAGTCAGCTACATAGAAGCCCATGGAACAGGAACCCAGCTTGGAGATCCTGTGGAAGTGAACGGATTAATAAAGGCATTTAAAGAAATGGGAAAGAAAGATAATGCAGCTGCGGAAAAGGAAGCATACTGCGGTATTGGTTCGGTAAAGACGAATATAGGACATTTGGAAACAGCAGCAGGCATTGCCAGTGTTCTGAAAGTATTACTGGCTTTTAAATATAAGACGATTCCCGGAATAACTAATTTTAGTGTACAAAACCCGTATATCCAATTAGCCGGTAGTCCTTTCTATATCGCGGAAAAGACAAAGGAATGGAAAGCTTTAACCGATGATTACGGAACTGAAATACCAAGACGTGCAGGAGTAAGTTCCTTTGGTTTCGGCGGTGTAAATGCACACATCGCTCTGGAAGCGTTTGAAGAAAAGGTCAATGAAAAGGACAGTACGGATACCCCTCATATCTTTAATTTATCAGCCAGAAACAAAGAACGGTTATCTGCCTATGCCTTGAAAATACTTTCTTTTCTTAAAAAGGAAACTGCAAATAGTAATGATACTTTAAATAACCGATCCCTTACTGATTTTGCTTATACACTGCAGGTAGGGCGGGAAGAGATGGAAGAACGGCTTGCAATCGTATTTTCAGACTATAAAGAACTTATTCATAAACTCGCTGACTATCTTCAGGATAAAGAGGAAAT
>JAQSXJ010000022.1 GCA_029256725.1 Anaerocolumna sp. | reverse complement strand
GTTTTTAACAGGTATTCTCCCTGATTCGTCATGAAGAGTTTCTGTACATAGTAGTTAGCGGTTCCAAATACCTCATGGTTATTAAACCAGATCATATCCGGTCGCCAATTCACATAGTCTGTATTACAAAGAAGAGGTGCATAGCAGGCAAGTCCCACTGCATGGGCATTCTTCTCAAGTCCTGTCATAAATGCAGCTTCTACCAGAGCATTGTAATAAGTGTTTCCCCAGCTTGCGTATTCTCCAAGGAATACTTTTGGGTCTTCAGCTTTAAAGGAATCGTATCTGTGATAATTGGCAAGAAACCATTCCGGTGACTGGTAATAATGCTCATCTACAAGGTCAGAACCGTTCTCTCTGGCGGAGGTCCAGCCTCTTTCATACTCTTTTCCTGCTGCAAATGGTCCTGAGGAATTTATTAATTTGATATCGGGATATTTCTCTCTTATGGCTTCGTGGAAGTATGAATAACGCTCAAAGAAGGGTTCTCCGATTTCTTCATTTCCTATTCCCAGGTATTCTAAATAAAAGGGTTCTTCGTGTCCAAGCTCCGCTCTTATCTTACCCCACTCTGTATTCTTATCGCCATTGGCAAATTCGATCAGGTCCAGGGCTTCCTGTATCCAGGGTCCAAGTTCCTCGATGGATACCATTCTCTGATGATGAGGATCATATGCACCGGGCAGTACAGGCAGCGGTTTGGCTCCGATGTCTTCACAGAACTGGAAGTATTCAAAATATCCTAGTCCCAGAGTCTGATTATATCCCCAATTGTTTCTTCTGGACGGTCTTTCTTCCACAGGTCCAAGGGTATTCTTCCACCGATAGAGGGAATCTCTGTCATCACTGTTTAAGGAACCGTCATGAACCAGGCAGCCGCCGGGAAATCTCATGAATTTTGGTTTACAATCTGCCAGCAGTTCTGCTACGGTCTCTTGTATTTCTATAACAAGACGTGCTGAATAATCCGTAGCTGCTGCTAAGAGAGAGAGTTCGTATTTCTTCCAGCTGTTGTTCTCTGTATGCAGACTTCCTTCTGCAAGGATTTCACCTTCAGCTCCTATTAGTTTGATTACAACTGGTCTTGAAGCCTCTATTTCTGTCTTTATATAACAGGAGAAGTGATAGGTTTTAGCTTTCTCAACGCGTATGCCGGTATTAAAGCCTAAATTCATAAAGCCGGCACCTTCTCCTATTGCCTCTGCCGTAACAGTAAGGTAATGAGGATTACGTCTATTTATAGGTGCTTTCTCTTCTACTTCCAGTGTAACCTTTGCCCCATTCTTCTCAATCTTTTCCCAGGCTGTCAGTCCATGATACGCTTTGTTATCAACAGGATCGAACTCAAAGGAACGATTCTGAACCAGCTCTGCATACAATCCGCCGTCAGCAGCATGGTTCAGATCTTCAAAGAATATTCCATATAAATCCCCTAAAGGAGTAACTTTCTGATTGGTATCTATTTTTAAATGTTTCTGCATCTTAACCTCCTCGTGAATGTCAAATCCTCGATTTGATATTCCTGATAAGTAGTTGAAAAAATAGTTTTTTTCAACCTAACTCCCATCTGTATGCTTAAGCACACGTACATTAACTTTTTCCCATCCAAACTAAATATCTGTATAAGATATTTGCATTTGGATGGGAATACTTATTTAACTTAGCTTATTTAGTTTCTTATTGCTTATTTAGTTTCATATTGCTGCTGTTTCATATTGCTGCTTTATCTCTAAGCAGTTATATATTCAACTACTCAACCTCAGCTTCCAGATGAAGTACACTGCATGCAGGTATCTTAAATGAAATTCCCTTATCAGTGATTTTAAAATCCTTGAATTCGACAGGTTCTACTGCATCCGTTTTATCAAAGGTATTATAGGTATTAAAGTCTGCAGTTAACAGGGTAGCTTTTACAGTTTTTATTTTTGACTCGGCAATTATACTCTCTACTTCATAAGCCTCGCTTACAGATAAATTATTGATAGTGATGTGAAGCTTATTATCCTCTCCAATAGATACGGATTCATGAAGGTTAGGAACCTGATTATTCTCTTCTAAACCTATTAATTCTGCTTCCAGGCTGCTATCAACCAGCTGCGCCTCCTGATGATATTTATACATATTGAAGACATGGTAGGTAGGTGTAAGTATAAGCTTGTCACCTTCTGTTAAGATTGCTGCCTGAAGTACATTTACTAACTGTGCTATATTTGCCATCTTAACGCGGTCACAGTGCTTGTTAAAGATATTTAAGTTAATGCCTGCTACAAGAGCATCTCTCATGGTGCTCTGCTGATATAAAAAGCCAGGGTTGGTGCCGGGTTCTACATCAAACCAGGTTCCCCATTCGTCTACCAGAAGTCCTACTCTCTTCTCAGGATCATATTTACTCATAACTGTATCATGATTTGTTATCAGGGTCTCCATATAAAGTGTCTTCTTAAGTGTCTGATACCAAACCTGCTCATCAAATTCCGTAGAACTGCCCTTCTTTGACCAGTCGCCTGTTGGCAGTGTATAATAATGTACAGAAAGCCCATCCATATGTCTTCCTGCTATTTTCATTACAACATCGGTCCAGTTATAATCATCGGCATTGGCACCACAGGCTATTTTATAAAGCTTGTTATCACCATAATTTCTGCAGTAGGTCTGATATCTGCGATATTCATTGGCATAATGCTCCGGTGTCATATTTCCGCCGCAACCCCAGCTTTCATTACCTACTCCAAGATATTTCACCTTCCAGGGCTCTTTCTGCCCGTTCTCTGTTCTTAAGTCAGCCATAGGGGAGATGCCGTCAAAAGTCATATACTCTACCCATTCAGACATTTCCTGTACTGTTCCGCTGCCTAAGTTAGCATTAATGTAAGGTTCACAGCCTATCTGATCACAGAGCTCCATAAACTCATGTGTTCCGAAGCTGTTGTCTTCTACTAGGCCGCCCCAGTGAGTATTAACCATTTTCTTTCTGTTTTCCTTAGGTCCGATACCATCTTTCCAATGATATTCATCTGCAAAGCAGCCACCGGGCCAGCGAAGCACTGGTATATTTAGTTCCTTAAGGGCAGCAACAACATCCTTACGCATTCCGTTTACATTTGGTATCTCAGAATTCTCTCCGACATAAATTCCCTCATAGATACATCTTCCGAGATGCTCAGAAAAATGTCCGTAAATTTCTTTGTTGATCTTACCTTTTTTAACCTTTGGATTAATGTAAAGCTTAGCCATAATATTCTCCTTTTCTGTAAATTATTTTAGCTATAGGGCATTTAGCTGGTTATAATATTGCTTTTTAAACCCTGTTTTCGCCTGTTGTGTAGATACTTTCCGTGTTTTAGCTCAATTAAATCTAAATTATTTTACATAATCATAAATATATCATATTTCACTAAAAAACTCAATTACATTTATGGTTTTTTGCTGTTTTATTTACTGCATCATAATGCTTTCTAAGATAAGCTGAATCGGCAGCAATCATAGTTTTTCGTAAAAGATTGCAATTATGTCTATTTTTTCACAATAAAGTTGACAAATCAATTTTCCCAGAGTTATAATTACTCAAATTACTAAATAATTTATAGAATAAGGGTAAACTATGAATGTAAACAATTCTTTGAGCAAACGTGTAAGTCATATATCAAAATGTACCCAGCAGCATATGGATAGCAGGTTAAAACCTCTGGAATTAAGCAGCGGTTCTTATCCTTTTCTTATGCTTTTAAGTGATGAAGAGGGTATTAACCTGGAGAAACTTAGCAGGCTGGCGCATGTGGACAAGGCTATGACTACCAGAACAGTACAGAAGTTAATAGGTCTTGGATTTATTGAAAGAATACAGGATAATAAAGACCAGAGAGCCTGTAAGTTATACCTGACAGCAAAAGCGAAAGCAGTTATACCAATTATCAGAGAAGCTTTAAGCAGCTGGATCAATCAGATTACTCTTGACATTCCTGCGGATAAGCTTGAAGAATTATACAGCATGTTAGACATTATTCTGGAAAAAGCTGAAGAAAAATAGGTGATGTAGATTATGGAAAATCAGACCATTATGCCCCCTAAAGTAAGGTGGAGCATTTTATTTGTTGTTGTAATGTCAATTTTTATGTCCACTCTGGACGGAAGTATTGTAAATGTAGCTTTACCTACCTTGTCAAAGAGCCTTAAGGTTACCTCTGGTGCAGTTGCCTGGGTGGTAAGTATTTATCTTATTGCAGTTTCTGCTACCATGCTGCTCTTTGGAAGGCTTGGAGATATATATGGGAAAACACGTGTATTCCAGCTAGGTCTGGCAGTATTCACGCTAGGTTCTCTCTTATGCGGAATCTCAAGTACCCTCATTATGTTATTAGTTTCAAGAGTCATACAAGCAATAGGCGCTGCCGGCTTAATGTCTAACAGCCAGGGCATCATTACCCAGGTTTTTCCTGCCAATGAGCGTGGCAGAGCACTTGGTATTAACGGTACCTTTGTTGCCTTAGGCTCTCTTGTGGGACCTTCTTTAGGTGGTTTTATTGTAGGTTATACGAAATGGGAATTCATTTTCTGGATTAATATACCTGTAGGAATACTGGTTATTATTCTATCCATAAAACTTCTGCCAAAGGCAGGTAAGGTTGTAAAAGAGAAAGTAGATTTCCCGGGTTCCGTACTGTTTATGGCCTTTATCGTATTGCTGTTTGGCGCTCTTGGACAGGTTCAGGAACTGGGCTTTGGCTCACCGGTTATCCTTATATGCCTGGTTGCTTCCCTTCCCTTCTTTCTTCTCTTCTTGCGGAGAGAGAAACGGTTGGAAATGCCCTTACTGGATTTATCCTTATTTAAGAGCAAATGGTTTACCGTAAGCTTGATCTGCAGCTTTATAAGCTTTATTGCTATTTTCTGCTCCAATATTATTATGCCTTTTTACCTTCAGGATGCTTTGCAGATGTCTCCGGGAAGAGCCGGTGCCTTCCTGTCCATCTATCCACTTGTACTTGCACTGACAGCACCTGTAAGCGGGCATCTTTCCGATAAGATTGGCTCAGAAATTCTGACCCTGTTCGGGTTAGGACTTACCAGTACCGGCCTGCTCCTCCTATCAACCCTGGACGCCAATCCCAACTACGTGGTTATGGGAGTATACATTGCAATTATGTCCTTTGGCAATGCCCTGTTCCAGTCACCTAACACCTCTCTTGTGATGTCCACACTTCCCAGGAACAAGCTTGGTATCGGAGGCAGCATCAGTGCCCTTGTCCGTAACCTGGGTATGATTGTTGGTATCACCCTCGCTACCACACTGTTATATCAGTCCATGAGCGGAAAATTAGGTTACCATGTCAGCGATATTGCTGCTGCCGGAACACCTGCCTTTATCTTTGCTATGCGAATCGTATACCTGACAGCTTTTGTAATATGCCTTGCCGGTGTAGTCATTACTGCTTTCAGGCTTATATCAAGAAAGAAGGAAAAGGGCAGGGCAGAAGCTTAATATTCTTCTTTGTTGAAGAAATAAATCAAAGAAGTTCTATGACAGGTTTTATATGTCTCAAGAGATGTTATCACCAGTTATAGAACTTCTTTTTTAACTCAATAAAGTTCTTTTTGGTTGTCATACGGACGGAAAAATACACAAAACAGAAAAACTCATGCTTCATTTCAAGGGATAAGATCCCTTTCCATAGGCGCATTCGTTCTTTCTGTTTTGTGTATTTTTCCTGAAATCGTATAAAATTAACTTTAGCACGTTAAATCAATTAGAACTTTTGACTTTCAAGTATTATGAGTTCTCAATTCTATTTTTAACACCAATCAATTTATTTTACCTTAATACTTGTTTTATAAGTATAGGTCTTGCCCGCCTGAACCACCTTTGTGGTAACTGTTACACTACCTGCTTTAATCCCTTTAATTGTTGCTGATTTGCTGATGGAGATAACACCTTTTTGCTCACGCTGTAAGTAATCTTTGCATCTTCTAAGGTGCTTTGGGGTATCAGCTTATAGGTCTTGCCTTTTAAAATCTTCTACATCTTACATGTATTTCAAATTTTACAGCTTGCTTGTCTTTTTAATTTAATCTCATATTGCCAAAGAACGTATCTTTGACAACTCCAAAGAATTCTCTTACATAATAATGAATGGTCAGTACGTCATCATTTGGTGCACCAAATCCGCTGACCTGCTCAAACCCCTGCTGTTTTGCCAGTCTTACAGCACGGTAAACATGAAATTGGTTGGTAACTACAACAATTTTTTTGCTACTTTCAATGGATTGTCCTGTTTCTCTGGCTGTAACAATATTTCTGCTGTTACGCAGGTTTTCATAAGTATTAACCGAATTATCTTCAAGTATTATTTTGCTATTATCTGCCCCGGCAGCAACAAGATAGTTCTTCATTGCCAAGGCTTCTGTAATGTCTTCACCTCTGCCTTGTCCACCTGCTACAATTACATAGGACTCGGGGTTATCTTTTAAATATGCAAGAGCGGTATCCAGTCGGTTCTTTAATGCCCGGGATACTGTGCTTCCCTTCACCTGGGCTCCTAATACGATTACATAATCCGCAGCAGGCGAAGCCTCCTTCTTTCCTTCAATCAATATACTCCCTTCTATAAAGGTAAAACTTCCAACCACTGCAATAAAAACCAACAGAAAACCATATCGGATAATCTTTGGAACAGGGATGTGATTAAGATGCAGGAATAAAAAGCAAACGCTAAGCAGCAGGCAAAATCCACCCAGTGCCGGCCAGAACCATAAGAAAGCTGTACCAATTCCCGAATATGATACAATTACTAAAAAATAAATTCCACAGAACAGAAAAATCAACAGAAAAAACAAGGCAAATGCAAGCAAGGCATGGCCTCCTTTCACACCGGCTTATCCGGTTTTCAACTTAATTTGCTAAACTTATCATTACTTTAACACGAAACCGTGTAGATAGACTATTCTTTTTCTATTAAAAATCATTAAGATTTTCTTGTGAAAATATTCCATCTCACTAAGAAAACTGTACCATTTTTGAGTATATATATTATATTTCTTTCAGTCCACTTCATTACTCTCCTTGCAGGTATCTAATAACAAAATTTCTTTGCATTAAATCTAGCAAGAACTAAGAGTCTGACATGCCAGACTCTAGCGCTGACGCCCTCTCATGCACATGACACTCTTCCTTCAGCGTGTCATGTGCATCCCGCCCGGCAAGGCTTTTATGTAATAGAGCGAAATTTCTATTATACAAAAAAGATGTAAAAAGAGACACTACTTCATAAAAAAAGTAGTGTCCCAAATATTTACTGATCTGCTAACTTTAATTCCGGATAATGTAGTCGAAAGCACTCAATGCTGCATTGGCTCCGGAACCCATTGCAATTACAATCTGTTTATATGGACTATTGGTACAGTCGCCAGCTGCAAATACACCCGGGATATTCGTGTTATTATGAATATCCACTTCAATTTCACCGGTACGGGAACGGGTAACTGTATCGCCAAGCCAGTCAGTGTTTGGTACAAGTCCTATCTGTACGAACACTCCCTGTAATTCTATGTGCTGATCTTCACCGGAAGCCCTGTCGGTAAAAGTTATTCCGTTTACTTTATCTGTACCCGTAATTTCTTTGGTTTGCACATTCTTATAAACAGTTACATTCTTTAAGCTGTACAGCTTTTCCTGAAGTACTACATCTGCCTTTAATTCCGGCATAAATTCCAATACAGTAACCTTTTCTGCTATACCTGCAAGGTCTATGGCTGCTTCAATACCGGAGTTACCACCTCCGATAACAGCTACTGCTTTGCCCTTGAATAAAGGTCCGTCACAATGAGGGCAATAAGCAACACCTTTGTTCTTAAATTCTGCCTCTCCGGGAACTCCTACATTTCTCCATCTGGCACCTGTACTTAAGATAACTGCCTTGCTTTTTAATACGCCACCGTTTTCCAGCTCCACTTCAATAAGTTCATTTTTCTTTAGACCTTTCGCACGGAGGGACTTTATAATATCTACCTCGTAATTCTTAACATGCTCCTCAAGACTCTGGGCCAGCTTAGGACCCTCTGTATATTTGATTCCGATAAGATTCTCAATACCCATGGTCTCAAGCACTTGCCCGCCGAAGCGCTCCGCTACAATACCGGTCCTTATGCCTTTTCGTGCTGCATAGATAGCAGCACTGGCACCTGCAGGGCCGCCGCCAACTATCAGCACGTCAAAAGGTTCCTTCTCTTCAAGCTCCGAGGCTTCCGGAAGGCTGCCAAGCTTTGCAAGGATATCTTCTACTGTCATTCGACCGCCTGCCAGAAATTCACCATTAAGATAAAGTGCCGGAACAGCCAGAATATTCTTAGAATCAACTTCCTCTTTAAATACTCCTCCATCAATCATGGTATGAGTTATATTAGGATTCAACACACTCATAATACCGGCGGCCTGAACCACTTCCGGACAATTATGGCAGCTTAAGCTGATGTAGGTTTCAAAATGATATTCACCTTTTAAGTTCTTGATCTGTTCCTTTACTTTCTCTTCTATTTTAGGAGGTCTGCCGCTGACCTGTAAAAGTGCAAGAACAAAGGAATTAAATTCATGTCCTAAGGGAATTCCGGCAAAGGTAAGGCCCTTTTCTTCTCCTTTACGGCAGATTTGAAAGCTGGGAGTTCTTGCAAGGCTTACTGGTTCTATATCTATTCTATCAGATAAAGAAGCTACCTCCCTCACAAAGTCTTCCAGTTCATTTGAAGCCTTATCAGAACCGACACTTAACCTAATTAGCAGGTCGCTTTCCAGGAGCTTTAAATATTCACTTAGCTGATTTCGTATATCTGTATCCAGCATTTTTATTCCTCCTTAAAATGACGTTCAATAATATAACAACTTCTTATAAAAGGTAGTGCCCTTTGCTTAGATCTTTCCTACCAGATCAAGGCTGGGCTTTAAGGTTGAGCCTCCCTCTTTCCACTTAGCAGGGCACACTTCACCGGGGTTATTTCTTACATACTGAGCAGCCTTAATCTTATCCACCAGTACATCTGCATTACGGCCAATGCTGCCTGCATTGATCTCAACTGCTACAATGATTCCGTCAGGGTCAACTAAGAAAGTACCTCTGTCTGCCAATCCGTCAGCTTCGATTAATACATCAAAATTTCTGGAAATGGTATGAGAAGGATCACCGATCATGGTATAGGTTATTTTCTTGATAGCCTCCGAAGTATCATGCCATGCTTTGTGTGTAAAATGGGTATCAGTTGATACAGAATACACTTCAGCTCCCAATGTCTTAAAAGTATCATAGTTGCTCTGTAAATCTTCCAGTTCTGTAGGGCACACGAAAGTAAAATCAGCAGGATAGAAGCAGATAATGCTCCAGTTTCCCTTAAAATCCTTCTCTGAAACCTCTACAAATTTACCGTTACGAAATGCCTGTGCTACAAATGGTTTTACTTCTGTTCCGATTAATGACATAATTATTTCCTCCTAAGATTTTGATTTATTGATAAATTATTATTAATAACTAATATTAGTAATCATTACTGTTATTATAATATAATAAACATATCTTTCTGTCAAGCATAAATTACTAAATTTTGTGATTTTTAATACTCATTTCCTATAAGTGAAATACTAAAAAGTTATCCTTCGTGTAACATTACTTTTACATAAATATTTATTCTGGATGTTTTCTTTTGGATATTGAACATCTCGCAGTGATGTCCAGGCGCAAAGCGATTAATCAATCTAATATATATACTATTAGAGAGTCAAAATTATATTTGATTTAACGTTCTATAATTTTTTATACGATTTCAGGAAAAATACACAAAACAGAAAGAGGAATGCGCCTATGAATATGCCCAGCACAAAATATTCAGAGAATTAGGACTTCTTATCCCTTGGAATGAAGCATGAGTCTTTCAGTTTTGTGCATTTTTCCGTCCGTACGACACCAATGTAGAACCTTTGACTCTCCAGTATATCAGCTAATGTATTTAAACTAATGTATTTAAACTAATGTATTTAAACTAATGTGCTTAAGGAATCGCAGTTACACAACTTCCCTCTGCACAGTTCACGAGTTTAGATTGTCCTTTTATATAAAATGGTATTCAATGTATTTATAAGTTAGACATTATTGGCTATTTGATGATTATAATGTATTTTTTTGTTTAGTAATATCAATATGCACATTTAATGGAAATTCGAAGTTCTATCAAGACATAAAAAACCGGTGAAATTTCAGTTACGAAATTTCACCGGTATATATGGGAAGTCAGGGATTAAAAATCAATACGCAATTGGGAAGTTTATTATTAAAGTTTTGACATTAACCAAGTCATAGCTTCTTCTTCATTTAAGAAAGCCTGCTGAGGGAACTTAGATGAAATAGCTCTGTTGATCTGCATTTTTACAATTGCACTATCAACGATGGATGCTGTAGCAGCAAGGTTGTTGTCTGCAAGCCATTCAGCATGCTTTGCCATAACTTCTCCAAGATCAGACATTTTGTATTTTCTAAGGTCTGCAGCACTTACCCAGGGTTTATTACCCATTGCAGGTCCGATAACCTTTTCATACTGATTATGATATTCAATATAATCTTCCTTTGTCCAAGAACCTACGGGTGTTTCAAATACTAGTCTTTTTTCAACATCGTAATTAATGGTATACAGCCCCTTTGGGTGTGTAATCATCATAATAATTTTCCTCCTGAGTAAAATATTATATTTTTGAAACAGAGAAAACCTCTGTGACAAGCGATGAAAAACTTACAGATTGCTATTGATCAAATTCTACTAACTGCTGCTTCAAGGTCTCTGCAATGTTATACATTTCTTTAGAGCATTCTGCAACCAGCTGTATCAGACTATTCTGCTCTTCAACAGAGGAAGATACCTCTTCTGTTCCTGCAGCTGTTTCTTCAGATATACTTGCAACCGTTGCAATCATATCTTCAGCTTCCTTCGCATCTTCTGTTAAAGTGGCAGTTGCATTATAAGCAGCTTTTACTTTCACACCGATAGAATATACTTTATCGGATATATCAGATATGGAAGCCACTGTCTTTTCAAAAGCTTTTTCCTGTTCCTGAGAAAGATCATTGGCTTTGGTAATCTGCATTACTGTATTTTCAATTCCCTGTTGTACATCGTTAATAATTTCTGTAATCTGCTTACCGGATTCTGCTGACTGTTCTGCAAGTTTACGAATCTCTTCGGATACAACGGCAAAACCTCTTCCGTGCTCTCCTGCTCTTGCAGCTTCGATTGCAGCATTCAGGGCTAACAGATTAGTCTGCTGTGCTACACCTTTTATTACCTCTAAGATCTTACCGATTTCTTTGGACTTCTCCATTAAATCTGTAATTGCTCCCCTCATATTCTCAGTAAGAATCTTGTTCTCAGCCATTTTTTCTTCCTGGAATTTGATGGATTCCTTCACTTCATCCATGGCACCGATTGCTCCATCAGCAACTTTATCGGATTGAGCCATATCCTCACCGATACAAAGAATCATCTCGGTAATATTGTTAATGCGTACACTTCCTTTTTCTGTTGATTCCGCTTGCTGAGTTGCGCCTTCTGCTAACTGTGTTATAGACAGTGTAACCCTGCTTGAGATATCACTCATTTCAGCTGAAGATTGTTTTAATTCACCGGTCGAATAGGTTATGATATCAACAGAATCCTTGACACTGCCAATAAATTCTTTTATACCTGCAGGAAGATGACCTTGCGTTCTCGTGGATTCAGTGGCTGCCGCGGCTTCTTGGTATGCCGTATCTGTCACATTACCCAAATCAATTTCGCGCAATTTCCGGTTCAGTAAGATTGCAAGGCATAGGGTAGCTACTATCCCTATTACTACTGCAAAAATAACCATAAAAAGCAGAAGGCTTAAAGTACTGCCCCCTTTATTTAGCAATGACTGGGCTTTTAAAAATCCGCCTGCGGTTACAAGAACAATGCTGCCTAATAAAACGGCTAAACTAGTGATAAAAACATTTTTTTTCAAGCCTTTTTCTCTGAAAATTTCCACTTTCAAGTCCTCCTGCAATTATAAGCTGTTTCTATAGCATAAAAAAAGCCATTTGTAGTTGATACCCCACAAATGGCTATATTAACTACGGCAACCCGACTATCATAGTTTTTAACCTTAGACTCGTGGCTTTGCGTCCCCATCTTTAGAAGAGTTTGCTATTTTCAATTAATTTGAATATAGAAATAAATTGCATAATTTGTAATTCTACACTATATTTCTAAATATCTTGCTATATTATGTCATATCATGTCTATTCGCATAATAAGATTATACACCAATTTGCTCAAAAGTCAAATTATTAATACACAATTTTACATAATAGTTAATTTTTACTTAACCGAAGTCTTATAGAGACAGACCGCCGTCAATTACGATAGTCTGACCAACAATATATCTGGAAATATCCTGGCACAGGAAGTAAGCAAGCTCTGCAACTTCTTCTGCCTCACAGAATCTCTTAGCAGGTACCTGCTGCTTGTAGGCTTCTGCCGCATCTCCTAAGGTATCCAGCATATCAGTTATAATAATTCCGGGTGCTATTGCATTAACACTGATGTTATTTGCAATAAGCTCTGTACCGAGTACCTTGGTAAAGGCTGCAACACCAGCTTTTGAGGCAGTATAGCTATAGGAGGCAGGAAGCATCTTAACGGCTGCAAGTGAACTGATGTTTACGATTTTACCAGAATTCTGTTTGATCATATGAGGAGCCACCAACTGGCAAAGATTGAACATACCGGTCAGGTTAGTATTTAATACATCGCTCCATTCACTGTCAGTCATTCCGGTTATGGTATTATAACGAACAATTCCTGCGTTATTTACCAGAATGTCAATTTTTCCAAGCTTTTCGATTGTAAAGTCTACCAGAGCTTCAAGTTCTTCTCTCTTAGCTACATCACAACGGAAAATATAAGCCTTTCTTCCAAAGCTCTTGATTTCTTCCTGTACTCTAAGGGCGGATTCTTCATTGCTTACGTAATTGATAACTACATCTGCACCTTCTTTTGCAAGCTTTACTGCTATTGCTCTGCCGATACCTCTGGATGCTCCGGTTACTAATGCTACCTTTCCTTCTAACATATCATGTCCTCCTTAAGTTTGTTATTTATATTAATTGTGTTTCTGTAATGCTTTCAGTCTGTCTCCGTTAGGTGCAGGCTCACTGCCGTCAGTAATAATTTCTACTACTACAGGACCTTTCGCTTCTTGTAAGAACTTCGGAAGCTCTGTTATCTGACTGTTCTCGCTAATAACCATAGTCTTAAGTCCGCAGGCTGCCATCATATCAGCTATGCTGATTCTCTTCTGACAGAAACCATCAACTACTCTTTCAAACAGGAACTTATGTCCATGCTCTACGAAACCTAACATTGCATTATTAATAATAAAGTAGACGATGGGTAATTGATATTCTGCTGCAGTCAGTACTTCCATACCGTTCATAAAGAAATCTCCATCACCGGCAAATACTGCTACGCTTCTCTCCGGGTATGCAGCTTGTACACCAATTGCACCACCGATTGCAGATCCCATGGCTGCATAATTTAAGTTCGTCTCAAAGTCACCGCCTTCAGGTATAGAAAGATATTTAAAGGCATAATTCATGAATTCGCCCATATCTGCCATATAATAAGTATCCTTTGGCATAAACTCCGGCAGCTGTTCCATAAACTCCTTAAGACTTACTCCTGTATTTACTTTCTCCACAGGGTTATTAATTGCCGCTCTTTCAAAGCCTGTCTTCCTTGCTGCTTTGGTATTCTGAATCAGATAAGGTAAAGCTGCTGCTAAATCGGCACAAAGCTTAACATCAGTCTCATACACTTTTCCAAGTTCTTTCTTATCCCAGTCGATGTGAATAACCTTCTTACCCTCAGTTAAAGCCTTACTGAAGTTATTGGTTGCATTCTCACCCAAACTGGTACCAAGGATAAGCAGGCAGTCAACGGAAGAATCGTTTACATAAGCTGAAGCAGCATCAGTACTCGCAAAACCATAATTGCCAAGATTCAAAGGAAAATCCTTTGATACCACACCTTTACCCTCGGGTGTTGTGATAACCGGCCACTGAAGATGTTCACTTATTTCTTTCACAAGTTCTGATTTTCCTCTTGCACCTTTACCTACCAGGATGAGGCCTTTACCAGACTCCTCTATTACCTTGCAGGCTTCTTGTAAACTCTTATTTTCATCTGTCACTGAAACAAATCCCGGTGCTGTAAAATCCGGAACTTCTCCGGGCAGACTTGCAAGCTGAATATCAATTGGTACAGATAAATGAACCGGACCCATGGGAACTGTTAAGGCTGTCTTAATTGCCAGTTCAAGCTCCTTCATTACATCCTCTTCTTTTAATACAGTCTTGCTGTATTTTGTAATTGGTCTGAGGATTTCTTCGGTGTTAAGCTCCTGTATGGCTCCTTTGCCTATCTGCCATCTGTGGACATAACCGGTAAGAAACAGAACAGGCGCTTTGGCCCTGAATGCATCTCCCACACCGTTCATCATATTGTTCGCTCCGACACCGCCGGCACCCATACAAACTGCAAGCTTTCCGCTGACGCTGGCATATCTGGCGGCCATGTAAGCTGCACCGCCTTCGTTCTTGGCAACAATAGGCTTAATTGAAACGTCGTTTAATGCATCAAAAAGCGGACTGATTGTACCTGCTGGTATTCCAAATATATAGTCCACTCCTGCTTTTTTCAAGAATTCCAAAATCCCGTTAGCAATCCTCATTTGTAACTCCCCTTATAATTAATATTGATTTTTTAAATAGTCATCTGCCAATTTACTGCAAGTTTCCATTTCCTCTTTGGTAAACTGGTGGTATTTTCCGATAGAAGCGATGCAAATTATGGCTTTCACCTCATCCTCTCTTACAACCGGAATTATCATAATACTATCAATTCCAAAAAGAAAAAAAGCATCCGCTGATCTGGTGTCATTTTTAGTGTCATAGATTTCAATCGGCTGCTTTTTGGTAGTAATCTCCCTTAATATGAAGGTATCCTTAACATATACGGGATTCTGTCCATGTACTGTTTTCCATTTTTCAATTCCAAGTATATCGGTCTGCGTTTTGTAAAAGGGCTTTAAACGGCCTTCTTCTATCCTATGATAGCCGACATCCCCTACAGTTGTTACTTCTGAAATTTTTTGAAATAATTCCTCCAGAATTGTTACTTCCATCCTTTTCTTCCTTTCTGAATCTTTTGTTTGTGTATCATGTATTACTAAAACTAATTTATAAAACTGTATTTATAACCTGTCTTAATAGTAAAATAAATACAGATTTTACCTTTTTTATTAATTTTTATTATCAATTAATACTATTTATTACATTATAACACATTATTCTAACTTTTCAAATAGTTCTTCCAACCTAAATAAAAAAAATCTGATGAAGCATATTTCCACTTGTCCGGCTTACTTACAAACTCGGTGGATTATGCTGCATCAAATACTTTAACTCCCATTTATTTATCTTATAATTTTAATTGGAATCTTAACGTATTTTCCAATTATAAATTCCAATTACATAATCTATAACTCAACTTATATAATATTAATGTTATTTCTGCTTTAATCGTTTGTAATATTTACTTTACCAATTGTATCAGCAAATTAGGTAGTGGCATGGCTACAGCAACTGCATATATAGCATCCCGCCAGAATACTGACCTGCTATAACTTCAGCATCCCGCCAGAATACTGATCCACCATAACTTTAGCATCCCCCTGTACTGGGAAAAGCATTCATAAGAATGGAAATGATTTTCTTACTTTACACCTGTTACAAATCCAATTTCATCTGTTACATACTTTCCTTTAGACATATCCAAAATAACATATTCATTATCCCAACTGTCTTTTATAACTGCACATTTCCCTATAGGAATATCAAAAGGTCCATGTATGACAATCCCTCCTGCAATAAGAATCCTTTCAACAGTTTCAGGTACAGACGCCACTTTAAAATCAACGTTCATCTTCTTTCTTTCCGTCTGAAGAACAATCTCTGTTACACTTTCCTCCATTCCCAACCCTGCCATATTCTCAGTCCGCCATAACAGCTTTAGTCCCATACAGTTGCAGTAGTATTTCATACCCTCATCCAGATTAGAAACATATAGCTCTATGCAATCTACATTTGTTAATAATGACTTCATTTTCTCCTCCTAATTTGCAGTACATGGCTGTTCTCCTTACAGCTGCTGCCTGTTTTTATAGGATTATAACAAAGCGAAGGAGACATCTGTATGTCTTATTCAAAGTATTTGCTGCTGCAAAATGAAAATGAGTGAAGGAATAGCAGAAACCCTATGGTTTTCCCGCACTCAATCCTCTCAAGAACTTATACCGATTTTATATACTGTTAGCGTACAAGGCTTGTACGATATCATATAAAATCAGCAAGGTTTCTGAAGCCGGTGCGTTGGAAATCCATAGGGTTTCTTTTTAATAATATTGTTTGAAATGTAACAGCTTAAGCTTATTACAAAATCAATTATAAGCTGTTAACAGTTGCTACTTTTTTATTTTTGCATCTTTTGCATACTGTTGTTTTGCTTCCGTCTCCGGCAATGACCGGATACAATACCTTAATTCTTGTGGTCTTACACAAGGGGCAGGTTCCTCTTCCTCTGGAAGGAAGATTTCTTAATGTTTTACCTCTGTGGGGCTTTAATGCCATGTAGATGTTCCTTTCTTTCTAACCGTTTCATATTCATTGTACTGGTTTCTATACTTTGATTATAAAGATTTCCACATAGGATTTCCATCACCAGAACTGTTCTGTATCAAACTTAAGCACGCCTCTTCTCTTCGCTTAAGATTCGGCGGATGCTTTGCTCGGAAAGATAGAATTCCTCTGATAACTCTTCCACTGACCGTCCCTTTAAGTACTTGTGATATATTTCATTGTTTCTCGTTTTGAGCATCTTTTTAGAGCCGCTCTTCTCACCCCAGGATTTCTTGTCTCCCTCTTTACAGGGTATATATAAATAGTCTCCGCTGACATATTGTTGTATTATTTGAATGATCTCCTCAGGCAGTACATCCTGGGCTTTAATATATTTCATAAACTTTGCTCCTCTAATCATGTTTTTAAGTTAGATGAAGCAAAGACCATAAAAAAAAGCAGCGGGATAACCTGCTGCCATAAGATTTCAAAGAAATCCTTACCTGAAATTTAAAGAAATACGATGATAAGGTACACCAACTAAACCACCTGCTGCTGCCTGTGATTTATCCTGCTATATCTTAACATCGACTACTTAAAATATCAGATCTCCGAGCAAAGCATCGCCGATTCACTAATTTGTGGTCTCTGCGCGGAGATACGTTTGCGATCAACTGCCTTTAAAGATTTCATAAGGATTCCCTTCTAAGGTAATTCATACCGTAAGTTTCATAATAGTTATATCTATTATAGCAAATAATTACAAAATGGCAATATCAAAAACAATTCTGTATTGTTTTTGATATTGCCGGATTTTTCATATGCTATTTTATGTCTGTTATTTTATCTTTGAACCAATTGCTGCACCCCGGAATCAGGTATAGTATTGTGCCTGTGCATTGTAAAGGGACGCATAGATACCTTCCAACCTTAACAGCTTTTCGTGGTTTCCTCTTTCAGCGACCTTGCCGCCGTCAAGGACAATAATATCACTGCAGAATTTACAGCTGCTCATTCGATGAGATATATAGATTGCTGTTTTTCCATTTATCATATTATTGAAATTCTCATAGATCTCTGCCTCTGACAAGGGATCAAGCGCCGCTGTAGGCTCATCTAATATTACAAAGGGCCCATCTTTATAAAGAGCTCTTGCAATTGCCAGCTTCTGAGCTTCTCCGCCTGATATTTCAACTCCTTCACCATTGCTCTTATACAGTCTGGTATTTAGTCTATCCGGCATAAGTTCTACCCGCGTCTTCATACCCGACTGCTCTAATACCTTCCACATTCTCTCCTCTTCTATTTCATTTCCAGAGGAAATATTTTCTCCTAAGGGTAAGGCTAACAGTTTAAAATCCTGAAAAACTACGGAAAATATCTTTGTGTACTCGGAATAATCATAATATTTTATATCAATTCCGTTTAGGAGTATTCGTCCCTCCGTCGGATCATAGAGTCTGCACAACAATTTAATCAATGTTGTCTTCCCCGCTCCATTTCTTCCGACAATGGCAAACTTTTCTCCCACATTAAACTTAAGATTTATATTATCCAGAATCTTATCTTCTGTACCGGGGTACTGAAAGCTGACATTTTCAAGGCTGAACTCATAGTTACCATCGGATCGCTTTTCTACCGGCAAGGTCCCTGTATAATGAACATTGGGTCTATTGATAAATTCTGTATAACTGTTTAAATACTCTGCCCTATATTTAAAATTATTGAATTCTATTATTTCTGTACTGATGGAACTGGTAAGCTCAAGTATGGCTCCCGCATACATAAAGACTGCACCTATGCTGATTATTCCATAGATTGCTTTACCTCCCACCACGATATATACCATAGCTGAGGTCAGCTGGGTAAGAAAAACGATAATTCCCGTATATTTTCCATCTGTTATACCCCATCTGAGGTAGAAGCCGTTTACACTGGTCATAATCTTCCCAAAATAATGTCCCACCAGATCCTGCATGCTGTAGATACGGATATCCTTTCCATGCTGATAATTGTTCATGATTGAGACCATATAGTTTGCCAAGGAATTGAAATGTTCATTTTTCTTTCCCATCTCATAATACTTTTTGTAGGACTTACCGGATAATCTAAGAGACAGGAACATTACAATTGCAAATATAGCTATCAGCAATACAGAGGACCAGGGTGAATTAAAGAAGTTCCTGCTGTTTGAATCCACCTGAGTAAATAAAGATATTACAAAGGCAAGGGATAAGAGGATAGCGAATCCTTTCTCAATCAGATTATACATACTCTGAATCTGTTCATCGATACCGCCTGTACTGCTCTCACCGGTCTGAACACGCCTGATTGCATCCATGGTTTCTGTTCGTTCAAAGACTTCATATTCCATGGTATAAGCTTTATCCGCTGTCTTTAAGAAAATAGTATCTGCACAGGTCTCCTGCAATACCGTTATGGATTGTCTGCAGGCTTTATTGATTAGATTCAATACTAACGTTGATATTAACAGTATTGCTATATCCGTAATACTCTCTTTAAATTGCCCTTCAAATACTTTATTCAGCACTCTTCCATAGAAAACCAGATGTACGAAAGGTTGAACTGCTCCGGTTATAGCTCCGATTATCATTATCCAGAGGACATTTGGGTGATCAGTCTGAATCAGCTTAAGAAAGCTGTAAAAATCATGCCATATTTTCTTCAGCTTCATATTCTTCCTCCTTATAGTACTGACTCTGTACATTAAACATCTCCGCATATTTTCCCTTTTGTTCCATTAGGGTATCATGAGTACCTTCTTCCGCAATTCGTCCATTCTCAAGGAATAAAATATGATTGCAGAACCTGGTGGAAGCCAACCGGTGTGAAATAAACAGAGAGGTCTTTCCTTTCAGCAGTTCCTGATATTTCTCATAGAGCTCGCTCTCGGCAATAGCATCCAGTGCAGCTGTTGGTTCATCTAATAAGAGAAGCCTGGCTTCTTTGTATAACGCCTTGGCAAGCATCAGCTTCTGTAGTTCACCGCCGGAGAGCTGTATACCGCTGTCATCCATATCTTTATTCAGATAGGTGCCTGTGCCTTTTAAAAGCTTGTCTATCTTGGTCTTTAACCCGGATAACTCCAGTGCTTTATCAAGCTTTTCCTTATTAATATTCTTCGTTTCTTCTCCGCTGATATTTTCCCCTATGGTAAAGGACAGAGTGTTAGAGTCCTGGAAAACAACTGCTATCTTTTTGAAATAACCTTCGATATTCAGCTCATTCATATCGATTCCATTAATAAGAATCCTTCCTTCTGTCGGCTGATAGAAACCGCACATCAGTTTTACAAGGGTGGTCTTTCCGGCTCCATTGATACCTACCAGTGCAAAGGTATCTCCTTTTCTCATATGAAAGCTTACATCCCTCAGTACGTAATCAGAAGCTCCTCTATAGCGGTAAGATACATGGTCAAATACAATATCAAAGGCCGTAGCTTCCTCAGTAATTTCTTTGCCGCCCTTATGTCTGAACTCGTCTTTCATATCGACAAATTCCCTGAAATCCGATATCAGCAGCAAGTCCCTGCTGATCTTTGACACATCCTCGGTAATCTTCATGACCCAGGTAGCAAGCCCTCCTACAATTCCGATATATAATACGAAGTAAGATACTTTCAGCCCGTTCATCAACAGGTATATCAAGTAGCCATAACAGACCGCATCTCTGATAAATTTAAGGATTACTTCTACTACATCATTCGCATAATAAGCTCCCTGTATCTTCATCTTGATGTTTCTCAGACTGCGGTTTGTCTTATCATATACACCATCTATAAGACGGTTTAGCTGATACAGCCGGATGTCTTTTCCTGCCTTTAAGTCAAAGGCCTGTTCCTGCAGATACCGCTGTGTGACATTTAATTTTGACATCTCATCTTTTTTACTGTGCTCATACATCTTAGCTCTGTTATATACGAGTATCTGAACAAGGGATATCACCACCAGAAGCAGAAGGATCACCGGATTGATTACTCCGATGATAGCAGCATAAGCTATCATACCTAAAAGGTTCGTCAGGAGTTTTACATTATGGTGCATAATTCCTTCGATGCCCTGCTGATTTGTATAAGTACTTCTAAGAGCCTTTTCCTTATCCTCTCTGACACTTTCATTTTCATACAGCTGATAATCCATTCCCATACATTTACCGAACAGCTTATGGGAAAATGACATCATTCTGATATCAATGTACTGATTTCTGTTTCTGGAGGTGAGAAATGCCTGTACTGCTGCAACAACTCCATAGATTGCAAATAAAATTATTATGTTTCGCATAAATACTTCAATACTTGCTTTATTCTCCAATAGGCCAATTACTACCGAAGGAACAATTACAGCTCCCAGAGGCATTAATACGCCAAATATGACTTCTGCAAATCCATATCCGATTAAAGACTTATCATAATCCCACATATGAGAAATCATATAGCGGTAGTTGCTAAACAAGGAATAAGGCGATTTACTTTTATTCATACATACTCTCTCCATTCAGGCCCAACGGCTAATTCTTATTACTATTACTTGTTTAGAAGAGAAGCCCGGTATCAATATTTCATATTTCCAGTATTCAAACCGGACTCCTTTTGTAGGAAGATACTCTCTCCTCGCACTTACCCTGTTATATTATCATATTCTCCTGGCAGGTATTAAAAAAGTGCACGAATGGTAATTTTTCGCGCACCACTGGTATTGCTCTAAAGCGGAAGCATTATTTCTGTTACAAAAACTCCCGGTTCATTTTTTCTATTTATATAACCTTCGTACTTCTCCACAATATTGTTGATGCGCTTCAAACCATGTCCATGATTTCCTCTTTTGGTGGTAATATAGTCTTCATCGAGTTTTCGAATAACTTCACTGGTTGAATTAGCCACTGATATATACAACTGCTTCTTAAGCACGCCTATATATAATCGGATAAATCTTTCAGCTTCCTTGTTCTCCATTTTTTCACAGGACTCCACTGCGTTATCTATGAGGTTTCCAATCAGCACACACAGGTCAATATCCGACACCGTTAATACAGAAGGGACTTCTGCCTTATAATTAATCTCTATATCACCTTTTAAAGCAAGGGAGAGCTTGGAGTTAAGAATCGCATCCACATGTACATTGCCGGACTCTATCAGGTGATTGATACTGTCAAGATCTGATTCCAGTCTGTTAAGATAACTATTTGCCTCTTCCGTCTGTCCTAATTTTAGAAGTGCTTTCAAGGTTTGTAAATGGTTATGATAGTCATGTCTCCAGCCACGCATGGTCATATAGATATTCTGAACTTCAACCACTTGCTTTGCTAACAACTGGTTCTGATACAGCATAGCACTTTCCTCATAGCTCTTCTTTAAATAACGGCTGTTGCTTTCCGTCAGCAGATACAGCAGTAATAGTATATATTCATTTATAACCATACTCTTTCTATAATATACAGCACTTCCCGCCACGGCTGCTATCGCCAGATAGAATAGTATATGAAAGGCGGCAGACATTTTACGAGATCTTACATGAAAGAATTCAAAGGAAAACAGAAGAAGGCATATCATTACAACGAGGCTCGCAAGATCTGCACCTATAAGCAGGTTCAGTAAATACCATGTACCACCGGTAAACAGAGAGATCACAGCGAAAGGCCACATATATTTAATGCCCTTACCTTTGATGCATTGAAAGGAACTGTAAATAGCCATGATTGCTACCGGCAGAATCTCCAAAATGATAGACATCAGTTAAGACCTCCCTTATAGAATCTGATAAACGCTTCATTTACTGCATTATAAGAATTCCTGCTGATAGGTACTGTCTCTTTCGTATTTATGATACAAGCTGTTCTGGTTATCTTCTCTATACAGTTAAGATTGACAAGATAACTTCTATGGGTTGGGACAAATCCTTTTGTCAGCTGTTTCTCCATCTCATTCATATTTATTTTAACTTCATAGACCTGATCTGTTGTGTGAATTCTCACATAATGACCCAAGGCCTCAACATAGTTTATATCCTCAGTATTTAATTTAATCTTCTCTCTGTCCACGCCGATAATAATATAATCTGCCTCTTCCTTAAGCAAACTTTGAACCCGGTCAAGAAGAGGAAATAACTGTGTCTCTGTAAGGGGTTTTAATAAATATCTTACAGCTCCTACTTCATACCCTTCAAATACATATTCTTTACTGTTGGAGAGAAATGCAATGGTCACATTCTTATCTGCCTGCCTGATATTTCTTGCCAGCTCAACTCCATTCATCTTATCCAATTCAATATCTAACAGGATAAAATCAAAGGAGAAAGTCCCCTGGTTCTCAAAGAGCATTTCCTCAGCACTCTGGTATACACTGATCTCACACTTTTTCTCCTGTTTAATTTCCCACTTATCTATTAACTCTTTTAAATATACATATTGAACTTTTTCATCGTCACAATAAGCAATTCTCATATTTGACTCCCAACTGTGTGCTTTAGCACAGGTACATAATCAAGTGAAGTAAAAGTGCTTTTCTTCACTCCTTTACCGGTGCCTATCCTTCGCTATCTTTAATAGATGTATTTTAACATCTAGTTACCGGATTGCAAAGTACTTTTTCACCAGTTGTGTTTCAGGAAAAATATTCACCTTTTCTGAACAACTTAAAAAGCTCCAGACTTTTTTTACACATTTGAACTAAAAAATGCTATTGTTCTTTTATGTGTTTTAAAAAGTTCTGGAGCTTGGAGGTTTTGGAGCTTGATGGTCTTGTAGACTGATAATTCTGTAGCTTAATAGTTCTGTAGTCCTAATAGTTCTGTAGCCTAACAGTTCTGTAGCCTAACAGTTCATATTCTTATCCTAATAATTTTATAGCCTGAGGTTCTGTAGTCTAATAGCTCTTAGCCTAATAGTTTCGTAGTCTGAGATTCTGTATCCTGAGATTCCGGATCATGATAATTCTAATTTCTAGACTTCATTAGTTCAAAAACTATTTTTAACTACTATATCTTAAATCTTGAGACTGCCTGTCTCATTTCTTTTGTCCGGTTACCTAAATTAACTGCAGATTCAGCTACATCCTCCGTGGACTTCGCAATTTCTTCCGTGGATGCAGAAATTTCTTCGGAGGAAGCAGAGGTCTCTTCTGATACGGCAGAGATTTCTTCAATTCTGCTCATAATATCATTTTTCTCTGCATTTATGGAGTTTGCAGACTGATTGACCCTATCTATCTTAGGTATGATTTCATTTACTGCTTCTATAATTGCATGGAATGATATAAGCGTTGACTCAATGGCTGATGATTGGTTCGTAAATTCACTGCTTACAAACCCAGCCGTTTCCATCATTGTTTCGCCTTCCTTTTGTATATCATCAATCAGTACTGATATATTAACCGCAGAGGCTCTGGACTGTTCAGCAAGCTTACGAATTTCCTCTGCCACTACTGCAAATCCCTTTCCTGACTCTCCTGCTCTGGCAGCTTCAATTGCTGCATTTAATGATAACAGATTGGTTTGTTCGGATATGGAATCGATCAAGTTGGTAATCTCATTAATCTTACTGATATTCTGATTCAGGTTTGCAATACCTCCTTCAAATTTGGAAAAGGTAGAATTTAAATCATCGACTGATTTTGCAAGGCTTTGCATATTTTCGTTACTTTCCTGGGAGGAGGCAAAGATTTCACCTGCATTACCATCTACTTTTTTGATATCAGATGTTATTCGATCGATATTAGAGCCAAATATACTGATACCTTCTGTAATTTCAGCTAATGCATCAGTCTGGGAAACAGTTCCTCTTGCAACTTCCTGGATTGAATTTGTCATTACATTGGTAGAGGCACTCATTTCCTGGGATACAGCGGATAAACTTTCTGCATCCTCATCTATCTGTGTTGAGTTGACAATTACAAGTCCGAGCATTTCTTTCAGAGCTTCCTGCATGGAATCAAGTCCATTTAACATCTGCCCCACTTCATCTTTGATCTTAAGGTGCTTTTCACTTATCTTAACTGTGAAATCTCCTTGGGCAATTGGTTTCATATAATTAACTGCTAATTTGATACCTTTGGTTATACTGCCGGAGATAATGAAAATAAGAACACTGGAGATTATTAAGAAAACAGCTGCCAGTATGATGCAAACAGCTGTGAGCCAGGTAAGTTCAGAGAGCAGCTCACTATTTTCTATCGTAACACCCAAAGACCATCCGGTATCTCCTACCGGAGTATATACCATGAATTTATCTTCTCCCGCATAATAATAATTACCAGAACCCGCTTCACCGGCAACCATTTTCTTTTCCAGTTCTACAAGAGATTTTAAATCTGGATTTTCTTTCACATTTTCCAAGTCATTATCCTGTTTGTCTACCAATTCCTGATTGTAGTGTGCAATCTTTACTCCATCTTTGTTAAGCATAAATGCTTTTCCGGTATCACCAAAAGTAATTGCATTTACTATATTACTGATTTCACTGCCGTCTTTTAATCCAGTCAACACCCCGATAACTTGTCCGCCTTTCATGATGGGGACTGCATAAATTTCAACAATTATGCCTTCACTTTTGCTCATCAGAGGATCGGAGGCATTGGCTTCTCCTTTTGATGCCTTGGCAAAATAATCTCGGTCCGCTACATTTGAATTAGTGCCGTTACTAAAAATAGCATTTCCATCCAGATCTACAATACCTACTTTGAGATAACCATTCTTTTCAATTGCTACCGCAAAACGTGCCAGCTTCTCCTCAGTGCTTAGTGAGTCATCTGTGAGGAATTCACTTTGTGCAAGAGTTTCCAGAACCGAAAGCTGCCCGCTAATCTTGCTTTCAACTACTTCTGCTCCCTGCTCAACCATTGCCTCCATGGTCTTTTCAGCTGTTTTTTCTAATGCAGTCTGTGCACTAAGTATTGATAGTACACTTACTCCGGTTATTACAGCAAAGACTAATGCTACAGTAAATACAATAAGTTTAGTTCTAATGCTCTTCATCTTTGGCTCCCTTTCCCATTAAAGATTTCATTTGATGCCCTACCACCAACATGACATTTTAATACATTATATCACATTTCTCGACACTGTGAATAGAAACATTTTCCTTGCATTATTTTTTACCATTAACACTTTTTCTGCTTATTTTACTGCATTTTTTTGTAACATTTTTATGTATTCTTCTATTGCGTCACTCAATCGGCCTTGTTCTACTAACAATTATTATGCTATACTATTTTCGGCTGTTCCTTATACTGCTCCATAATGGTACCATATAAGGTTGAAGCTTAGAAAATATATAGAATTTTAAAGTATCGTATCTGCTAATCACAAAAGTGGTATGTTGAAAAATAAAGACTTTGTTCTACTAAGGGTTCAGGAATATTAAATCTTCGATTTGACATTCACGAAAAGGTATGTCGAAATCAAAGGATTTTTTTCAACTTCAGATTCATGAGTATCAAATCTTCAATTTGATACTCACAAAAGGGGGTATTATGGAGAATGAATATGTTTCAATCAGCAAAATGGCCAGCCTGCATCATCTTACCAGACAAACTCTCATTTATTATGACCATATCGGGTTGCTAAAACCAGTATATGTTAACGAGCATGGTTATCGATATTACAGTGTATACCAAATACCCTTTCTCAGGGAAATCTGCCTTCTTAAAAAGTTGGGTGTTAAATTAGAGGATATTAAGAAAAGTATTGAGAGTAGAAACCCAGATTCAGTGATTAATCTATTAGAAAAGCAAAAAAATCAAATTGAAGAACAAATACAGGAGCTAAACAGAACCAGCATGCACCTGCAGCAGCGAATTAACTTTTATGAAGATACACGAGGGAGTCATATGCTTAACACTCCTATTATTAAAACTCTCCCTCCCAGAAAAGTCTTATATATGCCTTTTCAGTCAAAGCCCAGTAAAGATATACTTCGTTTTACACTAATGGAGGCCTGGAATCTGTTATATGATTACAGTATACTGCCCTCCAATGGCTTTGGTACTCTTATTCGGCAAAGCAGCTTCCATACGGAGGATCTTTATAAGTACGCAGGTATCTTTGTAGTCCTTCCTGATACCCAGGAAAATACCAGTATTTTAAATATTTCCGGTATAGAGGATATTCCCGGCACCACTTTTGCATGTATGTATAAATACTCTTTCCCATACGATGAGAAGGATTTTCTTTTCCTCATAAAGTGGATACAGGAACAACAATATGAAATAGTTGGAGATGCACTTGATGTATGTCTGTTAGATGCTACCTTCTACACCTCAGAAAATGAAGTGGATTATTGCTGTCTGCAAATACCTGTACGGAAGTTATAAGTATATTTTATAGATTTTACTTGACTGTATAGCAACAATATAGTTCATAGTATTCTTATTGTCCGATTAAAGATACACAGTGATGATTACAAAAGACCATAGGATTACTTGCAAAGAAACTTCGAATGAACCATATTTCTTATAGTTGATTAACTATATACACAGTAAACTCATGGCCAGTCATACTCGTGTTCCGGACATATTCTAAACATATAAGAAGAGGTATAACAAAATGCCAATCGGAATCATCGTGAACAGCCTGGCAATCCTCACAGGCGGTGCTGCAGGTGTCTTATTGGGGAATAAGATTCCTGAACAACTGCGTAACAGCCTTACCTTAATCTTTGGTGTTGCCTCCGTGTCAATGGGTATTGCTTCTATTGTTAAATTAACTTACCTGCCAGCGGTTATTTTCGCTGTTATAATCGGTACTGCATTAGGAGAACTTATTCGTCTGGAACACAGTATAAGCGTGGCAGCCGCCAAGGTACAGGCTCCTGTAGCCAGAGTATTTTCCCTTAAAAGTGATGGTATGAGTAAGGAGGAGTTCCTCCAAAAACTCGTAAGTATTATTGTATTATTCTGCGCAAGCGGAACCGGTATTTTTGGATCACTGCAATCCGGTATGACGGGAGATCACACTATACTGATATCAAAATCTATACTGGACTTCTTTACTGCTGCTATTTTTGGTGCCAGTCTTGGATTTATCGTGTGCTTAGTCTGTATTCCTCAGTTTATAATCTTTTTTACTTTATTTCTTAGTGCAGCCTTTATTCTGCCGCTGACAACGAAAGAAATGCTAAATGATTTTACTGCCTGCGGCGGTATCTTAATGCTTGCTACCGGCTTTCGTATCTCTGGCATTAAGTCTTTTCCTGTAGCTAATATGCTTCCTGCTATGGTATTAGTTATGCCATTATCCTATTTCTGGTCTAATGTGATACTACTTTTATTATAGCACTCTCTATTACTACTTATAAGTAGAAGAGAATTATACTTTCTGTACAAGAGTGCAGTAAAGCTTAACTGGCTACCTACAGTTTGAAGCAATCATTTTGTTATTACCAATTAAATCACTAACTAAAAAAGTAGAGTATCCCCTATCGTAATGATTTAAAGGATACTCTACTTTTTCTATTGTAAGCCAACTACTTGTTCTTGTCATATTCCAATTATGGAAACTGATAATACAAACTTATCTATTATATTTTATTCTGTAATATCAGCATACTGGAAGTACCAGTATCCGTAAGGTGAATGCCAGGAACCTGTAATTTTTGAGCTCTGCAGATAGAAGTCATTATAGTAAGCAACGGGAATAATACCAGCTTCTGACATTACTAAATCTTCTGCCTCATGGAGAAGTCCGGAACGAGTCTTAGGATCTGTTTCAGCTGCTGCTTTCTTCATTAACTCATCATAAGCAGGGTTGTTGTACTTTGCGTTGTTGTTACCGTTTGAGCTAACCATAAGGTCAAGCATATTGGAAGGATCGTTGTAATCGAATAACCAACCGTCACGGCTTGCTTCATAATCTCCGGCACGACGCATAGGAGTAAAGGAAGCCCACTCAACAACGTTAACATTTACAGTAACTCCAAGCTCTTTCCAAGCCTGCTGTAAATACTGAGCAACAACCTTGTGGTAACCAGAATCATTGATGGAATAGTTGATAACAGGGAAGTCTTTTCCGTCAGGATATCCAGCTTCTTTCATAAGTTCTTTTGCTTTTGCAACATTTCCTGCATGGTCTTCAATATTGATATAGGGAGTTCCGCCGTTAGCGTTATCCATAAAGTTGCTGCCATCCCAATCTGCAACACCAGTACCAATGAAGTTAGAAGCGGGAGTATATGTGCCCTGCATCAATGTTTCAGCTACATATTTTCTATCGATTGCAAGACTTAATGCCTGGCGTACTTTCGCGTCAGAGAACTGCTCAAGTGTGTTGTTAAGATCGATATAATAAGTTCCTAACAGAGGATCGATGTGGAATTCTGGATTATCCTGCAGTGAAGGTATCTCAGCTGTAGGAACATCTTTGATCATCATTGCATCACCTTTTTGGTATGCACCATAAGATGCATTTGGATCCTCAAAAAGAAGAAGTTTAATCGAATCCAGTTTGATAGAAGCAGCATCCCAATAATTAGGGTTCTTAGTAAACAGGATATAGGAGCTGGGTACCCACTCAGTAATATGGAAAGGTCCATTGCTGATATATGTTTCAGGTTTTGTAGCCCAAGCATCACCATTCGCTTCGATAGTTGCCTGATTTACAGGGCTTAGTACACCAAAAGCTGCAAGTTTATCAAAATATGCGCAAGGATTGGAAAGTTCAACCTTAAATGTTGTGTCATCCGGTGCGGATACAGCTAAAGCATCAATGTTACCTTCAGCTGCTTCAGCATAACCCTTAACCATACCAAGTACTGTCTCACCATAAGGAGCAGCGGTAGCAGGATCAGCTACACGTTTCCAGCTGTATACAAAATCCTTAGCAGTTAAAGGAGAGCCATCAGACCATTTTAAACCTGCACGAAGTTTGAAAGTCCAAGTAAGACCGTCAGGGCTTACTTCATAAGTCTCAGCAGCACCGGGGATAACCTTGTTATCCTTATCAATAGCTAACAGGGTATCAAATGCAAATAAAAGCATGTTACCACCATCAACAGCACTGTTAAGTGCAGGGTCAAGAGTTTCAGGGTTAGGACCGATCTGTGCAACCAGCTGTTTTGCTGATGCGGAAGGTGTGTCTGTGGTACCGGCATCACCGCCGTTACTACCGCTGTTCTTATTAGTGTCAGCTTTGCCGCTTAAGGTTTATATACAATTCACCGTTTTCGGTGAGATTGGGCAATATCAGGGAACCGTTATTTTACACGGTCAAGGTGGTGACAAGCTGCATAATGTCCGGCGGATACTTCTCTAAATACCGGTTCTTCTGCGGCACATCGCTCATCCGCATAAGGGCAGCGGGTACGAAAACGGCATCCGGAAGGTGGATATACAGGGCTTGGTACATCTCCTGCAAGAACTATACGCTTGGAATTTCTTGTGGTTTTAGGATCTGCAACGGGGATCGCAGAAATCAGGCTCCGGGTATAGGGATGTACACTATGAGTAGTTAATTCATAACTGTCCGCTAATTCTACCAGCTTACCCAGATACATTACGCCGATACGGTTGGAAATATGCTTTACAACACTAAGATTATGGGAAATAAACAAATACGTAAGTCCCATATTCGCCTGCAGCTCTTCAAACATGTTAACTACCTGAGCCTGAATGGACACGTCCAATGCAGAAATCGGTTCATCACAGACAATAAATTCAGGGTTAACTGCCAGTGCTCTGGCGATACCTACACGCTGACGCTGTCCGCCGGAAAACTCATGGGGATAACGATTGGCATGCTCTGTGTTAAGTCCGACAAGGCTTAACAATTCTACAATACGGTCACGGCGTTCTTTCGAATTAGCCGCAAGCTTGTGAATATCTATCGCTTCACCTACAATGTCACCTACCGTCATACGAGGGTCCAGACTTGCATAAGGATCCTGGAATACAATCTGCATCTTTCTGCGGTAAGGAAGCATTTTGGCGTGAGTAATATCTTTACCATCATAAATTATCTTACCTCCGGTAGGTTCATGGAGGCGAAGGAGGGTTCTGCCGGTAGTTGTCTTTCCACAACCGGATTCTCCTACCAGACCGAGGGTTTCTCCTTTGTTTACAAAAAAGGATACATCATCTACAGCCTTTACTACTCTTTTCTCACCGAATTTTCCGCCATGTACGGGAAAATACTGTTTAAGGTGCTCTACCTCGACCAGTTTCTTATTTTCCATTGGTCTGCACCTCCCCTTTTTCAAATTTCTCTTTATCTAAAAGCCAGCAGGCACTGTAATGATCCTCTGCCACCTGTGTGTACGCAGGCATTGTACGAAGACAAACCTTCATACAGGCGCGACAGCGAGGTGCGAATGGACATCCGGCCGGCGGATTTAACATATCTACAGGCTGACCTTCAATGGGTATCAGCTTCTTATGATCTGTATCATTCAGACTTGGAACACTTTGCAGCAGTCCTTTTGTATACTCATGAGAAGGATTATAGAAAATATCATCTGTAGTTCCTGTCTCTACTACTTTACCTGCATACATTACGGCTATCCTGTCGCACATTCCGGCTACTACACCGAGGTCATGGGTTATTAGAATAATAGCCATTCCAAGTTTATCTTTAAGTTCAGTCATAAGCTCTAAGATCTGCGCCTGAATGGTAACATCAAGTGCTGTTGTGGGTTCATCTGCAATCAGCAGTTTCGGTTCACAGGCAAGAGCCATAGCGATCATAACACGCTGACGCATACCACCGGATAATTCATGAGGATGCTGTTTCAAACGTTTCTCCGGCTCATTAATTCCAACCAGCTGAAGCAGCTCTTTTGCTCTGTCATAAGCCTGCTTTTTATTTTTACCTGTATGAAGCAAGATTGCTTCCATTATCTGATTACCTATCGTAAATACAGGATTTAGACTGGTCATGGGATCCTGAAATATAATGGATACCTCATTACCACGAATCTTACGCATTTCTTTTTCTTTCATCTTATTGATATGATGGCCATTGAAATAGATATCTCCGCCAATCATACGTCCCGGATGTGCAGTAATTCCCATAAGGCTGTATGCCGTTACGGATTTTCCGGATCCACTCTCTCCAACAATCCCCAGTACTTCTCCTTCTCTAACAGATAGAGAAACATCATTAAGGGATTTTACTTCACCTGCAGGGGTAAAGAATGAGAGCCGTTCATTTTGTATATCAACTAAATATTCATTCATTTTAAATTACTCCTCTCCACCTATCAACTCTTCATCTTGGGATCGAATGCATCACGCAGTCCGTCACCAAATAAATTAAAGCTGAGGATAATGAGACTGATGGTGATAGCCGGAGCTATCAGCAAATAGGGATAAGTATTCAAACCATTTACAGCATCACTTGCAAGAGATCCCAGGGAAGGCAGTGGAATTGCAACACCTAAGCCTAAGAAACTTAAGAAGCTTTCCGTAAAAATAGAGGCAGGAATCTGTAAGGTTGTAGTTACAATCAAAGTACCGATACAGTTAGTCAGCAGATGCTTACGGATAATACGTCCGTTGGAAGCACCCAGCGCTTTGGCTGCGGTTACATACTCACTTTGTTTCAAAGTAAGTACCTGACTTCTTACAATACGAGCCATGCCAACCCAGTAAAGCAGTGCAAACACCAGAAATATACTAATAAGATTAACACCAACTGTCTGTATCCATTGGAATCCCGGCTTTGTAGCCAGGGTTGTCATCGGTTCCTTTATGGCAAAGGAAATTAATACTATCAACAAAATGTCTGGTACAGTATAGACAATATCCGCCAGACGCATCATTATCATATCTGTCCAGCCGCCAAAGAAACCGGCTACGGAACCATATAAAGATCCAATTATTAAAATGATTCCTGAGGCGATAAGTCCGACTAACAGAGATATTCGGCTTCCCACCATCAAACGTACTGCATAATCACGGCCCAGGTTATCTGTTCCCAGAAAATGAGGAAATACTTTTTCGCCGGAATCAATCCTTGCCAGCTCCTTTTCCGAATGGGTCAATGGCTTTAGGTATTCAGAACCCTGAATCTGCTGATCGTATTTATAAGGATAAAAGCTGGGTACGAAAAAGGAAAATATCATTATAACCAGAATGATTGCAAGGCTTACCATTGCAACCTTATTCTTACCCAATCTTTTTAATGCATCTTTCCAGAAGCTTACGCTGGGGCGCATCAGCACCAGGCTCTGCTTCTCATCATCAGTAGCGGGCAGAAAGTCATCCACCTTTAACTGAAAGCTCAATATATTCTTTTCCTTCATATCTTCCTCCTAATTCAGCTGAATACGAGGGTCAATTAGTTTATAAACAATATCAACCAAAGTATTCATCACGATAACAAGCGTTGCAAGAAAAATGGTAGTACCCATGATAACGGTATAATCACGGTTCATAATAGAACTTACGAACTGACCGCCAAGGCCTGGGATTACAAAGATCTTTTCAACGATAAAACTGCCTGTCAGGGTGTATGCCAACAGGGGACCGACATAAGTAATTACCGGCAGAATCGCGTTACGCAGAGCATGTTTAAAAAGGGATAAGAACTGAGAAACACCTTTTGCTCTGGAGGTACGGATATAGTCCTGTCCTATAACGTCCAACATGGAAGAACGCATTAATCTTGTAATATAAGCTGTCGGATAGAAGGAAAGTGCAAAAACCGGCAATATATAATGTAATGGCGAAGTAAGTCCAAAGGTGGGTAGCCAGCCTAAATGTACACCAAATACGTACATACCCACAGTACAGATAACAAAGCTTGGTACTGCAATACCCCCTGTAGCAATGACGATAATAAAATTATCCAGCCACTTGCCTCTGTTAACTGAAGCTACACAGCCAAGGGGAATTCCTATCAATAACGCAACAACAACGGAAATACCGCCAAGTCTTGCTGAAATTGGGAACTTAGTGAAGATGATATCTGTAACTTCACGACCTCTTTGCTTTAAGCTAGGACCAAGATCTCCATGAAGTACGTTAACCATATAATTTTTATATTGCACAATCAGTGGCTTATCCAGACCGAACTTTTCTCTCAGTGCCTGCTGAGCCTGCTCACTGATGGATTTTTCTGCAACGAAGGGACCGCCTGGCACCAGGTTCATTAGGAAAAACGTTATGGTGGCAACCAGGAATATGGTCAGGATTGCCGCACCCACCCTTTTAAGAATGTACTTACCCATACAATAACCTACCTTTTATCTTTTATTATAACACTATGATATATATATATTAATTGCAAACCCTTTAACCCAAAAGACATATTTACCCAGATATAAAAAAAATTGCACCTATGGCGTGTATATTATACACATCCTTGTGCAAATTTGAGTTGGTAAATTATATATTATAACTAATATATGTTAAGTATAAGCAATTTATATATCACTTTTTAAAGAATAGTATAAAACATTATAAATGTCAAGTGTAAACAAATACCTGTACTTTGCTATAATGAAATCCTACATTTTTATAACATTTTCACTAATAAAAAAACATTTTTTACAAGCAGTAATTGCTTTGTACTCCGCTGTTTTACTATATAAACTATGATTTTTTACCTTTATGTAAATAACATGTATACAATCTCATTATAACCGGTACGACGGTACATTCCTACAAAATATTCTGGATAATTGAGGAATTGTTGTGTGGTTTTATATTTTATTCTATTAAAATATTAACAATACAGTTGGATATAATCTCTCCGACTCCTTGCACTGCCATGTATAAAACCAGGAACTACTGTGAACTCTCTGGCGGCAGCTTATCATGGCGATGGTCAGGTTCATTCAGCAGTAACCCCTGTTAATTTATAATTTAATCCTCTGTCTGTGTGTCAAAAATTGCTTATATTCCTGTTCTGTTTTGAAGGTGGCAATACTCTACGCTTCTACCAGATACCCTGCGCCAGCATAGCATCAGATACCTTTAAAAAGCCTGCGATATTAGCACCAAGAACATAATTGTCCTTCGACCCGTATTGCTCCGCAGCTGCAGACATACTCACAAAAATATTTTTCATGATCTTCTTCAGCCTGTCATCTACTTCTTCAAAGGACCAGCTGAGTCTCTCACTGTTCTGGGACATCTCAAGAGCGGACGTAGCAACACCACCTGCATTGGCTGCCTTACCGGGAGCAAATAATACTCCTTTTTCCTGCAGGAAGAGGGTAGCATCAAGAGAAGTCGGCATATTGGCTCCTTCCGCTACTGCAATACAGCCGTTCTCCACCAGAGCTTTTGCATCTTCTATCAGTAATTCATTCTGAGTCGCACAGGGCAGTGCTATATCACATTTAACACTCCATACCCCTTTGCCTTCTTTATATTCAGCCTGAGGGCGGTACTTGATATATTCTGTCAACCTGGCTCTTTTTACTTCTTTTATCTCTTTTAATGCCGCTAAATCTATTCCTTCTGCATCATATACCCAGCCATTTGAATCACTTACGGTTATTACTGTAACGCCAAGTTCCTGGATTTTTTCAGCTGCATATATGGCAACATTACCTGAGCCGGATATCGCTACCTTTTTACCCTCAATGGAATGACCGTGAGCTTTTAACATTTCCTCTGTCAGGTATACAAGGCCATAACCGGTAGCTTCCTTTCTGACTAAGGAACCGCCGTAGGTCAGTCCTTTACCGGTTAGCACTCCCTCATAAGTGCCCCTGATCTTCTTATATTGACCGTACATATAACCTATTTCTCTTGCTCCCGTACCGATGTCACCTGCCGGTACATCAGTATCTGCACCTATATACTTATATAACTCTGTCATAAAGCTGGTACAAAACGCCAGTACTTCTCTGTCAGATTTATTCTTTGGATCAAAATCAGAACCACCTTTTCCGCCTCCTATGGGCAGGCCTGTAAGTGAATTCTTAAATATCTGCTCAAAACCAAGGAATTTTATAATTCCGATATTAACGGAAGGATGAAGTCTTAATCCTCCTTTATAAGGTCCTATGGCATTGTTGAACTGAACACGGTAACCGGTATTAACCTGTACCTTGCCGCTGTCATCTACCCAGGGAACTTTAAACTTTATCTGGCGGTCGGGTTCAACCAGACGCTCCAGCAAAGCTTCCTTACGAAATTTCTCTTCATTAGCCTCCACTACAGGACGTAATGACTCCAATACTTCTTTCACTGCCTGGTGAAATTCTGCTTCTGAAGGATTTTTGCGAATCACCATATCAATTATTTCATTTATATAATCCATGCTTCTCCTCGCCACCTCTCTTAGCTGTATGAATTATTGTGGCCTACTCTTAAATTTTCATACAGCCTGAGCTGCCAAAGCCATACAATTTCCCGGCATCGTAGCTATACCAATATATGTAAAACAAAAAAAGGGTAACACAAAGACAGGGTTACCCTTTGGCCTCGCTCAAAATAATTATAAGCGATATCTCGTTATTTTTCAACAGTTTAATTTGATGCAGTAGTAAAGCTTCCTTATTATATATATTATCAATTGGTATTAACTAAGCTCAGTAATAACTCCCTGGGTATTATTACTTTGTATTTGTTAACTTTATGTTTTATAATACTGTTATAGTGAAAAACTTTTTCAATCAAGTAGTCTTTTTTCTTAAACTTAAATAGAATTTCATGTTCCACATTATTCTCCAAAGTAATAATGCATTTATCCAATACTTTTAATGTTTTGTTATGTTTTTCTATATACTGATAAACTATGGATGCAGCTGCCCCTTTCTTTTTGAGCAGCCTTATCAGTGATATACAGATATATTCATGGGTGCTGGTACGAAAGTCTTTATTTATGTATCTTACTGGAATAGCCAACAATCCATTCATAAATCCATTGATTAAATCCGATGATCTTTTAAAATATTTTATATCCATATATATACTTTTGGTGAACCGATTGATACAGACATAGGGATTTAACTTTATAATCATAATTACATTTATCAATTTTATGATAATCCAACAATTGAATGTCCCTAACAAAGCTGTAACAGCTGCAATTGGTACATTCGCCAAATATGATGTGGTTTTATCCGCCAAAAATATTAATTCCAGGAACTGTATTATAAAAAGGGTTACATATAATCTCCTTAGAATTGCATATATAAAAGATAACTTTACTAATTTCAGCATATCTCTCCTTTTTACGCACAGTCTCGTATTTAATAATTAAATAGTATAACTTAATTTTCCAATTGGCAATACAAGAACATTAAGAAAAATTGAATAAACGATACAGAAACAATAAATATAAAAACTATGAAAAAGAAATAAGCCACTATCAAGGATTTATAATCACCTGACAGTGGCTTATTTACTAAATTACTTATTAGCAGCTCGTAGGGGAATCGAACCCCTGTTTCCGCCGTGAGAGGGCGGCGTCTTAACCGCTTGACCAACGAGCCCTAAGAACAATATTTATAATATACTATCTCAAAGTAAAAGTAAAGAGTTTTTTTAATTTTTTTTATTTTTTTAATTATCCTGATAATTCACACTTCTTTCAATATGTCAATTCTTTCACAAAAAATAGAATCAATTCATCATCATTTTCACAAGCTCCATAAGGTTCCAGAGGTCTGTCTTTATACCAGACACCAGATCCATCGGGTATATACCCCCTCTTTACATACATTCTTTGTGCTGTTCCATATCCACTGTGCATCCCAACTGCCAGCGTTACATAATCACTGACTTCTTTTGTAAGCTGCTCTGTAACATCCATAAGCCGATTTCCGATTCCTTTTTTCTGATATGGGATTAATACATTAAAATCTACAATCTCCGGAAAGCCTTTGTCAGCAAAAGGGCCAACTGTGGCAAAAGGAAGCAGTGTGACATATCCGGCTGTACTCCCCTTATACTCAGCAACAATAATTTTTCTTATGTTGTTTTCCTGTTCATTATAATACGTTAGAAACTGCTCCGCAGGTTTATTCCAACCCTGACCGGCAAACCCCAGCACAAAAGCTTCAATATCAGTATAAGACATTGAACGTATTATTAAGTCACCCTCATTATAATAAATCATATAATTCTCCCAAAGCTCCATCAAAAGTTAATTTTTATTTACCAAGAAAAATTAAAGTTTTTGTGAATATTCTAACACTCTTATTCTGTTGACTTTTATATGTATTCCGCTCCGGTAATCAGCAGACCATCCTATACATTATACCCATTATTATCCATGTAATCAAGATTATTCTTTCCTGCTAAGTAATCATACTCTTTTTATCACCCCCAATCCGGCAGCAATTTTATAAAAGCCTTCTTAATAAGCTCATCTAGCTCTGTTTTAGCTTTTAATAAGCCTATATGTTTCTCAAATTCCGCTATTGCTTTAAGATTCCCAGGAACAGTCTTAATGCCGGGTACAAACATATATCTCTTTAATTCTTCATTGTAGGAAGCATCAGTGATAAAACCTTCTGCTTCTGCCAGATCAAGTTGATAAGCAAGGCCGCCGGCTACTGCATTGACACCTTTCATCCAGGCTGACAGCAGGTTGGAGGCACTTTCAGGATAGTCTTCCGCCAGTCTGGAAGAAATCACTGCATAGCTTTCGTAGAAATGAGGATTAGAGCCATGGCTGTGTCCTCCGCTCTCTGTCTTTACGAAACTGTTCTGATAAATAACAGCTGCTTCTTCTGTTATGGCAGTCTCTTCTCCCTGCCAGTGTACCAGCGCATCAATATACTTCTCCCTCAAAGCTCCTGCCAGCTCTTTTTCTTCTGCCATAACCCACTCTATGGATTGGTAATCCTCTACCTTCTTTTGTTTAAGTACCTCCCAGGCAGCTGCCGCTGCTGCAATGCCTGCTTCCCCTGTCACAACTCCTATTTTCTTATTACCAAGCTGTTCTATTCCGGATATTTCAGTAGTTTTCAAAATCAGGATTTCCACACAGGCTCCCCGTACGCCTCCCCCGATTTTAGCCGGCAGTCCGGCATAGATATTCTCCAATATCCCGGCACCTGCTGTTCCTCCGTCCACCGTTCCTTTTAACATTTCTTTTCCCAGTTCTCCTGACTTCACCGGCACCAGAACTACCTTAAGCCCCGCCTCTTCAAAATAACCGTTCTGGTAGGCAGCAAGCAGCGGCAGATCATACGCAGTCCCGGTATAGGAAAGCGTTATTTCCTCCGGCACCGGACTCTCCGCAGCTCTTGAGCAGGAAGTCAAAAGTAGTACTAATATTAGAACACACCTTCTCAATCTGCTTTTATGTTGTTTCATTGCAACCTCCATTACATGTCCTGTACCAGTAAACCAATCAGGTCATGAATTATGTATTTCTATAGTTAACATTAATCATCATACAGATACCCAGACCTACCTCTCTCCAGCTTCTCCAAAAAAGTATCAATAAGTAAGGCCATACCGGCTATTAAAAGTACTGCCGTATACATTTGGGTAATGCGAAAATTCATCTGACTGTTCAAAATATAATAACCTAATCCCGAATCGGCACCCATCATCTCAGCAGCAATAAGCATTATAAAAGAGTACCCGGCACTTAAGCGAATCCCTGTAAACAGAAAAGGTACAGTGGAAGGTAAAACGACTTTCCAGAACATAAGCCACCGCTTTAAACCAAAGGACTTTCCCAGCTTTAAGAGGTCAGGCTCCGTATTTCTAATGCCTGATATGGTACTGAAAATAACAGGCCAGGCACAGGTCCAGGTTATAATAGCTATCTTTGAACTTTCCCCTACGTCCATAAAAAGCAATATAATATGCAAAAGTAAAAAGGGGTTAATCTGAGAGCAGACTTCCAATAACCCCTGAAAGGCCTCTCCTATCTTGGGAAACCAGCCTCCCAGCACAAACCCTATAGGCACTCCCAGGCCCAAAGCCAGGCAAAAGCCTGTAGCAGCCCTTAATAGGCTTACGGACAAATTTATAAAGAACTCCCCATTCTCTATCATCTTTACTATTTCAAGCACCACTCTGGAAAAGGGTGGAATAAATACAGGGTTTACCAGCCCTCCCCTGGCTGCTGCTTCCCAGAATGCAAAGAAAAACAGTACTGCCCCGTATTTATACAACAAACCCTTTATCTTCTTCATCCTTTACTTCCCTTCACTTCCTATCTTTTCTTTCCATCGAAAAGCAGTTGCTTCTATATTAATAAGCAGATAATTAATACTTAAACCAAGCAGTGCCATAATTACAATAATGCTATACATTTCCGGTGTTTTAAAATTAGCCTGGTAAAAATATAAGGCATACCCCAGACCCCGGCTGGCGCCGATCATTTCAGCAGCTATCAGTATTAATATGGAAGTAGTTGCGCTTATTCGGATACCGGTAAATATGCTGGGCAGCGCTCCAGGAAGGATTACACGTATAAAAAGTACAACTCCTGGAGTCCCCATGGATCTGGCTGCTTTTATTAACTGTGGTTCTACGCTTTTCACACCAGCAATGGTATTTAATAGTACGGACCATAGAACTCCCCAGAATATTACTGCAATTTTTGATATCTCCCCTATACCAAAAATCATTACAAAGACCGGCAGCAGTGCAAGCACCGGCAGATTTCTGAATAACTGTATCAGCGGATCTATAAACCGTTCGAATTTTCTAAACCACCCTATTGCAAGCCCAAAGGGTATGGAAAAGCTAAGCCCCAGGGTAAAACCCATAAGGGATCTCCAAAGACTGACAGACAGATGCTTTACTAATTCCCCGGACAAAGCAAGCTTATACAGCGCTTCCAGCACCTTTGTAAACGGAGGCAGAAATATTGCATTCACCAACTTCAATCGAGATATGACCTCCCAAAGCAGCAGGAAGAGAAATACTGCCAGAAGCCGGTATAATACCCTATATAAACTTTTTATCTGTTCTGACAGGAAATTCTTTTTCTTATTTCTGACTATATAAATATTATCCATTCTCCCACCCCTCTATTTCGGTATGAAATCATTGGTATAGACCTCTTCCGGCATAATATCCCCTTCCTTCCACAACCCAATGGCTTCTGCAATCTTAAACCACTGTTCAATATAATCCGGTGTTATATTCTTGCTTTCATCATACCAGAAGACACTCAGGTCCTTGGGTTCCAAATTCAGATATTTGGCATTTATCTCTATAGCCTCCTCCTGATGGGTATTAATCCATATGCGTGCTTTATACATGGCATTAACAAATCCTTGCACTATCTCCGGGTGTTCTTCTATGAATTTCTCACTGAATCCTCTTACTGACAGTCCTGCGCCCGGACTGTGAAAGATATCCCAACTGGTTCCTATCTCTCTCACACCACCTGCTGCAAGACTCTTGCCGGCATAGGGCGGATGGGAGGTGGTAACAGCAATCTGCCCCTGTACCAAAGACTGCTCCTGCTGTCCTCCGGTGGATAAAGTAACCCATTCAATCTTATCATAGGGCAGTCCTTTACTCTGAAGATAATATTTTATGTATCCATCATTGCAGGCACCGATTCCGGATATGGATATCTTCTCATCGGTAATATCCTCCAGGGACTGTAATGGGCTTGAGTCCTGTACCAGATACCTTACATGAGGAAAATCCTCATTATCTACCATTCCCGGAGCCACCGCCTTCACCATTACTCCTGCCAATCTGGCCTGAGCAACATTAGGCGGATGCCCGCCGGTAAATGCATCTAACTGTCCCTGTTCAATCAGCTGATATTCCGTAACCCCTTTTCCAAGGGTACCGATATATGATAGTTTTATCCCTTCTTCCTTAAAATACCCAAGTTCATCTGCCACATTCAGTTCATTAAAGCCTGTTTGTGTCATTACCCTGATCGTAAATAAATCATCATTATCAGCAGAAACATCCGTTGTCTCTGGTTTACTTCGGCAGCCTGATAAAATCACCATAAGGGTTACTGCTGCCATTAATACACAGATTACTCTTCTCTTTCTCATGGAACATCCTTTCTGCATGCCAATGACATGCCGGCTTTTCCTTATCCCCTTCCCCTGTACCAGTATCCTTGTGCGGTATATGCTCCAGACCTATTCAATTTTTAACTCCCTAGTTGAACCGTGTCAGCACCACAGAGTAAATATCCTCCAGAAATTTAAGGCCGCCCTCATATCCTGCATAGGAGCTGTTTATCACTAATCGTTCATTAAGGGGCCAGGAAATGGACAGAAAGTGTGCCTCGGTTTCTCTAGCCACTTTCTTTTCCCAGGAGCTTCCGATCAGAAGGGGATATCCATGGTAATCCGTGTTCTTTATTTCCTCCTGTATCTGATATCCGTCTGTCTCAAAAGACACCTCTGCTTTAATTCCATAATTTAAATCCTGAAACAAATCCTCTATGTTCTTCTTATACGGTTCCGGTGTATCATCCGTTATATACTGCTTTTCCGGAAACAGCCCCACATCATTTACCAGGAATCTGGTGATACCCAGAGTATACTGGGCATCAGAAACTACAACAAAACGTTTGGACATTACACGGTTCTCAAGAAATACATCCGCATAACGTTCTATGTAGTAATAATATTTCCTCTCTTTTTCATCAATAAGAGCTGCTGTCTTTTGGGGATCGATTCCTGCAAAATCACCTACTGTCTTTAGGAACTTACTGGTTTCATATGCTCCAATTGGGAGATTGGGATAATGCAAAAAGGGTGTTCCAAACAACTCCTTTAGTAACTCTACACTACTAAGACCCAGCCAGGGTGAAACCAGCAGATTAAACTCTGCCTTTGGCAGCTGTTTAATGTTCTCGATACCATTACCGAATCCAAAGATAATATTCGGCTTAAGTCCAAGTTCTTTTAGAAGTTCTGAAAGTACTTCGTAATTTCCATGCCAGAAGGGATCATGAATGGGAAGTCCGGCAAATATATTCACAAGGCCTGTCTCCACACCATATACTGCCTCCTTTTTCAAATACTGTTTAAAAATAGCTTCCAGCACCCATTCATAGCCCAGGTAATTATTTCCTTTAAAACCTGCGGTAGATGCATATATGACCGGCTTATCTCCCTCTCTGAATTCTCTAACAACCGCCTCGATATCATCCCCTATAATCTCAGCCGAACAGCCGGACAAAACCACATAGAGATCTGCATCTATAACCCTGAGAGCATTTTCAATGGTCTCCCGTAACTTTCTCTCTCCGCCGAAAACCACCTCACTTTCGCTGATATTGGTACAGGGGAATATACGCGGTGCAAAGTGTCCCGAGGTACCGGCACTGCCGGCTCCCTCTAATTTATCCGCACAACCAGGACCGGAGTGGAGGATAGGCAGGGCTTTTGTTATAGCATGAACGGTCTGCATTCCTCCTAATCCACATTTATATCTGGCTTGATCTAATATTCTAGGCATCCTTTAAATCCCCTCCTTTATAAAGTGCTGCGCTGTCCTGACGGTACCACCATTCGGTATAGGGAAGCTCAATCCTTGAGGACAGATTCCTCTCAAAACTTCGGTTGGTAATCGTATCAAGAATCTTATAGGCAAGATTTAAAGTTCCCTTATAACCGTATGCCATATACTCATCTGCCATAAAAATGGACGGTGTCCCCTGTTTGATTGCCCACACAGTGGTTCCCCCGTGTCTTGCCAGGTACAGGTCAGGCTTATAGGTATTTAAAATATTTAAAATCTCAAAGTTCTGCTGGTCTGCAATACTGACTTTAAAGTTATTGGGTGTATGCTCTGCAAGATACTGAACATGGGGCGGCACCTCTCCATTGTCATACACAGAATCATAATGCCAGGAGGCTACATACACCACCTCCATTCCAAGCTCCTGTATAACTCTTGCAACCTGGAAAGCAAAGCTTGAACCCATACCAAGGACTACCCTCAGTCCCTGTAACTTCTCTTTTATTTTCTTGATTTCAGGCAGGTACTTATTACGTTCTTCTCTTAAAAATTCTTCTACCTGTTCTTCTTTCCCGATGACCTCACCAATTTCCTTTAACCAGGTTTCAAATCCTGTAATACCAATGGGATTAATGGTTTTAATATAAGGTACGCCGTATTCCTGTTCAAGCCCGTTACCAAGATAAGAAGCCAGTGTTCCGCAGATGGATACGGTAGCCAGTGCCTCTGAGATATGGGACAACTCTTCAATAGTGCTGTTGGAATAAAGGAAAAAGGTCTCTACGCCTAATTTGCGGAACATCTCAGTTATTTCTTTTCTGGCTCCTTCATTAAAATTCTTAAAATTGACTATATTTCGTTTCTCTCTGGGCGGCTTTACTATTCCTCTCAGCACCGCATGGTCCGCCGCATCAAATCCCGTTGCCCAGACCTTGGAGCGGAAACCTTCACAGTGAACCGGTATTACAGGCACAGGAATATCTTCCTCCGCCTCCTTTATCAGGGAATCTACATCTTCACCGATTATACCGGAGACACAGGAGGTTCCCACAAAGATAGCAGAAGGCTTATAACGGTTATAGGTCTGCTTAATAATTGCTACCAGTCCCTCACCTCCTCCAAAGATAGTATCTGCTTCATTCATATCCGTACCCAGAAATACAGAATGATAAGGAAGATTTCTCTTTGCAGCCAGCTGAATATGGTTGGTTACAATTCCCGACGCCATGGCGGTACAACCACTGGGTGCATGGTTTATAATGGCGATATCCCGGATATTTGCAAGATATCCCAGGGCACAGCCTGCATCACAGGAACTGGACTGACTAAAGCACCTGCCCGTATCCTTAAGTTTACCGCAGCCTGAACATTCTGCCAGGTTTTTAATATCTCCTGTATAGCCAACGATAGAACCCAGCCTTTCCTCTCTTGTTGCAACACGACTTCGTCTTAAATCAATTGCCATATAGCTCCTCCTTACAAGTTTTTATATCTTAAATGTGAAACTATTAACAGATACAGATAAATTTTAATTTCTTATTCAGATACGGCAGAAAGGTGCTCGTTATTTTCTCGTTGATTTTGTAATAATCCCCAGATATAATGTCTTATTTCTTCAAAGTTCCTTGCCTCATGGATGGTAGCATTGCTGCGTGGTTTTGGCAGATTAATAGGTATGATTTCCTTAACGCTTCCTGGATTACAGGTCATTACCACTACCCTGTCTGCCAACAGTACGGCTTCATCAATACTGTGTGTTACAAAGATAACGGTTTTATTGGTTTTCTCAACTATCCTAATCAGTTCATCCTGCAGGTTTTCTCTTGTCTGTGCATCCACGGCAGCAAAGGGTTCATCCATTAGCAACACTTCCGGGTCGTATGCCAGAGCTCTTGCAATGGCTACCCTCTGTTTCATTCCACCTGACAATTCATAGGGATATCTGTCTTCAAACTGCTCCAAACCTACCAGACTTATATATTGCTGTGCAATTCCAACCCTCAGTCTTCTGGGAATATGCTTTAACTCCAGTCCAAATTCCACATTCTTTAATACGGTCCTCCAGGGAAACAGTGCGTAACCCTGCATAACAAAGCCCCTATCCAGAGCAGGTCCGGTAACTCTCTTTCCTCCGATATTGATATTTCCGGATTTTGGTTTTGTAAGTCCCGCAACAATATCAAGTAGAGTAGATTTACCACAGCCTGAAGGCCCTACTACTGCAATGAATTCTCCTTCCTTAACGGAAAGGCTAAAGTCTTTTAGGGCCAGAAACTCCTCTGTTTCCCGGCTTTTCTTTTTGCCCGAATTGATTTTGTAGATTTGACTCAGATTATGAAGTTCGATTTTTGTTTCTTTACTGTTATCGGGCACTCTCTCACGTATAACACTTACCTCTGCCATATAATTCCCTCCTATGAATGAATTTACAAGGTTTTTCCTTCTCTATAAAACAAAGGCAGGTTTTCCTCATACCAAGATGGGAAAAACCTGCCTTTAGTTATCTAATCAGCAAAACTAATACTGTGATTGAATTAATTTTTATTCCTACTATTCATATTGATTTACTATATTTTGGGAAATTATAACATTAATTAGATTTTCCGTCAAGTAAAAAAAATAAAATTATATTGCCTACTTCTTTTAAAATAATCCCTATGATTATTACCTTATTCCGAGAAAAAATGATTAAACTCCTCTCCAGCTCTTGGATCATTCATAAGTCTGAAAGCCCTAAGACTCTGGGAATATCCGCCTATCAGTATCACAACACACAGAATAGCTATAAAAGCAATCCCTTTGGCTCCCAGCGCCTTATGCTGTCCTGAGGATTTTTCTGTTTGAAAAAATCTGACAGTTTCTTTCCAGAAAAATAGTCTTTTCTGTAAAGCGTATAAAAGATAATTTATCATTACTCCAAGGATCACAATACAGACCCCTGAGGCAAACAATTTATTTATTAAAAAATTCATACCAGAAAGATGTACCATTGCCCCTAAACCTCCCGTTCCTCCTGTCATTTCCGCGGCAATAAGTACAAAAAAAGCCATTTCAACACCAACTCTCAGTCCATCAAATACTGCTGGTCCCGCAGAGGGCAGAATAACACTTCTAAGAATTTGAAACCTGCCGGCTCCCATAGACCTTGCACTTTTTAACACTTCAATATCAGCACTCCCTGCACCGGTTATGGTATGAAACAATATGGGCCATACAGCAGTCCAGGCAACTATGGCAATTTTAGCACTTTCTCCAATCCCCAGAAAAACAATAAATATCGGCAGAAGGGAATAAGGATTAATCTGACCAAACAAGCGCAACAAGGGATATAGCATTTTTGCTGTACCCGGCAGTAAATATCCCAAGACAAGTCCTGCACTGACTCCGGCTGCAGTTGCAAGCAGCAACCCTGCCATAATACGATATAGGCTTAGGAGGAGGTTAAGAAACAGATATCCCTCTTTCCCCTCCAAAAGGATTTCCTTTAGCACAATACTAAGCGGCGGAAGAAAATTGGCTGGAACAGCTCCTATTCTCGGAAGCACTTCCCACAATATGAGAAATATAATAAGTGCCGTATTTTTATATATTTTTCGTCCTAAAGTTAAGTATATTCCCTTCATATAACCTCCTTTGAAAGCCTATATGTAAATTATAAAATAAACTGCATTTGGTCACATTTATTCATAATTTATATCATAGTATTCATATTATTTTATATGTATTTGTTTGTAGATTATAACACGTTGGTATATTTTGTCAATTAAAACATATCAGTTATTTCGCTTTCTTTAAGGTGTTTGTCTAATCTTAATCTATACCAACTTTCCGTATAGCTTAGGATATATTTATGTGATATTTGATATTGAGGTATTGAGATGCAGATATAGGGGGCCAAAAAAAGAGCTTCAAAGACTAAATATAAGAATGATAATATCCAAAGAAAAAAGTTACAGAGAGATCAGCGACTGAGATTATTAGCATGAGATTTATTGACTGATATCCGAAGTTGGTGTTTAGAAGTTGATGTCTAAGAGGTAACTCAAAGACTTAGGTTCAAAAATGGTGTTTAAAGTTGATGTCTTAAAGAGGTAACTCAAAGACTTTGATTCAAAAATAATGATTCGAAGTTGGTGATTTAAAGATGATGACTCTAAAGTTAAGATTCAAAGACGCAGCCATAAAATAGCATAACATCGAAACTAACATGAATGCCACCCTTACTCAACATAATCCTCAACACTATAAAAGAATAGCTTTTATAAACTAATAAATTATGATTTGAACATCAAAAGTACTGCCTCCATATGAGTACAGGCAAATTGTAAAAAACCAGAAAGAACGAATTCGCCTATGAAAAGGCACAAGATGTTCTTTCTGGTTTGTGTAATTTTCCACCTCTTGTAAAACACTGACCCTTTTACAATCAAGTCAATTATATTAATTGTAAATTAAAGATTCTCCCGCATAGTATTTACCATCTTATAAATATAGTCAAAACAGTCTTTATCAAAAGGGGAGCGAAGTCCACACTTCTCAATTATTTCTGGAAAGGTCATTGTACCTGCCGCACTCAAAAATGAAATATAACGCTTCCAGGCACTGTCCATGTCCTCTAAGGATTCTGCAAAGAATTGGAAGGCCAGTGTCTGAGCCAGCGCATAGTCAATAAGATAGAAAGGCATTGCGTAAATAACCGTCATGTCCTGCCACATACAACCCCAGGAATCAAAGGGCAGGTCTGAATAATCAATATAAGGATTGTACTTCTTATGTATTTCTTCAAATGTCCTGTTTCGTTCCTCAGGTGTCAAGTCAGGGTTATCATAGATCAGGTGCTGAAATTCATCTCCGATGCAGATTGAACTGATAAAATATGCTGAATACTCAATTTTCTTCTGTTGATATTTTTTCAGGTTGTACTCATCAAAGAACAGATAGTCATACTTGCCGGTAAGCAGCTCCATTGTCTTTGAATGGGTTTCTGCTATTTCCTGGCCCAGAGGATTCCTGGATTCTACTAACAGCTCCGGCTGTTCCGTGGAAAGCTTACCTGCAAAAGAATGCCCAAACTCATGAGTAAATACTTCCAGGTCTGACTCATTCCCATTAAAACGGCCAAATATGAAGTTCTCGTTGTAAGCCGTAAAATCCACGCTAAACCCATCGTAAGGTGCTTTCCCCGGACGGTCAAACAAATCCATTAGTTCATTTACAAGCATAAAATCGATATATTCGCCGGTATCTTTACTCATTAAATGAAACATTTCAACGCCTGCTTTGATAAAATCTTCCTCTTTTACTTTCATAACAGGGCTGCCGTCTTTGAACCGCATAGGTGAATCATAAATTCGAAAAGTAGGCACCTCCAAACGTTTACGTTGTCCTTCTTTTAACTCTACTATGAAAGGAACCCATTTCTTAAGTACCTCCTGGCGAAAGATTTCAACCTCTGAACGACCATAACCAATTCGCCCCCTTAGTATGTATGCAAGTTCGGTATAGCTTTGAAAGCCCAGTTCCTTTGCCTGCTTGGTACGGTTTTTAACCAGTTTGTCAAAAAGCTCATCCAGTTCCTCTCTATTCTCATAAAACCAATGATTATAGGTGTATAAAGCATTACGGCGCTCATCCCGGTCAACTTCATAGAAGTATGTTTTCATCTTAGATAGAGGTACTTTTTCCCCTTTGTAGTTAACTGTAGCTGTTGCAAGTAGTTTCATATATCTTGTGACTAATTCATTTTCTTCCGCCATCAGAGGCAAAATGGATTCATTAATAGCTTTTGTTTCTGCTTCCCATTTATAGAAGATAGTATTGCCCAACCGTTCTTTCAGTTCTTCAATATAAGGAGATTTTACCATAGCTTCATGTATCTTCGTCTCTAATTCTTTTATTCCCGGCTGTACATTGTCCCAATATTCCTGTTCTTTGCTATAAAATTCATCGTTTACATCAAGATAAGCTCTGACTTCACTTATTTCCTGCATCGTGACAGCTTTATAAACCATTTTTTCATAGTCCCTGAACAAATCCTCCTGCTCCTTGGCGCTGCCAGCCTTCTTAATACGCTCTAAATAATCCTTCATCCCTGTCATTACTTCATCCATATCCGGTCTTACATAGAGCATTTCACTAAACTTTATACCTTTTTGCACTTCAGCCATTCTGCTTTCTCCTTCTACTCTCATGTTAATAAGATTTCAAACTTTCAACTCATGTGGTTTTTTAGCTATTATAGTTGAAGGAGCCTAATAATTCTACTAATTTTTACAAAATCGACATCATTAAATATAACAACTTAAAGATTTAAGAAATATGCTGCGAAATGTTTAATTATTTAACCTCAACTCCTAAAAAGCGGGCTAAGGCTGCAGCTTGATATGTATCCACGATTGCCCCAACCAGTTCTTTGTAGGTGTCTGATAATACGATTCCATCAATACTGCTATCTCTAAAATCAATTCCTTTTAAAGGTGTTTTGAAAAAATCACAGTTATTAAATGTTACCTTTTGAAGTTCAAGCTCTTTCAGTATACATTCTGCCAATGCTGCATTGCTAAAGTTAGAATTAGTTATCATAACCTTCTGAAGCTTTGAATGCTCAAAATTAGCATAGGTAAAATTCCCATCGTTGATCAGCACATGCTTGATGGTCGAATTCTGAAATTTACTTCCCACCCCCTTGCAGGAGATAAATTCCACTTGATTAAAATAGCAGTTTTCAAAAATACAATTCGATATATCACAGTGCTTGAAATAAACATTGGTAAAACCTGCTTTATTAAAATCGCAGCTTACCAGCTTGCAATTGTCAAATTCAACCCAGTTATAATCTATACCTGACAGATTTTCTCCTGACAGATAATCTGATGAGAACTTTAAGCCTTCTGCCGATTGTTCCAGTGCTTGCAGTTCAATTATTTGATTTATAAGGGGACCTGCTTCTCTTAAGCTTGTTATTTTCGGTTCGTTTATCTTCATTCTTCTACCTTTTTATATCTCAAGTCAACTTAAGATATGTCCATTATTAATACTATAAATATTAATAACGTATTTTCCTTTCACAATTCTGCCTAAACTATCTTTCTGTTATTATAATATATATTAATCTATAATTACAGCTATAAAGTTCCTCCAAATATATTAAAAGCTCTGCCTGTACCAGCAGAGCTTTTAAAGTTTCCGTTATTAAATATCTCTATAATATCATAGTGAATGTGATTAAAATGCCTCCCTTTCTTATCAATAACACACTACAAACTGCTTTTCCTTCATAGTTATCGCAGATTGATGACAAATGCCGGACAGTTGGATTTAATTATCCCTATCACAAGCATTTTACTATAAAGCCACCGTTATTTGCTGTTTTCATTTTATAACGCTTCAAAAATATTTAGCTTGTTGTTTTCATTCTTCTGAACCTGCCCATATTCTGGTTCATTCACTGCTACGATTACCTGTTACCTCTTAATCGAAAAGATATCCCATCCAGTTCCTCTTCCTAATTCATAACTTTCAAAACAAATATATACTTTACTCTTGCTTAGATAAAATTTATAATTCTTTAATTTACAGGACTTAATATAATCATAGGCACCCTTGTCAAAATCGTTATCAGAAGTAAGATAATTTTTTGCGGCAGCCAATATGCTTTTTTTAATTGCTGCCGGTGTTCCCGGAACAATATCTTTTAATTCGAGCTTATCACCATTTTTTAAATCAAAGGTATATCCATAATCCGTCTGATTATAAACTCCGCCTGCATACCAACCATTTTGCATATGCAAGCTTATAATCGAATTATCGTTATATGTCACCTTGCAGACTGTCTTGTAATAATATTGCTCCTCTTCACTGTAAAAAGAATTATTAACAATTGCTGTTTCTGCAGATTCCTTTAAACTTTTAGCATTCTCATCCTGCATATAGGCTTTACTTTCTTTTTTTAATAGATCGTTGATTTTTTTAGCAGCACTTGCTTCTCCCTTAATAACAGGATATTGAAAATAGACAATTCCTCTTACCTTACCATTATTATCTTTATAAGTCACCTTATCTTTTTTCATCGTGTATTCTGCTTTTGTTACTGATGCGGCAAAAGCATTCGGCCTCGTATCTATTAACAGAATTGAAAGAATAATTAAAATACAGGTAACAAGTTTGAATTTATTATTTCTCATATAAAAGTCCTTTCTATTGTTAAACATATATAAAAAAAGCCGTTACATAAGTCATGTAACGGCTTTTCATTATTAATCCAGTGTGTAAGGCATAAGTGCAATGTGTCTTGCTCTCTTAATAGATACTGTAAGAGCTCTCTGATGTTTTGCACAGTTTCCGGTAATTCTTCTAGGAAGAATCTTACCTCTTTCGGATACGTATCTCTTTAACTTGTTAACATCCTTATAGTCAATTCCTGTATGGTTCTTATCCGCACAGAATACGCAAACCTTTTTTCTTCTACGAGTATTTCTTCTTCTCATAGGTGAATCGCCTTTATCATCTCTATTGTTTCTGTCATTTTTATTGTATGCCATGACTTGACCTCCTTATCCAATGAATAACTGATTATTCTCTATTCTTTATGCTTTTAACTAAATGGCAGCTCCTCATCCAGTCCGTCAGGGATATTCATAAATCCGTCGCCTACGGCTTGGCTAGGTGTTGGCCTCTGGGTCTGCTGATAGCCGGATTCGTTATTCGATGAACCTTTGCTCTCTGCAAATTCCTGTTCTTCTACTACTACATCCGTTGTATATACTTTCTGCCCATCTTTGTTAGTATAACTGCCTGTCTGGATTCTTCCTGTAACAGCAATCTTAGTTCCTTGTTTAAAATACTTTTCAGCAAATTCTGCACTTTTACCAAAGCTTACGCAATTGATAAAATCCGCATCTGCTTCTCCGGGTCTTTTAAATCTGCGGTCTACTGCCAGGCTATATCTGGCAATCGCTGTGGAATTCTCCCCTTGTCTAATGCATAAGAATCTGATTACATTTTCCATAATGCGAATACGATCTTCAACTTCGCCTGGGCATGTTGAATCAGCATCGAATTGGATAAAATAATAAAAGCCTTCTTTCATTTTCTGAACTTCGTAAGCTAATTTCTTCTTGCCCCATTCATCAATGTTTGTAATGTTGCCGCCGAATCTTGTAATAAGTTCTTTAACGGCTTCCACTGTTGCGTTTCTGGCTTCGTCTTCGATTTTTGCATTTACAACTAAGGATAATTCATATTGGTTCATAGTTGTCTGCACCTCCTTATGGAATCCCTTTGTATGGAAAGAGCAAGGAAAATTATTTATAACATATCACAAATATGTATTTTATCATATTTTGTAAAGCTTGGCAAGTTAATTTTATCTTTATTTGGTAAGAAAATAATTGGGGCTTATTACACATAAAATTTTTATTAACACGCTGCTATTTGTAATTGGCTGTATAACTGTCATAATCAACTTTTACGTACTTCAAGTCGTTTACTAAGAAAAATCAATACTCTCCGTAAGGAGAATCAAATAGTGCAAATTTATATGTTAAGGAGCTGGATTTTCCTTTCTTATATACCTTTATATAATAAGTACCTTTGCTGTAAGTATTACTACACCAGTGCACTATATTCCCTTGCGTTATATCCCCTTGTTCACTTAATTTATACAATACCTTTCCCTTTGCATTCAGAATTTCATAATCAAAATATCCATCCAGGTAGTATTGCATGTATAATTTTACATATTGATTGGATGATAAAGTAAATTTATACCAGTCAACAACAGATGTTTTGTCTGTATATAGAAAATAACCCGCTCCCTGTGTTTGCATTACTTTAAGTTTTTTTGCCTTGCTCTTTGTAGCACCTGCATTTTTTACTATACCAAAATCAATGTATTTTAATTGATACAGGTTACAGGAGGAAGTTACTTGCACATAGTATGTACCGGCAGGAACAGTATACATTTTTTCACTGATATATTCCTTATTGTCGTCATCTTTTCTGGCGTATACCTCGCTGCTTCTGGATATAACTTTCCCATCCTTATCCAGTAAGCTAAAGGTTGCATATCCACCTCCGGAATTAACAAAGGGTGTTACTACAACTCCCAGTATACTCTTAGATTTTACAGTTACTTTATATCTTATCTTTTTACCTTCTTTATCCTGATAGGCTAAGGTACTCTTACCGCTGGTCATAGTTCTGGCATTACTATTTACTTCATAAAGCTTAACAAGAAAGGATGTCACCCCCACTGCATCATAATTATTAGAGGTAAACTTTATATAATAAGTACCTGCACCTGCTAAGCTTCTGAAATAATCTTGATATTCATCACCATAATTAAATCTGAAGCTTTTCCCGACAGGGGTCGTACACTCTTTATCCTTATAAATTGATCCTTGTATATAGTTGAAACCACCATTTTTTTCGCCAAGTGAAATGTATAATCCATCACCATTTTTAACCTTAAAAGGAATAATAATATCTGTATTCTCTCCATCTCCGAACTTAAGCTCTTCGTAATCTTTTCTTACTATTTCTTCGAATGAATCAGCCCTATTTACCTTTAGTAGAGAAATATTTTCCGGAACAGTTGGAAGAATTTCCTGCGAACAATATAGTGATATAGCAGTATATGTTAAATCACCACTATCATTTTCCAATTCACATCGAATCCCATAAGTCCCTTTCTTCAAGTCTATAATTGTATCTGTTACAGGCGTACTATCACTAATGTCTGTAAATTGAATAACCGTTTCAGAAACCAATAAATAATCTTTTGTAATACTTATTGTTAATGTACCTGGTACACTACCAATATTTTTTACATTTGCGTTGAATTTAATCTGTCCATCCTTAGGCATTACATACTCATAATATCTACCAGTATGCATAATATCAAAATCCCTACTCATACTACTAAAATTATTATAGGCGTAAGCGTCGGTTTGTGATAATAAAAAGATTGCAACAAAAACTGCTGCAAAAGCCAAAACTTTCTTTCGTATATTAGACACTATTGTTTCCTCCCTATTTTACCCTAAGTCATTGCTTAATAGGAATATAGTACCAAATCCAGCCAATATAATCAATAACATAAAGAGACCGTTCGCCCTTAAGTCAATACCTCATTCAGCCGGAAGCTAATACAAATTATGACAAAAATTATACTTCCCAACAAAACAGGAGCAACAGACTATAACATAGCTGCTGCTCCTGTATGCTCTATTCTAGCCAAAATAATCCCCAAGCACATCCTCAACGGTTCTTATCCTGTCTTCAAGATATGCGTTGGCCCCACAGAATAGCAAGGCTTTCTGAATATTTCCTTTTGCTGCATTGATCAATGCTTCTGTTATACAATAAGGGGTTTCCTTTGGGTTGCAGGTCTTTATGCAGCCGTGGCAATGATTAACCGGAACCCTGCCAAGGAGTGTCTTTTCAATAAAATCATTCCTTATAGCTCTGCCGGGCATTCCCACAGGGCTTTTTACAATTACGATATCTTCTTTTTTACAGTTTATATAGGCTTCTTTATAACGATAATCGGCATCACATTCCTCCGTGGTCACGAATTTCGTAGCCACCTGTATGCCCTTGACACCAAGAGAAAAATATTCTTCCATGTCCTGCTTATTCAGAATTCCACCTGCTGTGATAACCGGTATATCCTTTTCATACTTCTCGCTGTATTCTTTTACAAGACTGACGATATCTTCTACTTCTTTCTTGTAGGCGGTCTCGTCATGATTCTGAATCTCCTCTGCTGTAAAGCCTAAATGCCCTCCGGCTTTGGGTCCCTCAATAAGCACTGCATCCGGTGCGGTATTCTCTTTTCTGTCCCAGAGCTTTAGAAGTACCCTGGCTCCCTTTAAAGAGGATATAATGGGAATAATCTTTGTTTTCGTTCCCTTTACTAATGCCGGCAGCTCAGTCGGAAGACCTGCTCCTGAAATAATAATATCAATGCCGCTCTTTACTGCTTCTTTTACATACATTTCATAATTCTTGGTAGCAACCATGATATTAACACCCAGGATACCTCCTTTGGCAGCCTGCCTTGCTCTTCTTATATGTTCTCCAACCATCCTTAAATTCGCTTCAAGGGGTTTCCTGTCATAATCCGCTTCGGTAAAACCTATCTGGGCAGTTGATATTACTCCGATTCCTCCTTTGGCAGCTACTGCGCCGGCCAGAGAACTTAAACTGATGCCCACGCCCATTCCACCTTGTATAATCGGTAATTTAGCGGTAAGATCTCCTATTTTCAATGAGTGAAACATTGCAATTCCTCTTTTCTTCCTGCTGCTAACAGGCAAATTACAACAACTACGGCCTTGGCCGTTTTTGTCTGCTTCTTTTAGGAAATGTTCCGGCTCATAGCAAAAGCTATTGCAAAAAACCGGAACCCGTTCACTTATACACCGGATTTCCTGATTTCTTGCAATAGCTTTATTCAGATAACCATTTCTTATTCGCCGCCGGGCAATAATTCTTCTTCATTGCTGCCCTTAGTTCCACATAACAGCCGCACTGTCTGCACATACCATTTAACAGCTGATCGCACTGCTTGCAATGCATTAACCGTTCTTCATAGACATTGGGAGGCACCTTTATGTCTTCATCCAGATGGGCTACATATTCTTTCAGACTTTTAAAATATTCATTTTCCGGCATATCCTCCAGCAGACATTTTCTGCAAAAGGGTTTTGTATCTTCTGCCACACTTTTCTCCCTTGTCTTTTCTTTACTCTATTAAGATTCTCTATTCGTTGTATATAAAATCTACTGCTTTGTTTATCCATTCAGCGGAGGGATGTTTTTCTTCGTATTTCCAATCTCCGTTCACTACATGATTTCCAAGGGAAAGACCGTGGTGGCCGTGAGGATAGATATGCATCTCAGTTAACACCTTATTTTTAGCCAAAGCCGCCGCAAAAAACAGAGAATTCTCAACAGGGACAGCACTGTCCTCCCAAGTATGCCATAGGAAGGTTCTTGGTGTATCCTCTGTTACCTGAGTCTCCAGACAGTTAAAAGTGATAAGTTCTGGGTCCTGTCTTTTTTCAGCCAGAAGATTGCTCATGGAGCCTTCATGGGTATATTCTCCGCTGGTAATAACCGGGTAGCATAAGATCAGACTGTCCGGTCTTACAGCAGAAGAGAAGCCGCAAACACTGACATTGGAACTGTCTACATGATATTCTTCGCTGTTTTCCCTTATGTATGCAATAGCCGTCAAAGCTTCACTAAGCGCTACAGGGAATCTGGCAGGTGCTGTATGGTATTTCAGGACAAAAGCACAAATGCCTTCTGATACCAATCTAAGTGCAACCGCTTCACCCTCCCGTTCGGAAGTGTAGCCATAACCGCCACCCGGTAATACTAAGACTGCCGGATGTTTTCTGTCTATATCAATCTCAGAGAAATTATTCGGTATGTATCCCCATAATACAGCCGGTTCCTTTAATTCTCCAAACTCCAGTTTAATCTCCGTCGAAAAACACCTCATAAACACCAATACCTTCCTTTCTAATCCTCCGTCAGTTTTATAAACAATAATTTACTACATTATAGCACCAACAGATTAAACCCTCAACCGTTATACCGGAATTTTTAAGGTTTGCTACGACAACTTACTATCCGTGAATAGCGGGTGCGGAATTAGTGAAATTTATGTATTATGGTACTAGATAAGGCCTCCTTCATTAATTCACCCTGAGCTGATCAACGATGCTTTCTTTATTCGTAGCACGGTATACTGCAATAGGTATCAGACCGGATAACAGCAGCAACAAAGGGGTTACCAGCATCACGGGAAGCAAAGTGAAACGGGCGACAAAGAACCAAAACCCTTCTCCCATTGCTCTCAGCAAGGTTACATTTAGCAAGGCAGAACAGGCTATGGTAACGATAAGGGTAATGCCTGCATAACCAAGTCCCTCATACATTAACATTGTCTGCAGCTGTTTTCCGGTCATTCCGATACTTTTAAGTACCGAGAATTCCCTTCTTCTCGTTATGATACCGGTTAATATCACATTGATAAAGTTAAGGATCCCTATTATAGCCATTACAGAACTTAGTGCATTCCCTATGATTACAAAAATACTTTTGAAGCCTTCAAATTCTTTCTCATAGGTTTCCTTGGAAGCATAATTCATTTCCTTATCCTTGTTCTCTGTATAGTTATGGAGAAAGGTCTCCATAGAAGCTTCCTCGTCTGCCACTACATCAAACTGGTAAGACATCATGGTACTTGTTTTCGTATCCTGTATGAAAGTTTCTGCCGGGAGTATCATTGCAAAGGTGGAATAATGGCGAACATTCCAGCTTATATCATTCTTTACCAGCGCCATGACTTCATAGGTTTGACTTCGATACTCCTTCTGTTCCATCTCTGAATAATTCATTTCATCAATATAATTCAATTCTACTTTATCACCTGGCTGGTAAAAAGCTGTTTCCATCAGCGGATTATCATAATCGTCTGTATCAACTGCCAGCAAGATGTATTTGCCAGTTTTGAATTTCTCCGGATCAAAAGTACCTTTAACAAACTGCAGTTTATTAAGACTAAACTCCTCCATGCCATAAAGCTGTACTCCTCCGTATTTTAAATCCCGTCCCGATAGTGTAAAAAAGCTATTAATGAGATATTCTTCTGGAATTCCCCGGTATATAATATCCTCCATCTGTTGGTTGTAACTTGTCAGAGTCTCGTTCAGGTTATAAAATATACCTCCGGCTGCCTCTATCCCCTTTTGCTGCTTCACATCCTGAATGAAATCTTCTGTGACCACATCGTTATCTTGCCGAAATCCCTTATTTACATTAAAGTAATTGGAACTTGCTATTTTAAAGTCTGCGATCAGAAATTTATTCATATATTTGTCCATATCAAATCCACTTGCAAATGCAAAAACAAAATTTAACAAACTGATACTTAAAGCCATGGATATAACTACAATAACTGTTTTCTTCTTATTCCTCAATAGATTCCATACTGCCATCCGCAGGATACAGGCTCCTCTTAAGGAAGCAGTCTTTCTTCCTCTGTTATTGTTTTTGCGGTCTTTACGCACCTCAACATCTGTATAACGAACAGCTTCAACCGGCGAAACCTTTGCTGCTATTCTGCCAGGTTTTCTTATACTTATTAGCACCGTAACTACTGTAAAAACAACGGCACCTATAAAAATCACCGGATTGGCACTCTGATAGGTGGTTGTTACTGACATACTGCTCATAATTATCGGAGTAATCTGACTACCAAAAATGTAGCCCAGAACCAGTCCAACCGGTATGCCAAGTAAAGACAATAGAAATGCCTGATATCGGATAATTCTTTTAATCTGCCTGCCGGTAGTGCCTATAGTCTTAAGCAGTCCATAGAACCTGATGTCGCCGGCAACAGATATCAGAAACACATTATAAATAATCAGATAACCAGTCAATAGAATTAGAAGACCTATTCCAAACACTGCGATAGCTATCGTATAGTCTTTGTTCATCTGAGCAGAAGTGTATGCCCAGTTCACACCATAGTCCAGATAATTATCCTCTTCACTATTCTCTGCCTGATACCCCTTATCTCTTGCTATGGTCCATAAATTGCTTTCGATATTCATACTATTCTTAAACATATATTCAAGATCCCAGGTACCTGTCGTATCACCTTCATAGAGTGGCTTATAATCCTTAAGCTTTTCCTTCACATATTCTTCTGAAAATGCAATCTGACTGGTTGGCATCAAATCATCCAGCGTCCAATAGCCGCTTAAGCGAAAGGTATCGGTAACAACTTTCCCACCCAGATTATAGGAGATACTTATTGTTTCTCCAAGAATCGGTTTTATTCCAAGCAGGTTTAAGACAGTGGTATCTGTAGCAAAATCATATTTATTTACCGGCATTGTCCCTGTGGTAGGATAGGAAAAGAACATTTTAGCACTGGTATTATCAAAGTACCGGATTTCAGCCGTATGTTTTGCAAAGGCACCCTCATACAATGCAGAAAGTATCAAATTGCTTCCGTATTCCTTTACCAGTGGATGATCTTTTAGCTCGTCTGCCTGTTCCTCTGTAAGGTATTTAAAATTCCCATGGGCATAGCCGCCTACCTGCCGCATTGTCTGCTGCTGAAAGGAGTAGTTCACTCCCATAGCTGCCGTAAACAGGCAGGTAAACAATAAACAGGTAAGTGCCATGGCAATTGCTGCAAAGATGTTACGGCTCCTGTTTGCAAGGAAACTCTTTAAGGCCAGACGGTTAACTGCCTTTCGGTTGGATACCTGCATCATTTACCATCACCTCCCACAATTCTTCCGTCTTCAATATGTACGATACGGTCTGCCAGCTGGGCAATCTCTTCATTGTGGGTAATCATAACTATAGTCTGATTAAACTGTTTACCGGTTACTCCCAGTAATCCCAATACATCCATACTGGTACGGCTGTCAAGATTTCCTGTAGGTTCATCCGCCAGTATAATAGCTGGCTTTGCCGCAAGTGCTCTGGCTATGGCTACTCTCTGCTGCTGCCCTCCGGATAAATTGCCAGGCAGACTGTTCTTCTTATCTGTAATCCCCAGGGACTCCATAATCCGGTTAATAAAATCCATATCCACTCTGTTTCCGTCTAATTCCAAGGGAAGTACAATATTCTCATATACATTTAACACCGGAACCAGATTGTAACTCTGAAATACAAATCCTATTTTCCTTCTGCGAAAGATCGTAAGTGCCTCTTCCTTTAGTTTAAAGATATCCTCACCTTCTACAAGGACATTGCCGGAAGTTGCACGGTCAAGTCCTCCCAACATATGCAGCAGGGTGGATTTACCGCTTCCGGAGGTACCGACAATGGCCACGAATTCTCCCTGTTCCACTTTGAGATTAACACCATCCAGAGCCTTAACAAGATTAGGCTCCTTTCCATAATGTTTCACCAGCTCTACCGTTTCTAATACATTCATCTTATTACCCAGCCTTTCTTACCTATCTGATACAATTCGTATATCTTAGTGTCCAGGTATACCCTATTCACAGACTATAGGTCCGTCTAAAAGATTATAGCAGGGCAGGCTTTCCTGTTCCTTTCTGAAATGTTACAGTTCTGAAAGAATTGGCATGATTGTATCTACTTTTTGGCAAAGAATAATGAAAAGGCAGAACCCTCTCCCTCCTTAGAGGATACTTTTATATATCCTCCTTCAGCCATTAGTATCTTTCTGGCAAGATAAAGACCTAAGCCCACACCTTCCTGTAAGACAGCTGCTTTACCTCTGTAAAACCGTTTGAATATCAGATTGCATTCCTCTTCTGTTATGCCTATTCCGGTATCAACTATATCAAGACGCAGAAACATTTCATAATCCTTTGCTGTGACAGTAATACATCCTCCCTTCGCCGTATACTTTACTGCATTATCAAGAACATTGTAGATAGCTTCTGTGGTCCATTTAAAGTCGAAGACTGCACGAAAATCCTCCTTAAAATCAAAATCCAGGGTTATCGACTTGTCCTCTGCTTTCTTTGTGACCTCTGAAATAGCGGTAAGAATCGCTCCATTTATAATTCCCGGTTCTGCCTTAACAGCTATAATTCCGGTCTCAAGACGGCTTGTCTTTACAAGGGTCTGAAGAAGAAAGTCTAACTTTTCTGACTGTCCACTTATCATTTCTGCATAGGTTCTTCCCTCTGTGGACAAACTCTCCTCTTCCTTTAGAAGTTGTATGTATAATAAGATATTGGTTATAGGCGTCTTGGTCTGATGAGAAATATCTGATATGAGGGCTTTGACTGCCTCCTTTTCTAGTTGAATATCACGCTTAGACACAAAAGCAGCTGCCAAGAAGCGTTTAAGTTTTACTGCTATCTTAGACAGCTGACTTTCATCAAACAGCTTTTCTTGAAAATCTCCCTTTATTGCCTCATCCAGCATTTGATTTAACTGGTTATAAGTCTTTCTTAGTTCTCTTTGCTGTAAGAGTATTATGGTAAGGGACACAATTATAGTTAACAGTATAAGGATTATTCCTGCTTCATTCATACTTTTTCTCCATCCATCCGTAACCGATACCATATATGGTCTGAATATATCTGGGGGTTCCGGGTGCATCCTCCAGCTTGTTACGCAGCCTGTTGATGCAGACTGACAAAGCATTCTCCTCCACATATTCTGCTCCATCTGTCCAGATTCGATCTACCAGAGCCTCTCTCCTTACTGCATTTCCCTTATGCAATAAGAGTTCCCGCAACAGTTTCTGCTCTGTTTTGCTAAAGAATATTTCTCTGTCTCTTTTGGAGAACTTCATTTCCTGAAAATCAAATCTGAAATCCTCAAGCTCATAGACCTTGGAACTGCTATACATCGAACGGCGCAGCAACGCCTCTACTCTGGCTCTTAGCACCATAAGACTGAAGGGTTTCGTAAGATAGTCATCCGCTCCAAGTGTAAGTCCCGTGACTTCATCAACTTCCAGATCATTTGCCGTTATTATTAGAATGGGAACCTTTGAGAACTGACGAATTCTCTTGCACAGTTCATAACCGCTTCCATCCGGCAGGTTAATATCTAAGAGTATCAACTGAAAGGTGTTGTGTTTCATATGTTCCATAGCTTCTCTAAGAGTATAGCTCTGGGTAAAGATATAATCCATCTGCTTTAAAGAAAGCATTATTCCGTTATTTAATGAGATATCATCTTCTACAATTAAAATATGTTTCATAACTGCCTCCCGGGTAACCTCTGCAGGTTCACACTCAATTTTCCTTTATGTTCCATTATACGGGTCTCCCTCTTCTGTTGCAATACCGATTCCCTACCTCTGTTTAATCAACACAGAAAATCCTATAATAATCATATATTTTGACCTATATTTTTTTACCGTTATAAGTTAAAATAGGGACAATGAATATATTACAACGGAGGACGCTATTTATGTTACTTGGTGCTTTAGAAGCCGGCGGAACCAAAATGGTACTTGCAGTCGGCAATGAAAATGGTGAAATACTGGAACAAATTTCAATTCCAACAGAAACCCCTGAGATTACCTTACCGAAAATTATAGATTACTTTAAAGAGAAAAAGATTGAAGCTCTTGGTATTGGCTGTTTTGGTCCTATTGACCCTGACAAAGCTTCTAAGACCTATGGTTATATTACCTCTACGCCCAAATTAGCCTGGATTAATTGTAATATCGTTGGAGTTATAAAGGAAGGCCTTGGCATTCCCGTAGGGTTTGATACGGACGTCAACGGCTCCGCACTAGGAGAAGCTACCTGGGGCAGCACAAGAGGTCTTGGCACTAGTATCTATGTTACCATTGGTACCGGTGTTGGTGTTGGTGTGTATCAGAACGGAGGGCTTCTCCACGGTATGCTACATCCGGAAGCAGGACATGTTCTTTTAGGCAGACATCCGGAGGATTCCTTTGAAGGTGTATGCCCTTATCATCCTAATTGTCTGGAAAGCCTTGCAAGCGGCCCTTCTATTGAGAAACGCTGGGGTAAGAAGGCCTATGAGCTGGAAGCCTCTCATAAAGCCTGGGAACTTGAGGCATATTATATCGCACAGGCTTTGGTAGGTTACATATTGCTTCTATCACCTCACAGAATTGTCTTAGGCGGCGGTGTTATGCATCAGACACAGTTGTTTCCGCTAATCAGAGAACAGGTAAAAGCACAGCTTAACGGTTATGTGAAAACTGCTCTTTTAGATGATATGGACAACTACATTGTTCCAGCAGCTTTAAATGATGACCAGGGTATTATGGGATGTATTAAACTGGCATTATTGGAACTTGAGTAAAATTTTAAATTAGTAAAAGAACTCAAATTCTGCAGAAGCAGACTTCTCTTAATTAATTAAAAACAGTAGGGGCACAAGTTATATCACACTTGTGCCCCTAAATTTGTTACAGATAAACTTCTTTAAAGATTCCTTTTGATGCAATTATTATATAATAAGTATCATCGTATAAACACCAGAAACCTCCTGCTCACAAGTCAAAACTGCCGGATTGATAAGCCAAGGCTGGAACTTTCGTTCCCGGAACGTTTGTTCCAACCCCTTATCAATCCGGCAGTTATTTTATTACGTTTCCATAACAGTTATTTTATTATGTTTCCATAACAGTTATTTTCTTATCAATAAGTGACATCCTCTTCCATTTCCCTTGTTTATAACGAATAACACTGAACAGACCAGTAATAAACCAGGTTAACCCGGAAGTATACCAGATTCCCCATATACCGATAAAAGGAATTGTAACTAAGATAGCCGCAAAACCTACTCTTCCGATTACCTCCACCAGACCCACTAACATGGCATAAGCCGCATCACCAGCTCCATTTAAGGTGCCTCTGGCAACATAGATCATACCAAGAGGGAAGTAGAATAGGCTTGTAATTTTTAAAGCCTTACTGCCTATACGAATAACCTCAGCATTATCAACAAAGAGCTGCATAATAGGCCTGCTTGTAAGCTGAATCAGTACAAGCATAAACAAACTGAATACGGCAACCATTATTATACTCTTGTTAAAGCCCTTTCGTACTCTGTCCAGTTTTCTTGCACCGATATTCTGACCCGCAAAGGTTGAAACAGCTGCACCCAAGGAATTAAACGGCTGCTGTACCAACTGCTCTACACGTCCGGCTGCTGTAAATGCTGCAGTGACATCTTTTCCAAAAGAATTGACAACTCCCTGTAAGATAACACAGGAAACTGCAATCAGAGCAGTTTGTGCTGCTACCGGCAGTCCTATTAAAATACTCTTCTTCATAATAAATTTATCGAATTTCATATCTTGCCTTTTAATACGGAAGTAGGGATTCTTTATGACAGCATAAATACCACAGCTGACCGCGGCAATAAACTGAGAAATTACCGTTGCCACACCGGCTCCCCTTACACCCCAATGGAATACGCAGACAAATAGCAGATCCAGTGCCACATTAAGCAAACAGGAGATAATCAAAAATATCAGAGGGGTCTTGGCATCACCAAGGGCTCTTAATATAGCTGCTATTCCATTGTATGCCGCTACCGCAATAATACCTCCGCACATAATCTGCATGAAAGCTACCGAATCATCAAGAATTTTAGGATCTGTATTTAATAATACCAGAATCTGCCTTGCAAAAATTACACTTATACCGCTCATAAGAACACCGGCAGTCATTATAATGTAAATCGCATTAGCAATGGTTTTCTTAACTTCCTTTTCCTGATTGGCACCAAAGTACTGGGAAATCAAAATAGCGATACCAGTTGACATACCAATACATAGTGAAAAGAATAAAAAATGCAGGGATGCTGAGGTACCAACTGCTGCTAAAGCATCGGACCCAACAAAATGACCTACAATAATAGAATCTATCAGATTATAAAACTGTTGAAATATGTTTCCTATTAGCATAGGAAAGGCAAACCTGATAAGCAGAGAGAACTCTTTTCCCTCTGTCATGTTACGTACATTTGAATTTGACATGTCTACTCCTCGCTGACTTTCATATAATTCTTTGTAAACACCCGTGTTTTGGATCTGTTGAACCCAATATGAATAGTTATTTGCATAAAGCAAGTTCATGGTACGGCTTGCTTTTTATAGCTGCTCTCTTACAACATTGGATCCCGGGTGAACTGTCATTTCTATTGAACTTATATCAGCGCAAGGTTTAACAATGATCATTCAGGTCTTCTGTATAACGAAGCATTACTCTGGATATTATAACACAAAATGTATTTAATCGAAATGGTGTATCTTCTACCAAAAATGCATTCCCATGTTATAAATTCTCTTGGTTTTCCTCTTTTCTGATTAATTGCCGTAAGCTCTTTTCCACCTGTTTTCTCGGTATCATGATTTGATGACCGCAGCCCTGGCATTTTAGTCGGAAATCCATGCCAATTCGAAGTACCTCCCAAAGAGAACTACCACATGGGTGCTGTTTTTTTAATTTCACTACATCTCCTACTTTAATATCCATTTATGTTCCAGCCTTTCCTGGGTGAATCTTAACTTTCTACACCCTAAATAAAAAAAATAAAAATATTTTAAAAAACCCCTTGATTTTTTCGCACTACGTGATATAGTATATTCATACATTACATGTAGTATTAAAAACTACATGGCGCGTCTATCAATAACGTTTTATGAAAGGAATGATTATTATGGCTCACTTTATCAAACATCCCAAAGATCCTGGAAGTGCAATTACCCATTTTATTGGCATGCTTATGGCTGCCTTTGCAGCATTTCCTTTACTCATCAAAGCTTCTAAAGCCCCTGATAAAACAGGAGTCATTGCGCTTGGTATATTTGCCTTGAGCATGATACTTCTCTATACCGCAAGCACAGTATATCATACCTTTGATTTATCTGACAAGGTTAATAGAGCCCTGAAAAAATTTGATCACATGATGATCTTTATATTAATAGCTGGTACTTATACACCAATCTGCCTTGTTCCACTGAAAGGTAAAGTTGGAACTGCTCTCCTTATTCTGATATGGGGAATGGCTATCCTTGGAATTTTATTAAAAGCTTTATGGGTGTATTGCCCTAAATGGGTATCCTCCGTTATCTACATCGCTATGGGCTGGACCTGTGTACTTGCATTTGCACCTATTTTAAACACGCTGCCAAGAGAAGGCTTTAACTGGCTGCTGGCAGGCGGAATAATTTATACGGTAGGCGGTGTTATCTATGCACTGAAGCTTCCAATCTTTAACAGCCGTCATAAGAATTTCGGCTCCCACGAAATCTTCCATTTATTCTGCATCGGCGGTACAGTATGCCATTTTATACTGATGTATAAGTTCATAGCCGGCGGTAATTTTTAAATATTGACATTTTAGCTCACCTGTGGTAATATTGATAATAATTATTGTTATTGGAGGTGAGCTATGACAACTACAAAGTTTAGCCGACAAAGAGAATCTATAAAAGACTATTTGTCTACTACATCTATCATTAAGGTATCCTATGGTAATGGAAGTGATCACTTTGATGGCAATGTCTTACCCCATTATCATTTTATCTGTAGGAACTGTTCCGCAATTGAGGATATATCCATGCCGAAAGAGGCAGTTGAGCAATTTCTTCATTCTGCTGATGAGAACTTCGCAGGAACAATTGAAGCCAGCAGTACTTATTTCTATGGACTTTGCAAAAAATGTTCAGAAAATAAACATTAAGCTTGTGATAACCTTAGCTCCGTATCCGATGAGGATAACGGGGCTTTTTTATTTGCTGGAATACTATGATTTTTATATAGAATCCCTGGTCGGAATCGGCTTTCTACTTTAATCATGGAGTACATTTCAACTACCTGATACTATGCATATCCAAAGCTTTCCGAAGAAATAGTTTAGATATAGTTTAGAGTGACCATTAAAACTTCAAATATCTTATTCTAGTAAGGCTTTCCATGTCTACTAGAATAATCAGGAAATCGGTTGTTCTTTAATTTCTCACCTTATTAAACATAAGTATAAAATCTTTCAAAGAGAATCCTAGAATGAAAGAATCGAATCTCTTAAATAAAATCAAATTGTGGAAAATAATTCATTCTTTCTATTGTAAATATCCAGATATTACAATAAGATTAGTAATATACAACCTTATATTAATTCCATGATATACTAAAAATAATGAGAATTTTTTATAAAAAAGGGTTGACTTCTAAAGAATATTATAATAATATAATAACAGTAATTATTACTATAATTTAAACATTAAAGGAGATTAATACAATGAAGAAATTTGTCTGTCAGGTTTGTGGTTATGTTCATGAAGGAGATTCTGCACCGGAGCAATGTCCAGTATGTAAGGCACCTTCTGCTAAATTTACAGAGCAGAGTGGAGATATGACATGGGCTGCTGAGCACGTTGTTGGCGTTGCACAGGGTGTAAGCGAAGATATCTTAAAAGATTTAAGAGCTAACTTCACAGGTGAATGTACTGAAGTAGGTATGTACTTAGCAATGGCCAGAGTAGCACATAGAGAAGGATATCCTGAGATTGGTTTATACTATGAGAAGGCTGCTTTTGAAGAAGCTGAACATGCTGCAAAATTTGCTGAGCTTTTAGGTGAAGTAATTACTCCCAGCACAAAGAAGAATCTTGAGCTTAGAGTAGATGCTGAGAACGGCGCTACTGCTGGTAAGACAGACCTTGCAAAACGTGCAAAGGCTGCTAACCTTGATGCTATCCATGACACCGTTCATGAAATGGCAAGAGATGAAGCAAGACACGGAAAAGCTTTCCAAGGTCTTTTGAACAGATATTTTGGAAAATAATACGAAAAGCAAAAGGTGTGGTAAGATTTCTTGCCACACCTTTTTTATGGGCTCAGCTATTATAATGTGACTTGTGATGTGGGTGGCACCCAAAACAACACATATTACACGTAGGTGTAAAAGGGACTTACCTCAAATAATAAAAGCTATTGACAAATAAATTTGTTGTAACTATAATGGTTACAACAGGGAGAATTAAATTATAAAAATAAAGTTAGCTGTGGAGGAGAAGTAAATGAAAACATTATTTGATTAAACTAGGGTGTGTCTGAAAACTTTGGGGACGTAGTGGTGTTACGTTCCTTAAATTGCAACGCAGAATAACGCAAAGTGGAGCATTCAGAACGGTGCAATGAGTTTTCAGACACGCCCTAGTATAAATAAATTAAATCTTTAGTCTTTTATAGGTCTAGCTGGAATGTCCATAGATTGTGTGAATGAATGGGCGAATAACAATAGAATTATTGTAAATAATAATAAAATTAGTTGTAACTACAATTGTTACAGAAGGAGACTAACATTATGAAAATAGGTATTATAGGTTCAGGAAATTATTATAAGGAGGTTTTATAAATGATAAAAGGGATTTGCGTAGACAATATTGCTATCGACTGCAAAGACGCAGTTAAACTCCGTAATTTTTATGCTGAACTTCTCGGTTGGGAATCTTTTATCATGTATGATCTCCCGGCTTTACGCAGCCAATCAGGTCTTGAGTTAGTGTTTTTGGAAACAGATTTTGAATATGTTAAACCTGTTTGGCCTGAGGAGATAGGCAAACAGCAAAAACAAATGCATTTTGGTTTTCAAGTAGATGACTTGCCAACTGCTGTATTACAAGCAGAAGCATTAGGAGCTTGTAAAGCAGAAAGCCAGTTTGGTGGGAGTTACCTTGTTACTATGTTTGACCCCGAGGGTCACCCGTTTTGCCTACACGCAAAATAAATATAATCAAATGTTGTTTTTTCTCAATGTTCATATATTTCGTTGCAAATAACCTCATATTATCAGATATGAGGTTACTTGTTTTAATCCCTTGAGTCCTTGTGTATTGGCTATAGGATATTCAGCTGATAAAACTCCGTATAAATAGAAAACCACTATCAGAAACAGTAAAATATGAAACTATATAGCATGAATTATAAAAACTTCAATAAAATAACTAAGAGAATTAATAGTCTGCTCGTTATTGAAATTATAAACAAAAAAAAACATCTGTAGCCCTAGATGTTTTTTTGTTTGCAGTCTCTATTTAATTTTAATATATCTTCAACTATATCTGCTATTGTAACATTCTTGAGTTCCATCTCCATAGCTGTCTCTGTACGATGTAAAACTCCCTCAAGAACAAAATGAATTTTTGATCCTACAGTACAGTTGGGATCGGAATCTTCATGTATCTTAAATAGTTGCCCTTCTTTAACAACCTCAACCGCTTTATATACATCTAATAAAGTTATATTTTCAACCGGCTTCAAAAGAGTAGCTCCACCACTACCTGCATTAACACGAACTAATCCAGCTTTTTTTAACATTCCTGTAACTCTCCGAATAACTACAGGATTTGTGTTTACACTGCTAGCGATAATTTCTGAAGTACAAACTAAATCTTTGCCAATATGCAATACGGATAACATGTGGACTGCAACAGAAAACCTACTACTTATGTTCATATTTTTAACCTCCGATTGTAATCATTGTAGTTACATCCGGCACAATTGTCAATAGCTTTTATTTTGGTGCTACATGGCTGGGTTCAACCAAACTCACCAGAAGATTTGCCTTTTATAAAAAATCATAAGTCTTGGCTAATTAATACTTCACATGAATATGAAAGTTACATTGAAGGTAAAGATGAAGATAAAGAAGAAATTTATAAAATCCTAAAATCAAAGGGTTACAAGTAAGGATATAGTATTTTCATTTAATTCAGACTTTTCTTATTTTCCGCAATAAAAAAATACGAATCGAAATGTAATTGGTGTTGTTATACTTCCTTTTCTGCATTACTCTCAATCCATACAGTCAGAATATACTTTTTTGGATTCTGATGGGAATATACTAAATTAGGGGGCTGTCGCACTAGCGATTTAATAATCCCTAGTGCGACAGCCCCTTTAGGTTTATTTTAAATATTCAAGATTCTTAGCAATAAAATCGCATCTCTGCTTTACACAATCTACTGAACGAAGAGGATCAGCAGGTGTGTTAAAGGTATAGTCGAGCAGCTTGTCAATTGTTGTTGCAGCTACATGAAGTCTTGTATCTGAAGATGCATAATAGATGTATAATTCTCCATTATCTTTTGCAATAGCACCGTTTGTAAAAGCTACATTGGATACATCGCCGACTCTTTCTTCACCTAAAGGAGCTATGAAGAAACCGGAGGGCTCTGCTATCACTTTCGTAGGCTCTTTCAAATCAGTTGCAAATACATAGATAACATAACGAAGTCCGGCAGCTGTATTACGTACGCCGTGTGCAATGTGAATCCAGCCTTTAGCAGTCTTAATAGGAACAGCTCCTGCACCATTTTTCGCTTCTGTTATTGTGTGGTACTTTCTCTCACTTGTGATGATTTCCTCATCGATTACTGCATTAGTGATATCCTCACAGTATCCAAAGCCGATACCACCGCCGGAACCTGTATTAATAAAGTCATCCATAGGTCTGGTATAGAACGCATACTTTCCATTGATGAATTCAGGATGAAGTACTACATTTCTCTGCTGAGGAGATCTTAAGGTCTTTAGGTTAGGAAGTCTCTCCCAGGTCTTTAAATCCTTGGTTCTTACAATGCCGGCTTCTGCCTTGGCAGCAGAAAGGTCAGAACTTGTAGTGTCCTTGCTTTCAGAGCAAAATACCCCATAGATATAACCGTCTTCATGTTTGGTTAGTCTCATATCATAGACATTGGTCTCTTCCTTGCAGGTATCAGGAAGAAGAATAGGATAATCCCAGAATTTAAAACCTTCTGTAGGGCTATCGCTTTCTGCTACACCAAAGAATGATTTTCTGTCATTTCCTTCAATTCTGGCAACCAGATAATATTTTCCGTTTAATTCAATCGCTCCGGAATTAAATACAGCATTTACGCCAAGACGCTCCATGAAATAAGGGTTGGTCTCCTCGTTTAAATCGTATTTCCAGAATAATGGAATATGCTCGTTGGTAAGCACAGGATTAATGTATCTGTCATAGATACCATTAAAGATAGGGCTTATCTCATTACTCTTATGAACTAATTTATTGTATTTCTCTAACTGAACGTAATAATTAGGATGCATGCTCTGTCTTCCTTTCCTTTATTTCTTCTTTTACTTATTTCTTCTTTTACTTATTTCTTCACTTACTTATTTCTTTTTTTACTTACTTCTTCTTTTACTTATTTCGTCTTTTAATTACTTCTTCTTTTACATATTTCTTCACTTACTTATATTCTCTTTAATTTCTTTTTTACTTCTGTTTGCTTCTTACCAGTCAATGCCTCTCTTGATTACTTCAAAACACATTCTTCCGTTATGATAAGGGCATTTCCAGGGTCCAACGATTTCTTTCTTACTAACAGGATGTCCATCTTTATTAAGGTCGTAGAACCATTCGGAGCCTTCTCTCTTATCAATAATGTACTCTTTGATAAAGTTCCAGATAGTCTTTCCTGCGCTTAAGTAATCTTCTCTCTCTGGAGTAAGCTGATAGCCGTTAATGAAGCCAAGGAGCGCCTCTGCCTGTACCCACCAGATCTTGGTTGTATCTATTTCACCTTTAAAATCTTCGTTATTTAAAGAAAAACCGTCATATCCTACTTCTAATATGTGCTGTCTTAGGGCTTCTGTTACAGCAAACATTTTCTTTGTGTACTCTTCATCTCCAAGTACTTCACAGCCTCTGTCAATCAGCCAGGAAGCTTCAATATCATGTCCATAAGAATTAAGATCTGAAATAGACTTCATGTTCTCATCAAAGAATACCTCCAGAATTCTGCGCTCTTTGTTGTAAAGAACATCAGCAAACTGATCCATCATCCATTTTAAATCCTCACCTACCTGTGCATTTTTATCCACACGGTAAAGTTCTGTATAAGCTTCAAATACATGGAGCAGGGTATTCATAGTCTTGCTGGCCAAAAGTCCGTTCTCTGATAATTTCTCATTATCTACCGGCTGGAAGGTTCTGTCGAAGGCCTCTAAGTATCCAACGGAATCCTTGCATTTGGTCTCTATAAGTTTGTATAAATCATATGCAATGTTAAGTGCCTCTTTGTCACCAGTCGCTCCATAGTAGGATGACAGGGCATAGATAGCAAATGCCTGATTATACGTATGCTTTATAGAATCCTCTGGCTTACCGTCATAGGTTAGTGACCAATATACACCGCCATATTCTTTATCAAGACAATGCTCTTTCAGGAATTCATATGCATGTTTTGCATGCTCTAAGCACCCTTTATCACCTATTGTGGTATATGCATTAGTGAAAAACCATAATATTCTGCTGTTTAATATTACACCTTTTATTGCTTCTTTGTGCAGATTCAGATCAAAATCGTAAAATCCGTAGTATCCTCCGAATTCTTCATCCTTAAAACTTTTCCAGAAGGGAATTATCTGCTGTGTTAGATTCTCTTTAACTTCATTAATAAACACTGTATTTTCACGTCCTTTCACTTTTTTACCTTAGCTTTCATGGTTATTATAACATAGTTTTGAGCAAATACAAGAAGTTAGTTCACTTTTATTGCATATTTATGTGCGCATTACAAGTGCATTAATATTGCATTCATTTGTTCTTTATCCAATATCCAAACTTAATGATAGTATATCCTAATCTTATTAGAAAATATTAGCTACTATAAAGATTATAATGTAAGTAAATATTTTATTTGTGCCCTTATCTCATAAATAGCTATGTTCCCATTATCAGGAAAGATTCCATGGCTCTGGTCAAACTAAAATAATCCCTTACTACTTTCATTCTTCTCTTGTAACTGACAGACTAACATGATCTGCTTATTACAAACTAATATCATTAAGTAGTAAGGGATTTCTTATTTTATATATGTAATTATCATTACCTCATTAGAGGCTCAAGCAAAAGCTTTTATTATTTTAAATACTTACTTCTGTTTTTATCCGTATTCTTATAAGGAGTCTTTAACTCTTCTTTGTTTGGCATATACTTTTTCATGTATCCGTCAAACTCTTTTTTTGTAATTTTTACTTCTTTGCCATCTTTATAAGTATAGTATTTTTTGTTTTTGCTATTAAAGCTTATAACAGATGAATATTCACCTGTTTTCTTATCGTATTTATAAATACCATAGCTGCTTTCACCATTCCAGGAGGAATAGCTCATTACATTATCTGTCTTCTCTGAATAATACATGGTGCCCATAACCCATGAATTATAGATCCATCGAACTTCACCATCTTTATAAGTGAAAATTTGAGGAGAATCACCATTTATGATAAGCTCTGGAATGTCATCTCCCGTAATATCCTTAACACTGAAGGTCTCTGCTGAAAATCCTCCCTCCATATCATCTTTATAGGGATCTTTTACCAGGAGCTCTTCATATGCCTTTAACGCCTTTTTCTTAGTATCAGCTGTTTTGGCTGTAACTGCCTGTGTGCTGAAAAATAAACTGCAGCATAAAATGCCGCTGACAATGATATAACTTAACTTCTTTCTCATAAATACCCACCTTTGTATTTTTTTACATTATATTATAAAATATCTCCGGTTACAATCAAATATTTCATAATTCAACCAGATATGGGCAAATATAACAAACAGGCTGTTCCAAAAAGGAACAGCCTGTACATATTGTATATTACTTTCTATTGGCAGGTTCGATATTAATGCTCTTGCCTTTAATCTTCGCATCCTTCATTACCTGAATTACATCAGATGCATACTCTCTTGGAACTTCCACAAAAGTGTACTTGTCATACATATCGATGGAGCCGATTAACTTACCAGGCATTCCGGTTTCACCGGCAATAGCACCTAAGATATCTCCTGGTCTTGTGTTCTGCTTCTTTCCGATGTTGATAAAGAGTCTTACCATTCCGGCTTCTGCTCCGGTATCACCGTAATCTTCAAAGGCAGCTTTTTCTTCAATCTGCTCGCTCTCATCACCCATGGACATCTTAAGGAAAGCTGCTGCAATGTCAAGGGCTGTACAGTCTGCTGAATTAACTCTTTCTTCAATGATTTCCACCATTTTTGTTAAATCCTCATCCGCCAGAATGTTCTGAATACGATCCAGGATCTTTTCAGCTTTTACTGCTGTAACGTCATTTATGGAAGGTATGGGCTGAGCTAAGATCTTAGTCTTGCAATATCTCTGAATATCTTTTAATTTATACACTTCCTTACCTACTACTAAGGTAAATGCCCTTCCGGTTCTTCCGGCTCTTCCGGTTCTTCCGATACGGTGAACATAATATTCATCGTCCTGAGGCACATCAAAGTTAAATACTGCTTCTACATCGTCAACGTCAATACCTCTGGCTGCTACGTCTGTTGCTACCAGAATTTCAGTTTTGCCGTTACGGAAGCTGTGCATTACTCTATCACGCTGCTGCTGCTTTAAATCTCCGTGAAGACCTTCTGCAAAATATCCTCTTCCCTGAAGAACGGATACCAGCTCATCAACCTGTCTCTTAGTGTTACAGAAAACAAGTGATAACTTAGGATCATACATATCAAGAAGTCTGCATAATACTTCGTCCTTGTTCTTAGGTTTTACTTCATAATAATACTGTTCGATCTTAGGAACGGTAAGCTCCTTCTTAACTACCTTGATAATCTGGGCATCTTTCTGATAAATTCTTGCAATGTCCATAATAGGTTTTGGCATGGTGGCGGAGAAGAGTACTGTCTGTCTCTCTTCGGGAACATCTTTTAAAATGGTCTCGATGTCTTCGCGGAATCCCATGTTAAGCATCTCATCAGCTTCATCTAATACGATTAATTTTACTTCATCAAATTTAACAGTCTTTCTTCTCATATGATCCATTACACGACCAGGAGTACCGATTACGATCTGTGTTCCGGCCTTTAAAGAACGGATCTGCTTGGAAATTTCCTGTCCACCATATATAGGAAGAACTTTAATTCCGGTCATATATTTACCGAGATTCCTTACTTCTTCGGCTATCTGAATGGCAAGTTCTCTTGTGGGGCTTAATACGACTGCCTGTAAATGTCTATTTTTTGGATCTATTGCCTCTAACAGAGGAATACCAAAGGCTGCTGTTTTACCAGTACCTGTCTGTGCCTGTCCTACGATATCTTTTCCATCCAATATAACCGGTATTGCATTGGCCTGTATGGGAGAGGCTTCTTCAAAGCCCATATCTACAATAGCTTTTAAAATCGGCTCGCTGAGCCCTAACTCTTCAAATTTAACTGTGTTCATAAATATACCCTTTCTATTCTTGAATTCTTTCAGTGTTTATCCTGCTGCGGCTGTGTAATTTCATCAATCTGCTTATAATTAGTATCCCGCTCTTTTCAGTCTTAATGTGCAGCCTTACTCAAATTACTACTAATCTTTACTGCACACAGACTTCCATCAAGTTATTAGAACCGCTGTATAAGTTATATTTTACCTCTTTCCGAAGCAGTACTTCATTCAGTTCTGCCTGGTCTCAAAATCTTTACAAAAGCTTTATTCACTTAGTAATACAAAATTTTCCATTCTGTATCCCAAAGCTTTTATGTGAAATTTGGATAAAATAATTTTTAACTTATATATAAGCATCTGTAAAAAGATATTCATCTATAAAAGGAGCTTTAACCCATAAAAAAAGCTCTTGGTCGTTTAGGACAGAGAGCTCTATATCTTATATTAGCTGTATTCCGTAATTATTCCTTTGCTCCAGATGCTTAATCCAGATAAATGTACCGTTGGTATTATAACACGAATATAACCATTAGTCAATCACTTTTTTCGCTATATATTGAATGAGCCGCTGTTCCACCAGAGAGGACATATTGGAGATAGAAGTTTCTTTATCAAGTCCCGGGATAAATCCAGCAGCCATTACAGCATGACCTCCTCCGTCACCCAGTCCTTTCAGAGCCCATTTAATCGCTTTTCCGGCATCGATTAAAGGGGTAGCGCTGCGGATGGAGAACTTCAATCCTCCTACTCTGTAAGCATATACTAAAGTCACGTCCAGTTCTGAAAGGCTAAGAAGAAAATCCGATATACTGGCAAGTATGGCTTCGGAATAATCATTCCCAATCTTTACGATTCCTAGTCTGCCATAGATTTTTAAGTTCGTTATTGCTTCTTTATATGCATTGAGATCGTCTTTTGTAAGGGAACTTCTGTCTAACTCCTGTAATTTCTCTTCATCTGCCCGTTTAAAGAGAAAGCTGAATACTTCTACATCCCGCTCCGATACTCGTCTGGTCAGATTTCCCGTATCCATCTTAATGCCATAAGTCAGGGCAGTTGCTACTGCTTCTTCCGGTTCTATATCATTATCCATAAAATATTCACCGATAATGGAAGCGCAAGACCCCATGGAACTGCGGATGTCAAAGAATCGATAGCTGTCTGTCTCCTGCAGAGGATGGTGGTCTATACAAGCTATGATTTTCCCGGGGAACTTCTTTACGTTAATGTTTCCCGCCTGAGAATCCACCAGAAGAATTTCATCCATTGCTGTTATGATAAGTTCTTCTCCTCTTCTGATAGGTATTGGAATCAGATCGACCATCTTAAGGGTGTTCAACTTATCAATCTGTCCGCTGTAACAGATAGTTGAGTTAATATCCCTCGTCTTTAAGAGTGCCGCCAGACCAAGAGCGGAGGCCAAGGCATCCTGATCAGGATAATTATGTGTCTGTATATAAACATGTTTATTTTTTATGAACGATATCAGATTATCTAACTTTGTCACTTTCATCCCCCCAGTCACCAAAGTCTTCTATAACATATGCTGCACATATACTATTTATGGGTATTATATACTATTACAAGGTAAAATGCACGGAAAACCATTATTTACACATTATATACCACGACCCTGATATTCATTACCTTTTCACTGACATAGAAGAGAGGATCTGGCTTGCCAGACTCTAGCGCTGACGTGCTGTCACGATAGTAAGACTCCTCCTTAAGTACGTCAGGTGCATCCCACGGGACAGGGCTTTCATGTAATAGGACATACTTTCCTATTACATGAAAATAGATAGGTTACATGAGAAAGGACAGGTTACATGGAAAAGGATAGGTTATATCAGTAAGTCTTACTTACACCGATATAGCCTATCCCTCAAATTACATAGTTTGCTACTATTACAGTATTACAATATATTACAGTATTACATATATATCTCAGTCTTCTGAGTTAATTACGTAATCTTTATTGATGAAACTGCTACTGAATTACTGCAATCAGAAAGATACTGCCTTTTTGACTCTGCCTGTAAGCCTATTATCGTTTACATCAATTAATATGGTATCTTCCGTATCCACTTCATCACTTAAGATTAACCTGGCACTTAAGGTCTCTACATTCTTTTGCAGATATCTTTTGAGAGGCCTTGCACCGTAGACCGGGTCATATGCTTCTTCAACTACGAAATCCTTGGCAGCTTCCGTTAGCTCTATAGTTATTTGCCGGTCAGACAGCCGCTGGTTAAGCTCACCAATCAACAATTCAATGATTCCTCTGATATCCTTTGGTGATAATGGTTTAAACAGGATAATTTCATCCAGACGGTTTAAAAATTCCGGTCGGAAATGATTCCGCAAATCGTTCATTACCAGTTCTTTGCAGCCTTCTAAAATATCTCCCCCTTCTCCGATGCCTTCTAAAAGATACGAGGAGCCTATATTAGAGGTCATAATTAGAATGGTATTCTTAAAGTCTACCGTTTTTCCCTGTGAATCTGTGATACGTCCGTCATCCAATACCTGAAGCAGTACGTTAAATACATCGGGATGAGCCTTTTCAATCTCATCAAATAGTACTACCGAATAAGGTTTTCTCCTTACTGCTTCCGTTAACTGTCCACCCTCTTCATAACCTACATAGCCGGGAGGGGCTCCGATTAACCTGGACACCGAATATTTCTCCATATATTCACTCATATCAATGCGGACCATGTTCTGCTCATTGTCAAAGAGGGCTTGCGCCAGTGCTTTGGCAAGTTCTGTCTTCCCAACACCGGTAGGTCCGAGAAATAAGAAGGAACCTATAGGTTTAGAAGGGTCTTTGATACCGGCTTTGGATCTTAAAATAGCATCTGCAACAAGCCTTACTCCCTCATCCTGTCCCATCACTCGTTTATGCAGTTCTGCATCCAGATGAAGGGTCTTTGCTCTCTCGCTTTCGGTCAGCTTGGAGACAGGAATACCTGTCCAGCGGGACACGATCCTTGAGATTTCTTCTTCACTTACGCTTTCATGAACAAGGGTATGCTCTTCTTTCTTAAGCTTTTCCTCTTCTTCCTGCAAGAGACTAGTAATCTGGGGAAGCTTGCCGTATTTTAACTCTGCGGCTTTATTCAGGTCGTAGTTTCTTTCTGCTATCTCTATCTCATTATTCAGACTTTCAAGCTCTTCTCTTAGCTTCTGCACTTTTTCCACGGAGGATTTTTCATTGTCCCATACTGCTTTTCCCGCTGCGAACTGTTCTTTTTCTTCTGCCAGCTCTCTCTGCAGGCTCTCAAGGCGCTCCAGGCTTAAACGGTCTGTTTCCTTTTTAAGGGCTGCTTCTTCTATCTCAAGCTGCATGATATGCCTGCTGATATCGTCAAGTTCTGTAGGCATGGAATCAAGTTCCGTCTTTATCAGGGCACAGGCTTCATCCACCAGGTCAATTGCCTTATCCGGCAGAAAGCGGTCAGAGATATATCTGTTAGATAAGACTGCCGCAGATACCAGGGCACTGTCTGTTATCTTTACTCCATGAAAGACCTCGTAGCGGTCCTTTAATCCTCTTAGAATGGAGATAGTATCCTCAACAGTAGGTTCTTCTACCATAACCGGCTGGAAACGTCTTTCAAGTGCTGCATCCTTCTCGATATACATGCGGTATTCATTTAGTGTTGTCGCACCGATACAGTGTAGTTCACCTCTTGCCAGCATAGGCTTTAACATATTTCCGGCATCCATGGCACCTTCTGTCTTACCGGCACCTACTATGGTGTGAAGCTCATCGATAAAGAGAATAATTTCACCTTCACTATTTTTAACTTCTTCAAGTACAGCTTTTAATCTTTCTTCAAATTCGCCCCGGTATTTCGCACCTGCCACCAGTGCACCCATATCCAGTGCAAATACTTTCTTGTTCTTAAGTCCCTCCGGAACATCTCCTCTTACAATTCTCTGGGCAAGACCTTCCACAACGGCAGTCTTACCAACTCCGGGTTCGCCGATTAAGACCGGATTATTCTTGGTCTTTCTGGATAAGATCCTTATGACATTACGGATTTCCGCATCTCTTCCGATTACAGGATCAAGCTTTTGTTCCTTTGCTCTTTCTACCAGATCAGAGCCGTATTTCTCTAGCGTATCATAGGTAGCTTCCGGATTGTCGGAGATTACCCTCTGATTGCCTCTTACGGATTGCAGAGCCTTTAAGAAACTGTCCCTGGATATTCCAAAGGTCTGAAAAAGTTCCTTTAAGGCTTTACTCGGCTGCTTTAACAGGCTCAGAAATAAATGCTCTACGGAGACATACTCATCTCCCATTCGTTTCGCTTCATCTTCTGCATAAATTAGTACTTTATTTAAATCATTACTGATATAAACCTGACCACCGGATACCTTATGTCTTTTATTTAAAAGCCCCTCTACCTGTGCAGTAAAGACTTCTCCTGTTATCTCCATCTTCTTAAGGAGTTTCATGATAAGGCTGTCCTCTATAGTCAGCAGACTAAACAGCAGGTGTTCCTGATCAATTTCCTGATGTCCATAATCCATCGCCAGTTTTTCACAGCTTTGGACTACCTGAATAGAATTCTGAGTGAATTTGCTAATATTCATTTAACTACCCCCTTCAATATACTTTGTGTTTGTTCTAGAACTAATATAACATTTGTAATTATTAAATGCAAGAGATATTTTATTGAAATTAGAGAACTTTTGAAATGCTGATATTCTGTACTTTCCTGCTCTTTCATTAGAACTTTTCTAAGAAGACACTAATATCTATTCTAACCACAGTTTTATTTACAATTTTATAGAATTAGTAAGACAGTAATGATATACTTTTATATCCATCTATTGTAATAATCACATTTTAGTATAAGAAAGAGGTGTGAATTGAAATATCTAATATTACTATTTATTATTCTTCTCATTATCTATGAAAAGGTATGGAGAAAACACATATGTAAGAAAAAGATATATAAACATATAAAAAGAAGAGAAGGGGATATTCTCTCTATAGAAAAGCTATCTCTACGTGATGAAGTCTTCAAAATCGTTTATACAATAGATGGCCAATCAGAGAATTCTATCGTAAAATTTAATTTCTTCTACAAAGAAACATGGATGTAGAATACAATCATATATTATGTTTTATCGTTTATATTCTTTGTTATAACCCACTTAACTATCCTTAAATTCTCTTAGCTATCTCCTTATTGATGCGGTTTCTCAGCTGAAGAAGATACATATCAGATTTGGGAAAGTTATGGAATGTAATTGGTTCTGCCAGTTCTCCCTCTATGAGTTCCAATACATATTCTTTATTCGTCAGCGATTCTAAGAGCTGACATGCCCTTATATCATTCAGCGCTTCATAATGTACCATCATGCGGATTGACTCTTCTGGACGCCCGTCTGCCCCCGGATAGACCAGAAAGGAGTCCCCAGAAGGGAAACTGCCGCCGGCATCTGTAACTTCGTATGGATTAATATGTTCCAGTGAATACTGGCTGTTGTAGAAATTATATCCACAGTGCAAGATTCCAACAATACCATATTTATATATCTGCAGTCCATAAATACGGTTTCTGAGAGAGGGCATGGACATATAACGGTTGCTCACCTTATAACCGTGACAGCCGCAGTAATAGGTCCACAAATCTGTGATGCCATTGTTAAGAAAATCCAGCACCTCATTTACCTGGGGAATTGGGTGCTCCACCAGTCCATGCCGATAAAACTCATAACTGGACAGTGCATCAATGGTATGAAAGCCTTCTAGGGACTCTTCCACTGATTCTTTTACAGCCTCGTTTTACATATTCTAGAAGAAAATTCTTTAGAATACTCCAATGCTCTTCTGAAAAGACAGGTACACGGTAATAATCTGCAAGGCAATCGGCATGCATCCATTCCGTATGTATTAGTTTTTGCTTGGGTAAGACCGCGTCATATACGGTAATTGATGTACAGGCACTGCACAAAATTCCCTCCTCTGTTTTCAGACAGATTTCTACTGGGAAACTACCGGGGTGCATATTATCCGTAACTTCAATATCAATCCAGAGACTCTTCCATTTCCCCGGCATAATATCCGTCCTGCCATCCTTTAATTCCCGCAGCACATCGGGATATACACCAGAGGTTTTCTTAAGGTAATTATCGTCTGTCTCCCTACCGCATGCCGTTCCCACCGGAACGGTAACGCTTCTGACATGGATATAATCCTGTATCGGTGAAATAACCAACACCTCAGCTGTTGTTTTTAAGTTCATCTCACCGGTATAGGCAGCCTGAAACGATACGGTTTCCCCTTTTAAGGCACTTAACACTATACATTCAGGTTGCCAGATCGGTTGTTCATCCGGAAATACTTTTGCTAAGGAACTTAATAATATAATTTCACATTTAAATGCGTTATTGCTCATATTGACCCTCTTTCTTTCCTCTTGCCCATTCCTATATCCGTCTCTATTACAATAAAGCATATAGCATGAACCAGTTTCATTCATATTAAAAGTATTTTTAACTAGCTTTAGAGTTAATTCTTCCTGAGTATTACTCAATAAATGAAAGCCTTCTTTTAATAACACAAATTAATCACATCAAGCCATGTTAATAATTAAATAGCAGCCTCCCTAATGGGAGTGGTGCTTATCTGGCTTTCGATTGGTATACAATTTCATTCATCACGTCAAGTTTCTTTTCCATATCAGCAGTCAGCTTTAGTTGGTTTCTGGCACGATCCAGGTTATGCTTTTCCCTGTTAATCTTAAAATAGATATCACCATTCAGATAATCGCCAAGGAATCTCATTCCGCATTCAAGAGTCATCAGCCTGGCTGAGAAGGGTATATATTCAAGTTCCATTTCAGTCATTGAATCCCCTGCAGTTTCTATAAATCCTTTCGTGAAACTTTCAAATAATGTAAGATCCAGCCATACCTTAGACAAATCCATCTCATCTTCCTGGGCAGTTGTGGCACCGGAGCGAATTGCATCTCCAAAGTCATAGAGCGATAAACCGGGCATTACCGTATCTAAATCAATAACACAGATACCTTCCCCTGTGGCATCATCAATCATAACATTATTAAATTTTGTATCATTATGAGTAACACGAAGTGAAAGTGCACCTTTCTCCAGAAGAGTTAGAAGAACCTTTGTATCCTCTGCTCTCTCCCTAACGAACTGTATTTCTGTTTGTATTTCTTTCGCTCTGCCCTTTGCATCCCTTCTTACTGCTTCCAGAAAATCTTCATATCTCTTCGCCGTGTTATGGAAATCAGGGATTGTTTCATACAAGCTCGCAGCCGGATAATCCGCCAAGTACTTCAAAAATCTTCCAAATGCTTTCCCGGCGTTATTAAAGTGGATTGGGTTTTCTACCAACTGATAGGTCTTTGCTTCTTCAATAAACAGATAGCTAAAATCCATAAGTTAGTGCTGAAAATAGCTACAAATAAATGTTGTTTTTTTGGTAATTCTTTTACCCTTAAGAGATAGACAAACGGCACCAATTACTATAATATATTACAGGAGTGTTAGGAGTCAGAAAATACACTCTATCGTTAAGCAAAGCAGCACTTTCCCTAAAATGTCAAATTCCACAGAATTAAGTTGCTTTTTCTTAATAAATTCACGCAAGAATCAGGAGATGATCAAACAGCCGCGGCATAGTTGATAAGGCTAAGCTACTATGCGATAATGTACAAACGGCATTAATTATAAAAATATTTTTTAAGGTAAAGGTAAACAATATTATATTACCTTGTCCAATGTTAAGTATATTTTTGGCCGAAACTATTCGATCCAGTTCGTGCTAGATAAATGAAGAAAAGTGAAATTCCAGCATTTTGCCGCGCTGGAAAAGTTAATTAAACATTTTTGCAAAGGGGTAAAAGAGTGAAATTTAATTTAATATCGAAAGGCTGCCACTCGGAGATACTTTCACAACCCCTGATATTATACGCGTGTTAAACACGCAGACGGGAGCCTAAGATGGAAGTTTCATCGAAAAAATCTAGAATGTCCAAGCTGACACTTGGAGGAATTCTAGTGACTTTAGGTGTAGTATACGGAGACATCGGTACTTCACCGCTTTATGTAATGAGATCCGTTCTTATTGGGAACGGTGGTTTAGAAAACGTATCAGAGGATTTTATTCTCGGTACTTTATCTTTGGTATTTTGGACACTTACTATATTAACAACAATAAAATATGTACTTATAACACTAAAAGCTGATAATAATGGAGAAGGCGGTATCTTCTCTCTTTTTACACTGGTGAGAAGCCGTTCCAAATGGCTGGTCATCCCTGCGATGATCGGTGGATCCGCTCTGTTAGCAGATGGTATGCTGACACCGGCGGTTACCGTTACTTCCGCTGTGGAGGGTTTAAAACTGCTCCCGGTTTTTCATGACTTTTTTTATGGCAATCAGAATAATATCGTTATACTTGTTATTGCTATCATCTGCCTGCTGTTTTTTATTCAGCATATTGGAACCGAGTTTATCGGAAGACTCTTTGGTCCCATTATGTTTTTATGGTTTGGCAGCCTGGCTTTATTTGGTATAATCAATCTGGCAGGAAACTTTTCCTTGTTACGTGCATTATCACCGTATTATGCCATTAGTATCCTGTTTAGTGATGATAATAAGCTTGGATTTTTTATACTTGGCAGTGTATTTTTATGTTCAACAGGTGCTGAAGCCCTCTACTCTGATCTTGGACATGTTGGAAGAAAAAACATCTACTTCACCTGGCCTTTCGTTAAAATAAGTTTATTATTAAACTACTTTGGTCAAGGTGCCTGGATTTTATCTGCTAAAAACAATCCTTCCCATGCCATATTAGAGGACACCAATCCGTTTTACCAGATGATTCCCTCAGGCTTTTTAATGTATGGCGTTATAATCTCTACCCTTGCTGCAATCATAGCTTCTCAGGCTTTGATTTCAGGTTCCTTTACACTTGTATCAGAGGCAATAAAACTGAATCTGTTTCCCAGATTACATACGCTATATCCTTCCTCTACCAAAGGTCAGCTATATATACCTGCTGTTAACCGGATATTGTGTGTCGTCTGTATCGGAATTGTTCTTTACTTTCAAAGCTCCGAGAAAATGGAAGCAGCTTATGGTCTTGCCATTACAGTTACTATGCTTATGACAACCATCCTGTTATTTAATTATATGCTGAAGAAAAAAACACCTATTGTACTTGCAGTCATCATGCTGGTTTTCTTTATGTCCTTTGAGGTTTCTTTCTTCCTCTCAAATATTATTAAATTCTTTCATGGTGGTTTTGTAGCGGTAATTATTGCAGTTTCAATACTTTTTATAATGTATATCTGGGATAGGTCTCATATCATTAAGATGCGTCACCGTGAGATCGTACCCATTGAAAATTATATCAAACAACTAAGTCAGCTGCGCCACGACCCGGACATTCCAAAATATGCAAGTAACCTTGTGTGCTTAACGAATTGTCCCAATCCAAAAGAAGTAGAGCGTAAAGTTATGTATTTCCTTCTGGATAAAAAGCCGAAAAAAGCGGATGTTTACTGGTTTGTAAATGTTTACGTAACAGATGAGCCCTATCAGGCAGATTATGTAGTTGAAAAATTCAAAACTTCCTATATTGTTAATATCCAGATCAATCTTGGATTTCGTGTGGAACAGAATCTTAATATATTTTTACGGCAGATATCAACAGAGTTGGTAAACAATAAGGAAATTGAGCAGCAGTGCAACATTTATTCCATTATACCAAACCGTAAACTGGGAGACTTCCGTTTTGTATTTATTGAAGAAGTACTTTCTCATGAATCCTCTTTATCCGGTTGGGATTCCTTCTTGCTAAGAACCAAGTTCTTTATACAGAAGTTCACGGTTTCTCCGTCGAACTGGTTTGGACTTGACACCAGCGATGTTTATATTGAAAAGGTTCCAATGATTCTTGGTCATTCAAACCGTACGGTCTTAAAAAGAAGCTCTAAGGCAGAATAACTTATAGCCTGCAAAATAAGCACCGGCACAGAGAACATATTACTTTCTCTGCGCTGGTGCTTTTAGATTATTCCTATATAGTTGATTTTAGTTTAACACTTCCGGATATATAAAGATTATAATATATGGTTCTATTATATCCGGTAAAGTCTTTATTCAACTTATATAAATCCCTAATCTGCCCCGTGCTCCTTAGATTTTCATAGGGCGGCTTTTTATTTACAGCCCCAAATAAGGAACTGTTTTTCAATATCTTTAGGCTTTTGAACGCAAAGACATTTTGAGGGTATTTATTTCAAAAGGTTTGAATTCCAGAGTACAGGAATTACCCCTTTCCATATCTTTCTCAAGACCTGCCTGACTGGTCTCCTTTTCCATCAGATCTACCAGCTGTATATCTTCCGGTTTAAAAGCCAGATTTATTTTGGCTCTGACCCCTCTTCCATGGCATTCATACAGACGAAGGATCAAATCTCCGCTTTCTTCGCATTTCTTAACAGATTCTATAATAACGTTCTCTGCCTCTACTGACACCAGTGATTCTGACTCTTCTGTCATATAGCTAGCGTCAGCCGGAAGAACCTGAAGAGGTACATTCAGCTCATAACCTGCTCTTACCACTCTGCCTTCAATATAATCCCCTTTATGAGGATACAGGGAATAAGTAAACTCATGTCTTCCCTTATCAGCGGCTGTATCCGGATATGCAGTACTTCTTAACAGATTCAGGTCAATTATATTGTCTATTAATTTGTGACCATACTTGCAGTCATTCAATAGAGCTACTCCATAATCTCCCTGAGAGATATCCACCCATTTATGGGTGCTGACTTCATATTTAGCCATATCCCAGGAGGTATTTCGGTGAGTCGGTCGTTTGATATTGCCAAATTGTATTTCACAGGTAGCCTCCTGCGCTCTTACCTTTACGGGGAAGGAGGTACGAAGCATCTTAGCGCTTTCCTTCCAATCCGCCTGGGTTACAAAGTCAATACGGCGGCTGCCGCTTGTCAGAATTACTTTCTGCTCCAGTTGGGATTCACCGGCAGCAGTGCGGAAACGATTCAACCTTATAAGCTTCGGTCCCTCACGATAAACTTTGCTCTCAGTGAGAATTAATGCTTCTCCTGGTATTTCATCATAATAGATAGGAAAATCCCAGGCATCTCCCTGGTCTTCATACATTACCAGCTTGTTAGCAGTCTCTCCTGTGGGTATAACCTCTCTTTTTTCTTCTTTATCATAAATAGACTCAATGAAACCTTCAGGTGAAAATACTACAGTATAGCTTTCATTTTCAAGAGTGTTTTGTGTCTCTGAAACTTCAGCCTTATTAAGAGTATTTTCATTGGTCGGCAGACTCGCAGGTGTTCCGACAGCTAAGCTCTCTCTTGCAGCTATATCTGCTAATGTATCATCATTTTGTTCTTCAATAGACAGAACACGGTATCCCATTGCCGGTACCTTGGCTTTCACCCAGGTATTATTATAGGAGAACCATTCCTCTCTTTCCCAGGATAAAGAGTTAAAGACACGTACACAGTTACCGGCAACTGTCTTATTACCTGTATTGGCTTCCTGCTTCTCCTGTGAGCTACCAAGAGAGGTATACATTCCTATACTCTGGCAATGGAGGAACCCGGCAATATATCGTGGAACTGATATAACAAGGTCTCCTTCCAGGTCTTATCAAGAAAGGCAGAAGGGTATATTTCTTCTGTAATATTCATATTATCAGCCTTTAATACCTTCCATGCAGCTGCGAATTCAAGCTCTCTTAAAGCCAGCTCCATCTTCCTGTTATACCTTTTATTACGTCCCTGAGAAGTATAGGTTCCCTGATGGAATTCTAAGTACAGCTCCCCCTTCCAGGTCTTATAAAGAGAATCCTCTTTGTCTATTCTATCAAAGAAATCCTGTGCTGACCCTTGGGAAACCGGTATAAGTCCCTCCAGGTTCTTCTCTCTCTCAAGTCTTTCCAGATGCTCTTCTCCTGGTCCGCCTCCACCGTCACCGATTCCAAATAACAACAGGCACTCCTCACCGATTCCCTTATCCAGAAAACCTTTCTCTGAATTAACAACGGCACGCGGCGCTGCTGAGCTGTTATAGTTTCCCTCCGGCGGCATATGTGCCAGAATCCTGCTGCCATCCAACCCTTCCCACCAGAAAGTATGATGTGGATGTTTATTGAATTTACTCCAGGAGAGCTTAATGGTCATAAAATAATCTACCCCTGATTTCTTTAGAATCTGAGGCAATGCCGCAGTATAGCCAAAGACATCCGGCAGCCAGAGGTTCTTGATATCCTGTCCGAATTCCTCTTGAAAGAAACGTTTGCCAAGAAGCACCTGACGAATCAGCGCTTCTCCACCGGAGATGTTGGTATCCGCCTCAACCCACATGGCACCTTGAACCTCCCAGCGGCCTTCTCTGATTCGTTCTTTTATTTCTTCATAAAGGGCCGGATAATATTCCTTGACCCATTGATACAGCTGAGCCTGACTGGCACCAAAGACATAGTCCGGATATCTTTCCATATTCCTGAGTACGGTGGAGAAGGTTCTGGCACCTTTACGAATAGTTTCTCTTACCGGCCACAGCCAGGCAAGATCAATATGAGCATGTCCTAAGGCATTGATCTTAAGAGATGCATCTCCGCCTTTCTTATTCAATTCTTTGCTAAGGATTTCTCTTGCTTTTCTGGCTTCCTCGTTGTTATAAAGACGAAGCTCATTGGCAGCCCGGTTCAGGCTGTGAAGAAGACTGTGATATCTGGCTTTATCTTCACTTAAGTTTAGCATCAGTTCCTGAAGCACTTCAAAATCATAATAAAGCTGCTCTAAGTCTTTGTTGCAGACTGCAATATATGCCTGCCTTACAATACCGCTGTCCTGGTATTTACCAAAGAGATCTCATATTCTGAAGAAACATTTGTAAGGCCTCTGACAGGCTTCCCTTCCTCATCCACCACGCAAAGTTCACCGTTTATGTCAATCAGCAGAACGGATTCTATAGCCTCTTTGTCTATTACCTCCGCCTCCGCAGCCTCCCTATCCTCTGGAACAGTTCCGGTAAAATGAAACCAACCGCATTCAAACAGTCCGCCCCAGACTGATATTCTGAAATCCATGGAAAAAGAGCTGATTGAGCGCAGCAAATGGAGTGCTTTAATGTTTAAAAGTAAGCTGATGGAGCTGCTGATTACCTATGACCGAAATCGTACCCTCAAACATCTGCCGGCTGCTGGAAAGCGTATACTAAGTCAGAAGAGCGGTGTATGGGACATTATTACTTATGTTTCACAATACTATCAGGAGGATATCACCTTAGAACTGCTTTCCAAACGCTTTCATATGAGTGCTTCTCATATCAGTTCCTCCTTCCACCAGCTGTTAGGGGAAAACTTTCATAAATATCTGGAGAAAATCCGCCTGGCACAAGTCTGTGACCTGCTCCTATCTACGGATTCTTCTGTCCTTGATATCTGCTATGAAACGGGGTTTAAATCTTATAAGACCTTCTCCCGGGTATTTCTTAAAAATCTTGGATTGAGTCCCTCCGATTATAGAAAACTGCAATTAAATAATAACCAAAAGAAGCAGTAAGACAGGATATTCTCCTTTCTTACTGCTTCTTTTGTAAATAAATTTATGGATTAACAATAATTTGATTAAAACTTTTCTGCCAGGTTTTTAGCTTCTTCGATAGCTTTTCCAACAATGCCGTCAACATCCTGTCCAATTACATCCAGCTGGTTAGCAGCTATAGTGGTGTAATCTGTCACTCCCATAAAGCCCAGGATTGTCTTTAGATATTTATCTCCCATCTCGATTTCAGCCATAAATCCAGAGGTATAATCTCCGCCACGGGAGGTAATATTAACTGCCTTCTTATCCTTGCATAAACCAACAGGGCCTTCTGCAGTATACTTAAAAGTTACATTAGCAACACAGATAAAATCAATATAAGCTTTTAAGATTGCAGGTACACCTAAATTCCATAAAGGCTCTGCAAATACATATTTATCTGCCTCAAGAAATTGATAAGCATATTTCATAACAGGGTTTTCACTGTTATCACCTGCATTTGCTCTTAATTTCTGTAATTCCTCTACAGAAAGGCTGTCAATTCCTTCTTTATATAAATCCAGTGTAATAACTTCATCTGAAGGATGATTCTTTTTATAACTTTCTATGAACTCATCGGCTATTTTATAGGTTCTTGATACGCCTTCGGGTTTTGCATTTGCTTTGATATAAAGTACTTTACTCATTTATTCTCCATTCTGTGTGCTTAAATACACTCCTAAATAGTAGGTTGAAATATCAGCCTCATGTTTTATAGTTTTTACCCTATGGTCTCTGATTACTGCTTACGGTATTCCTCCATAACCAGATTTGAGAAATCTGCATTCTGCCGGCTAACATTAACCAGGTAAGAAAATACATTTCCCGGATAATCCTCCATATCCTTTAAAATTACAGCTTCTACGGATTTTCTGGCCAAAGAAATGGCACAGGATTCCCGGTGCATGGCATTGCATTCTCTGCATAATTTACAGATTGAAGCTATGCTTGCTGCCAGTTTCTTCTCATCATAATATTTGGTATCTTCACTTGGTATACGTGTGATATCCTCATCCAGAAACATACGGTTGTGAATTTTTAGATTCTCTAAAAGTGTCAGGGAATATCCAATATTGCATTTATCCCGTAGACACTTTTCAGTGTCAAAGTTTGCACAGGCTGTACAGATATCAAGTAAGCTGTTTATTGCCTTATTAATATTTGCCATGAATGCCTCCTTTTATCCATCGTGCAATATGAAGTCTGACCATTGCTTTTATGATCAAGACTGTTATAATTATAACACACGGTACCTTTTAGACAAGTAGGCACTAAAAAGTACTATAGTACCCAAAAAGATACTTAAAACTATTCAAACCTATAGATAGGAGTTTCTATGACAATTAATGAAGACATGCATGAAGTATGCCATATGCGTGATAAATGCATAAAATTTGATAAATGCCCCATGGTTCTGGTTCAGGATATTCTGTCCGGTAAGCGTAAGATTCTAATCCTTTGGTATCTTAGCTATAAAGCAAGAAGCCTGGAGGAAGACGGACTTATCCTCCGAAATGTTTACCCGGTTGTCCCCCCCAAAGTTGAATATTCCCTGACGGAACTGGGTCAAAAGATTATACCGATTCTTGAATTAATGCATGGTTACGGAACTGACTACCTGACCGCACAGAGTTCTGTATCATAAAAAATTTATTGCTTTCTATTCTATTCTGCTCTTACATAAGCTTCATAGATAGCTCTTGCGCTGGCTACATCTTCTACCGCCAGTCCAAGAGCATCAAAAACAGTGATATCTGTATCTGAGATTCTGCCCTCTTTTCTTTTCAGCAGCAACTCCCCCAAGGAACCGATGACATGCTCTTGTGTAATAATCCCTTCTTGTAAAGGAATTAAATATTCACCGCTTTCTTTGCGTAAGGAAGGAGTGTTATCAGAATATAATCTGGAGGCTGCAATAAGATCTGAAGCAACCTCACGGGTTGTGGGTGTAAAGGTTCCCACTGCATTGATATGAGTACCAGGTCTTACCATAGTCCTGCTAAGATATGCCTCTTTCGTCGGACATAAGGTACAGATTATATCGCTGTCTCCAACTGCCTCTTCAACCGAATTACAGACACGCACTGTTACTCCGTAACTTTCTATGAATTCTGCGGCCAGCAGCTCTGCCGCCTCCTTTCGTATGTCATACACTGTTACTTCCTGTATGTCACGAACCAGTCGAATTGCTTCCATATGGGAGCGAGCTTGCTCTCCTGCTCCTATGAAGGACAGCTTATGAGAGTCTTTTCTTGCCAGAAGATCTGTGGCGGCTGCGCTGACACAACCTGTTCGGATTTTTGTTATGCTTCCCGCCTCTATCATTGCAGCTACGGTACAGTGAAGGCTTTCATACAGCATTACATATCCAATATGGGATGAATACGCAGTCCCTGCGTTGGGCGAGTATGCAGTTACAACTTTAGCTCCAAAGTAATCTCCCACGTAGGCCGGCATAAATCCAAAGGCAGCTGTATTTGGCATGGTACAGATAAGTCTCTGAGGCATGGCATATTTACCTTCCTCCAGATTGATTAAAGTCTCTTTCATAAGCTCAATGCAGCTTTTATAGTCTAATAAACCTTCTGCTGTGTACTTTTCGATAATAACCATGCTAACTCCTTCCGTGCCTCGGCACACATACAAATCAGGCGTCCGTAAAAAGAGGATTCTGCTTCCCTTGCTGCCGAATAGCTTCCACTGCCTTTTTAAGCATAGCCAAAGCTTTCTCAATCAGATATCTGGGGCTTGCTACACACATTCTGGTATAGCAGGAATATTCCTCACCATAATGGATTCCCGGATCCAAATCCAGATATGCCTTGTAGATCAGAAAATCAAACAATTCCTCCGCTGTAGGAAACAGGCTGCTCCAGTCCATCCACAGGATATATGCTCCTTCGCCCCCATATACCTTTACCTCAGGCACTTCTTTCTGAAAAAAAGCCTTTATCATACAGATATTTTCTTCCACGTAAGTATTCATCTGCCGCAACCAGTCTGCGCCTTCCGCACTGTAAGCTCCTCTCAGTGCAGAATATATCCAGGGATCGATACTGCCATAATGATCGGCATTTCTCTGTCGTATAAATTCCTCTCGCAGCTTCTCATCGGGGATTATGATATTGGCATGATTAGCACCCGTAAGATTAAAACTTTTTCCCATAGAGGTAGCTACAAGGGTACCTTCTGCACCGGCAATTTCGCAGTAAGACATTACCCTCCTGCCCCCGTAGACAGTTTCTGCAAATATTTCATCACAGAATACGGAAACCTTATATTTCTTCATAAGTGCTTTAAGCTTTACCAATTCCTCTTCTTCATAAATTTGTCCCGTAGGGTTACAGGGATTACTGAATACGAACAGCTTGATATTGCCTGCTCTTATCCGCTCCTCCATATCCGCAAAGTCCAGTCTGAAGCGACCTTCTATAACCAGCATGGGGCTCTTTACTGTCTGTCTGTGTAGCCGTCTGGCTGCCTGTTCATACCTACTGTAAAAAGGAGTATTTACAAGTATCTCTTCCCCCTCCGCTGTCAGCAGACGAATGGCCGTTGCAAGGGAATGTATGGTACCAAGGGTTGGGACAATCCATTCCGGCTGCAGCTGAAAGCCTCTTTGTTCCTGCATCCATCTGCATACCTGGTTCCGGTAAGTGTCATCACAGACGGTATATCCGTATAAACCGTTCCTGGCAAGCTTTAAGGTCATCTTCTCGATAGCCGGTGCTGTCTTAAAGTCCATCTCTCCAGCACAGAAGCTTACATTTCCTGCTTCTATTACGGTCTTCTCTGACATGTTTTCCTTTAAGTTTGAGAATCCTTTGCGTTCAACCGGTGTATCAAAATCATATTTCATACATATCCTCTTAGTCTAAAGTCTATTTTTTACCACAGAGACGGACAATGGCATCGGCATAAATCTCTGCCGATAACAAAAGCTGTTCTACCGTCATAAATTCATCTGGTCCATGCATATGATTATCCACTTCTGCTACCGCACATCCAAATGCAACCCCTCCGGGTACTCCGTGGACATAGGTGCCTCCTCCGATAGCAATAGGCTTTTCCTCTCTGCCTGTTATACTATGATAGCTGGTTAAGAGTGCTTGAACCAACTCTGAATCTGCGGGAACATAATGGGGAGGATAAGTCTTAAGCGCACCGGGGGCTAGACCAGCTTCCCTGAATACCTTTTCTACTACCATTGCTGTATTTTCCTTCGTTGCTGCAATAGAAGCCCTGCAGTCAAAGCAACCGGATAACTGTGTTTCATTCATGTGAAATATATCAAAGCTTACCGTAGTTTTACCGGATTCGTCATCTTCAATAGCAATGCCTAAGGCTTTTCCGTAGTAATCTCCATGGGGCAGAAGGCGGTGAATTCCTCGAAGCAGATTGTTGGCTTTGGTATCCGCTAAAGGAAGGACTGCTATGAGCTCCAATAACCCGGTCAATGCATTATTTCCTTTGTAAGGCTCAGAAGCATGGGCTGAGCTACCCTTCGCTTCAATTCTTACAGCATGCTCCTCTGGGCTTATTGTAAATTGGAGCCCGGTTGCTGCTTCTAACTGGAGTGCAGCAGCTTTTATGTCCTCACAGGATAGTCCTTCTACCAGTGCTACTGCCTTGGCGGGAATTACATTGAATTTCATCCCTCCGTCTACGCGGGTAATTCGCGGCAGCTCTTTCTCTTCCTCATAAACAGCTGAAAAATCCCCCGCCAATCCTCCTTTTTCAATATTTATAACCGGAAAATCAGCATCCGGGGATACCGTCATAGGTGCCGGTGAATTCTTCTTATAGTAATAATCTATATCACTGCTGCCGCATTCTTCATCAGAACCCAATATCAGACGGACACCTGCTTCCAAGGGTATCTTAAGCTCTTTTACCGCACGCATGGCATAAAAAGCTGCTATAGCCGGTCCTTTATCATCAGCGGCACCTCTGCCGTAGAGCTTACCGTCCTTTACCACCGGTTCAAAGGGCGCTGTTACTGTCCAGTCGTTTCCTGCGGGTACTACATCCAAGTGAGCGAGTATATCCAATTTATTTTCTTTCTCATTTAAGTCTGTTGTTATCACATAATTATCATAATTTTTTGACGTAAATCCATAGTTGCGAAAGATATCACAGGCAGTCTCAAGAGCTTTTGCAGGTCCTGTGCCAAAAGGTTTTCCTTCTTCTGCTTCCATCCGTTCGCTGTTAATGCGGAGCAGCTGTTTCACATCCTCAAACATTTCCTGCTGGTGTTCCCTGATAAATTGGTGTATTTCCTTACGGTACATGATGACCTCCATTCTTAAAACAGGATATATCTGCAGTTTTAAACTGTTGTTTATTCAATCTTCTGTTTATTCAATCTTCTGTAATAACATGCTGTAGTTGCATAAGCCGGCGTATGTATGTTAGCCAGATGCATAAACAATGAAAATAAATTATAATCTCGGATTAATACATATTAATCAATTAAGAAGAATAACCCACATAGGAAATAGTTAACAGCACCTATTAATGACATAAGTATTCATACTGTTCATCAACTTCCACTGACCGTAACAGCATCCACCAGTACAGAAGGGGCTGCTGCCATATAAGCCTTATGCAGGTCCAGCGGTTTATAGGATAGTTCTTTTCCAACTGAACGTATACTTTGAAAGAAATCTAACATATTGCCATTCATGGTCATGCCGTCAGCTTTCCCCACCCTCTTTCCATCCTTAATCAGGATTGCATTGCAAGGTATGGTATAATCTCCCGAACCAATATTGATAGAGTGGTATACATCATAAGACTGATAGATATAAAGACCATCTCCCAGTTCCTTAAGAAGTTCTTCAAGGCTCTTCTCTCCGGGTCTTAAACAGAAATTCTTAGGAGTAATGGTAATATCCGTTCCTTTTACCAGTGAGGGGGTTCTCCCTGCATTTCCGGTGGACTTTACTCCCAGGACATCTGCGGTCTCAATATTATGCAGAAGCCCCGTTAGAATTCCTTTATCCACCAGCACAGTCTCTATTCCTTCACTTCCTTCACAGTCAAAAGGATATTCGTAACCGCAGTTCTCCATTACAGGCATATCCATTATAGTAACCCTATCTGAAGCTATCCTGTTTCCCAACTTATTACTGTATAGGGTTGAGTTGGCAATATAACTCTGTCCGGAAAACAGTTTCCAGGCTGTCACGAACATATTAGCCAGTACAGAACCATCTAAGACCGCTCTAAAACTCCCCGCTAAGCACTCTGTATCCGGTACCTTGTTGGCTTTCCAGCGTTCTACCTTCTTATAAAGCAATTCGGAATCAATCCGTTCAAACGCTGACTCAGAAGCACTCTCCAGTTGAAAAAAGTTCTGCTCGTCCCCTTTTTCATAAGCAGATATGGTAATCTCTGTTGTTATTCTGCTAAAGGTCTGGTCACAGCCGTTACTGTTGACCACCCCTGCTGTATGTATTCGTTCCTCTGCGCTGACAGTAATGGCTGTTAGGTCAGGGAACCAGTTCTTTAGCTTGTTTGTAACCGTAAGAAGAGTCGCTTTTACTCTGTCCAGTTCCGAATGGCTCTTCTCTGTTTCCTGCAGGTTGGTTGTCAGGGTGCTCAGGGTATGAAGCTTTTCTGCCTTTCCAGCTTTAAGATAGCGGCTGTTCTCTAAAGCGGCAGACATTACCTCCCCTGCATCTTCCTCCAGATCTTCGGTGGATACGAAACCTGTGCTGTCACCGGTGACCCGGACAAACAAAGTGGTCTGGTCGGACAGGGATAAGCTCGTAATCTTACCGTCACACATTTGAACAGATAAAATATTCTGTTTATCCGCGTTCACTTCTGCCTCTCTTATCTCCTCCGGCAGCTGCTTCATTGCTTCTTTATATGCGTTTAGCTCCTTCATCTTAACCCCTTTCGTGAAAATCAAATCTCCGATTTGATATTCCTGAATCCACTAACTCCTTCTATGTGTTTTGGCACATGTAAACCCCAGATTATTCTCCTCCCCCGATTACCATTTCCGATATACGCACCCTTGGCTGGAAAGTGGTTGTCGGCAGAAGTCCGGAGGCAGCCCCACAGAAGCCTCCCATATCATACTTAAGTGTCCTTCCGACCCGGTCAACTTTCTGTATAACATCTATTCCGCTACCAGTCAGCATTACATTCTTAACCGGTCTGTCTATTTTACCATTCTTTATCAGATATGCTCCTCTGGCTGCAATAGAAAAGAGCATGCCGCCAGTGCCTCCTCCCAAGGATTTCACATACAGGCCTTCCCCCAGAGAACTTATCATCTCTTCTTCGTCATCTGCTCCCGGTGCCAGATAGGTATTACTCATGCGAGCTACGGGTGCATAGGTATAATTCTGTCTTCGCCCACAGCCGTTGCTCTCCATGCCAATTCTTCTGCCGTGGAGACGATCACAAAGGTACTGCTTTAAGATTCCGTTTTCTATCAGTATATTTTCCTGCCTCTTATGACCTTCATCATCGACAGCAGAAGTACCGTACAGTCCGTTAAGGGTCCCATCATCAATAAGAGTAACCCGTTCAGAGGCCACCTTCTGCCCAAGCTTTCCTACAAAAGCACTCTGCCCCTTAGAGATTGCAGTTGCCTCCAGACTGTGTCCGCAGGTCTCATGCCACAGCGTCCCTCCGTTTCCCGCCTCAATTACTACCGGGAGCCTGCAGGATTTGAGGGGATCTGCCGTAAGCTCTGTCAGGGTGTCCTGTATTTCTTCCTTTATATAAGCAGCTGCCAGGTCTGTATTGCTTAATGCCTCAAAGCCCTGGGCTTTGGTATAGTCATGCCAGTCTGTTGCCGCTCTTTTTTCATCCCCTACCGCATAGTTGAAACGTACTTTTGTGTATATCCTGCGGTCTTTTGTCAACAATCCTTCACTATTGGCAATCAACACTTCCTGGTCATAGTCTGAATAGGTTTCCTCCATATTCAGAAGCTTCACACCGCTGCTCCAGATTTCTTTATCAATTTCTGTTAAGGCTTTGATTTTCTTTTCCTGTCCGGCCTGAGAAGGGATTAAAGTAATAGGATTGGGATTAATATATTGTATCTGGTTCAACTTAATATTCTTATATTTGCTGTCTTTATTTCCGGCTTCCAAAAGTAAGCCTGCCTGTTTTGCCAGGGCAAGAAGAGAGGTCAGGGATACGTTGTTGGTATATACATAAACACTGTTGGTGCCATTTAAGAGATAGAGCCCGGCACCGTAGCCATGGAGGCTCTTGACACTCTGGATAATCCCCCTGGAACACTTGATGCCGGTTTCACTCCGGTCTTCAAAGAACAGCTCCGCAAAGTCTCCGCCGGCCGACAGTGCACATTCTAAGATACTGCTGATTTCATGTTCTGATATCATAGAGTTTCCTCCTTCTATAAAACACTTTGTAAGTTCCATTTCCTGTTATTATTCATATAGATGACACGCCGTAAAATGTCCGGGAGAAACTTCTTTTAATTCCGGTCTGCTTTTTCTGCATTTCTCCATGACATTAGGACAACGCATACAGAAGCTGCATTCCTCTTTCAGATTAATGGGACTTGGGACATCTCCTGATAACAGAATTCTCTTGCGGGTGTTCTCTACTTTAGGATCAGCAATGGGTATGGCTGATAAGAGAGCTCTGGTATAGGGGTGATAATTCTTCTCATAGATCTCCTCACTGGGTGCCAGTTCCACCAGGGAGCCCAGATACATTACTGCAATACGGTCTGATATCTGCCGAACCATTGACAGATCATGGGTTATAAACAGATAGGATAAGCCCATTTCCTTCTGAAGTTTCTTTAGGAGATTGACAATCTGTGCCTGAATGGATACGTCCAGGGCAGATATGGGTTCATCACAGATAATCAGCTCGGGTTCCACAGCCAGTGCACGGGCAATTCCGATTCTCTGGCGTTGTCCGCCGGAGAATTCATAGGGAAACCGGTTTATATGTTCTTCGTTTAAGCCTACCATTTTAAGCAGTTCCAGGATTCTACTCGTTCTGGCTTTCCCTTTGTATAAACCATGAATATCTATCCCTTCTGCTATGGTATCTCCCACCATGCCTATTGGGTCCAGAGAGGCATAGGGGTCCTGAAAGATCATCTGTACTTCTTTTCTATATTGAAACTTCTCTTTCCTTTTGTATGTCCAGATATCTTTCCCTTTAAACAGCACCTGTCCGCTGTGCGGTTTATAAAGCCTCATTAAGGTCTTACCAAGGGTACTCTTCCCGCAACCGGATTCACCTACTAATCCTACGGTTTCTCCCTTTCTAAGGGTCAGGCTTACACCGTTTACTGCTTTTAACAGTCCCTTTTCTACCTGAAAATAGGTGTGCGCATTCTTTAACTCCAATAAGGTATTACTCATATGCTTCTCCTGCCTTCCTATCCTTCATTTTTGCAATACAGGCAGGATGATTTCGCCAACAAGCAGCATTATGCTCTGTTTCAAAGTATTGCTTTTCAGGCTGACATTTTTTACAGATATTCATGGCATAGGGACATCTGGCAGTAAATGCACAACCTGTGGGTGGTAACAGCAGATAAGGAGGGGTTCCGGGGATGGAATATAAATCCTGGGTTATTTTCTTATCTAAACGTGGTACTGATTTTAACAGGCCCATAGTGTAAGGATGCTTCGGATGCTCAAAGATATCTTCCGCTCTTCCATGTTCTACTATCTGCCCGGCATACATAACATAGATCCGTTCAGCCATATTGGCTACAACTCCCATATCGTGGGTTATCAGAACAATCGAGGTATCAACCTTTTCCTTTAAAGCGTTCATAAGTTCTATTATCTGTGCCTGTATGGTTACATCCAGGGCAGTTGTCGGTTCATCGGCAAAAAGCACCTTAGGGTCACAGATCAACGCCATGGCAATCATAATACGCTGTCTCATACCTCCGGAGAGCTGATGGGGATAGTTCTTCATATTCTGTTCCGGATTGGGAAGAGAGATGAGCTTCATAATCTCTATTACCCTTTCCTCTGCCTGCTTGCCTGTAACTTTTTTATGTTTTTGATATACTTCTGTTATCTGTTTACCCACTGTCATAGTGGGATTTAAATAAGTAAAGGGGTCTTGAAAGATGATAGACATCTGATTCCCCTGAATTTTTCTCATTTCCTTAGGTGTTTTCTTAAGCAGGTCCTCCCCCATAAACTGAATGGTTCCTTTTTTTACCCTGCCGTTTTTGGGATTCAGTCCAAGAACCGTCTGGATAGATACGGATTTGCCGCAGCCAGACTCGCCCACAATGGCTATGGTCTCTTTTTTGTTCAGATGCCAGGTGACTCCACGGACTGCATGAACCTCACCTGCATAGGTATCAAAGGACACTTCTAAATTTTCAACTGATAAGATTTTTTCTTTTTCCATAATTAACCTCATTCCTGCACGTGTTTTTTGTGCATCCGAATTTGTACTGAGGATTTCACAGGCACAAATTTGTGGTTGAAGGTGTATTTCTTTCAACCTTAGCCCCTCCTCCGCTGCTGTTGCGGTTCATAATCTGATAAAAGAAGCTTTCAAATAGTTAATCAGGCCCGCAGCTTGGGATCCAGTGCATCCCGAAGCCCATCCCCTACGAAATTAAAGCAAAGCATGGTCAGGCTGACAAAGGAACAGGGTATGAGAAACTGATAAGGATTATAGCGGAATTGATCCACAGCGTTCTTGATCAACTGTCCCCAGCTGGGGTTGGGCGGTGTGATACCAAGCCCTATAAAACTTAAAAAGGCTTCATAGAATATTACAGAAGGAATTGTCATGGTCATACCCACAATCAGTATGCCTAAGGAATTCGGTATCAGATGTTTAAATATTTGGCGCAGAGGTGATGCTCCCAGAGTCTCACTGGCAACTACAAAATCCCTGCTCTTAAATTGCAGTACAAGACCTCTGGTCGTTCGGGCTGCACTCATCCACCCGGTAATGGTCATTGCGATTACCAGTGTAAGTATATTCCCGCTGCCCAGAATCATCATGAGCAGGATCATGTAAATAAGGTCAGGTATACCCATAAGAACATCAATTGCCCTCATAATAACCATATCGACTTTACCGCCGAAATACCCGGAAATACCACCTACCGTCATACCGATGGCATAAGGTATAATGGTTGCTAATATGGCAATCAGTAAGGATACCCGTCCTCCCACCCAGACTCTTGTCCAAAGATCTCTTCCTAATTTATCAGTACCAAACCAATGCTTTGCATTGGGGGTGTTATTAATTGCATTGTAATCGTTACTGAAGTAATCATATTTCGTCATCATCGGTGCTACAATAACCATGATAATTAACAAACAAAGGATAACAAGGGATACTACCGCAAGTTTATTCTTTCGAAAGCTTCTCATTACATCCTTAAAATAAGAGGAAGGTTTTCTAACCATGGCCTCTTGCCCTGAGGAATCAGAGCTTAGAAGGTCAAAATCACCTTCGTCAAAATCACCTTCGTCAAAATCACTTTCGTCAAAGTCATATTCACCTTTTGCAAAGCCGCCTTTCTTAATACCTTCCACCTCAAGACCTTCTTTTTTAGAAGCCTCAAAAGTATTCCTTAATTTTTTTCCTGGATTCTCAGCCATATCTGTTCCTTGCCTTTCTTTAGACTGTTAAGATATTTCAGATACTTTTACCTTACGCGGATTCGAGGATCCAAAAAGCCATAGAGAATATCCACTATCAGATTCATGGTTACTAAAAAAGAACCATAGAATATCGTCAATCCCATAACCAGTGAGTAATCCAGTGTGGTAATAGCATCAACAAAATACTTGCCTAGTCCGGGAATCAGAAAGATACTCTCAACCACAAAAGACCCCATCATAATACCTGCAATACCGACTCCCATATTAGAGATAATGGGCACCAGAGAATTCTTAAGCTCATGGCGCATTACAATTTCTACACTGTTAAGTCCTTTTGCTCTTGCTGTCTTTATGTAGTCCTGGGTTGTTATACTTAGCATACTTGCTCTCATGCTTCTGGTACCGCCTGCTATTGCACCTAGTGCCAATACAAAGGCCGGCATAATAATCTGATTTATGTCCCCCCAGCCGGTAACTGGCAGTATATGAAGCCTGACTCCCAAAAAATAGCGAAGAATAGGGCCAAGGACCATGGAGGGCATGGCAATTCCTATTATGGCAACCAGCATCAGCAGATAATCTGGCCATTTGTTCTTAAACTGGGCACAGATAATCCCAAAGAGGATACCCACTGCCTGTGCAAACAAAAAGGATACCAGACCCAGCTTAGCTGACACAGGAAAGGTCTCACCGATAATAGATACCACTGTCTTTCCTGGTTTCTTTAAGGAGGTTCCAAGGTCACCGTGAAGCAGATTGTTCATATAGGTTCCATACTGATTTATCACAGGTTTATTAAGACCATAATACTCCATCATCTTCTCTCTGACAGCCGGTTTTAATTTATCATTTGTAAAAGGATTGCCGGGAAGCAGCTTGACCAGAAAAAAGGTCAGGGTTGCAAGTATAAATATTGTTCCAAGGGCAATGAATACTCTTTTTATGATATATTTAATCATGGTGACTCCCATCTGTGTGCTTTAGACACTATATTTCTTTCCTATAACTGTTCGCTTAAAGAATAGCTAGACAGAGGTCTAAACATTCGTTAAACGGACACTTAGCAATCTGTTATTAGGTCTATAGAAAGGGATAATCAGCACCGGTAATAGGGGTTATTACCGGCACTGATGGAAAACCTGTTACTCTGTTACATCTGCATAGGTATAATCCATTGCATCTGTATTAATTGTGATACCAGTTACTCTGTCATGAAAGACCAGTGTGCTCTGGCTCCAGGTTACCTGAAGGTCAACTACATTTTCACAGAAGTATTTCTCCAGTTCATACATAGCATCCTTTCTTTCCTTCCAGGTCGCAGCGGTATTGGCTGTATTGTAGAGTTTATCAAACTCTGCATCTTTATAAAAGTATACCTGATTTGCTTCTGAGGTAAAGCCCTGAAGGAAATCCAGCCAGTCCAGAGAACTTACTGCCTGTCCACCCTTCCAGAAATCAAATTCTCCTGCTACAGCCTTTGAAACCATAGTGGATATGGGCTGCGCATCGATCTCGCACTTAATACCAAGGGTCTTTAGCCACATGTCAGCTACAGCATTTAGTGCATCCATATTATTGCTGCTGTCAAAACACAGCATTGTAAAGGCAGGGATTTCTTCAACACTTGATACACCCATCTCTGCCATAGCAAGTTTCATATATTCATCTGCTTTGGTAGTATCCTGTGTTACATTCCAGCCTGTATAGGGATATTCCTCATTAAAGTGCTGATCTGCACCTACTTCTGTCACTCCTGTCAGACGGCTTGCAGGTATATCTGCGGTGTAAACGGACTGTACAAGAGCTGTACGATCCAGAGCATTACTAAGGGCCAGTCGGAAGTTCTTATTGCTCAGCCATTTACCGGTTTCCTCTGTTGCTCCTTTATAGCTGATATTTAGGAACTGATAACCATTTACATAACTTACTGTTGAAAATCCTGCATCACTAAGGGTTCCAACGGGTTCTGCACTTGCAAATTCTACGGCATCCAGATCACCGGCTAACATCATATCCACAGCGGTGTCACCGGTAGCATTTATCATTCCGTCTATTTTCGTCAGATGAATAGCTTCTGCATCCCAGTAGGTCTCGTTCTTCACCAGGGTTACCTGAGAATCATGAACCCAATCTGTTATGGTAAAAGCTCCGTTTGTCAGTACCTTTTCTGCTTCTGTACCATATTGCTCACCTGCAGCTTCTACAAATTCCTGATTCAACGGCAGGAATGCAACGGTTGAAAAGCTGATAGGGTATGTAGGTACTGCACAGGTTATCTTTATAGTATATTCGTCTATAACTTCTATTCCCACCTCTTCTGCTGCTGCTTCACCTGCAGCATATTTATCTGCATTGGTTATAAATGATAATTTGGAGGTATTGGCATAGGCTTTTTCCGGATCCAGTGTTCTTAACAGGGAGTATTTATAGCTCTCTGCTGTAATCGGCGTTCCGTCATTAAAGGCAGCCTCCTTACGAAGATGGAAGGTGTATTCTGTGTTTCCTTCATTCGCTTCCCAGCTCTGCGCACCACCAGGTACTGCTTTTCCTTCTACACTTCTTACCAGCGCTTCTCCGGCGAGAAACATAACAATGAAATCAACATCAACATTTGCCTGGGCAGGATCCAGGGAATCCATTTCATAGGCTATACCTACTTTTATCTCTTTCTCTACTGCTTCCTCTTCCTCATCTTTCGTATCAGAAACTGTATCGGAGGGTTTGTCTGCTGGCGTCTTTTCCTCTGAAGAACTCTTGCATCCTGTAAGCATAACCATCACCATCACCAGTGATAACAGCAATACTATCATTTTTTTCATGACTTTTCTCATTCTCTTTCCTCCCTAATCCTTACCTGGTAAATATTTTTGTTCACAACAACCGGATGATTGCCGCTGCACTACATTCCCTGCAGCAAAACTGTATATATATAAATTCAGTCTATATAGCAAAAAAGTTGCCATATTATAATGACAACTTCGTCTGTTTGAATTAGTATACCACACCTGCACATAATCGCAATGTATACTATGCATATTTTTTTAAATATTTATTATGCACTTAGAACACTATAGTGTATAATGTACTTAAAGTCATGAATAAGAATTCATTTATACTAGCCTTTGAAAGCTAATCTCACTCAAAAGTTCTCAGAGCATGGCACCAAACATTTTTTATATGCATTAAGCACAATAATAATTGCAAATTCTTACAATTAAACGTATACTATACTCCATATCAGGTTTTCGTGAAGGGGATATTGTAAATATATAAAAAGCAGATAGAGGTCCCTTCGTTCATATTCTAGGTTATACCGGTATTTCCCAAAAAAGAGGAGGTATATATGGCAACTACCCGTGAGTTATTAAATATTCAGTCTCTGTTATCTATTAAGCTTCTGGCAGGCGAAGAGGGTCTGGACAGAAGCGTTACCTGGCCTTATGTCGTATTGTCCTGGCCTATTTCAAGCTGGGTCAGCGGCGGAGAGATTCTGATTTATTATGGTGTTAATATGTATTATGATAATATATCTCTTATGGAAATGGTCCAGGCTGCCAGTGAGAACAATTCTGCCGGTATTATCCTCTTAACCGGTGACCGCTATATTATCGAACCGAATCTCTCAGCAGAACTTCTTGCGCTGGCTGATGAGCTTATGATGCCTTTATTCTCATTGCCAAGTACCGCTGTAATCAACTCCATTACCAAAGATATCATCAACCTGATTCAATATCAGGATAAGAAGGTTGCTGCTGCCAGCGATTTCTGGTATTCTGTCTTCTTTGAGACAAAAGAAGAGGAACTTACAGAAATCCTCCATAACAAAGCCTTGTTTCTTGGCTATAATCCCAAAGAAAGCTATCGTGTATACATTATTAATTTTACTAACCTGGAGAATTATCTTAAGACCGAGAATCTGCATAACAGCCCCAACAATCCCGAGGAGCTGCTCCGGATGATTAACGATAAGATTATCTATCACCTGAATCATATGATATCTCCCGGTTACTGGTATTGTCTGCACCGTGCTTATGTTATCTTTGTTATTCCGGTTTCCAGACGAAGTGAACAAAAGATAGACGAAGCATTTCTTAAAATATTCGAGGTTCTTGCTACTCCGTATCCTAATGCAAGATTACAGGCCGGTAAAGGACGTATAGCCTCAACTCTGTTAGATATTAAGGAATCCTTCTTAGAAGCTGCACGTTCTGTCAGTCTAGGAGGCCTCACAGATATTGCAGACAGAAAGATTATAGATTATGAAGCCCTTGGAATTTACCGAATCTTCTTCTCCCTGAACAATGAAAATATCCTTAAACAATACGTAGAATATTACCTTAGTCCCTTGCATGTATACGATAAAGATAATGATACCGATCTATATGAGACGCTAAAAGCCTACCTGGATTGCAATTGCAACCAGGCACAGGCTGCCAAGAAGTTGTATATTCACCGCAATACCATCCCTCCTCGTCTTGAGAAAATGGAGGCAGTATTAAATATTTCTTTTACAGATAACAATGATATTTACAATCTTCGGACTGCTCTTTTCGCAGAACGTTTTATGACGAGCAGCTTGTAGGTTCATTATTCCTTAAGGCGTTGGTCTTATTATCAGAGCCGGTGGTTCCTTGGATGGAACGGAAATCGTAAGTGGTATCACGTCTGGAAATTGCAAAAATTAAGAATATCATACATACCTTTGATATGGATGCCCTGATAACAATTGGCAGTATCGAGGTAGCAGGTAAGAAATACAAAAAGAAGTCCATTCATTAATCTTTCCAAAAGTTTTTGGTCAGTTCTATCTCTATCTTTCATATAAATAAAATAAATGATTCATCAGAGGTAGTTCCATGACCGAATCCGAACGGTTAAAAATTACAAGTGAGGATTTTGCAGATCTTATCATCAGCAATACCAGCAGGGATGACTTTTTAAAGACATACCCTAACAGTTCTGTTAGTCTGAGCTTCGCCAATTCTTCTATTGTTCATTTACCTGTCGAGAATATGGATTTTGACAGTATAAATAGATTTGGTTATAACAGTATTCCTGCCTGCTTCGGACTGCTAACAGCTGATAGCATTATTCATGACATTAATTTGGGGAATCTTCCTGAACCCTTTGAAATAAAATACGGCTACAGCGGTAAAGAGGTATTGCTCGGATTTATTGATACAGGAATTGATTATAGAAATGCTGCCTTTATTAAAAGTGACGGTACCAGCAGGATTTTATCTATTTGGGATCAGACAATCGAAAGTACGAATTATCCCGAAGATTTCTTTTATGGCACCCAATATGGTAATGACCAAATCAATTCAGCATTGACATCAGAGGAGCCTCTCACCATTGTACCAAGTATTGATGAAATCGGACACGGAACTATTTTAGCCGGCATCGCAGGCGGTAACCCAAATGCCAGTTACGGCTTTTCAGGCGTTGCCGTCGATATTAACATCGCAATGGTTAAATTAAAACCTGCCAAGACTTACCTTAAGGAATTTTACCTCATCCCTCCTCAGTCAATCTGTTTTCAGGAAAATGACATTATTAATGGTGTCACTTATTTGAACCAGCTTGCAAATCAGTTAAAGAAACCTCTGGTTATATGTCTTGGTATTGGTACCAGCCAGAGTGACCATACCGGCAACAGAGCACTAAGCAGATACCTTTCCTCCTTAGGCGAATTACCGGGAAGAGGAATTGTAGTCTCCGCGGGTAATGAAAGCAATCGCGGAAGTCATTACTATGGTGATATCAAACCACCTGACTCTTTTGACGATGTAGTTCTCTCGGTGGGAAAGGATACCTATGGCTTTACCCTGCAGTTTTGGGGAACCTCTCCTAATTTATTCTGGATTGATTTATATGCGCCCAATGGCGAATTTATTTCCAGAGTCCCTCCTATTACAGGTAAAAGCATCGTTATTATTTTAGAAGAAATGGCACTTATTATAGATAGTCAGATAAAAGAACCCTTTACCGCTGAACAGTTTATCGTAATGCGCTTTAGTAAACCCATACCCGGTGACTGGCACTTTTATGTGTATGGTCTTAAAGGGGATTTACCCATGCGTTTCCACTTTTGGCTGCCTCTGCATAATTTTCTTACACCAGGAACCGTCTTTGGCAATCCCAATAATTATACAACCATAGTAGCTCCAGGTAACAACAGCAGCTTAATCTGCGCTACTGCTTACAATCCTCAGAATGCTACCCTCTACTTTTATGCCAGCAAAGGAAATACCATCACCAATTTTCCAAAACCTGATATTACTGCTCCCGGTGTCAATTCCGTATCTCCTTATATTAACAACACCTATGTAACGGCAACCGGTACCAGTATTTCCTCTGCCTATATTGCAGGTGTACTTACTCTTCTTATGGAATGGGGCATTACCAACGGTAATTATACGGAGATGAACAATACTTTGCTGAAAAAGATTATTACTCAAAGTGCCAGCAGAAGACCGGAAGAAAGTTATCCAAACCCGGATTGGGGCTATGGTATTATAGATATCAGTAAGTTAGGCAGCGTGATTAACTCTATTCTAAGAGTCCAGGAGATGAAATAAAGAAAATTATAGAGTAGTTCTTGTATCCTACTTCATATAAATGGGTTTATATTCATATAAATGAAGTAAAGATACATCCGAGGCGGCAATATGACCTATTCTGAGAGGTTTAAGATAATAAATGAAGAATATGCAGATCTTATTGTCAACGAGACCGACCGGCAGGATATCTTAAACTCCTTTCCTGACAGCACCATAAGTCTGAACTTTTCCGACTTTTCCCTTGTTCATATACCGGTTAATAATATGACCTTTGACAGTATTGATAAATTTGGTTTTAACAGTATTCCTTCCTGCTTTGGATTGTTAACAGAGTATGGACATTCTAGAGAAATTAGAGAAAAAAGAGAAAAACGCCCTGCACCCTTTCGCCTCAATCAAGGCTATTCAGGAAAGGAAGTTCTGATTGGATTTATTGATACGGGAATAGATTATCAGAATCATGTATTTCGAAAGGAAGATGGCACCAGCAGAATTATATCCATCTGGGATCAGACTATAGAAAATTCCGATCATCAAGAAAATATAGAGTATGGCACCGAGTTCAGAAATGAACAGATAAATCAGGCCTTAAAATCTGCCGACCCTCTGTCCATTGTCCCAAGTATTGATGAAATAGGACATGGAACAATCATGGCAGGCATTGCTGCCGGAAATGAAGATACTGAATACAACTTCGCAGGTGTTGCCACAAATGCTTCCTTCGCAGTAGTTAAATTAAAACCTGCCAAAGCATATCTAAAGGAATTCTTTGCTATACCTCCTGATTCTATCTGTTTTCAGGAAACAGATATCATCTTTGGAATTTACTACCTAAATAAATTAGCTAATCATTTAAACAAACCTTTGATACTATGCCTTGGTATCGGCAACAGCCAGAGCGGTTATATGGGTTATCGCCCCATCGCTGTGTATCTTGGAGGCCTAAGCACTTCTTACAAAAGGGGGATTGTGGTAGCAGCCGGGAACCAGGGTAATCGTGGCAGTCATTATTATGGGGAAATCAATTCCGGTCAGACCTTTCATAGTGTAGAACTATCCGTAGGTGAAGATACCTATGGTTTTACTATGCTGTTCTGGGGAACTGCTCCTAACTGGTTCTGGATTGACTTATATTCTCCGGACGGAAGTTATATCTTCCGCATTCCCTACATAAGTGATAACAGTCTGCTTTACACGCAGGGAGATATGACAATTATTGCTGACAGCCGAATAAAGGATATCTACTCCTCCGAACAATATATTGCCTTACGGTTTCGAAACCCTATACCTGGCAAATGGAAGTTCTTTATCTATGGCGGTACATCAGATCTGCCTATGAGTTTTCACATATGGCTGCCTATCCATAATTTCTTATCAGATGGAACAGTTTTTAAAAATGCCAACAACTATACCACTATTGTCAGCCCCGGTAATAACAGCAGGCTTATCTGCGCTTCTGCTTATAACCCGGATGACAATCTTTTGTACTATCATGCCAGCAGAGGTAATGCCGTAAATAACTACCCTAAGCCCGATATCACCGCTCCGGGTGTCAATTCCATAAGTCCATTTCTAAACAATACCTTTCTTAAGGTAACCGGTACCAGCGTTTCAGCTGCCTATGTAGCAGGGGTAATGGCCCTTCTGATGGAATGGGGCGTAACAGATGGTAACTTCCCTACTATGAGCAACGCCCTTATGATGAAAATTATCACCCAGAGCGCCAGCAGGGATTCGGAGGAAGACTATCCAAATCCGAATTGGGGCTATGGCGTCGTAAACCTTAATAATATGGGAAAAGTAATTAACTCTATTATACAGGTACAGGAATTTCTATAAGGTTTTACTCGAGAATATATTTCTCCAGCAGTTTCAGGGTGTTTTCCAGACCTTTTACATGAGTCCTTTCCATTCCATGGGAAGCATGAACTCCCTGCCCGATCAGGGCTCCTCTAATGTTATTTCCGCCTCTTAATGCTGCGGAAACATCCGAACCATAATGAGGGAATATATCTACTGCATAATCGATTCCGGACTTTTTGGCTATATTGATCAGTTTGGTGGTAAGCTCATAGTCATAGGGACCGGAGGAATCCTTGGCACAGATGGAGACTGCATATTCACTGCCGTTAAGATCCTCGCCCATGGCTCCCATATCAATGGCGATGAAATCAGTTATCTCTTCCGGAATCCAGCTTGCTCCAAAACCAACTTCCTCGTAATTGCTTATTACAAGCTTTAAGCAGCTTTCCGGTATGATGTGGTCCTCGTGCATATCCTTTAACAGGCCCAACAAAACAGCTACAGAAGCCTTGTCATCCAAGTGTCTGGACTTCACAAAGCCAGCTTCGGTATACTGAAAATTAGCATCAAAGCTGATATAATCACCCGTATTGATTCCAAGTGCCAAAACGCCTTCTTTATCTTTCACCTGTTCATCAATACGTATCTCCATATTCTTCTCACAACGCTCCAGCGTTCTGGCATCATCGAAGGTATGTACAGAAGGACTCTTGCTTAGAATAGTACCGGTATAGGTCTTTCCTTCTCTGGTATGTATCTTGCAGTAGCTGCCTTCAATACTGTGCATGGTAAAACCGCCTACCAGTGTAAACTTAAGCATGCCACCCGGTGTAACGGAACGAACCATAGCGCCAAGGGTATCCACATGAGCGGACAGACCGAGAGTTTCTTTCGTTTTGCCAGGTACTGTGATAATAAGACCACCTTTGTTACTGTATTCGCAGGAATATCCAAACCCTTCCGCTTCTTTCCTTACATACTCCATTACTTCTCTGGTATAGCCGGAGGGACTTGGGATATCAACCAGCTTATTAATGGTTTCAATAATATATTTCATGGTTTCCATTTAGATACTCTCTCTTTCTTCTTATTTCATGTCCAGAAGCAGTGCCCTTACTGGTGCCCCGTCACTGCCTCCCAATTTTAAAGGAGCAGCCATCAGAAAATATTTACCATTGGTTACTTCCTCAAGGTTAAGGCCTTCCAGCAATACGACTTCCTGTCCAAGAAGCTCTCTATGCACATTAAGAGGTGCATCCATAGGAGCAGCACTTTGACTTTCCACCCCAATAAGCTCCAGTCCGAATTCATTGATAATTCTGGCAAGATCCATTGTTATGGTGACAGGCCCTTTAAGGATTACTTTCTTTTCACTGTCTTTAAGAATTTCTCTTAACTCTTCTGCTGTTGGCTGACTTTCAAAAGCTTTCAGCGTGCAATCCCCTACACATCGGTATAGATCCAGTTCCTCCACTGTTTTTCCATCCTTTACAAAATGAAAAGGTGCATCCAGATGTGTACCGTTATGTGCATTCATAGAAAAAACCGTAACATTACAGGGTTCCCCCTGCCCCATATCACTTACCCTTGTAAAAGCAGGTACCTGATCTCCCGGATAGGTCCTGCAGGTAAATACTTCCTGTGTAATATCATATATTTTCATACACTTCTCCATTTTGGCTTAAATAAGCCTATAAGAATATTTCCTCCGACAGGTTGGCTGCTGACCGAGCAGTTGCAACGGCACATAGTATAGATTTTCGCAAAGCATAACTCACGCCTTAGTTTGTAACAGTCCCGTATCTGCAAGCAGATGCGGGACTGCAACAGTTGAGTATACAGCAGTTTAGACATACTGCAGTTTAAACATACTGCTGTTTAGTCATAGCAGTTTAGACATACTGCAGTTGCCAGAATAAAAAAACTCAGTCAGAGGTTATCATCATTATTTACTCCAGCTCAATATCCAGTTCCACGGGACAGTGGTCGCTGCCCTGGGTATCCTGGTGAATAATGCTGTCTTTAATCTTCTCTTTTAAGGACTCTGATACTACGAAATAGTCTATACGCCAGCCTGCATTCTTCTCTCTGGCACGGAACATATAAGACCACCAGGTATATCTATCTATGGCATCCGGATAAAGGTAACGGAAGGAATCAACAAAACCATTGTCTAACAGCACTGTCATCTTTTCTCTCTCTTCCAGTGTAAAGCCTGCATTCTTTGTATTAGTCTTGGGATTTTTAAGATCGATTTCCTTATGAGCAACGTTTAAGTCTCCGCATAGGATTACAGGCTTCTTCTCGTCCAGCTTCTTTAAATGCGCTCTGAAATCATCCTCCCATTCCATACGGTAGTCAAGTCTTGCAAGTTCTCTCTTGGAATTGGGGGTATATACATTTACCAGATAAAAGTTATCATACTCAAGGGTAATGACCCTGCCTTCCTTATCATGCTGTTCAATTCCTAAGTCATAGGTAACTGCCAGCGGCTCCTTCTTTGTAAAGATTGCTGTTCCGGAATAGCCTTTCTTCTCCGCACTGTTCCAGTATTCATAATAACCTTCAAAGGCATGCTCCCACTGTTCCTTCTGCATCTTGGTTTCCTGAATACAGAAAAAGTCTGCATCCTGTTCCTTAAAAAATTCCTCAAAGCCTTTACCAAGGCAGGCTCTTAAACCATTTACATTCCATGAAATAAATCTCATATTAATCTATCTCCTTTCTATCAGCTGTACATTATTTTATATTAAGTAGTGTGGTGTGAAATCTTTTGTGTCCATAACTTCATATCCATGAATACTACAAACGCTATCAGCCACGCTCCAACAGTATATCTTCTAACTCTTTAAGATTCGCAGCTATTCTGTCTGCTCCCGCTTTAACATGCTCCTCCCTGCTGCCAAAGCCATAGAGCACACCGATGGAGGCAATACCATTTTCTTTGGCTCCTAAGATATCATGAAGCCTGTCCCCAATCATAACTACCTGTTCCTTCTCCTTGATTCCATTCTCTTCAAGGGCATAAGCTATAACTTCACCTTTCTTTGATCTGGTTTCGTCAAGGTTTGAACCGCAGATATCAGTAAAATACTGATCCAGATTAAAGTGCTTTAATATCCGTTCTGCTAATACCTCCGGTTTGGAGGTTGCTACGATAAGAGTCTTTCCGGCTTTTACAAGACTATCCAGGAGTTCCTCTATGCCTTCGTATTTATAATTCATGAAAATACCCTTATCTACAAAATATTCTCTAAAATATCCTATTACTTCCTCAATCTGTCCATCCTCAAGGCCAAAGAATTCTCTCAGCCCGTCTGCTAACGGAGGTCCGATATGCCTCTTTAAAATGCTGCGGTCTTCTACTTTAATGTCTATAAATTCCAATGCATGTTGAAGGGATTTGGTAATTCCTTCTTCCGGATCGGTTAATGTTCCGTCTAAATCAAATAATATATATTTTTTATTCATAATTACTCCTATCTGCCTACCCTGGCACACAAGCTCATCCATTGTGCTGAAAGCTCCTTAGTCGTACAAACTGCGGTAATCCTTTAGGCGCTTCTTCAAAAGTGTATAAATATCCTCAAGGGAAATATCTTTGGCATTGCCTACAAAGAGCAGAAATACAGGCTTTTCATTATTCTTATTTAACAAAGCCGTCTGCTGCTTAAGAGGTGACAGCTTCCCAATAAAAGCCTCTTCATCCCTTGGTATGATTCCAATAGCATTATCTTCTGCCACAATACAAAACTGTTCAATATCCTGATAGGAAAGTAAGCCGACGGAGCCTTTGGAGGAGCTGTCTATAATACCGTCAAAGGTTATGGTAATCAGAGATTTCTTCTGGGAAGCTTTTAAAAGATTCATAATACATCTGATTCCGAATATAATTGTCGCTATAACTCCTGCAAAACCCAGCAGTATATACCTTTCACGAAATCCTGCCACCCATAAGGTTACCGACAGGAAAAGCAAGGCAAAAGACTGCATACATCGCCGCACGGCTTTTGTCTGTTTTTCCTCAATAATAATCTTTTCCACGTTACTCCCATCTGCTTTCTTACCACTTAGCTTCCATTCTTTCTTTCATTTTATATGGAAACCCTTGAAAATGCAAGTAAACCTAGCGAATAATTCACGATAAACCAAGTTGCAATTTTTTTAATTTGACGTTTTATAATGGCTTTAGTATACTTAAATACAGTTAGTCAGATTGTATATTCATTACAAAAAATTACCATTGTATACCACTGAGCGGCTTTGCAAGATAAGGCCTGCCGGAAAGAAGAATCAAATGAAAACCTTATATATTTCCGATTTAGACGGTACCCTGTTAAATAGTAATGCTGAGCTTTCTCCTTATACCATAGAAACTATAAACGGTTTGATTGAAAAGGGTATGGAATTTACCATTGCCACTGCCAGAACGGCTGCTACGGTAACGCATATTCTGGCGCCTCTTAACTTATCCGTTCCCGTTATTCTCATGAATGGTGTTATCCAGTATAATATACAGCAGAAGGAATATTTAAATACCTTTTATCTTTCCCGTGAAACAGCTGAGGTAATCTTAAATACTGCCAAACAGTACGTTCTTACCGGATTTTTATACCGGATTAAGGACAACCGCCTGGAAACCTATTATGAAGAGCTTACCAATGACGGCATGACAGAGTATTACACTGAAAGAAAGGTTAAATTCAACAAGGTATTTACACAGGTAGAGAATCTCTTACCTGCAGCCGGTGATCACAGTATTTATTATGCGATGCTTGATAATTACGAGGCGCTGCTACCTGCATATGAAGTATACCGGAATTTACCAGGCGTTGCTACTGCCTTCTATCAGGATAATTACAACAAGGATGGTATGTGGTTTCTTGAAGTATTCAGCGACAAGGGAACCAAATACAATGCAGCTATGTCTATACGGCAGTCCCTGGGATATGACAGGGTAGTCTGCTTTGGTGATAACCTTAATGATCTTCCTATGTTCAAAGCCAGTGATACAGCCTGTGCCGTAGGCAATGCAAAGGAAGAAGTAAAGGCAGCCGCCAAACATGTAATTAAGTGCAATACAGAAGATGGTGTTGCAAGGTGGCTTTTAGAGAACTTCGAGTAAGATAGCTAGTGAGAAAGGAATGGTTGTTACTATGAAGAATTCCATCATTTTTGATACGATAATTGGAAAGCTCTATCTTGCGGAAACAGACGGAGCCATTTCACATCTTTATTTTGCAGGAGAATCCTCGGAATATGAGACTGTAGGTGTTGAAACACCTCTGCTGAAAGAAGCCTGCAGCCAGATTACTTCCTATCTGGAAGGTAAGCGGACAAGCTTTGACCTGCCTCTTACCCCTAAAGGTACACCTTTTCAGGAAAAGGTATGGGAAGCACTTCAAACCATTCCTTACGGTGAGACCATCAGTTATAAGGAACTTGCAATCCGTGCCGGAAATCCCAAAGCCTGCAGAGCAGTCGGCATGGCAAATAATAAGAATCCTATCTCAGTAATTATTCCCTGTCACCGTGTAATCGGAGCAAATGGAAAACTGGTGGGGTATGGCGGCGGACTGCCGTTAAAAGAGAAACTTCTACACCTTGAAGGTGCATTATAAGAAAAGATTATATAACTGTAGATTAATTAAAATAAGGATTATATCCGATAAAATCCTAGGGTGCGTTTGTAAACTGCTTGTTCCGAGCTGGACATTCAGAACGTCACAATGCGTTTTCAAACACACCACAGACAGCGTTCTGTACCTGCCTTTGTTCGTTACAGGAGTGTGCAATAACACTTTAGCCTAACGAGTAATATGCAAAGGCAGCTTCAGAGCGCTTTGTTAAGCACACAATTAAATTATATTACAATGAGGTAATCATGGAATCCATTGCCAGAAGGCTTACACTTAAGTTTGGTTTTATCCAGTCCAGCTACTGGATCAGCCAATGTGCTATAAACAGCTTTGCCGCAGTTTATCTGCAAGCCAAGAATTTTGAGAACACTCAAATAGGCTTCATCCTCTCCTTTGCAGCGATTCTATCTCTGCTCCTGCAGCCCTTAGTTGCTTCTTTTGCAGATAAATCGAAAAAGGTAACTTTAAGACATATGTTATTGGTATTGATGTTTATGGTATTTGGGTTCGGCCTTCTGTTATATGTCCTCCCCGATTCCTTCCTTCTTATAACGGTGATCTATATACTAATAAATGCTGTTGAGTATACGGTTAATCCGCTGTTTAATTCCCTGGCTATGGAATACATGAATCAGGGCGTTCCTATGAATTACGGACTGGCAAGAGGTATGGGTTCCATTACTTTTGCAGTCATGTCCTTTTTACTTGGCTCATTGGTCGACAAATTCGGTGCTGACATCATCTTACCGGTATTCTTAATCTGCTACATATTTGTAATTCTCTCAACCTTTCTCTTTCGTGAGAAACTGCCGGAATTTACTCCGGAGCAGAAGGAGTTAATGGGGTATACGGAGGATGCTGACCAGGGAGAGGTTAAGGAAGCTTCTAATATCCTAACCTTTTTCTTAAACCATAAATTATTTCTTGTAATGTTATGCGGAGTTGCCATGATTTTTTACTCCCATGTGCTTATAAATACTTACCTGATCAATATTATTGAGGATGTAGGCGGTGCAAGTGCGGATATGGGAATTTCCCTTTCTATCTCTGCTGCCCTAGAACTTCCCACTATGGCACTGTTTATTTATATTGTGAGAAAGATTAAGGGTACGAAACTGATTAAAATATCAGCCTTTTTCTTTGTTGTTAAGTGTTTGATTACACTGCTTGCCCCCAATGTAGCTATGGTGCACTTCTCTATGTGTTTTCAGTTGATTGCTTTTGCTTTGTTTACACCGGCTTCTATCTATTATGTTAATGACTTAATTGAGAAGGAGAACCGGGTAAAGGGGCAGTCTATGCTTGGTGTTGCTAATATTGCCGTTGCCGGAACCCTGGCTAATCTGACCGGTGGCAGGTTATTGGATGCTTATGGTGTATCTGCCATGTTAATAGTCGGAACTGTGGTTACTGCTGTGGGATTTCTGTTGATATGCTTTAGTATAAGAGATATTGACGGGGAATCTAAGGTTAAAAAAGTGAAAGCCTTGGAAAAGTAGATAGTAGGAAAATCTACTTTAGAAAAGCTAAGAAAGGTGCATTAGAAAGAACTTGTTTGTTAATGTACTTTCAGAACCTTGAGATTTAATAAGCAGATATGTATGTTAAAATAAAGAGACTGTTGCAATATACAGGTAAAGAACGGAGATTTTGAAATCTTCCGAAGCTACTACCTATCTGTGCAACAGTCTCTTTTATTTTATCTAAATGAGTCTTAAATTATATACGAATAATGCTATTGAAATAACTAGTTATATATTCTGCATTTAAAAGTCTGAATCCCATTAAGCTATAGTTTCATCTGCTCTTAGTATCTTGCTTTTCTTCCACCTACACTTACTGGAATATTAACGACTTTCTGAAGTGGCTTCCATACTACATATGCTATAGTGAAATCAATCATGCTGTGAATGATTGTACCTGCGCCAACTAATAAGATAACAGAAAAAAGGTATCCTTTGTCATAGTATGCACTGGACATGTTATTTCCCCAATAAAATAGGGTAACTACTGTAACTTCACTAACAGCATGGATTAATGCCATTAAAAGACCAAACAGTGCAGAACCTTTTACAGTACTTAATAGCTTTGGATTTTTTTTAAGCATAAAAGAACCGATAACTACAAATACAATGTGGGATAAGGCTCTTAGTACAACTACTATCGGGAATATACCTGCAAGTAAAAATCCCATGGCTGAAATTAGCGCAACTGATATTGCTACATAAGGTGATATGAACATTGCAATAAATACGGGAACATGGCTTGCCAAAGTGTAGGAAGCGGGTTCTAGAATAAATTTTGGTGCAAACATCGGAATTACGATGCCTATTGCTGACAGTAATGCTGCGATTGTCATTCGTTGAATAGAATTCTTACTGTTCATCTGATTTCCCCCAGTTTTAAATTTTAAGTGCAAGCTTAACATCCTCCCGGTCTGTTAAGTTAGCTGTCTTGTCACCTGTAATCACCTGTATTGTATTAAATTTAACAAGTAATGTCAAGGGAAATTTTTAGGGATTAGTTGAAATATTATTTTTAGGTTGTATTTTCCAGTTAATGGATTTATAATTAGGTTGTAAACATTTATATGTGCGGATATAGTTTAATGGTAAAATTCGAGCTTCCCAAGCTTGTGTTGCGGGTTCGATTCCCGTTATCCGCTTACATATTCTAGACTATAAAACACGCTAAATGCTGATGTCTCAAGGCATGAAGCGTGTTTTATTTTCTAATAAGGTCATGATATATCTTGCCATGTTGCATTTTTTCAATTCTATGCAACACGTTATATTAATGTTAATCAAGCATCTAACTAATTATGTCCCCGACTAAATACATTTATCAGCTTGCAAAAGAACGTTTGTTCTAGGTGGAATAGCAGTATTTGACCACCAAGGTAATATAACCCCCTCTTTTATGCGTTTAGAAAATGAGAAGTATAAACTGATTGACTATAAGATAACACAGATTAAGCTGCAGCAAATCCATAACTATGCTGGTATTTTTGCGATAGATTACCTCTGCACATTAGATGACGGACAAGAGATTATTTATCTTAGATATCAAATAATTGTACAAATGGAGAAAAGATTATGAAGAGAGTAAAAGGATTGTTAGTTTTTGCTTTAGTTTTTATTTTAACATTTTTATTAAGTAGTACAAAAAGTTTTGCTGCAGAAACCCTATATACTGAAAATATTATTCCAGCCATGACAAGTGATACATCGCCAAGTGGGGAAGCAAGTGCAAGCAGTTATTTTATTGATAGTAACTATACTTGCTTACCCTGGAAAGCGTTTGATCATATTAGTAATACTTCAAAAAGTTTATGGGCAACGGCGGTAGGAACCACAACAGGGTGGCTAGCATATGAATTTCCAGAAGCGAAATGTATAACAAAGTACACTATTGTTTCTAGTAATCCTGTAGTTATCTCAACAGGAGAACTACCGAAGACTTGGACTTTTGAAGCATTAGATGAAAATACAGGAAAATGGGTGGTATTAGATACTCAAACCAATATTACAGATTGGAGTGTAGGCATAAAAAAGAGTTTGAAATAGTAAATAGTAATACTTATAGAAAATACAGAATCAATATTTCTGCAAATGGTGGTTATTCAAGCTATACTGCTATTGGCGAACTTGAAATGATGGAATCAGTTAAAGCTCCAACAGATCTTAATGCAACAGGTGGTGCTGGAAATATTAAGTTGACATGGAATAGTGTTGCAAACGCACAAAGCTACGTTATTAAACGTTCCTTAACATCTAAGGGAACACCTGACACAGTTATACCATTCACTCCAGTTGTTACTGGCTCAGCATTAGAGTACATCGACTCCAATGTAACTCCTGGTACTACATATTACTATGTAGTCAATGCGATAGTGTCCGGTACGACAAGTAGCGATTCTAACGAAGCCTCTGCAACACCAACAGCTGTAACTACTCCTGATTATCTTGGTAATTATGCAACCTTAGTAATAACAGCATTTGAACGGTAAGCCGGTAAAATAGATCAAAATCCATTTTTCCTCCAATGAAGATATTCTTTATACCTGCCTGTTCATAATATACCTTTACTCTTGTATTATTTTCTTTACAGTAATTGGCAATAGAAAGCGTGCCTTCAATAATCTGGTCCTCTGTGATAATAGCGGTGAGGCTGTCCTCCCTGACTGGTCTCAGATCCATCAATACAGCCGTTTCCGTTTTGGGATTGCTGATAAACTTCCGGACGAATAACTGATTGCATCTGGCACTTACTTTCCAATGAATCTGCTTTTTACTGTCACCTGATATGTATTTTCTTGTCTCCAGATCCATGGCATCCAAAGAAACATTTGGTAAATAGGGTGTGAACTTGGTAATCTATGAATCTGCAAAACAATATGCACCAACTTATTTATGAATTCTTAGAGCAAACCTTTGAGGAAGCCAGAGCCGGGTATTGTACTAAAGTAGAGATTTCGCTTCTACCAGGTGGCCAAGTGAAAATCACAGATAATGGAAGAGGACTACCATTTTCAAAAGATTTACATGGGAACAAAGCTGTGTTGGATAAAGTTTTATCTGGTAGTCCAATAACAAATGCCGAATATAGTCAAATGGGTGATCTTAATTCAGCTGGATTGCAAACTGTTAATTCATTGTGTGAAGAATTGCAGGTCACCGTCACTAGAGATGGCGCTCAATACCAACAAGATTATATTTGCGGTATTGCACAGCATGACCTTACCATAAGTGATTCAGTTTGCGCTTCTGGAACTGAGATTATGTTAAAACCAATTAGGTCTATATTTGGAGATACAGTATTTTCACAGGAACTGCTAGACAAATGGTTAAAAGATAGATCAGCAGATATAGTTAACTTGAAAGTCAACGTCATAAGCAATCACATACTATAATTCTCATTATATCTTGTGAATATATGGAGAATACAATGCAACTCTTGAAGGTGTAAACACTATTATTCATAAGAAATACTAGAACATGAGCATCCGCCATCTGAAGCATAAATCTCTGGCTGATGCTCTTTCTATCTTATATCTAAATTTTTATAGATTATAGCTTTACTTTAACAAAATTACTTAAAACAGTCATTTAAAGTGTACTTACAGCTTAAAGAAATCTACCAAGCTATCTAAATGCTCTGCGCTCTCTTTGTTTTCCTGTACCTGCTTTAATACATCGTTTACCTTAAAAGCAACACTATTAATTTTTTCCGCTATATCCGTTGTTCCTTCTGCTCCTTCGCCTGCTGCTGTCGTTATCTCATCAATCGCGGTACGGATCTGCTGCATGGCTACGTGAAGCTTCTCTGCAACTTCATTTATTTCTGTAACAATGTCTCTTACACTATCAGAATCATTAACATATTGGTTGCTTGTATTTACTAACATCTCATAGTCTTTTAACACCTGGTTATCCACAAAGGATAAGAGTTTTTCGGAATCCTGAACTACACTTTTTACTGCATCTGATACATTATAAGATATATCATTTATTCTTGATACCGCCTGTTTTGAATTATCGGCTAATATACGTATCTGATCCGCTACAACAGTAAAGCCTCTTCCTGCTTCCCCTGCTCTTGCTGCTTCAATTGATGCATTTAATGCCAGCAAATTGGTCTGAGCTGTTATCTTAATTATTGCCTGCGTAAGTTCTTTGATTTCTTCAATTGCCTCAGTCTTTTGAATGGACTCTCTTAGCTGTCGATTTGTTAAATGATAGATATCCGATGTATTCTTATAAGAAACTCCGGTTTCTTCCTTCAGTTTTTCTGCTCTTGCTTTAATTTCTTCTGCAAGCCTTTCACCGTTAGCAGTTTTTTCTTTCATGTAAGTAACTTCTGTTTCAATTTCATAAGTTGATGCATTCATTTCTTCCGTTGCTGCTGAGGTTTGCTGCATACCGGCTGATAATTCTTCTGTTGTAGCTGAGATTTCTTCAATATTTATATTTACTGTCTCCATTGCCTCAACTGAATGGTTAACCTTTGTCTTAACCTCCTCGGATTCCTTCTGGATACCGGTAATGATTTCTGCCATTTTCAATTGCAGGTTCCTGGAGGAGTTTGCGATTTCTCCTACTTCATCTTTTCTTCTGAGCAATTTATCCTGAAACTCAAAGTTAAAATTACCGTTTTCCATTAATCTGAGCTTGTCCTTAACTTTTGTAATACCTCTTGCGATTGTAGTTCCAAGTAAAAAGGAGATGACAATTCCAATTACCAGCATAACTGCTGATAGCATACCTATAAGTAGCATTGCGTCTGAAATACGCTCATTGACAACGTCGGTATATATTCCTACAAACCAAATTCCAATTACTGCACCGCTATTGTCTTTTAAGGGTATGTAGTAGGTTTGGGCAGACTTTCCTTGTATATCTGCTGAACCAGTGTAAATCTCACCCTTATCCAGTACTTGGTCAATTACCTCATCAGAAGCTTTTGTGTTAATCTGTCTTTCTCCGCCATTAACTTTTACATTTGTTGATATTCTTGTATCGTTTGCGAACAGTGTTGCAAGAATATTAGTACCGGCTGTAAATTCATCAATAACCTCATAATTTTCATTTAACAACATGTCGCCTTTATATAAAGCACCATCTTGAACAGACCAGTCTCCCGGATATGCTGAGTTGATAAGCTGCAGCCCCATATTAGAGTAATTTTTGATTTCAGACTTATTCTCTGTATTAACCAGACTTTTTATCTCGAAAAAAGTAACGGATATGATTGATATCGTCAGTATCATAATAATAAATATTGAAACGCCTGTTATTTTCCATTTTATTTTCATAAAATCAATTCCTTTCCAAACTGTTATTGGTTGTTGATTTCTATACCAATATGATATAATAGCGTCAGATAAAACGTTATGGGTCAAAAGTATACTTTTGTTACCATATATTGTAATCATCTTTACAACATGAATAAGTAGATAGTGCGAATTATTAAAAATTTAGTTCACACTATGATTTGTGGCAATGTCACCTCTGTAAGTAGATGCGACAATCAATGATCGATAGGATTATAAATGCATTGCCAACCTCCTGGTTTTAAAGTATCCAGGATACACGGTTGGGACATGATATCTTGAATTGTACGTGCGCATAAGTGCACGGATGGGAGTTAGTATGAAGAATCTTGATTCGGTTGAAAAAATGATTTTAAACTTTAATTTTATAGAAAATTTGTATGAGAGTATTCGTTTGATTAATCCGATAGAAAAGAAAGTTTACAAAGTAATTAAGGGCTCCAGTAAACTTATGAAGGTAAACGATAACTGCTATGATTTCTGGCAAAACAATAAAGCCTGTGAAAATTGCATCTCAATGAGAGCCTACAATCATAATAAAATATATACAAAGATTGAATATAACGAAACAAATATCTATATTATGACAGCAGTGCCGCTGAGTAATTATAACGTAGTTCTGGAGTTAATGCAGAACGTCTCCTCTGATTACCTGGAGAATGATCAAAAATTCGATGATATCATTAAATTAATACGGAAACAAAATTTGTCGATAGTTAAAAATGCCTTGACGAGCTTATACAACGATCAGTTTATATTTGAACGACTTCCCCATGACATAGCGATTTCTCATAGGGAAAACGTCAATGTATCCCTTTTTATTATTAAAATCAAGGACATGGATTATATCAATAATATCCATGGATATTTGGTCGGCAATCAGGTTATCAAGGAAGTAGCTAAAGCGCTAAAAGTGCTTCCCCGACGTGAAAAGGACTGGATATCCACCTACCGCGGAGTTCGGTTTGTCCTTGTAATGTATGGAATTAGCGAGAATCAGGTGGGGCGAATATGTGATTATATCTATGAGCGGGTTAACAGCCTGGATTTCTCCTCCAATGATACCCCTATTAAGATTGAAGTGGGCATCGGTTATCATATATTAAAGGATAAGTTAATCACTCCTGAGCAGTTTATCGAAAATGCCAAAGAGATGATCAAAGTGGAAAATAAACTGGAGCGAAACGATAACAGCGCCCAAAAGTTAATGCAGCGATATTCTCTGACCTATCGTGAAAAGGAGATTGCCTTACTGCTTCTAAAAGGTAAATCAAATACAGAAATAGCAGACGCCCTGTATATTGGATTGTCCACCGTAAAGAAGCACGTTTCTTCCATCTTCACCAAAACAGAAGTAAAATCCCGTACGGAACTAGTTGCGAAATTAAATAATGAAGCCCTGGTATAGTGCTATTTTCATATAGCAAAACCCATCAGGGGGTAAGAAATGGATAAGTGGATTTTGCACCATGAACATTTAAAAACATTGCACATATTAAAATCTATCAATTAATCAGGAGAAATGTTTTGACTACTATAAATAAGAAGTACAACATAAAAAGAACCAATACAAAAAGCACCGATATTTCAGGAGAGATATTAGAAGCTGAAAAACCCTTATCCCAGTCTATGATATGGAAACTGCAAACTGACTTCTACGCAAATCAAGGACCGGAAGCCTGGAGTAAAGGAATAGTTCCACAATATATAACCACCAATCCCTATATTGCTAATATCTATGCCAAAACTGCATTCGGATTTTGCAGAGATATTGCTGCCAGTGAGGATTTTGACAAGTCTTCTACCATATATATCATGGAGCTGGCGGCAGGTGTAGGGCGCTTCACTTATTCCTTCCTTAAGCGTTTTCTGCATCTGATAGACAATTCTTCCCTTAAAGGGCTTACCTTCAAATATCTTATCACGGACCTTGCCGATAGAAATGTTGACTATTGGCTGAATCATAGCTATCTGAAGCCTTTTTTCGATAATGGTATACTGGACTGTGCAACCTTTAATATGGCAGAGGATGAAGAGCTTCACTTAAGGAACAGCGGTGAAATTCTTCGTAAAGGTAATCTTAAGAATCCCCTGATCTTATTTGCTAACTATACCTTTGACAGTCTTCCCCAGGATACTTTCTATGTTAATAAAGGTGAGCTTTATGAAGGTTTGGTTACCGTCACTTCTAAGAGTGAACCGACTGAAAGTAATGATAACTCAATTCTTGCGGGCTTAGATTACTCCTATACCGATAAGCCAATACAAGGCGATGGCTATTATAAAGATGCCAATATAAATGAAATCCTGTTATATTATAAAGACTGCCTTGAAGATACGGCATTTTCAATACCTATTATAGCATTTCAATGCATTAATCGATTAAGAAGTCTGTTTCAGGATGATCTGGTATTGTTATCCTCAGATAAGGGTTATAGAAATATTGCTTCTATGTTAAAGAATTACCACCCATTTCTATCAAAACATGGCTCCATCTCCCTGACAGTTAATTTTCATGCCATGGAATTATTTTTTAACAGTCTTGGCGGCAGTGCGATTCACAGTATATATGAGCATGAAAGTGTAACCATGTCCTTATTCTTACTGAGCAAACGCTCCCATGATTTTATGGAAACCGCTTTGGCTTTCCAGGAGGTTATTGAAAGTGTTGGTCCTGATGATTTTTATATACTAAAGAAAGCAGTGGTACCTAAGAACAACGCTCTTACCTCAAAAGAACTGCTGACCTTCTTAAGGTTTACCCTCTGGGATGCACGAACTTTCCTGGAGTTTTATAATACCTTGCTGGAACGAATAGAAAAGGAAGAAGATTTCCCAAAAGAAGAGCTGATTGTAATTATATATCAGGTTTTGGAACATTATTTTCCCATAGGCGAAGAAGGAAATCTATTCTATTGCTTAGGTTCGTTATTAGGCTATCTGGGTTATGATGATGACGCTATTGCACTATTTGAATCCTCCATAGAATTTTATGGAGAGGATGCTGCCATCAATTATGAAATAGCATTATGTTATTACAATCTGCAGGAATTTGAAAAAGCCTTGGAGTATGCAGACAAATCACTGCAGCTGACTCCTGAATTTTTAGAAGGTAAGAATCTGAAGGACTTGATTATAGAGATAATGAATTCTTAGTTATTGTAAACCATAAAATATACTAAATCCTTTATTCAGTAATATAAGATACCAACAACCAGCTTTAGCAGCTTATTAAAAGGAGTAAACATAATGAAGATTAATCTGGAAGGTAAAAAAGCAATAGTAACCGGAGGCACCGGACAGCTTGGCCGCAGAATCGTATTATCTCTTGCAGAATGCGGTGCTGATGTTGCCATCCACTATCATAGCAATCAGACAAAAGCAGAAGAACTGGCTGCACAGGTCAGAACTATGGGGCGAGAAGCCGGAATTTTTCAAGCTGATATAACCAATGAGCAGAGCATTTATGCTATGAGAGATAAAGTATATGCTGAGTTTGGAAAGCCGGATATAATTGTTAATAATGCAGTTATCCAGTATCAGTGGAAAAGTGTTCTGGAACAGGAGGTTTCCGATTACTACACACAGTTTGAAAGCTGCGTTATGCATAATGTCTATATGAACAAGGCCTTTGTACCCCATATGATTGAACAGAAATATGGCAGAATTGTAGTTATCAATACGGAATGTGCCGCCTTGGCTGATCCTTATCAATCTGCCTATGTTGCCGGTAAACGTGGACTCGATGGAGTCGTTCGCTGTCTTGCCAAAGAAGTCGGTCAATATAATGTAACCATAAACCAAGTTGCTCCTGGCTGGACGATCAGTGACAATGACCGGGATAAGAATCAGGAGGCTCAGCCGGATTATGATAAGACGGTTCCTCTAGGACACAGAGGAACGGATCAGGATATTTCCAATATGGTATGCTTTCTGGCTTCTGATCTTGCCGCCTTTACTACAGGCGCTTATATACCGGTATCCGGCGGTAAGGTTATGCCTGCAATTTAATCGCTTAACTACAAACCATAACCGTAACATATTAGTCCATAGGATATACGAAGGAGTTGCCTTATTTACATTTACGGCAACTCCTTTGTATATCCTATGGAAAGAATGAAATTTTAACCCAACGGAGTTACTAATATAATATCCTAACCTTCTGACTGAAACTCTTTCACAAATAAAAATTCAGGGAAATATTTTTCAATCTCCTCTGCCTTTAATCCCTCTTCTTCTTTCTTATACAGGACCTTCTTAGTCTGTCCTTGAACAATATAGGTATAAATAAGAACGAATCCCTGATAATTCGTAATGTAGTTGTTATTTTCTTCAACTTTCACCAACAACGACTCCGTTTCAATAAACTCATCGTTCTGAGATTCAATAATTCCATAATGAGAATCACTTGTAGTCATCTCTTTACCATAGATAATTCTCTTATTCTCCTTATCAATAGCAAAGGAATCATAGTTATACCAGAAGCAGGTAAAGCTATTTTCCTGGAAATACTGCTTCTTCCTCTCATCCCAAAGAAATGCATAATAACTTTTATAGCTTTTATTGCCCGAACTCATAATATCCATATAGATATCTTCATAGCCATCAAAATTAAGATCATCAAACTGCAGCTTATGATTGTTACGTTCCCCATAGGACGAGTCAATATATTCTGGAGTATGTACATCAATGATTTGGTATTCTTTTGCATTTAATTCTTTTATATTTATTTTTTCTTTACTTAATTCTTCTATAATTAGAGTGGTTTTTCCTAAGTTATTATAGAAGTAATCATACTTCTTATCTAGAAAGGTAAAAACCTGATAACTCCTGTTACCATGTATCTGTTTATTATAAACCTCCAGATAATCATCTGCTCCAAAGTTCAATTTATCACTATAGTAATAATTCATAAAATAAGCCGGCAGCGGTGGTTTCACACTGTTATCGTAGATTTGTACATCTTTATCCCATACAATTTCAATACTATAATCATTTTGTTCAAACCAAGGTAAATAATTCGTCTTTTCAGCCAGACTACATAGCGTGATTATATCTATACTTTGCAGCGATGGCAGAAACTGAAAGTCCATAGGTGAAAAGTTATCCAGGATACAGTTTATATTAAGTGACAGCCTCACTACGCTGTCGTTCCCCTTAAGCTTTCTTAACATTTCTGTGAACTCTTCTTCTGTGTTGATATCTGCAGAATAGTAACCTGTTTCTTTCAGATAGGTATCCTCACTTTGACTTTCCTTCGACTGTTCTTCGGCATTCTGATTCTCTTGTCCTTTACTTACTATTGTCTGATTCATCTGTGGCTGAGTCTCATTTGATTGATTCTCATTTTCCACATTAACTTGTTCTTTATTCCTTTGCTCTTCCTTCATCACTTGGTGCGTAAGTTTCTCCCTGTTACTTTCTGTGTTCTTACAACCACTTAGGCTTATAAGCAAAAGAAATATAATTAGTATCATCCTTGCCTTGTTATTCTTTTTCTGTATTAACATACAATTCTCCCAGTGACTCTTATTATTGTACATCTCTCTTACCAGTGGTCTATACTCTTTCTATTGACATTTCCCTAAAGAGGTGTATTTGTTTAGAATAGTCCCCTACTAACTTTTATATTCCCTGATTAAATTATAGCTTGACCAAATATGTAACACGGGTAAGCCATAATTTATCCGGTTATAATCAAAATGCCTATTTCATAAGAATATCCTTCTGACAATGCTCGCAATAGTACACAGTACCTCCAAGGAAGTTCTCTTTACGTATCTGGTACCCGCATTTTGTACAGGGTTCTCCATAAGTATTCTTACTCATATAAGTAATATATCCACCTGGATTTCCATACAGGTCTTTCTCTGTGTCTCTGCCACCGCCCTCA
>JAQSXJ010000021.1 GCA_029256725.1 Anaerocolumna sp. | reverse complement strand
TAATCAACTTACCAGCAGAAATCTCAAATATCCTTAAAAGTAAAGTGGATGAATGGATGAGATCCCAAGCCTTATTTATTCAGGCTTTGTTTGGGAATTTAAACTGGGAAAGTTGAGTAATTCATATATTATGCTGTTTGCTTGACAACCACGCTCAAATGCACTACAATGTACTTGTTCATTAAGTACATTGCAGTTAGGAGGGTTTTAGTGGAAATAATAATAAGCAGTAATACAAGCAAGCCAATTTACGAGCAGATAACTTCACAGATAAAAGCTATGGTTATGAGTGGTGAATTGCAAACCGGCGACCCTATTCCCTCTATGCGGGCATTGGCTAAATCTATTCATGTAAGTGTCATTACGGTTCAAAAGGCGTATGAGGATTTACAGAGAGATGGCTTTATCGAAACAACAGTTGGCCGTGGGAGTTTTGTATCGGCACAGAATAAGGACTTTTATCAAGAAGAACGACAGCGATTAGCAGAAGCACATTTACAAGAAGCTGCTGATATTGGACGAACAAGTGGAATATCGTTAGACAAACTGGTTGAATTTTTGACGATGTTTTATCAAGAGGAGGATTAACTATGGGTGCAATTTTACAGGTGGAAAATTTAACGAAACAATACAAGGGTTTTAAGTTAGACCATATTTCGTTTTCTGTTCCTAAAGGTGCTATCATGGGAATGATTGGCGAGAATGGAGCTGGGAAAAGCACAACGATCAATGCGATTCTCGACCTTATCAATAAAGACGACGGTACAGTTGCTTTTTGGGGTCAGGAATTATCTTCGTCGAAGCAGCTTAAAGAGGATATCGGCGTTGTATTTGACGGTATCAACTTCTATGAAACTCTGACCCCAGCAAAAGTCGGTAAGATTTCCAGAGCTGCATATAAACAATGGGACGAATATTTATACCAAAATTATTTAGAGCGCTTTCAGCTTCCTTTGGATAAAGAAATTAAGACACTATCCAAAGGCATGAAAATGAAAATGAGCATAGCTGTTGCACTTTCCCATAAACCTAAACTGCTGATTTTGGACGAAGCTACCAGCGGTCTTGACCCAGTTATGCGAGATGATATCCTTGATGTTTTTCTGGAATTTGTGCAAGATGAAAATCATTCCATTTTAATGTCCTCTCATATTACAACGGACTTAGAGAAAGTTGCCGACTATATCACATTTATTCATCAAGGCAAAGTCCTGTTTTGTAAGACGAAAGATGAACTACGTTACCATTACGGTATTATTCGCTGCGGTGCAGCTATTTTTGACCAAATTGATAAAGCGGAAGTCCTTACCTATCGTAAAGACGATTATCAATGGAATGTGCTGGTAGCTGATAAGGAAAAGGCCAGAAGAAGATACAAAACCGCAGTAGTGGACGATGCTACAATTGATGATATTCTACTGCTGTATGTGAAAGGAGAGCAAACAAAATGAAAAGTCTTATTTTGAAAGATTTATATAATATTGGACACAATGCAAAATCCATGCTATCCATTCTGGCGGTACTTGCTGTTGCGCTTATCCCCACATCTGGTATGGCAGGATATATCGTTGCATGTGCAAACTTGTGCAGCATGATGATTGTGACAACTTTTACTTTTGATGATACTTCCAAGTGGACACGATACGCAATGATAATGCCTATTTCCAAAAAAGATTTGGTTGCCAGCAAGTTTATAGTGTTGTTAGTTTTTTCTGCTATTGGTTCTGTGGTTGGATTGATTATCGGTACAGTTGGTGGAATTATAACAAGCAAAATCGCATTCAATCTGACAAACATTTATGAATTATTATTTTTGACTTTAACTGCATTTGTCGTCGCTATGATTTTCGGTGGTATATCTATTCCACTTGTATTCAAATTTGGAGCTGAGAGAGGTCGTATGCTTTTATTGGTATCCTTCTTAATTCCAGCTGCAATTTGCTTTGGGGTATATCAGTTGCTTTCTGTGCTCGGCATTGTATTAACCGAACAGTATGTTCTCATTCTGCTTTATTGCTCCCCGATTATTGCGTTTCTTTGGAACTATATGATGTATAAAATCAGCTACAAAATTTTTTCTGATAAAGAACTTTAGTGTGGGAATTTACATAGGAAAAGGAAACAACAAAATGATAAACTACTGAAAAGAGGAGAGGCAATGCAGCAGGAAAACTGGATTTTATTCCCGATATGCGAGAATAAGACTCGGACAAAAATTCGCAAAGATATCGTTTTAGAGAAATTTCCCCTGTTTGCCCGAAATGCAAGCAGGAAACGCTAATAAATATTCGAAAACTAAATATGTCAGTTATCAAAGAGCCAGATGCTAAGACGCAGAGCCGATAACCTATGAGCTTGTTACTCGTGGTTATCGACTTTTTCTTTGATATAGCCTCTCTTGCTAAGGGATTACTGACTAATTTAACTATCCGAATTACTACAAGCCAGTACAAATTTGCCTCTGTCTGTTTCGTTGATTGCCTTTCTAAAAACGGATAAGTGATAAAATAACCACTTGTTATTTTTATAGGAGGTTTTTAATTTGCAAATTAAGAACATAACATGTGAATATGTGCAGACTCCACTTTTCGCGTGTAGCAAATCGGCAGCGCATTACTTAATCTGACTTTCTTCAATTGAATTTTCATCATTCATTTGGCCCCGTTTGACTTCATACATGCGCTTATCAGCTAAATCTAATACCTCTGTTGTACTCGTACCTTCCGAACGTAATGCGAACCCTTTGCTTACGGTTAACGGAAACGCATACCCATGTATGTTATTTAGTTCAGTTTCAAAACGCGCACATATTTCATGAGCATCTTCTCTATTTACATTGGGCAATATGAGTAGAAATTCATCTCCGCCGAAACGAAAAGCGTAATCCTCTGAACGAATACAGTGCTGAATTGACGCCGCTATATTTTTGAGTAATGAATCGCCCAGATTATGACCAAAGAGATCATTGATGCTTTTGAATTTATCAACATCCAGCATAACAACTGCATATTCAGTGTTTTCTTTTCTAAAGTTGCTTTCCATTCTGCTAAAAACCTGTCCGATAGCCCGGCGGTTTAATAGCCCGGTTAGATCATCTCTCAGAGAAAGATCCGTTATATGCTGGTTGATCTCCAGATTCTTGCGTTTGACACCTTCTATGATAGAAACATTCAATATGGCAGTGAGAACATATGCAACCAGAATGTTGATGATCTGTTCCATATCCCTTGTACCTGTCCAGGTAATCAGCCAGTGAATTGTAAGTCCTACCATCATCGCACCGTATAGAGAGAGGAAAATTATCTGGATTCTGCGATAGTATGTGAGTGTAATAATCGTAATGTACAGAATAGAAAGATATGGCGTACAACCTAACAGGCCATCAAACGTGAACCAACTAAGAGGGGTATACACAAAGCACAAAAGCAGCATCGGGGTAAGACATGCTGTATTAATGCTAATTTTACCTGCCGCGAACAACGGGGTTGTAATTAATAAACATACGATAATACCAATGTGTACCGCCATCAACATGTAATGGGATAGTAACGCCATCAATACAATACCAAAAATGCATGAAAGGAAACAGGCAATAAGCATTTTCACCGGTATACTATTTTGTATGATAGGACTTTTATTCTCTTTAAATAAGGCTGCAGCCTTTTGCTGTTTCATTAAAATCATTCCTTATAAGATTACTCCAAATATGGGACGTTTTGTGTGTAACTATTTTTATTATACAGCATTTTTCCCGGCTTTACAATCAAAATAACCTCATTGAACCGTCCCAACTACAACAAGGACGGCCCAATGAGGTAACATATAAGCATAAGCAAGAAAAAAGCACATTCATTGATGACTGGGTATTATATGACCATGCAGCCGGACCCTTTGGAAATTGGGCCTGCTATCAGCATGGTATATTAACCTGGGATCCGTATCTCTACAGTTACCTCCCCCTCAAAGTTACCTCCCTCTGCCTTACACTCTAATGAAATACCTGTCTTACAGCTTAATATGATATCTCTCTGTGCCCGTTCCCTTACGGCTGAAGGTAAGCTTTCCGTCCTGGGTTCTCTGAATTACCACCTCATTCATCCCCTCTGTTTCATAGGCAAAGGATTCATAATCCTCTTCGTATAGGGTAAACTCTGCGGCTCCCTTTCCATATTCGGCGATTTTAATCTGAAATACCGTATCCCTCTCTACACTTTGCACCGGCGCTGCCAGAGGCAGCAGGGTATTATCCTTTACATATACAGGTATCTTGTCATAATCTGCTTCTGCTTCAAAAATCCTTCCGCCTTCCAATACTTCACCGGTAAAGAAATCATGCCAGGTGCCGGCGGGCAGATAAATACGGCGGGAAGTGCCGTCCTCCGCTGTCAGAGGGCATACCAGCATACTGCTGCCAAAAAGGTATTCGTCATCAATATTTCTGGCCTCTTCCTCTTTGGGATAATCCATTACCAAAGCCCTGATGGGAGGAATTCCTTTTCTGTGGTATTCCACAAAAGCGCTGTAGAGATAGGGGAGCAGCTGCATACGAAGCTCAAAGAATTTCCTGCAGATGTCCGTATAATAAGGAGCATCCTCCATCCACTCTCCCGCCAGATTCTTCTCAATGTCCACCTGCTTCCAGGGGGGACTTGGAATCCTCCAGCTGTTAAAAAGTGCCTGCTCCGAAAATACAATGGTTTGAAGCCTTCTTAATAAATCATTGCCGTCCATGCAATTTCTGACTTCCGGAGCCCACAAAAGTCCTGAGAAGCCGGAGGTAACCATCCCCCTGATGAACTGTTTGTGATTATACAGATCGGAATAAAGGACAAAGGGCAGCGGAGCGGCAAGAGCTCCCGAGGAGCGTACCTGGGAATAGGTACGGGTATTCTTCTCTTTAAAGGTTTTATACATAAGATTCTGGTACAGCATTCCAATGGCCATATGCATCTGCTCTCCATCCATTCCCGAAGGAAAGCTTGTGGAATCCGGAAAGGACCAGTTGGAGGCATTATAGTCGGAATTATCACACTCATCCAGCTTAAAGCCCATAATTCCATTTTCAATAAATTTTACCTTATGATAATCTCCGAATATCTCCGAAGCACCTGTTGTGGCAAAATCCGGTACCAAACCGTTCCATACCTCATAATTACCGCTGTATTTCTTTACCTCTTCATAAAAGGGTGCGGCAGGATATACAAAAACATGCTCCCAGAGATTCAGCTTATAGCCCTCCCTGTTAAGGGAATCAATCATTTCCTGTGGATTTTTAAAAAGGTAGGACCACTCATAGGTACAGGAATAGCTGTGTGATTGCCACCCTGGCTCAAGTCCCAGAACATCCACGGGCATCCTCTCCTTACGGAACTGCTCCGCCAGCTCCATTACCTTCTTCTGGTCGCTTCCTCCGTAAGTCCTGTACCACATACCAAGCCCCCACATAGGCGGCAGGCATCCGCCGCCGGAGAAGAGATTATATCTCTGTACGGCCTTCTTCACATCCCCTGCAAAGAAATACAGGTCAATTCCCTTTACACCGGGTATTTCTATGATAATCTTTCTTTTTTCCTTCGCTCTCTTTAAAGCATAGAGGGCAGATTCGGAGAACTCCTCATGGGGAACATTTACTTCTTTTTTGTGTTCCGACACTCCCTTTTCCGAGACAGTTCCCATATAGAAGGACAGGTACCGGAAGGAGTCTGCCAATAAGCCGTACCCTGCCGTTGATACATAGAAGGGCACCGGTGCATGGCTCTCACCTGTATCAACCGGCGGGTCTGAATTCACCTTTACAAACCGTTTTCTGCCGGCATGGTTCATATTCTTAAGCTGAAGCCCGAAGCCGTATATGTCCTCGGTGCTATCCATAGGAAGTGTTACCGTAATCCCTCTGGCACTTTCCTTCCATTCCAGTTCATTAAGCACTTCCGGGCTTTTAACCTCTCCCTCCAAAAGCTCCAGTTCATTCTTTTTTATCTGAAAGGGATGCAGAGAGACCGGAGTATGTGTTTCCGGCTCTCCAATCCTTATCTTCCATATTCCTTTTGCAACTTCTTCTCTGATCATGGCAATTCCTTTCCTTTTGTCTGATAACCAGCTTGATTATTATTCTCTGATACTACCTTGAGAAAGTTACACTTCATATTAACTACCTGTTATTTATTCTCTTTTACTTCCCTGATTACCGACAGGCTGACTTCCCCTTTGGTGTTAAAGTTCTCCACCAGATATCTGTCACACCTGCCGCCGCAATAAGTTACCCTAATCTCTTTTGAATTCACCGGCTGCGAATCCACAAGCTGTAATGCCTCCACCTTCAGTTCCTTATCATCAACCTCCAGCACACCGGCAAAATAAGCTTCCTTTCCCCTAACCCGTATAGCAGCTGTCTTCCTTCCGTTCTCCTCCATTGCTTCCCTGCGGTTTCGGATTTCTTCTTCTTTAAAGGTATCCTTACTGTCCGGGAATCTGCCGGTCACAACCTCATAAGCGGAAGATGCTGTCAGGTGGAGGCCGGTTTTTTCTGTATAAGGCATCAGATTGACAGTCGCTTCCTGATGGTAGTCACAGAGGATACTGGTTGTTCCTTCTCCCCTGTACCAATTACAGTTGGTGATAAATTGTCCCGCACTGTAGGGGTCTTTCGATAATCTGTTCCGATATTTATAAGGACTTGCAGGCTCCACCTTCAGTCTTCCCATAGGGTGATACAGTACGTCATAGACATGCTCCTGCTCTGCGCACAGATAATCCAGGATAAGCAGATACTCCTGGGTCAGGATTATCATTCTTCGCTGAAATACGCCTTCGGTATATTCTCCGACACTTCCCTGCCGTCTTTCCTCAGGCGGGGTCAGGATATACCGCCCCTCCGCCCTGCATTTATCTTCCGGGAATTTCACCGGATAGGGGGTCTGTCCCCCATAGGGAGGGTCACTCCACCTTGCCGTTGTTTCTGCGCAGACTGCCTGGTACTCCTTCGTATTATGGTATAATACAAGCCGGCAGGGGGTTGGCTCCTGCATTTTCAGATCCACCACTGCCATATTGTGTGCCAGAGAGGTCTGGACCCACATCTTAAAGAGGAAGGAGTCATAGCCAAACCAGGCATACTCCGTATTATAGAAGGTTTGATTTCCTTTGATGACAGAGAGCAGGCTCAGCCGGTCGAAATGACCGTGATAGCCTCCGTGGGCACCATATTTCATAACAGCCTGGACATACCCTCTTCCCTCACCGGTTCTAAGAATGGCATATCCTGAACCGTCTGCCAGAAAGGGCTCTGTCCTTAACTTCCTATCACAGAGATAATCCCCCCTGCCGTATAAAAGATCTCTTCTTTCTTGGTTTACAGCAGAAAGATAGCCCTCCTCCCGGTACACATAATAGGCCTTGTCAAAGATAAGGCTTAGATTCTGTTCGTTACCGTCATTACAGGAGAAGAGGTTCCCCTCCGGTGTCAGGCATCTTAAAAGGGCATTCAGATACTGCTTCACAGACCTTACAGGCTCTTTGCCCCCCCTGTCCCGGTCAAAGGACATTCCTAAAAAAGGCATGCCGTCCCCGGACCATACTTTTCTGTTGGCCCAGGGAGCCAGAATAACCGACTTGTCAAAAGAAGCCGGTACCAGAAGCTGTCCAAAGGAAAGATTGCTGTTATCTGCGGCAACACAGACCTCCAGGAGCAATTCCGCTGCCAGTCTCATATAACCGCTTGCCATCTCAAAATACAGGCCGTCCTCCGACAGGACGGAGGATAAAAGCTCTGTCAGTCCTCCTTTTCCGTAGAGAAATCTTCTGACACGGTCATCTTCCTCCAGTACCAGACCGCAGAAAAACCCAGCAGCCGCTTCCGCTATCTGAAAATTATTACCGTCCCCGGTAGTCAGAAGCCAGTCCTGAAAGTCCATATAATGATGAAGGACATCTCTTAAGCCCCTATGATCCTCTTCCCTTAAGAAATCCGTTTCATACAGCAGGTCATAGGCGGCGGCAATTTCCAGAAAGAATTCCGCTTCCTGCACCCAGCCTGCGGAGCAGGCTCTATGCTCCTTATAATCCCCTCTCTCATATTCCCCGGAGGACTCAACAAAGACGAAGTAGGACTGCCATTTCGTAAGATAGCCCTTTTCCTTATGGCAAAGTCCCCTTAAATACTGAGCCGCCTTCTCCCCCAACACCTTATTGCCGCTAAGCTTCCAGGCTGCAATACACTTACGCAGGGATAGCTGAGAATAGGCGGGATATACATAGGTGGAATCCCCACTGGGCTCAGGAATCTCCCAGCTTAGGGAGGGGAGATAATACTCCTTCCGGAACAACTCCTCCGCCCAGGAAAAATTTCTTATTTTTTCTCCCACCTCCTGCCAGCCGCTTTCTTTATGCAGCAGATATGGATGCCCCCTTTTTCTTGCTGTCCTGATAGTCAGCTCTTTGCTATACTTATTATTCCAATTTAACAGCAGCCTTCCGCATTCACTGCCCCCCGGCGGTACGAAGGAGGGTATTGTTACGGTAACGGGAATGGTTATCTTCTCCCCCGGTCGGATGCTATGACAATCATACCGTCTTCCCTGCCCGCCAATATCATACTTCATGGATTCTCTTGCGTAACGGTGAAGTACAATAGAAAAGCCGGCTTTTTCTTCCCCCTCATTGGTAACAGTCAACTCATAGAGGCAATGGGAATCCTGGCATCAAAGTCCCCGAAGTGTCCCACCCTAAGGTTTGTTATCCGAATCCTTTCCTTACTGCCAAATGTAATCTGTGAGACATAACGTAAAAAAGCATCTGCTGCCTCTGCAAAGTCAAACTGCTTAAACTCCAGGTATACCCTTTGTCTGATTCCTCGGGAGATAAGAATCTCTGCCTTATGCTCCGGATAAAATTCCGGCCTTCCGATCTGTAAAGGGATTAGCGCTGCTGTAAGGGCAACAGGCATATCCTCCTCCGCTCCATCTGCTATCGCATCAAAAGCGATATAATCATAGCCTCTTAAGTCCGCCGTTGTTTCAAAGTCATATATCCAGGGTATGTTCTCCTCCAGATATACCTCGTCCTTCCATCTTACCATGGGAATTCTCTCCTATCCGTGTTACCTGCCCGTGTTTGTTATCTGTCCGCATTATGATTGACAGTAGAAAATGTGCCCCCATGAAGCACAGCAGGAGCACATTTTCTTTTTAATTAATTGCTGATTTTCTTATCAAGGAAATCCTGCAGTTGTTTGATCAGTTCAGCCCTAATTAGTTCAAGACCGGCCTTTTCACACGCGTCGTGATATTCTTTGATCTTAGCTGCAGTATTCTCTCCGTATGCTCCCCATTCAAACTTGGCATCATTGGTATAGGCAGAGATTGCCGCCACCTGTGTCTCCACACTCTTCTGGTCGAAGTTGAAGCCGGCAAGAGGGCTTAAATTATAGGTATCGTTGTTATACATATAGTCATACACCTTATTGGCATATTCATTATTGACAACAGCGGAATCGTAACGGATGTAGGCAGGATTCCAGGTGAAGGAATAACCGGGCATTACATAGGAATCCGTGCTGATGGTCTTATAAGCGTTATCGCCGATTGCTTCCCAATCCTCTCCCTCGATACCGTACTGGATCAAATCATGGTTTTCCTTGGAGGACCACATCCAGTCAAGGAAGGCCATTACCGCATCAGTCTTCTTGGACCAGGTAGGTGCGCAGAGGAAATTCCATGCCTGCATATTGCTTACAATGGCGCCTGGCTCAAAGTTTCTCTGCTTCTCATCCATAATGAAGAATCCAAGCTTTGCATCAGGATTGGTATTTTCTATATTCTTTGTACGGGAAACCCATTCCGTAGCGGTGCCGTAGGTTGCCCCGTAAAGCCCCGCATCAAAAGCCGCACCGATGTCATCATTTGAGGAAACCGCATCGCTGTTGATATACTTGGTCCATTTTGTAAGATCTGTATACCAGTCACTGATATAGTCCTTATTATATAATTCCGGAAAAGCTGCGAAGTGGCTTGCATCATCTCCCACCGTTGCAGCATCCAGTACCTTTGTGCTATCGCTGTTTAACGCCACATAGAACTTAGCTCCATAGTTATACATATAGATGTTGCTTCTTCTGTTATCATAGCCAGGGTTTTCAAATTCCGTCATTCCCTGTGTGGGAGACACGCCCCAGGCAGCAATAAGTCCTTCATCATTTATATGCTTAGCTATCTCTTCCAGGTACTGCTCATAAGTAGTATAATCAACAATCTCCGGTAAGCTGTATTTCTCACGAAGGTCCTCACGGTAGATGATTCCCTTTATATCTTCATAGGACTCTGCCAGGGGAATGGCATAGGTCTTGCCGTTAAAGGAATTGGCAGTCAGATAGTCCTCGTTGAAAGCAGCCTTTAATCCCGGATAGGCATCATTATTAAAATAACTTGAGAGGTCCTTGAATATGCCGTCATTGATTTTATCGGATAAACCGTGCCACGCTCCCACAAATAGGAGATCGTAATCCTCCTGGGCGGTAATGGCAAGATTTAGCTTGTCAGCGTAATCAGCGCCTTCCACATAAGTTAAGTTGACTTTGATTTTGCTTAATACCGGATCGTCCTTCACTTTGTCATAAAATACGTCCAGCACCTTGTCAAAGTTGGTTACCGGATTAATGACACGTATATTAATGGTGGTCATCTCCTCCGTTCCTTCTGTCTTTGATTCCTCCGTCTTGGTAGCCTCGGGCGTACCTTCATTCCCTGTCTGATTATTTTTACTCACAGGCTTTGAGCAGGCCGTAAGCAGCAGAGAGATCACCAGCAGGAGTGATAACAATGTCTTCATTTTTTTCATAGTTTTTGTCCTCCATTTTTATTTATTTTACTTTGATATGTAATACCTTCTCACATTCAAAGATAAAACCTGTGTTTATCCCTTTATGGAACCGACCATAATGCCGGAAGTAAAGTACTTCTGCACAAAGGGGTAGAAAAAGATTACCGGTCCTATTGTTACCACCGCTGTGGCCATACGGATGGAATTGCTGGGAAGGCTGGCAAAGGCCTGCCCTGTCATTCTGGCCATTTCCTTAATGGAATCAATGGACCTGGTGAGATTCATGATGTAATACTGCAGCGGATAAAGACTTTTATCGTCAATATAAAGCATGGCGTTATACCATTGGTTCCAGTAGCCTAAGGCATAGAATAAGCTGATGGTGGCAATACCCGGTACCGATACGGGAAGTATCACCTTCGTTAAGATTTTAAGATCATTGGCGCCGTCGATATAGGCTGCCTCCGAAAGCTCCTCCGGGATGGAGCGGAAGAAATTCTTCATCATAAACATATTCCAGGGGTTTAAAAGTATCGGTATAATAAGCACCCAGATATTGTCCCTTAGGTTCAGATACTTTGATATTAATAGGTATGTAGGCACCAGTCCGCCGTTAAAGAGCATAGTAAAGTATATAAAAAAGGTTACCTGGGTTCTGTACTTTACCTTCTTTAAGGACAGCGGGTAGGCTAAAAGCACTGTCACCACCATACTAAGAAGCGTTCCCGCAATTGAGGTAAAGATGGTCACCCCATAAGCCTTGAATATCTGTCCCGTTTTAAAGATTGTGCGGTAAGCCTCTGTGGTAAACTTAGACGGCCATAGTTTGTATCCTTCCCTCAGTATGTTGACCTCCGTCTCAAAGCTGGTTGCAATCAGCATCATAAAGGGAATCAGGCAGAAGAGACAGAAGATGGTAATTAACGTATATACAATAGCATCCATAATCACTGTGTCGCTGCTTTTTTTCTTTTTCTTTTTGGTTATGCTTCCTGTCATATCCCTCATGTCTTTTTCCTCCTAAAATAACGCAGAATCCGGTTCCACTTTTCTCGTCAGCCAGTTGCTTGCCAAAACGATGCAGAAGCCGACTGCGGATTGGTAAAAGCTCACCGCGGTGCTAAAGCCCAGATTGGAATTGGTCCGCAAAGCCCTGTATACATAGGTATCGATAACATCTGTTGTTCTGTAAATCATGCTGTTATCACCGACAAGGGCATATATCATACCAAAATCCCCTCTGAAAATATTTCCAATACTCATTAAGGTGAGCATAATAATCGTCGTCTTCAGCATGGGCAGCGTAAGCTTTGAGATGAGCTGGAAACGGTTGGCACCGTCAATTTTAGCCGCTTCGTAGACTTCCGCATCAAAACCGGTGATAGTTGCAATATAGATAATCGTTCCGAACCCGGCTCCCTGCCAGATACGAAGCAATACCAGTATAAATCTCCAATAGGTATCCGTATTGTAAAAGGCTACGGAATCCCCTCCCAACTGCCTGATAAACTGATTGATCAGCCCTCTGTCCCCAAGAAAACCCTGTAAGAACATGGCAACCACTGCCCAGGATATAAAATAAGGGATAATTGCAACGGATTGTGTCAGCTTCTTATAAATTTTGCTCTTTACTTCCGTAAACATCAGCGCCAGTAATACTGATACGGAGGTGGAAAATACAATAAACAGAACATTAAGCCAAACCGTATTAAAGGTAATATTAAATAAATCTTTGTTTAAAAATAAAAATTTGAAATTATCAATACCCGCCCATGGGCTTTTTAGAATTCCGTCACTGTAGCTGAATTTTTTAAATGCCACTATCAGTCCGCCCATGGGTATATAGGCAAACACCGCCGTCCACAGAACTCCGATTAACATCATGCTGTAAAGCAATCTGTTCTTTATCAGTTCTTTCCCTATGCCCGGTGCCCCTTTTCTCTGATTTTTCATTTTTTCCTGTATCATACCAGTATCCATGCCTTTCCCAGTTTGCCTCAAGTTTATGCAGATTGTGTGTGTTTGTATAATAAAAATACCACATTATGCTCAACCTATAAACTCAGTTTTTTAAGCATAATGTGGTGTTTTTTAAGAAGGTAATTTTAGAAGTTTCTTATTACTGTCTGCCCTTTTTATATTCGGCAGGGCTTACCCGGTAGAGCTCCTTGAACTTGTCACTGAACTGTCGTACATTGTTATAGCCCACTTTTTCCGCAACTTCATAAGTCTTTAAATCCGTCCTTTGCAACAGCTTCACGGCCTCCTTCATCCGGACATCTGTCAGGTAGTCCTTGAAGTTCTTGCCGGTTTCTTTTTTAAAAAAAGCGCTGAAATAAAAGGAATTCATGTAAAACTCCTTTGCCAGCAGGGCCAGGGTAATATTCTCCGCATAATTTTTCTGAATATAATCCTTTATGCCAGTGACCACATGCTTATCCTTATTCCCCGACTTTTCCGAAATGCTTTTCGCCAGCTCCATATAATGGGCAACAAACTCTTTCCTTACCGCATAATAGCTGGTTAGTCCCCTCAACCGGTTTAAGAATTCATCCTCCCGTTCTCTGCAGGATGTCTCCAGCAGCTGATACTCCTCCAGCAGCTGCAGTAGATTCACTGAGAAGGAAAAACAGCGGTTTAAGGCAGCGTATCGGTTGCCGTAATGAAGGCTTTCTATCATGTCAAGGCAATACCCCAATTCTTTTTCTATATCCCGGTTTGCCAATAGAATTTTTTTCGCTGCTGCATCATAAGCTTCCTGATAATCCTCAAAGGATTTAGAGTAATCCCTGTTTATATCCCTGTATATGATTAGAGGCTTTTCTTCAAAAAATCGCATTTCAAAAGAGAATTTAGCTGTTTTATAAGCATATTTCATGTCAGTTATTTTTTGAACCACATCACCAACTCCGGCAAATAGTTCCATTCCATATTCTCTTTCAACCATACCTACAAAAGGGGTTACATAATCTCTCGTAATACATTCCCCCTCCTTTTGTGTCAGGAGAATCATTATACTGCAGCACTCATCATCCCTCTTTACCACGAAACCCTTTTTATGCTCCGCAAAATAGTCCTGTATTCTGTTATATACTGAAAAACGAATCAGCTCGTACCTGTCATACTGGCTGCCTGCTGCTATTTCCCTGTCCTTATCCGAAATGGCGTAGCAAATGCAGATAAACCGCCGGTCTTCTACTTCTAAACCAAGGCGGGTAAACCTCTCGTACAAATCTCCCTCCGCATATTCCTCATAACGGTTGATGTCCCCAAACATTTCCTGGAGCTCGTTCCTGGTGCCCTCCATAAGACTCATGGGATTCTGCTTCGATATCAGAATCTGTGCCTTCTTAATGGCCTGCTCCAGTCCCGATTTTTTAACAGGCTTCAGCAGGTATTCAAGAGCTCCCTGGTTTACCGCCTCCTGGGCATAGAAAAAGTCCTGGTATCCGCTGATAAAGATTACCCTGGTTTTTAAATGGTCCTTATTAATCCGCTTAATCAACTCAATACCGGTCATTTCCGGCATGCATATATCAAGCACCGCTATATCCGGTTCTGTGGCAAGGAGCAGCTCCAGGGCTTCCGCACCGTTATAGGCAGTTCCGACAATATTGCACCCCAGCTCCTCCCAATCGATCAGCTTTTGCAGTCCATTGGCAAGAACCGGTTCATCATCCGCTATTATTATGTCAAACATTCTTTTCCGCCTCACTTTCTTCCGCCTGCTCAAGCACCGGCAGCCTGAACTTTACTATGGTACCCAGACTTTCACAGCTGGTTATCTCAAACCCATACTCCTCACCATAATATTTCTTAATCCGGTCATATACATTTTTTACTCCGACGCTCAGCCAGCCGTCCTCTGTCTTAAGTCCGATTTCCTCTCTGCCCAAAAGGTCGTTTAACTGCCGAAGCTTATCCGCTGACATACCCACTCCGTCATCCATAACCGTGATTTCAAGGCAGTCCTCTCTTCTGTTAATCCTGATGCTGATTCTGCCCTTCTCCCTTTTATTTTTAAACCCGTGCTTTACGGCATTTTCCACCACCGGCTGCAGCAAAAGCTTCATAACATACAGATCCAGCTCCTCCTTGTTCACATCAATATCAAGCTCCAATTTATCCTCATATCTGATTTTTACGATTACAAAGTATTCCCTGATATTCTCCAGCTCCCTGCGCAGTGCTACCCTGTCGCTGCTCTGACCGATTACATACCGAAGCTGGCCGGAAAGGCTGTCCAGCATGGAGGCTGTTTTCCCGTCATTATTGGAAATTGCCGTCATGCGAATAACATCCAGAGTGTTGTAGAGATAATGGGGGCTTATCTGTGTCCTCAAGGCATTTAGCTGGGCTTCTCTCTGCCTTAGCTCCGCCACATATACCTTGCTGATATATTTTTGCAGATTTTCCACCATATGATTGAGTCCCTCTGCCAGATATCCCATTTCATCCTGGCTGGACAGGTTTACACGGGTGTCCAGATTGCCCCGTTCTATCTCCACCATAGCACTTTTTAACTCTCTTGCCGGCAGGCTTATCTTTCTGGAGGACAGCAGGTTTATGATAATTAACAGGACACAGGCTCCAATCAAAATTACAGAGAAATAGGTTACATTCTCCTTATAGAGCCTTAGGATATCCTGGTTATAGATTCTGGTCACGATTAACCAGCTGCTTCCATCTATCTCCTGCCCTGTGAGGATATAGTCCTTTTCCTGTTTGTAGCGGTTTGCTGCCAATTGCATCAGAACTTTCTTATCCCCAAAGGCTTTCGAATAATCGTTTTCATCAGGGCTGTAGATATATCTTCCTGTATTCTTATCCACAATATACACATTGCTTTTTTCATATAGCTGGATATCATCAACCACCTTTTTCAGTTTGTTAATGTTCACATCCAAATACAAAGTTCCCATGGGCTTATTGTTGGCAGAGGCAACTGTAGCAGTGTCCATATAATACCTGGCAGAGGTGAATATATATTGCTCCGACGGGTAATAGTATCGATTCTCTTTTATAGTTGGCAGCAGATATTGCTTCTTATAATCTGCAGTATTGGTTCCCGTCAGCCTGTCACTAAGCATAATTTTACCATATATGTTTTTGGTAGGATCTCTGTAAACGCTGTAAAGCTTATTATTACCATCAATGAACCGCACCCCCTCAATGTCATTATCCATATACAGTATAATGATGAGGATACTCTCTATCTTAACCGCCAGCTGCCCGCTGTTCAGGCTCTTATCCTCCAATATCTTATAGAAAGAGGTATAATCCTCCGCATTGTAATCATAAAGATATTTGAGCTTTTCATCCAGCCTGCTAATGATTTCTTCTATACTCCGGCTCATAAAATTTGCCTTGGAAAAGGCATTGTCTATGACGATTTCCCGCATATTTCCAGAATACCTTTCCACAAAAAGGCTTCCTATAGCCACCAGCGGAAGCAGCCCAACCAGCATAAATATAATGGTCAGATGCAAGAACATGCTTCTTTTTCTTCGACTGGGCTTATCTTTTCTTTTCAGCTTAATCTTCATCTGTTTTTTCATCCCACTTTTCATCCAGAAGCTGCTGTACTTCCTTTACCTCATATTTTCCGGCAATTAATTCTTGAACCAGCCTATACATATAATTACGGAAAACCTCCGGGGTTTCCTCATCACCTATTTGAATGGCCGTTGTATGCTGTGATGCTTCAAAGTCCTCCAGAACTTTCTTTTGTATGGGAACCATGCTATATTCAATTTCTTCCTGCACCGCAGGCATCGAATTCATTGTCTGGCAGACATTCGTGTAGACAGGTTCACTGTAAAAATACTTCAGGAACAAAACTGCCGCCTCATATTTCTTTTTGTCCTCTTTGCATTCCGCTGTGATGGACCACCCAGAAGAGGTATCATCAAAAACCATGCTGTTCCCACTCTCGTCAGGAAGGAAAAACCAGCCGGGTTCCATATCCGGATTGAGATTCAGCAGCTGGTCAAATACCCAGGGGCCGGAGTAAAGCATAACAGCCTGTCCGTTAGCAATTTCCGAAATAGCAAGGCTGTCCGAAACCTGCATGAAATCCGACTGCACATAGCCTGTTTGAAACAGCTCTGCGATATGCTTCAACATATTTCCCGGTTCCTTGTCCACCCAGGCAACCCTCCCTTCATTCTTTTCTTCCAGCCAACCGGGATTGTGAAACAGTACATCCTGTCTGAAAAAATGGTTAATCCAAAATGCCATATGCCATAAATCTTTTCCTCCTGCAGCAATCGGAATAAGCCGGTATTTTTTAATCGTGTCACACAGTGCTAAAAATTCGGAATAAGTTTTCGGTTCCGACAACCCGAGCTGACGGAATATTTTTTTGTTATAAACAATACCCTGAGTGGTTATTTTTGTTGCAATCGCATAAATTGAGCCATCATAACTGTAATTATATTTTGTCAGGGCTGTAAGTTCCTTGGGCAGGGGAACAATTCTTCCATTTGTGGCAAATTGCTTTGCATCGCTTATTTCAACAATATCCCCCAATTCTCCAACGGCATCCTGCTTCTTTAGAAAATCGTTGTACAGCCCCAAACCGGACGTTCCGTTTGAGCAGCTCACCGTGATATCCGGATATATTTTATGAAAGCCTCTGACCACGGTATCCATTGTTTTATTCCATGCCATGTCTCCTCCGGTAAAGGTAAGTATTATCTCTGTTTTCTCAGAGGACCCGTCATAATTTATATTTTGATAATCCTTTTTCCCCTGCAGCCGGTTACAGCCCGTTAATCCGACGCCTAGCAAAATGATTATTACGAAATATATTTTTTTCATACACTCTTCTCCTGTCCTCCAACTGCATTCTTTTTCTGATTCTATCATAAAATACTTAGGACTTGAAATCAACAACTCTTATTAAAAAACCGGTGATACAAGTATCAAACGCAATGCAGTACTAGGAAGGCCGGACACCTATGAGAAGCTCTCATAATCTTTTCCAGCCTTCCTGTAAATGATTCCTCTGTCTGCTATCCCTTCCCGGAGCTGTCTTATTATAGCTGAACCATTATTTTTTGATATTTACTTTTATCTTTTTGGTAACATATTTCCCACCGGTTCCATAAGCCTTCACCACTACATAGTCAGAACCTGCACTTTTAGCATATACACGTACGGAAGTTTTCCCCTTGTTCCGTCCTACAACCGCCACTCCCCTTCTGATTGTGACATACTCCAGATCCGATTTCCTATACCCTCCGGTCGAAACCTTAAAGATGTAGGATTTGCCCATCTTTAGATCAGAGGTATATTCGGTAAATTTCACAAAGGCTTTCTTTACCGTAACAACGGTGGTAAATTCCTTATATACACCGTCCTTTAAGGTGATTTTTGTTGTTATTACGGCAACTCCTTCTTTAACTGCCCTAAGCCTTCCGCTTTCGTCCACCCTGACACATCCTTTATTACCGGAGGTGAAGGTGCTTCCTGCGACAATAAGCTTTTTCGGAAGAGAAACCTTCAGTATGAACGTATCTCCCGTAGTTCCTCCAATGAAAAGTGTATTTTGGGTTGTCACTGTTATTTCATCCAGTAACTGTTTTTCTTCCTGTTTGACCGTATCTTCTCCTGACGGGATTGTACCGGCTCCACCTTCTGCCGGGCTTGTGCCGGTTCCGGGTATGGGAGGAGCCGCTTTATCAATACTAAAGATAACCCTGTAGGATTTTACCGTGGCGTCCTCTGCCGTAACCTTAAGCCTTATCGCCGCCTTTCCCTCCGAAATTACAGTACCGTTGGTTGTAATGGAGGCTTTTAAGGAATTTGCTGTTCCCTGCAGCTCTATACCGGCACCCTCCGCCGTCCCTGCCGGCAGAGACACCAAGTAGGTATTCACTTGAGGCGTAAAGCCCGTTACCGGGTAGCTTATCCCGTTTAATATATAATTCAAAGACACCAGGGTTGCATCGGATTCCTTCACATTTGTATCCGAGGTTTTGTAATCCCCATAAAGCTTCAATTCCGCAACATTTCCGGTCCAGCCTTTATTGTCATTCATTAATTTGAAATAACGATAATAGTTGGTACTCTGGCCCTCCAGTGCCGTGGTTTCCTGCTCCGCCGCAGTATTATTTCCAAGCTTTGCAGTAATTATTGTCCAGTTACTCTTATCGTTGGAGCCAAGAAGATAAGTTCCGGCGATTCTTCCCACACAATAAGGGTCATCGTTACGCTCCTGCATTTTGGCCTTTGAGACAGCAACACTGCTTTTTTCACCAAAGTCCAGTAAGATATATCCATCCCCGTTGCTCCAGTTTCCATTTCCCTCATATACATTCGCAAAGGTGGATAAATCATTGTCATAAAGCTTTTCACCGGTATTGCCGGCACCTGTATCTGCCGGCTGCCCGTTATTCATTCCGAACTCAAAGGATGCATAGGAGAGATTGATTTTACCTGTGGCCTTATCTACCGGTCCGGTGGTCTCTGCCGGTTCTATGACAGCATCTTCCCGGGGTCTTAATTGTATCTCCTTATAGGATATACTGCCTGCTCCGTCAGTGTGGATTACCACAAACAGCATATTCCCGTTCTGGGAGTTGATTACCTCTCCGCCCTTAATTCCTGCGGTTGTATAAACAAGACTTCCCACATTTACTGTCTTTCCATTGGTATCTGGTATCTGTATGGTTGCAAGCAACGTACCTGTATTCCCCTTGCTGTAGGAATCATTGAAATCTGCGGGCTGACCGTATTTCGTCCCGTTGTAGCTCTGAGTCCTGATTTCAGCCCAGCCTGTAGTGGTACTGGACAATACCATGGAAATACTTTCTGTAGGATCAGCTTTATTTCCAAGCTCTGTCTGAGGGTAAGAGATAACAGCATTCGCATTACCCTGAACTGTCATGGCTCCATCATTATCCTTTATGGCATTTCCATAGATTACAGCCAGATTATTCTGCGCCGGCAATGTATATTTATCAGGACTGGTCATGGGCACCGGAAGATTTTGATATACATTCTTCCTGTCCTCATTGGAGTATAAAAGGGTCCCGTTACCGGTTACATCCAGGGCCAGAGGCTCTGGCATGATTATGGGGTTGTTTACCGTTTCCTCTAATTTGCTGTATTCACCGGGCGTCGCATTAGAGTGGTATTTGTAATGGTTGTATACCAATTCAAAGAGACCCCCGTTAAAAAACCCCCTGTTATAGGTGCTGGGACCTGCGGAGGCATTGCTCGGTGAAAATGGCCTGTTATGAGCATTCCACGGATAAGTCACCTGGTAGCCATATATCTGCTCGGGGTCATAACCCAGGGCATAGCCGGAAAGAAATTCCGCACCTTTTAACAGCAGTCGGTTACCACATTCATACAGGGTATCATCTCCCTGTAAATAAGCAATCTGGGCAATCTCCGCTAATCCAAACAATCCTACCAGGGTATGGGACTGGTCACGGTCGGCTTCCTTATATTGCCCTGTTGTCTCATTTACGTTAAAGAAGATGCTGCCGCCGTAGGCACCGTTTACATCCCACTTTGTCCATTCATCGGCCGCCTCATAATCAGCACCTTTTATAACATAGGAAGTGACAATCTTATTATACAGATCAACATCCTCTGCAAATACGGCATAAGCAATGGTACCATAGTTTAACATGATTTCATGCCCATGTATCATGTTATTCACCTTATATTGCGCGATACTGTCAGGACGTTCAAACATTGTCTTCATGCTGCATATGATTCCGTCTCCACCGTCAGCTGAGAACATTTCCAGTAAATCATAAGTGTCCGCTTTGGTCCAACCGCTGTAATACTGCCGTAATATCTCCGCTGCCGAACAGAATTTAAGCGCGATACTGCCTACTGCCAGATTGACGTTTGATAAGACCCATTCCGAGCTGTTGGCTGCTTTCAGGTTTCCCAGCCCTTCAAAATGGTCACCATACCAGAGCATAGTCCTTTTCGCCAGTTCCGCATATTTGGAATCTCCCGTAATATACCACATAATTGTCAGGTTATATACCTTGGTGGCATTTATTCTCATTTCCCCGCTGCCTCCGCTGGTAAGATTGGTGATTCGTGTCATTGACAGGTCATTAGGGTTCAGATAATTGGTATTAGACGAATCAAAATAGGTATCCGTCTCCGCTTTCAGCTTTTGAAACGCAGAAGCCCAGGGTTCACAGCTGTCGGCTCCTACTGCATATTTTTTCATGGTTGCCAGTTCTTCACCGGAATTTAAAATACCGGGATGAACAAAATCCGATTTCTTTGTCATCAGCTTAGGTGTGATGCTCTCTTCCGATGCGGAATAACGGTAATGTCCAAAAATTCTGATTTCCGATATATTTAAATAAGTTGAGGCTGTTACGATTTTCAGATATTTGTAATCATTCCCGTCCTGGCTTAAAAGAGAACAGGGAGTCCAAAGGTTGCTGTCATTGATATCCGCAATGCCGTTGGCTGCCGCCGCTGCTATCAGCTGGTCAAAGGTACCTGAGCCTTCTACTTTAATGCTTTCGTAATCCACTCCGTTAATAACACCCAGAACAGGAACTGCCGTAGCTGCTGCGGTAAGCTCCACCCAGCTGGTTCCGTCATTGGAACCAAGCAGTTTTGAACCCGCCAGCCTGTCAGCCCAGGAATGTCTTGCATAAAAATTAATACCCGTCACTTGAGCCGATGCATTCACCCTACCGTTATCGGTAAGGTCGATTACAAGGCTTCCCCCGGTTTTATCCGCAAAAGTGGTTATCTTACCATCTGTCAGGGAAGTCCACAGACTTGTGCCGTCCGCACCGTTTTTATCATTCTGGTAGGTCATAAATCCTGAATTACTGCCTATATCTGCTGTGATATCCGTCTCTGATGACGTATCCTCCGCTATGGGAGCATTTCTTTTTACTGCACCGAATATTTTCAGATCCTGTATTTTAAAGCTCCATCCGGATGGTCTGTTCTTATTCCCCACCTTTATGTAACGGTAATAGTTTCCGTTTCGAATGCCTTCCAATATCTGTAAGCCGGCTGTAGCTTCTGCTTCTTTCGTAACTTCTTCCCAACTGCTTCCGTCATTGCTTCCGTATAAAATAGTGCCTGACACATTTAAGCTGCTCATAAATGCGGCACTATTTACTCTTATTGATTTATATTTTCCAAAATCCATAACAATTCCATTATCACAGGTATTGTCATAGCTGGTCGATATACTGTCATCGAACATATTTTCCACCCGGGATGCCGGATTCTCTTCCACGATAAAAGCCGGAGCAAGACTTGGAATGTTAAGAAGCTCTCCCACCTCATCTTCTGACAGGTCTTCCTGCGTACTCTCAAGCGATCCAAAAAATTCTATTTCCGCTATATTCATACACCAATTAGAATTCCTGTTCCATATTCTTACATAGCGGTGGGCGCTGGAACTGTCAGCGGACAGTTGTACCCAGGGAGATTGTATGGCTGATCCCGACACGGTTTTGGATGCGATTCCGGTTACTGTTTCCGTAATATCCACCCAGGTACTTCCATTATCGGAGCCCTGTATCACCGTACCGTTAACACGTTCTCCGAATTGATCCTGTCTGGCAAGGATATTTACCTGAAAAAGAGCTGCCTTATGTCCTTCCCCAAAATCCAGTATGATACCCTCATGTTCAACTAACCAGCTGTCCGGAAAGGTATCGTTGTTACCGTCTGTCATTTTCCCAAGAAGTTCGCTCCCCTTTTGCGTATCACTTTTTGTGATGACATTGCCATCTGCATCACTGGAATTAATATATGCCGCTGTTATTCCGCCTGCCATTAAATCCAGCTGATTTTCCCCCTCCACTTGTATTCCCGACACATTTCCGGCAGCCGCGAAAGCAGTTACCGTACCCGATGTACTCATGGTAACTACCATAACTATGGTAAGAAAAAGTGTAAGGAAACGTTTTGCCATTTTCATTTTTTACCTCCTTGAATAGTTTGTTATCCAATCCCTTCTCCTAAAAATTATATATATTCTTTTGGACAATAAGTTAATGAATCTCTTGTTTCCAAAAGAAAGATTGGCTTAAACGCAGTTATAACCAAAGGCTATAATTATGTAAATATACTATATATTTCTATTTCTTTATATAATTATTTGTTATTTATCCCAATAACACGCCTTAATTATTATATGATTTTAAGCATTTTTTCTAAATGCTATTATTTAAGAAAAATAGCTGTTTTTTTAAGATAATCTATTTCAGTTATACCTCTTACTGGTGAAAAAATGTAAGCAATGAAATACGGTATTATTCTAGCCCCTTCTTGGATCATTGAAAAAAAAGAAAGAGGGAATCAGTGGTCATGGGAAACATTTGCTACAGTATTAATACCGGAAGTTACAACTTTCCAACTGTTTCATAAAACATGTTCTCTCTCTTGCTTTGGATAATTGATCATATCGCTGAAGATTTACAGGTTGATGGAGAGTAAATCAATATCTCATCATACACATGCTGTTTTCACCACAAAAGGGAACTCCAATTCCCAGCACTAAAAAAGCACTGTAATAATCCCATCCATGGTACATTGGAAAAATTACAGTGCTTCTTCTGCAGTAATATATTATCTATCTTATGCTCCCTGTTCTCGTATAGGTCTGCGGATGGCGGCATGAAAGGCGGAAGTTATGGAACCTGGCGCTCCGCAGAAATTAACAGCCTCCGAGGTCACAAGAAAGTCACATCCCGAATCACAGGCTTTTAAAAGCAGTGTAAGTACCTGCTCCTCCATCTTTTCTTTGCCTTTTATCACCTGCTCTTTTGAAAGATGCAGCCCGGGATTTAAAAAGTCATATAATTCATTATGTTTCGTCTGGATTAATCCCAGCTTCATATCGCTTCCTCCCCTGTTTTAAATTCAAAATAATCAAAGTCGGCATAGGCACCAAAACCCGTTAAATCCTGGCAGCACAGTCGACCATTGCCCCGGTGAACCGTCCTTCGCTACAGTCCTCACCAGACAGAATACTGGCATCCAGCACAGGTCCGATTTTCTCATATGCTTCTTCTCCCAAGACACTGTAATAAAAGGTAATAATAATCTCCCCTTTTAAAAATATGCGGCCCTTCCAGGAACATTGTCTCTCCTTTATAGATATCTTTTACCTCTCCTATCATTTTCCCTCCTTACGGGAGTACTCCTGTACTGTTCATAAAGTCAATGAAATTTAATTTATTATAACCTATTCTATACATCATACAATGTCTTATATTGCTATGAACTGATCTTTCCTGCTTTTTGAGCAAAGAAAAGCCGAGGCAAACAGTGTTTATAAAAATAATTTTTTTATACATTGTTATCGCATTACAATATAAAATATTAGTTGCAAAGCCAACTAAATTTACTGTATAATAAATATATACATATATTTTGAGATTCCCATAGAAGGTTTATAAATATGGTTAGTATAGGAAATTAAATACCGCAATTTATAGAAATTTGCAGAGTATATTAAACTTGAAATCGTATGATATTACTTCAAAACACTTTTAGGAGGATTTAAATTATGAATTTTTGTTGGGTTACTTTACCGGTAAACAATCTGGAAACTTCTCTTTCCTTTTATCATGGCATATTGGGCCTTCCTATTAATAGTAATTTCAGTGAGCATGGAATGGAAATGGTTATGCTTGGAGAAGCAAATCAGCCAAAGATTGAGCTGATCTGTAGTCAGGATAATCAAGAGTATACCAAACATTCTGATATTACTGTCGGAATAGCCGTCGATTCTATGGAGACCACAATAGAATTTCTTAAAAACAACCAGATTTCTATCATACGTGGTCCAGTTTCACCGGCTCCTAATACCTGCTTCCTTTTTATTAACGATCCCGATGGTTACGAGGTTCAGCTTGTAGAGATGAAGAAATAACATTATACTCATGCCAAGAGTGTCGTCAAATTCTTATTGATATAAGGAGTAAACAATGATGAAAAAAAGAAACTGGTTATTCCCGCTAGCTGCGCTTCTTATTTATGTAACATTAATGGCGGCACTTCTGTTAAAACGCGAAACTCTACCCTCAGACCAACAACTTCCCGTTGCCCTGGGACTATTTGCTTTTTCTTTGACTCTAACCGAAGTCTTTATCGCCTTGCGCCTAAAGAAAATCGAGCGCAAGGTCGGTTTGCCGCGTATGTACTCCATTCATGGTTTCATGGCAATTATTTTAATGCTGGCAGTTATTGCACATGTAGGTAATGAGTTAACTATACCGAATAATTTTACGGTAAAATCTGCCGCCGGTCCTACTGGCTTTATGGCTATGGCCTTGTTGATGTCAGTGACACTGACAGGGATGCTTTTTCTTTCAAATATGTTTACACGGAAATCACGCACCTTGAAACATCTGAAAAACACCGTTTTTAAGCGCGAGCCCGGGCTGTGGATCCATCGCTTATCTGTTTTGGCTGTATTGGCCATTTATATTCATATGATGACTATTGAGTTTGTTCGTTCCAATTTCGTTCTCAGCTTGTTGGCCGGACTGTATGTGGTATTGACTGTAGGTGGATACATCTGTTCAAAAGTGACAAAGATGTTTCTTCCCCGTTATGTTTTGCGGCATTATATCCAGTATACCCCCGGTGTAGTCGAGCTGGAACTAGAACCGCAAAATAATAAACTGATGGTCTACCAGCCGGGACAGTATGTCTTTATTCGTTTTATCGAGTCGGATCTTCCAAAGGAGAGCCATCCTTTTTCGATTTCCAGTGCTCCGGTGACGGGTAGCACTTCGCTAAAGGTTATAATCAAAAACTCCGGCGATTATACAAGCCTTATAAACAGACTTAAAATAGGAAATGTCGCATTACTGGAAGGGCCCTATGGCAGCTTTATGGATGGTATTACCGCTGTTGCCACTACACCGCTTGTCATGCTTGCCGGCGGAATCGGGATTACCCCGATTCTGAGCATCCTACGGAGCCAGATAGAAAAACATACTGTTCGCAGAATAGTTTTAATATGGGGGTTGGCCTTTCAAAGTGATCAGATGTTGTTTGATGAACTTTCTGAAATAAAGCATAAAAATCCTGAATTTTCCTACTACATCACCTTTAGTAAAGAACATGTTGACTCCTATGACTTCGGTCAGATAACACAGTCGTATTTGCAGCGCATTGGCATCAATGAGCTGTATTCCACGGCGGATTTCTTCATATGCGGACCTGCGCCCATGATGGATTCCATGGAGGGCATATTAAGGAACAATCATGTTGTTCCTGATAAAATCCATATTGAGAAGTTCTCGTTTTAAGATATCTTAGTTTTCTATAATGTTTCCTATTCATTACTTCACAGATTTAGAGCAAAATACTGTTCCATTTCGGATAACTTTGACTTATGCCAAATGTCAATTTACCGTTATTGTTCACAGCACTGCTGCTTTTGGCAGTGGTGTGAACAGTAACAATTTACCATAAATCCTCAATAAAAGTAGACGAGTACTAATTTATATTTTAAATCTGTACCCTGCTCCCCAAACTGTTTGGATGTGAGTAGGATTAGATGGATCTTTTTCAATTTTATCACGAAGCCGGTTGATGTGTACTGCAACTGTTCTAATATCCCCGAAAGCATCCATCCCCCAAATTTGCTCATATAATCTTTCTTTACTAAATACGATTTCCGGATTTGTCATAAGATAGCATAACAAATCAAATTCCCTGGTCTTGAATTCTATTTCTTGTCCATCAACATATCCTCTTCTTGCTTGCAAGTTGAGAAATATATTTCCAATCTTTATTTCTTTTGATTCGGTTTCCTGAGATGAACCTGATTTTACTCTTTCATATTGTGCGAGGTTCGCCTTAACCCTTGCCATAAGCTCCGGCAGTGAAAAAGGTTTTGAGATGTAATCGTCCGCTCCAATCCCAAGTCCTCTGATTTTATCTACATCCTCTACTTTTGCTGTTAACATCAAAATCGGTACATCGATATTATTTCGTATCCGTTTACAGATTTCGAATCCGTCCATATTGGGCAGCATGACATCAAGTAAGATCATATCATACTTGCCGGAAGCTGCTTCATTCAAACCTTTAAAACCGTCGGTAACAATGGTTGTTTCATAGCCGTTAATTTGCAGAAAATCACGCTCAATTTCAGCAATTGAAATATCATCTTCGACAATCAGTATATTTTTTATCAATTTTTTTCTCCTTCAACTTCAAAAATGGGAAGCGTTAAACTTACAGAAAGACCACCTTCCGGAAGATTCTCAGCCTTGATTGAACCACCGAGCCGTTGCATTATTTTTAAGGAAATGGCAAGCCCAAGACCACTACCCTGACTTGTGTTACTCCGGGCTTTGTCACCTCGGTAGAATATATTAAAAAGCTTTTCTAAATCATCGTCAGGAACCCCGGTACCGTTGTCGGATAATATGACTACTGCTCCGTCATCCTCTATCCCACAGGAAACGCGAACAATCTTATCGTTATTTGCACAATATTTCAAACTGTTTTCCAGAATATTTGTCAAGACATTTCCAAGCTGTAAGCGATCTGCACGAACCTTAGTTCCCTGTATATTATTTGTTAGTTCGATGCGCAGGCCTTTTTGACCATATTCATCCGATATACCCCTTATAAAATCCGTTAACCATTTTCCAAGATCAAGCATTTCCATTTGTGTCGGATACTCGTCGATGTCCAACTTTGAAAATAAAAATAACTGGTTGATGATATGTTCCAAATCTTTTGTCTTATTCTTTATGGTATCAAAATAATGCTTTTGCATCTGTGGAGTGGTGGCCATCCCTAATTCTATTCCCTCCACATAAGTCGTAATAGAAGTCAGCGGTGTTCGCAAGTCGTGAGAGATTCCGGCAATCAATTCCTTGCGGCTTTCTTCATCTTTTTGTCTTGAATTGACCATATTCTTAAGATGCTGAGCCATTTCATTAAAATCAGAGCATACACCTGCAAATTCATCTTTGCCTTTATACTCTATCCGATAATCGAGATTGCCATCCCTGATTTGATGCACACCATACACGAGCATATCCAACGGAACAATAATCCGCTTAACAACAATACGAGTCAAAAAACGATTCGTTAAAAAAACAATAATTATAATAACTGTAAATATCAAAATTGGAAAAATAATTAAAAATCCGTGATTATCGGTTAAATTATTATTGAATCCCCTAAAAAATTTATAATTAGTATCCATCACAATAATTTTATAGTTTCCGGCATCCATTGAATAAATATAATGATTGTTTCTTGAAAAGTAATTATCTCCTTTTTCCGACAGCGCAGATAATATTATAGGATTGTCTTCAAAGACTCCTAATGAATATAATCGCTCTCCATCTTGATAAACAACCAACGATATGCTGCCTTCACTATAATTAATATTGAAACTGCTAATGTCTATTTTAATCTGCTCGATATCACTGTCAGACCACTTTTTTGAAAAAGATTGAGCCTTAGTTACCACATAATTAAATTTATCGGCTTCGTTAAAGTCGTTAATTCTTATACCAAACATCCCCATTAAGGCTAAGGACATTCCTGCTACAACCATAACGCTTAAAATTATGGGAATCACAAGCATCATCATGTTAGTGATAAACAAACGTCGTTTGATTGTCATTGGCTTCGTCGAGAAGATTTTATCTCGACTTTCCTCCTTTTCAACTTAGATTTGTTGTGATGGAGAGGTTTAAGTCTCAAAAGCCCCCCGCCGAACTGGCGGGCACCTCCCCTGCTAATTATATCATATATCCTCCTGTAATTATAGCATGTCGTTTAAACTTAGGAATATTCATGATTAAACATAGGACCCAATTTATTACATTCACTGATCATCATTTTAAACAATTTATTTTAACTCTAGTTTATAAATTGTTTAACTTTTAAAATCTTTTCGTTTAATATTACCAGTTATGATAAAGATAACTCAAAAAGAGTTATAAAAACATTAGGAGGACTGATTATGTCAAAGCTGAAGCTCACAGATATTATGAAAACATATATGAACGGTGATATCGTCCAGGCATTAAAAGGTGTATCGCTTGAATTTAGGGAAAACGAATTTGTATCGATTTTGGGTCCGTCAGGATGTGGAAAAACAACACTTCTCAATATCATTGGTGGCCTTGACCGCTATGACTCAGGCAACCTGGAATTGGGTGGTTTGTCTACAAAGAATTTTAAAGATGCGGACTGGGACGCTTATAGGAACCGTTCCATCGGATTTGTCTTTCAAAGCTATAACTTGATTTCGCATCAATCAATATTGCAGAATGTGGAAATCGCCTTGACTCTGTCCGGAGTTTCTACTTCCGAAAGAAGGCGCAGGGCAAAGGAAGCATTAAAATCGGTAGGATTGGAAAATCAAATAAAGAAAAGGCCAAATCAGTTGTCTGGCGGACAAATGCAGAGGGTGGCAATAGCGAGGGCTCTTGTCAACAATCCTGAGATAATCCTTGCGGACGAGCCGACCGGCGCGCTTGACAGCCAGACAAGCATACAGGTAATGGAAATTCTGAAAGAAATATCAAAAACAAGATTGGTTATTATGGTTACACATAATGGGGATCTTGCTAACAAATACAGCAGCCGGATTATAAACCTGCTGGACGGAGAAGTACTGTCGGATTCAAATCCGTTATTTAAAGATGGGGATAATAAAAAGCAAGATGTAATTAGAGAAACCATTAATAAGAAGAAACTTAAAAAAACATCTATGTCTATGACTACAGCCACATCACTTTCCTTTAAAAACCTGATGACTAAAAAAGGCCTGACTATTCTCACCTCATTTGCCGGGAGTATTGGCATTATTGGTGTTGCTTTGGTGCTTGCTCTCTCATCAGGCTTGTCGGAATATATACAAACGATGCAGTCGGATTCGTTGTCAGGTGTTCCGATCACTATAAACGAAGCTCCCATAAATGTCGATTCCAACATCATGATGAACGATATAACGGGTGAACGTACCAGTGATTTTGAAAAATTCACTGATGAGAATATATTATACCGTTATGATAGCGCTGCAAATACCAAACAACACACCAATGTATTAACGCAGGAATATTTAAATTATGTCTCTAAAATAGAAACCGAACTTCCAAATGCAGTTAATGCAGTTTCTTATTCAAAGGGTGTTGATATAAACCTGTTGGCAAAAGGCGAAGATACCGTGGTACATTATCAGACCACTGCTGATTCTTCCGGGGAAGGATATTCTGAAGGTTTTCCTGGAGCAATATCTAAAGGCTCCGGTTTGTATTGGCAGGAAATGCCCGATAATAAAAATTTTGTTCTTTCATTATACGACTTGATTGGTGAAGGCAGTCGGTTGCCATCAGGAAAGAATGAAGTTGCTATAGTAGTAGATGAATATAACAGAATAGATACAGCTTTCTTTGAACAATTAGGAATTACTCTAGATACTGATAATTATGAATTAAGTGATTTTATCGGCAAAACAATACTGAAAGTTATTCCTAACGACAGTTTTTATACACAGACAAATAATGGTCTATTTACTGCCGCTGCCCCTTCCCAGTATAATGATCTGTATAACAACGCGGATGGCTTAGAACTTACCATCACAGGTATTTTACGTGTTAAAAGCACGGCAAGTGTTTCGGGCTATTTATCAGAAGGCCTGGTATATACTACCGCTTTAACAGATTATGTTTTGGATAACGCGCAAAACTCGTCAATTGCCACAGCACAAAAAAAATCCGACAATGACGTAATCACGAACATGCCCTTTACAGACAATAAAGCAAAAACGGCAAAATTATTCAGTTTAGGTGCCAATACGACCACAACAGGCATCAGCATCTATCCAAAGGATAATGACGGGAAGCAGAAAATTACCAAGTATCTGGATGCCTACAATGCCGGAAAAGCTGACAAAGCCCAAATCATTTACAGTGATCAAGCCGATATGATTTCATCTCTGACAGGAACATTGCTGGATACCATCTCTTATGTATTAATCGCATTTGCGGCGATCTCCCTGGTTGTTTCCACTATCATGATCGCAATTATCACTTATGTATCGGTAATAGAAAGGACTAAGGAGATCGGAATCCTGCGCAGCGTGGGTGCAAGAAAGAAAGACATATCACGGTTATTCAATGCAGAGACACTGATTATTGGATTCGTTGCGGGACTTTTGGGTGTAGGCATAACATATCTACTCTCAATACCTATTAACCTTCTGATTTCCTCTCTTGTAGGCATAAACGGAATCGCAAGTCTGCCGATTTTATACGCTGGCTTACTCATACTCGGAAGTATGCTCCTGACATTAATTGCCGGATTTATTCCATCAAGAATGGCTGCAAAGAAGGACCCTGTCGAAGCATTAAGAACGGAATAATCAGCCATAGCATCATACAAAACACACAAGATTATACATGCCGATAAGGACAAATGACAAAAAATGATTATTGACATCATATACAAGATTAATACGACTAATAAGTTATATTTTATTTCCCACAAACACCTAAGGCAACTGCCTTAGGTGTTTTTATAGATTCCTTATAATTTGATGATATAATCTTAAGTTTAATGTGAGTTATAAAAAACTTCCTTCCAAACTTTTAGATATACATTCTTTAACTTCTTGTAAATCGACTAAAGCAAGCGTAATTTCTTCTATTGCATCTGAAAATTCATTCATCTGTTAAATGAGTTTCTGAAATAAAATTATAGTACTTTCCAGCTTTTCATTTTGACTGTTTATTCTATTCGTTACTTCAGATGCAATTGATAAGCTTGAAGTGGATCTATCAAATAATAAGTCAATAGACTTAGTTATCTTTAATGCAAACTCTTTTGATTGAGCAGCAAGTTTTCCTATTTCATGTGCAACAACAGCAAAACCTTTCCTATAGTATTTCCTCAAAAAAAGCCTTTAGTTTTTCAAAAGTCTCATTCTCATTATCACCTGAAACACTAAGCTTTATTGTATCGCTGTATTTTATTCCCATACCCATTAAAGCCATTAATTTAGATGCATCAACATCATTTCCATCCTTGCTTATAGTTACTTTAGCTCCACTTTCCTTAACCATTTTTACAATCATTCCCGCAGGTCTTGCGTGTATTCCTAATTTATCACTTATAGTAAATGTAAAATTCTTCATATAATCTCCTTATCATTCTTGTATTTTTTGATAAAAATATCCTAATCCTATTTATGGAATTGATATTCCTATTAATATTGATTAGGATATTTCAAATTATTATTTATAAGTTCAAGTATTCAAATTTGTTACACTATTATTTGGTTCTTCACCCTTTTCCAAAATTAAAGTAAACACAAATGCTGTAACTAAAGCAATAACTGCTGCAATAATTCCATTAACCAGATTAGACGTTCCACCTCCGACAAACCCCAGAATATTTAAAACATTGCTAGGTCCAAAAACATAGTAGCCAACGTGCATAATTCCTAAATATAATCCAGAAATTGCACCTGCTATTGCAGTTGAAATTAATAGTTTACGACGAACAAGGAAAATACCATATAATGAAGGTTCTGTTACTCCACCAAGGGCAAGCGCAACCAAACAAGATATACCTAATTGTTTCTGTTCTCTTGATTTTGCCTTAAATATATATCCCAAATCCGCTCCCAAGGCAACCCAATTTCCTATAGCCATGGCAATTGGCATATACACGTACTCTACTTTGTTGGCAAGCATAGTCGACAAACAAATGAAAAAGATAGGGCGGCTGATACCAAATGCACCACTAATAATAATAGTTGCTCCTGCAAGCATTGTTGCCAAAGGACCAGCAACATTATATAAATTAACAATTATCTGTCCCAGCGCGACACCGATATAATTACCCAGAGGGCCTAACAGACATAATCCAATCGGTAACATAACAAGTATTGTTAAACACGGAACTACAATTACTTTGACAATATCCGGTGTATACTTACTTATTAGCTTCTCAATATAAGACTGAGCCCATGCAATAAGAATTATCGGTATAACTGATGTACTATAATCAATCAAAGTCATCGGAATCCCCAAAATCGTAAATGGGTTACCCGCACTAACAATTTCAATTAATTTAGGATATAGCATAATGCACGCAAGAACCATTGTTATTAATGTATTGCTTTTAAATCTCTTAGATGCAGTATATGCTAACAAAATCGGAAGAAAATACAAAATTCCCTGACCTACATAATAGAAATTCTTATATATATCAGAATCTTCACTTACTATTTTTAAAAATTGTGGACCAATTAATACCGCAACTGTGTTAAAAACACCTACAACTACAAATAAAGGAACCAATGGTGCAAGACTTGCTGATAGTGCATTCATAACCCCATTAATCCAACCTTTTAATGTAAATTTCTTTTTTGAATTCACATCGAAGTTTTCACTTATTGCATCTGTTTTCTGAATACCGAGAATCTCAATTAGTTCATTATAAACTGATTCAACCGCTGGTCCTATAATAACTTGGAGCTCCCCATTTGCATCAGTTGTCCCCACTACACCATTAACTTTTTCAATTGATTTTAAATCAGCACTGTTTGAATCTTTTACATTAAAACGTAGTCTTGTCATACAGTGATAAGCATTTGATATGTTAGATTTCCCCCCAACAACTCAACAACTTGTTCTGCTATTTCTCTATTTTTGCTCATATTATCCTCCTTGTCCTTTTACCTGGGATTTTGTCCTTTTTCTAATGTTGTGATTGCATCAGCAAATTGTGGCAGGAACTCTTTTTCAGCAATTAACAGTTCTTTGATGTCACTTTCGGGAGCAATAAGAAAATAGCGTGTTAGAGCAGTTTTGCACTCAAAAGGTTATAGACAGAAAAGAAAGTAAAATTTGCCCCGTAAAAGACTTCGAACATGAGATAAAGAAATGTACCACCTCAAGGAGAAAGAACCGCTGTGGGGTGTTTGTGCCGCTTACAAGCGCTTATAAAGGTTAAACCCAGCTACCTGTTTCTCTGTCTTTTCTTCAAAAAAGATACCATAGATGATTTGCTGTTCTTCTGCATTCAGCTTGTCCAAGCATCGATAAAGATAAAGGAACTGTTCGGTTTTCAGCACCTCATCTTCCACAGGAGTTAAACTGTCCAAGCAAATAAATTCTATGGATATGCCAGCTTCGATGAATTGCTCTAAAGAGTGTTCGTGTTTGGCAGCTTTGTTTGTTAAATATCTTTCGTGTTCGTATTCCTGATAATAGGCTTTATAAACCTCATAGGTAACAGGTATTCTTTTTCCTTTTACAATCAGTGTGTATTCTTTCATATACTTTAACCTCCAAATTTTCAATAATTTCAGATGAAAATTTGAAGGCTGGAGGAGAACGACAACGAGGTAGAACAATAAAAAAGAAGGCATACAGGGGCAAAGTTAAGCTACCCTGTATGCCTTTTATGAAATAACAGTGAGTGTTAACACGAACTATTATTTCATGTTTGTGCGCACAGTTCGCCCTTGATGATTGCGAACTTTTTTTAATCGTCTATTCCGAAGCAAAAATAAAAAGGACACAGCGATACCTCCTTGATACCGCCGTGTCCTCAATAAGGGCGACTTTAATACACCCTCCGAAATTCCATTTTTCCAAAAAAGGAAAACGGCGGCTTTGAATGTTATTTCAAAACCGCCGTCAGGCTACTGTATTTTGTTCGGGCACATAGATACCCAACATCCAAAACAACGGTTTTTTTTATTACCGTGTTTTGGACGCTCCATATTATGTCTATCCTATCCTGCATTTACCACATTAACGATACTCATTTTTTCTATTTTCCTCGTTGGTGAAATCACTGCAATAAAGGTAGTCAGAATTGCAGCTGAAATTGTAACAATCAAGACTACGAATGGCGGCTGCCAAAGTTCCCCCCAATTGGATGTAATCAACATTCCGAAGAAGAAACGGTGCAAGAGAAGCCCTAAAACACCGCCTGTCAGACTGCCCGATATGGCATAGGCAGCGGCCTCGGCTGTTACCATTTTTTTAAGCTGTTTACCTGACATGCCTACCGCACGCATCATTCCATAATTACCTATTCTGCTTGAAACACTTGCATTTACCGTATTGATAATGTTAATCAGGGCAACCAGTGCAATGACCATCAAGAAACCATAGACAAATACCGCCATAGCGAAATAACCTGTGCGTATTTCACTGTTATGCTGCTGCAAATCCAGCAGCTTCATTTCCGGCGTAATAAGACTTCTAACTTGCCCGGAAATGTCCTGCTTAACCTGCATATCAATGACTTTATAGCTATTGACTCCGGTCAAAGCAGTAAACGTATTTTCGGAGCAAATGATAATCCATTCGCCATTCGCCGAATCAAGTGGCACATCGGAAACAATACCGGCAACCTGTACCTCTTGTGGCTTTCCGTTAATGTTCAGTGTAATTTTATCACCAATCTGCCAATTAAATTTTTGCGAATATCCATAATCAATCAATATGCCATCTCCATTTTGTACGTTGTCAATACTGCCGGAAATAAGCGAATTTTTTGCCCACACAAATTGGGGTTCATCATAGGAAACCAGTGTAGCCATATTGGTATCTTGCTTGTCATTCGCAGGAATGTTCGTGTAAAACATACGGCCGTATATATTCTCAATATGCGGAAGTGCATTTATTTCTTCTTTGAGCGAATGGTCTATTAGCACGGAATTCTGTGTTCCTTCAATGGACAAATCCGGCGCATAAGGCTTTAGAGGATTTAAAGCATGGTTCATAAAGGTAATTAAGATTGTAAAGCACAAGAACAGAACTATGCTGATTGCAAACGAACCAGCAATTAATACCATACTCTTTTTATTGGAAAAGGCGTGGCGAACACCCATTGCCGTATCGACGTGAAGCAATCTTGTGTTTGACGTTTTGTTTATTTGCAAATTATTGGTTTCATTGATATTGCCAGTTACAGCAGCTTGTGGAGATACCTTGGCTGCTTTTTTTGCGGGAGATTTTGAAGCAAGCATGACAACTAGGAAGCCCATTATAATTCCTGAAGCCATACCAATCCAACTAATTTGAAACATTGGCATTTCAGGAAGATATTCCGAGTTCAGCCTGTTTAAAAAAAAGATTGCTATCCACAATATGCCGCATCCGGCCAATAATCCAATAGGTATTCCTTTTAGACAATACTGAAATCCCTCAAGTCGGATATATCGTTTGATTTGCTTTTTGGTTGCTCCAAGACAGCGCAGCAAACCGAAAAATTGTGTCCTTTCCAAAATGCTCATGTTAAAGCTGCTGGCAATCATGAATGTACCAGTCATTGTCACAAGAATAAATAAAATTCCCGCTGTAAGATAAACTTCTAACATAGTGGTGTCGTTGCTCTGTCCCATTAGGCCAATGAGCATGACATTTGTAGAAACCTGTTTGTCAGTCAGACCATATTCCGTTTTGATTTCCGAAAGCGCCCGATTGATATTTACGCCGCTTTTAAATTGAATGTAATCATACTCTTGATATAGTTCAGCCGGAAGCGCACGCATTCCCGCAGTTGACAGTTGCAGACCGTGAGCGTCCGTACCTTGCAGGCTGGAGAAATCGCCGTAGGTTCCAGTGATTTTATACTGCCTTATCTTTCCGTCAGAAAAATCAACTTCAATTGTGTCTCCAATGGAAAGACCAGACTGCTCAAGACCCTGACTGTCAAGCAAGGCTTCTTGCTCCGATTCAGGATAATGTCCATCAGAAACAACCAAATTCATTTGCTTCGCAAGTTCTTCGCTGCTGCTCTGAACAATGAGTTCCTTTCCCTGATAGGTTGTCGCATCAGCCATACCCAAAAATCCGGATACATTGATATTGCTATAACTATCTATGGAGGATGCTGTATCGTCTGAAATATTTGAAATAATAGCGTGCCAGTTACCATACTGGCGTATCGCTTCATTAATTTGGGATTTCAAGCTCATATCGGCCATGCCGAAAATTGCAGTTACCAGCATGACAGATATCGCAATGCATATTACAGTCAGACTATTTTTCTTTTTGTGTACTTTTGCATATTCTGAAACAAGACCAAGATAGCTGTTCATTCGGTATATCCCCCTAAATCTGTGAGAACACCGTCCGACACTTGCAACACACGGTTAGCCGCAGAAGCAATGCTCCGGTTATGGGTAATCATGATAATTGTCTGCTGATAGCGTTTAGACGCTGTTTTTAAAAGCGAGATAACCTCACTGCTGTTTTGGCTGTCCAGATTTCCGGTAGGTTCATCTGCAAGAATCAGCATAGGACGGGTAATTAATGCACGTCCTATGGCTACCCGCTGTTGCTGACCGCCGGATAACTGCCGTGGCAAGTGATTCCGTCTGTCC
>JAQSXJ010000123.1 GCA_029256725.1 Anaerocolumna sp. | reverse complement strand
TACATAAAAATACTACCTATGTAATATATCATTGCTTTCTTTAGATTTTTATTTTTTATTTCTTCTTTGGCATGATAAAACATATTGTAAGAATTTTTCCTATGAGAGTTAACATAATCTATGACATCGCAAGTATGTCCTAAATCTTGAATAGCTTTTTGGGCAGAAAAAACTTGTAATGCTGCACCATAGTTTATTGCATTGTGAAATGTTAATAGTGCTGTCTTCATCACACTTCCTCCCCTGTATCAGTAGTTACATAAAATTCGTTCATTGCTTTTGATATTATATCCCAATTAAATATTTCTGATTTATTTATACATCTTAAAGACATCTCGTCATAATTATTTATTATCATCAATATTGCTTTTGCAATTTCATCAGCATTCATACTATCAACTGAATACCCCACACAGCCATCCTCAAAAATACCATCAAATCCTTGCCCCCTTGAATAAATAACTGGTAAACCCTGTGTCATAGCTTCTGCATAAACCCTACCGAAGGTCTCGTGTATTGAGGGCATTACATATATATCATTTTCTCGATATATTTCAATGAGTTTTTCCTTTGGCATATAATCAATGATCTGTATAAATTTTTTATTTTCAATATGTTCTAAGGTTTTTCTATTTTTCACCTGTCCCACAACGGTTAAAATTACTTCATGCCCTTTTGAAATAAGTATTTCAGCAGCCTTAACTGTAGTTTCAATATTTTTATTCTTATCTATCTTGCCTACGCATAATAGTTTGATTTTACTAGGAGTCAACCGGTGTTTGCTGCTAATAGTATTATTTAACCAATAGGGCTCTAACCCATTACAGATTACAATGCTTCTTTTATGGACTTGACTCTTTAGCTCTTCACTCACATAATTTGTGATAAATTGATTCTTGTAAGGTTCTGATAAGAAATGTATTCCTACCGCATTTTTTACTATTTCATTTGCTATTTTTTTAAAATATGGAAATTTTAAGAATGTATTAATATCCGTATTTCTGACTGTTACTATATAAGGAATATTAAACTCTTTTTTAAGCTTATATGCAGCATAACCTCCATTAAACAGATTATGTGAATGTATAATATCGTACTCATTAATCTTAATTGATTTACCAATTTCTTTAAAAATTTTGTCTTGCTTTAGTTTGTAAAAATATCTATCTATTTTCTTGAAACACTCTTTATGGATTACATTGTTAGTCATAATAGTAAGATATTTCTTTTCAATCTTTGAACCTTTAGGTACTGCATTAAAAATCGTAACAATATTACCCAAATTCATTAAACCTTTACTTAAATCATGGAAAATCATTGCTCTATGATAAAAGGTACATATATAAAGTATTTTCATATTATAACCTCCAATAACTATATCCCTTTTCTTCAGCTTCACTTCTATCTAAGACGCTCTTTACATCAATAAGAACTTTTTCTTTATTGCAATAATCACCATATAAAGAATCCATCTTACTCCAGCTCATATGCTTAAAGGTATCGTGAGCCACAGCAAATACTAAGCAATCAGCATTCTTCACTTCTTTAATATCCACTAAATCAATACCATATTCATGTTTAGCCTCATCAGCGTTAGCTTCTGGATCTACCACAATTGGTTCAATTCCATATTCCTTAAGACTATTAATAATATCTACCACTTTAGAGTTTCTAGTATCTGGCGTATTTTCTTTAAATGTTATCCCTAAAATTACAACTTCAGCTTTTCTTACAACTTTATTTGCCAAAATAAGTTTCTTAATGATAGCATCAGCAATGAACTTGCCCATACCATCATTTATTTTTCTACCTGATAAAATTATTTGACTATGATATCCCAGTTTCTCTGCTTCATATACAAAGTAGTATGGATCTACACCTATACAGTGCCCTCCAACCAGACCTGGTGTAAACCCTAGAGCATTCCATTTTGTGTTCATTGCCTCAACAACTTCTTTTGTATCGATACTCATACGATCAAATACCATCGCAAGTTCATTCATGAATGCAATGTTTATATCTCTTTGGCTATTCTCAACTACTTTAGCAGCTTCAGCTACTTTTATTGAACTTGCTCTGTGAACCCCAACTTTAATTACTAATTCGTAGACTTTAGCAATCTCATCAAGACTTTCCTCATCCATGCCTGATACTATTTTAATAATATTTTCAAGTCTATGCACCTTGTCGCCTGGATTTATACGCTCAGGAGAATAACCAATTTTGAAGTCTACGCCGCATTTTAGTCCGGATTCTTCTTCAATTATTGGGATACAAATATCTTCTGTTACACCTGGGTAAACGGTAGATTCGTATACTACAATAGAACCTTTCGTTAAGTTACGACCAACAATTCTACTAGCACCCACTACTGGTGATAAATCTGGTGTTTTATCTGAATTAATCGGTGTTGGAACTGCTACAATATGAAACTTTGCTTCTCTCAATTTTGTTTCATCTGATGTGAAGTCTACCGCGGTTTTCTTAATTTCATCATCCCCTACTTCATTTGTTGGATCTATTCCAGACTTATATAATTCTATCTTCTTTTTATTGAGATCAAATCCTATAACATCAACTTTCTTAGCAAATGCAACAGCAATTGGCATTCCCACATACCCAAGTCCTACTACAGAAATTTTTTCTTCTCTGTTTACAATCATGTCATACAATTTCATGATAATATACGCTCCTTATTTATACATTTTCAATTATCTTTATAAGTTCAATAGTTAACTTTTTAAAATCAAAATCATAAGCTGCATTTCTTGCATTCTGACCCATCTGTTCCACTTTATCATTATCACTACAGACTTTGAGTAACGTTTTTGCAACTTCTTCAGGATTTTGGTTAGAAGCACTCATACCGCATTTATATTTCTCTATAATGCTGTATCCAGTTGTATAAGTCTGTACTATACATCTTCCAGCAGCTAAATACTCAAAAAATTTGTTTTGACTTTGCCCATACCTATCAAGTGATGTGCTTGAATTATGTAATATATTTGCATACGATTTATTTAAGATGGATGGTATCAATTTTTTTTCTACCTGGCCTTTAAAAATCACATTATTAATTGCTTCGTCCTTACATCTCTTCTCAAGCATTTCTTTTTCATCACCTGAACCATAAATAAGAAACCTAATCTTATCGTCAATCTTTTGTATAATCTTTGCCGAATCTAACAGAAGACCTAAATTATTAACTTTTCTTATAGATCCTGCGTACACCAAGTTTTTATAACTGGTATTATCTAAATCTAAGTCTATATTTTGATTATCTTTGGATTTCTTATCAAAATAATCTACAATGACTCCATTACTAATATGACTCACTTTGCTCAAGTCAATTTGCTTATCCCAGCCTTGATCTTTTATATACTGGCTTCCGCCTTCCCACGTCATAATAATTGAGTCAGCTTTTCTATAAATCCATTTCTCACCTTGATATAATATTTTCGCAATTAGACTATCTCGCCTTAATGAACCATAAGCAATAATACTTTCAGGCCACAAATCTCGTACTTCGCATATACAAGGTACTCCGAACTTCTTTGCTATCTTAATTCCTGCTACTAAAGTAAGCGGATGAACACTCGAAGCTAAAATTATATCTGGTTTTCCATATTTTTCAGAGTATTTCTTTGCTGAAGGAAAAAGATTTCTATAAAACGAGACCATATTATGGATTCGTGACTTACCATTACCTTTGTAATTTGATGTTTTTACAAATACAAAAGGAATTTTATCTTTATTATCAATGAAATATAATTCACCATTTAAGTCAATAACATCATGTGAATTGTGCCTTGTATTCGCACAAAATATGGTCGGTTCATAACCATGCTTTATAAGATTTTCTGCGAACCAATAATGGCGTCCACCTTCATTGAAATACATATTTGTAGCATAATGATTCATTATCCATATTTGTTTCTTCATGTATAATCCTCCGCTACAGTTTAATTATTTTAACTTCATTAAATTTCATCATATACATATCTTGATCATACTGACCAATTACATCATGATTCTCTCTACCCTCTAAGTTATTAATAATCATTCTGGGAACATTTACTCCGCATTCATATCCATGAGGATAACCCCCACCAAAACGCGGATTAATTTCAGAAATATAATACTCATTATTCACTTTAAAAATATCAATATCTATAATTCCTTTAAATCCTGCTACTTTAACAAATCTCTTTATCAAATTAAATAACTTCTCATCTTTAACAGATACCGACTTATCTGTCTCACCAGCTCTCATCTTTATTTTATGTTTTATAAAGATTGCAACCGGCTCACCTGATAGTATATCTATATAGGTATCAGCGCCGTACTCATCACCATCCATAAACTCTTGAATCATCAGATTATCATACCTACTGAAAAGTGATTCTATCTCTTGCTTGGTTGTAACCTTGCTAATATTTATGCTCGCGCTACCTCTCACGGGCTTTACAAAAACAGGATATTCAACGACTCCATCCTCAGCATCTTTAAAAAACTTGTATTTATCTATGTAACTTCTAATGGTTTTAAATCCATTTTTCATCAGATACTCATAGAACTGATACTTGTCAAAACACATCTCGACTAGATCATAATCAGAGATAATAGGAGTTGTTCCTATCTCAAGAAATGCCTCCTTATTTTCTGTTAACAAGCTTAGTTCTGGATCAATAAGTGATAACACACCCTTGATGTTGTTCTCTTTGCAAATATTTAATATAATATCCAGATAACCATCAACATTCATTCTTGGAACAATGAAATGCTTATCGGCATCATAAAGTGCAGGTGCAAGTTCACTGCTATCAGTAGCCATAACCTGTCCCCTATCTCCTAATTCTTTTTTAAAGTATTGAACAATTTTATTTCTTGTTCCACAGCTTAATATCAAAATATTCAATGGGTCAGTCATTTACTAATACCTCCAAATCATCAAAAAACAGTGGTGTTCCGCCAGTTTGAATAAACAAGATATTCTTACCAGTAATATGATTTTCCTTAATATATTCTTTCATCCCCCAGAATCCTTTCCCTGTATATGTGGTGGCTAAAGGGATGCCTTCTATCATTAAGACGTTCTTTATCACATCGATAATTTCATTGTTGTAAGCACCGTAGCCATCAAGAACGTAGTCATCTATGAAATTGATTTCATCTAGCCCAACACCTACATGACCGATATTTTCTAGGTAGCTATTCACACTATCAAGAACTACTTGTCCACCATATGGATTTTTCCTAGCATTACTAATACCTATTATCTGTCTATCATCTCTATTAATCAATTTTCCACATACAAGTCCAGCTTGTGTTGTTCCTGTTCCTGATGTGTGAAATATATAGTCAAAGTGAATATTGTTGTCTAATTCAAACATTTTAATTTCTTCATAAGCTTCTACATAAGCTTTTGTACCAAGATTACCATGGCCACCACCTTCAATGAAATACGGTTTGTAGCCTTCTTCAGTAAGTCTGATAAGTGTGCTTTCAATAGTTTCTTTAACATCAGACACTTTGCATTTAATAATCTCTGCACCAAAAAGCTCCATCATTTTACTGTTATATGTGACCTTGCTTGTCTCAATTGGAGAAATTATGATGCATTTTAGACCTTTTGATGCTGTAAGATTAGCAACTATTCTACAATGATTTGAGCTACTACTTCCGTATGTTACGACACAATCGCTCTTATGACTCTCTAAATCTTTAAAATACAGTGATGCTTTACGTGCTTTATTTCCTCCAAACGAAAAAGGAATTAGATCATCCCGCTTCATGAATATGTCATTACCATTCAATCTCATATTCATTTTATGTATTGGTGTTGCAGCCATATTGCCAAGCATTACTCTACTTCTCCTTACTGAGATGTTTTTCAACTAATAATCCATAAACAAATCTATCGACTTTTCTTCCTTCTTGAATGAGATCTTCTTTAAGTAAGCCTTCTTTTAAGAATCCAATTCTCTCAAATAATCTTTGCGCAATCTCATTATCAACTTCTGTATAAAGATAGATTTTATTTAATTTGTAGGTGTGATAACCTTCTTTTACTAATAAATCAGAAGCTATTGTTGCAATCCCTTTTCCTCTGAACTCAGCACCGCCAAGGGTAATGTAATACTCAGCCTTTCTGTTCTTGCTATCTATATTTAGCAAGCCTATTAGTCCAACAGGTTCACCATTATAGGTTATTGTAAAATCTGCTCTATCTTCCCTGTCATTAATTGAATTAAACCACAAAAGGGTCTTATCCTCTCGAAGTGGTAGGTCATAATGAAGAAATTGATTGTTTTCATTATCATTGATCCACTTCACTTTATACGGGATGTCTTCTTTCAGAAATTTTCTAATTTTGATTCCCATAATCAAACCTCAATTCAATTAAATAGATTTTGATTTCTTATTTTCAGAGTGAGTGTATATACTTTCTCTAACCAATACCTTCCGAATAGTTTTGAAGAGCAACTTAATATCTAACCATACATTGAACTTTTCAACATATTCGACATCAACAGGTATTCTCTCATCCCAATGCACCGAGTTTCTTACTGTAACTTGTGTCAGCCCTGTCATTCCAGGCTTCATCTCAAATCTTTTTCTTTGAAACTCTGTATACGTTTCATACTTATGTGGATGGAGTGGTACAGGAGGTCTTGGCCCTACCAAACTCATATCACCAACTATTACATTCCAAAGTTGAGGAAGTTCATCTAAACTCGATGCTCTGAGTAACTTTCCTATCTTTGTGATTCGATTGTCTTGCTCAGTTTTAACGAATAGTCCATCACCAATATTTTCTGCATTTACAACCATCGTCCTAAACTTTAGAATCTTGAAGATTCTACCATCTTTTCCCAATCGTTCTTGTTTAAAGAATATAGGTCCTTTTGATGTAATCTTTATCGATAATGCAATTATAATAAGAACCGGAGAAATGATAATAGCTCCAACCAGACTTCCAAAAAGATCTATTAACCGTTTTATAAATAAGTTCAATCTCCTCATTAATCATACATCCCATCTATTCCCATAATAATTTTATTATCCTACAAATTCTCTCAAGATCTTCATCCGTCATCTTCGTATCAGATGGCAAGCATACACCATTCTCAAATATCTTCTCACTCACATCGCCTCCAACATAATCATATTCAGCAAAGAACGGTTGCATATGCATCGGTTTCCACACAGGTCTTGATTCGATGTTCTCTGCTTCTAATGCCTCCATTACATCAAGAGGTCTAACCTTACCTTTTAACATCATTACACTTAACCAGTAGTTTGGTTCGTTCCAATCATTGATTGGCATAAACTCTACACCATCTAACTGGCCAAGCTCACTCTTGTAGAACTCGAATATGTACTTCTTCTTAAACACTCTCTGATTTAATATTTTTAATTGACCTCGTCCAATTCCGGCGACAACATTGCTCATACGGTAATTGTAACCTAATTCGCTATGCTGGTAATGCCTTGCTGCATCTCTTGACTGAGTAGACCAAAATCTTACTTTCTTAATCTTCTCTTCATCATTAGAAACGAGCATCCCACCTCCAGAAGTAGTTATAATCTTGTTTCCATTGAACGAGAACACTCCAAACTTACCGAAAGTTCCAGTATGTTTTCCCTTATAGATAGATCCCAGTGACTCAGCAGCATCTTCGATGATCGGCACTCCATACTTCTCACAGATAGCCATAATCTTATCCATGTCAGTTGACAAGCCATATAAATGCATAACTAAAACAGCCTTCACCTTATCTCCATACTTCTCGAAGGCTGTCTCTAATGCTATTGGATCCATATTCCATGTCTCATAATTACTATCGATAAAGACAGGAGTAGCATTCTGATAGATGATTGGATTGGCTGTAGCAGAAAAAGTAAGGGTTGGGCAGAATACAATATCGCCTTCACCTATGCCTACGGCTCTGAGAGCCAAGTGAATAGCGCCAGTTCCTGATACTAAGGCTGCCGCAGAGGCCAACCAAATTTTCTTATTGCTATCAACCATTTTTACCATCATCCTTCTTTATCTACAGTCTTTGCATCATATAGAGAGCCTCTCATTGAACGCCTATTAAATATGATTAAGGCGTCAAAAACCCTTATAGATTTAGCTCCGTCATTTTTCACAATTCATTTTCTCAATTCGAAGTACTACAAACATGGTTTAGTAAGCGACTTGTATGAAGTCATTGGCACATTAGCCTCCGTATAATGGAGTCTGATATACCAATGACTTCATACAAGTGTGTGCGTGTTGCAATAAACTATGTTTTATATCGCGATTATGTAACTAAATAGTGCAACTGGTTCTATGATAATTTTATGATTATTATTTCAATTAACCACTACCTTAGCCAATCCACGAGATGGCACCAGGATTTTCCGTTTCTTCTCCCCATTGATACCGGCTTCGCTGACATATTCCCATGCTTCTTCTTCCAGATTGATATAGGTTGGGACAATCTCTTTGATCATCTGTCTGATA
>JAQSXJ010000020.1 GCA_029256725.1 Anaerocolumna sp. | reverse complement strand
ATCAAATGCAGTAAAAATGGCTGCAAAAAAGTTTGCAGAATTTAAGGACTTTTTAAAAAAAGAAGTTTCCAAAATCAAAGACCTTGCCAAATATGCGATAACATTACTGACAAATAAAGCGGTTAGAGATAAATTGGTAAACGAGGTTGCAGGTAAGATTAGGGATTATAGTGCCGGAATATTAGAGGAGTTAAAGAAAGTCTATTCTCTCATCATATCGGAAGAATTTTTCGATATGAGGATTTGGAATAAGAAATACTTACAGGAAAAGTGGTATGGCAGATTGCTTCTTTCACCCATTCAGGCTGTTGCTTTTAGTTTAGCCGGTTCTGTCCTGGATGCTGGAATTGGCTTTCTAAATAAAGTGACAGGAGTATTTGAAGAGGTGCAGGAATTGGATGACAGCTTTGCAAAATTTCTGAATACAAAAGCAGATGAATTAAACGCTGTCGCGGATTTATTGGACTAGCCGATCGGAGGGAAAGAAACGATGGAAGAATTAATAGTAAATTATTCGAATATAAAGGATGCTGTTAGTGATCTGACGGATCTGAAAAATAGAATCCAAAAATATTCAAATAAATCATATACGATGCATCAGAGTTCGGGTTCGGCAGCAGAGGCCATGCTGACCACCGGCAAGTCTTTTACGAAGGTAGCAAAAAAGCTGGAAGAATACATAGAGGACCTGATTAAGGATTTGAATTATGCCTCAAGTACCTTTGAAACCGCAGATAATAAGCTGGCAAAAGAAATGTAGTAGAAGGAGATAATATTATGGCAAGTAATGTTGTAATTGTTGACAGTGATTTTATAACAATGGCACGTGAGCTTTCAGAAGGTACGGATGAAATAGAAGAAATCATAAAAAAATATAAAGCAATCATAGAGAATCTAACCCAGAAGGGTATTGTTGATATTGCTATCAATAATGTAATGGCTGAAAAGGTTGAGAAGGCAAATGATGTAATAAAACAACTTACGCCGATTATTAATGAGATCTATACAAAGACCATAAATTTTATTGATGACGTTGCAGAGAAAGATGATTTATAATAAAAGTGAAGTGCCACGGTATTAAACGCTGCAACCCAGTATTCAGGGTGGTGGCGTTTTTTAGTTATTTTTTATAATGATGTATTATATATTTTGTTTCTTTTCATATGTTCTGTTATAATTAATTTAGAGCTATTACCTGTAGCTTTTTTGCTATTATGGATAGTGATGTGGTGAATAATTGAAATACATAATTCACACCTAATTTGTGGCAGTACCACATCTGCCAGCAGATGTGGGATACAATAAGAGCTAGTGTGAAATAAAAGACTTTCACACTTCTTATTTACAATCTAAGATTATTAGAAAGGTAGATTATTATATGAATTTAATTGTTGCAGTAGACAAGAACTGGGCTATTGGTTATCAGAATCAGCTCTTGATCAGTATTCCGGAAGATATGAGGTTTTTCAGGGATGAAACCTCCGGAAAGGCTGTTATCATGGGCAGGAATACCTTGGAGACTTTTCCCGCAGGTAAGCCTTTAAAGAACAGGCTTAACGTTGTCATCACGTCTAAGGATATTGAAATCAAAGACGCTGTAGTTGTACACAATATTGAAGAAGCCTTGGAAGCAGTAAAAGACTATAAATCAGAAGATGTATATGTTATTGGGGGAGGAACTATTTACAAGCAGATGCTTCATCTATGTGATGTCGCCCATGTAACAAAGATAGATTACGCTTATCATGCGGATACTTATTTTCCCAATCTGGATGAAATGCCGGAATGGCAGCTTGAAGCTGAGTCAGAGGAACGAACTTATTATGATATTGAGTATGCTTTTTATAAATATGTAAAGAAACAGTAGCATCATAAACGCTTATTCCTCAGGTATCTGCCTGTGAAAGCAGTCGGCATAGCCATTGCAAAGCCTGAATAGTATGCTATAATTATATGTAGTGGTATTAAAAACCACATATAATATCCGGAAAGAAGTATGATAGTTATGATTAAATTAATTATTGACAGTACCTGTGATCTGCCTGAGACATATATTGCAGAAAATGACATTAAAGTTTTGCCCCTTAAAATACTGCTGGAAGACAAAGAGTATCTGGATGGCGAGACGATTGATGTGGACGGAGTTTATGCAGCAATGAAGAATGGTATAGTACCTATGACTTCTCAGCCTGCACCGGACAACATATACAATACCTTCCGTCAGTACGCGAAAAAGGGCTTTGACTTTATCTACCTTGCATTTTCTGCAGCTATGTCCGGAACCTGCCAATTGGCAGCGTCCATACTCTCGGAAGTGCAAGAGGAATACCCCCAGACACATATGGAGGTGGTGGATTCCAAAGGCGGCTCCATAGCTACAGGGTTAATCCTTATGGAAACCTGTGAATATATCAAAACCAGCACCTGTAAATTCGAAGAGGCTCTGGCTTATATGAAGGAACTGATAAAGCATGTGGAGCACATCTTTACCATAGCAGATTTAAACTGGCTTATAAAAGGTGGTCGGATAAGCAAAGCCCAGGGTATATTGGGAAGCATTCTGGATCTTCATCCCATACTTGATGTAGAGGATGGCCGGATGGAGGTTGTGGAAAAGATCAGAGGCAAAAAGAAAACCTATACAGAAGTTGTAAATATGCTAGCGGAACGAGCAGGCGATCTTAAGGATAAGGTTATTGGAATCAGTCATGCAGATGACGAAGAAGCAGCACTGGAACTTAAGAAGATGATACAGGAAAGACTCGGGGGTACTCAGTTCATTATCCAGAAAATTGGCGGAGTACTGGGCAGTCATTTGGGACTTGGAGGCGTAGGGATATTCTTTTTTAACAAAAATACAGCAGAAATCAGCAAGCTGGCACTTTGTAACTACGAAGACAGATAAAATGGAATTAATGCACCATACAGCAAGCCGGTATTCATTTGTATGGGATTATATAGAAAGAAATAAAAAAAAGACTTGAAAAACCTAAGCTGAAAGGCTAATATAAAACCTATATAAAAAATGAGAAGGAAAGAGGAACGTATCATGTTAAATATCAGAATAGAAAAAACCACAACTCCCAAAGAACTGCCAGGTAATGATAATCCGCTAAAATTCGGTACCATATTTACGGATCATATGTTTGTGATGGATTACGAAACTGGCAAAGGCTGGCATGATGCGAGAATTGAACCTTATCAACCAATTAGTCTTGAACCCTCTGCCATGGTATTTCATTATGGACAGGAGATGTTTGAAGGGTTAAAGGCATATAAAACGGAGGATGGAAGAATCCTTCTGTTCCGTCCGGAGAAGAACATCGAAAGAGCGAATAATACAAATGTAAGAATCTGTATACCGGAGATTCCGGAAGAAGACTTTCTGCAGGCAATCAAAGAAGTGGTTAAGCTTGATGAGAGCTGGATTCCTACAAAGCCCGGAACTTCCCTGTATATCAGACCGTTTATAATAGCTACTGATCCATTTTTAGGAGTAAGACCTTCCGATACGTACAAATTCCTTATAATACTGTCACCGGTGGGAGCATATTATCCGGAAGGCTTAAATCCAGTAAAGATATGGATAGAAGATGAATATGTTAGAGCAGTAAAGGGTGGAATCGGAGAAGCCAAAACCGGAGCCAATTATGTGGCTTCTTTAAGATCACAGGTAAAGGCCCATGAAGAAGGTTATTCACAGGTGCTCTGGCTGGATGGTGTAGAGAGAAAATATATTGAAGAAGTAGGAGCCATGAATATCTTCTTTAAAATTGGCGGAAAGATTGTAACCCCTGCATTAAATGGCAGCATACTTCCCGGCGTAACCAGAGCATCTGTAATTCAGCTCTGTAAAGAGTGGGGACTTACCGTAGAAGAAAGAAAGATTGATATCAATGAGATCAAAGAGGCTTATGATAACAGTACACTGGAGGAAGTATTTGGCAGTGGCACAGCCGCAGTAATCTCACCTGTAGGACAGTTAAGATGGGAAGATAAGATCATGCAGGTAAAAGACGGCGGCATCGGGGAGTACAGCCAGAAAATCTATGATACCATTACCGGAATACAGCTTGGTAAATTAGAAGATACCTTTAACTGGACAGTCCAGGTTAAATAATATACGAGAACAGCTGCAAACGGCTGCCCAGAAAGCTAATGCTATACCGCTTCCTTTGGGCAGCTATTTCATATAATACCGCAGCAAAATTTAATTATGATATCAGAAAATCGGAATACTGTCTGAAAAGCGGTTTCCTGTCAGGGAATGACTAAATCACGATGCACTATGGATGACTACACCATATTACAGTATTCTGTGTTGGAAATTCCGGTAGGTAGTACTGTTATACATCCCAAGGATTTGCAAATAAAGCGGAAGGTTCCATATGGTGCAAGCAGTATAAAACAAATCCAGGGAAGAGTGATAGAAAATTTATTATGAAAGGTTGCCACATTATGGATCTTTCACTCTTATTAAATTGTGGCGGTATCACTGGTATGCCAGAGATATACAAGAGGTGTAAATATGAAAGAAATTCTTGCTTCACTACAGGAAATAAATACACTTTCCATTATAGCCAGGCTGACGCTGGCAATTCTCTTTGGCGGTTTAATCGGATATGAGAGAGGCAGAAAGCGAAGACCTGCCGGACTTAGAACGCATATATTGGTCTGCATCGGTGCAGCCCTTGTAATGATCACAAGTCAGTATATGATGGAAATACGGAATTACACAACAGATCCCACCAGGCTTGGTGCACAGGTAATCAGCGGTATAGGTTTTCTGGGTGCGGGAACTATATTAATAACGGGAAAACAGCAGGTCAAGGGACTGACCACAGCAGCAGGGCTTTGGGCATCTGCCTGTATGGGGCTGGCAATCGGTATCGGTTTCTATGAAGGTGCAATTATTGCATGTGTGTTTATATATATATGCAATACTGTTTTACATCGCTTTGATGTTTATACCATGTCCAGAACCAAGCTGGTTGAGGTCTATGTGCAGGTTACCACTGTAAATGCCATAAGCCGTGTATTTGAAGTAATTCGAACCAACAATATGTCAATCTCTGATGTAGAAATCAGCAAAACAAGAAATTCAGAGGACACAGTAGGGCTGTTTATCACTATAAAGCAGCAGGAAAAGCATGACCACGAAAAAATTCTGTTGTTACTCAGCGGACTGGAAGATGTTTTAACAGTAGATGAGATATAGTGTATGACAGTTGCATTTGGGATTTACTGAAGTCGGTTTTTTTTATGCCCATGAAGTGGGACTGAATAGACGAACAGGTTAAAAAGCAAATGAGTTTTAAACTACAGAATCTGGAATATCAGCTGGAAGATCTGATATTCAGGAAAGGAGTAATATGGATAAATTCTATCGACTTTTTGCAGCAATCGATTTTTCTGAGAATCAAAAAGAAAGTCTATATGAGTATGGCAGATTTATAAAGAAGAATTCAGCGAAAGGTAACTTTACGCGTAAAGAAAATTTCCATTTGACCTTAGCCTTTATTGGTGAAACAAGGAAATATGAACTGGTAGAAGAGGCCCTAGAGGAGGGAGTAAGGTTAAGCAGGGTAGAACCTTTTGTAGTGGAGACCGAAGGGCTTGGAAGGTTTAAGACAGGAACAGGGGACATTTTATGGGTTGGTATTAAGGAATCCCAGGAATTAATAAACCTCTATGAGAAAATTACCTGGTGTCTTAAGAAACGGGAATTTCCGGTGGAAGAACAGAAATTTAAGGCTCATTTAACACTTGGTAGAGGAATCCGCTTAAACAAAGATATCAGCATAGAAGAGCTGGCTCAAAAAGCACCGAAGCTGATTGTTCCGGTAGATACCATCCATCTTATGAACTCCCATAGAGTGGAGGGCATACTTACCTATACCAGCCTCTTTGAAACCAGCCTCAATAAGCTCTAGTACTACCTTGCTCAATATTCAATCAATTCAGCACCTTCAATTTGCACTGCTATGTTATCGCAGGCAGGTGTAGCAACTTGCTTATGGGGCACCGTACTAGGAAAATAGCTTCCGGTAGCTGAATTCCAGCAAACGGTGGTAATGGCTGTGACCCTGACCGATATGAAAACAATAGAAAAAAGGATCGAAGTCATTATCGGAAAAAGAAAAAACGTATTCAAATTCAGGGTTATCTACTCCTTTACAGGAATATGTCTGGCCGGAAGCTTCAAATACTTTTTGAACCTGGTTCAAATCAAATTTATGAGTGTTCACCAGATCAATCAGATTTTTTAAGAAATCGGTGGAGGAGGTATCTTTGCTTATTTGTTCCACCCCTTCTCCAGAAACGATAAAACGAAAGCGGGAGCCTTCCCTACGAATCGTCATCGGAATAAACAGTGCATTTGAAAAATCCGTAAAATCCTTTAAGTTCTCTAACATGCTCTCAGCATTCATAGTATCTGTACCTAACAGATAATTTAGTAGATCAAGTTCATAGTAGATACCAAAACTCTCACCTTTTACAATTCCAAGTTTTAAGATTCCTTCATATATGGTTGATTTAATATTTTTCATTAAATTATCATATCCGTTTAGTTTAGCTGTCATATGCACCTCTTATTTATAAATTCCAGAATTCTTAAGTTATTCTATAATATTACCCGTTATATGTCAAATCTAATACAACTGTCAGCAAAGTTACGATCAGTAAGAAGTAAAGCTAATAGTATATAAATTATATAGAAGGTTTAGTAGGAATATTAACAGCTTCAACCATAAAAGTCAAAAGCATAAAAATTCCTATATCAATCATTATCATGCCGGTAACAGCATATATTGAAGTAATCCTATAGAAAAATAAGTGTGGACAATGGGTAATTATGATTATAAACAACAAAAGATATATCCGGCACAAATGGGAACAGAGAGTTTCGGAAAATTTCAGGTAAATGTAACGACAGAGCAAGGATTTCGGCCGGTACCCAATGCGAGGGTTCGGATAAGTTATACCGGTGTTCCGGATTCTACTGTGGAGGAACTGACAACAGATGAATTGGGAAGAACTCCGGTCATTGATCTTCAAGCGCCGCCCATAGACTACAGCCTGGATCCGGCACAAGAAGCACAGCCTTACTCCTTATATAATGTTAATGTAACCGCAGAAGGGTTTGACAGCATTGATGTAGATGGTGCGGAAATTTTACCGGATGTTACAGCAATACAGCCTATTACGGTAAGAGCGGCGCAGGGAACCCAGCGCTATGTTATACCGCCCCATACTCTTTTTGGCGATTATCCGCCTAAAATTGCGGAAGCTGAGATAAAGCCAACCAGTGAAAGCGGAGAAATCGTACTGCCAGGGGTAGTAGTACCGGAATTTGTCATCGTTCATGACGGTCCGCCCACAGATACCAGCGCCTCTAACTACTATGAGCGATATAGTGATTATATTAAAAATGTAGCCTCCAGTGAAATCTATGCAACCTGGCCGGCTTCCACTATTACCGCAAATATATTAGCAATTATGTCATTTACTCTTAACAGAGTATATACGGAATGGTATCGTAACAGAGGTTATACATTTACCATCACCTCGTCAACAGCCTTTGATCATAAATGGATGAGAGGCAGAAATATATATGATACTATATCACAGGCAGTGGACCAGGTATTTAATAATTACCTGTCACGGCCTAATGTAAAGCAGCCAATTCTAACCCAATATTGTGATGGAAGAAATGTTACCTGTCCAGGATGGATGACTCAGTGGGGTTCAAAGTCACTGGGAGACCAGGGAATGACCGCCATCCAGATACTGCGTAATTTCTATGGTTCCAGCATCTATATAAATTCTGCAAACCAGGTCTCCGGTGTCCCCTCATCCTGGCCGGGAGCCAACCTTACAATAGGCTCCAGAGGAGACAGTGTACGTCAGATGCAAGAACAGCTAAATGCCATATCACAGGTCTACACAGTAGTACCCACGGTAGCCGTAGACGGAGTCTTTGGACCTCAGACAGAAGCAGCTGTAAGAGCTTTTCAGCAGACCTTTGGTCTTCCTGCAAACGGAATAGTAGATCTGCCAACCTGGTATAGAATATCGGGCATATATGTTGCAGTAACAAGAATAGCAGAATTAAGCTAGCTTAATAGAAGCCATAATAAATTGTATTTATCCATTCCTTTCCGGCAGATGCCGTCCGGCTTACTTCAATTTAGTCAAAAAGTTCATTTGAAAATTTAAGGAATTCTTTAGCGAGTAATCATAAATCAATAGAAAAACAATTTATAGTAATATTTCACAAACAATATTTGACAAAGTATAAAAAATGTGATATTTTTAATAACGCACTACATATTATGATTGACAATATTGTTAGATTATGAAGATATGATATCGTGAAAACTGTACAGTATATATGTATTGTTCCATAAATATAAATATATAATATTTATATATTTATTTCCAGTTTTTCTTCTGTATTATATTCTTTTCATAGCTTAGAAATTATAAAAAATCATAAAAATAGTAATCGCCATAAGTAATCCATAAAGAAGATACAATGAAAAATCTCTAATTTAAGATGAAAATAAAATATTACAGTTAGATTAGGACATAAAAAAGGAGACATATCGTATTTTTATACAAAGGAGACAAAACTTATCATGATAGAAATAAACAACATAAATCTGTTTCACTCAGAATGGGTTGAAAAAGCAGCAGTTGATAACGTCTCCTTTCAAGTTACAGAAGGACAAGCTATGGCTTGTATCGGAGAAAATGGAGCTGGAAAGTCTACACTTATTAAGATGATGATTGGAATATTAACGCCTACGGCTGGTGAGATCAAAGTATATGGCAAGGACCCAAGACGCAGCGGCCAGGAGTATCTTAGAAACATTGGGGTAGTATTTGGACAGAAGTCAAATCTATGGATTGATATACCGGTTATTGAGAGCTATAATGCCATTCAGACTTTATATAAATTGGATAAGAATGAGTTTCGAAAGAACTTTGAGATGGTAGTGGAACTACTGGATTTAGCACCGATTCTGTCCTCGCCGGCAAGGAAGCTGTCTCTTGGGCAGCGAATGAAGTCGGATATTGGAATGGTATTTCTACATAATCCAAAGATATTGTATCTGGATGAGCCAACTATAGGCCTGGATATTAATGTAAAGCACACAATACGTACCTTTCTGCGGCAGATGAATAAGGAAAAAGGAATCAGTATATTTCTTACAAGCCATGATTTAGATGATATTGATGAAATCTGTGAGGATACAATCGTACTTTCAAAAGGAAAGGTATTCTATGACGGCACTTTGGATAATCTAAAGCATCGCTATGTAAAAGAAAAAGTGGTAAAGGTAGCTGGCAATCAAAAAAGTGAAATAAAATTACTACTACCGGAGGCCAGATTCGCAGTAGAGGGAAAAACAACGAAAATCATGTACCATACGGAGCAATATACATCCGAACAGGTTCTAAGTGCAATATCCAGAGCATTTGAGATTGAAGATATAACCATACAAGAGCCGGATATAGACGAAGTGGTTTCCAGGATTTTCTCAAAGGAGGCTAATGTAGAGTGAAAGCATTCTTAAAACTGACAGGAATCTCCATGCAGAGTCATTTGTATTATAAAACCAGCTTTATTATGAATTTATTTACACCGGTAGTTCTACTGGCCGGTCAATATCTATTGTGGCAGGCATTATATGGTCAGCAGGCAGGTGCAGACATAGGTGGGATAAATAAAGAAGAAATGTTTGCTTATATCTTAATAGCATTTGCACTGAATAATCTGCTTAGCTGGTCATCAGAGAATACCTTAGCAAGGGAAATCAGAAGTGGTACAGTAGTTGCCCGCTGTATCCGGCCTATATCATTTTTAGCACAATATATATCCGAAATGACAGGGGTTCTATTATTACAGAGTGCAGTAAATTTATTCATAGTAGTGGCAGGCTTCCTTCTCTTTGGCAAATATATGATAATACCAACATCGAATACGATATTACTGTTCATACCATGCTGTATACTATCCGTATTGCTTCGTATACTGCTGGTGGATGTATTCAGCCTTTTATGTTTTTTCAGTACAGGTTATTTAGGCATTACCTGGACAAGGATCGCACTGTTTGAGTTCTTTTCAGGAGCCGTACTGCCACTTGCAATGTTTCCGGAATGGCTTAGAAATATCAGCTATATGACGCCATTTCCCTATATGGTGCAAATGCCCATAGCGTTACTGCTGGGGCAGGAATTACCGATAAGTCTTTCCATCATGTACTTGATTCAAATTGTATGGATAGTGGTCTTTGTCCTTCTGCACAATATAATATATGGACTTGTACGAAAGAACTTAATGATAGCAGGAGGATGAAAGAGGTGCTAAGAATATTTTTAAAGCTGAAAGAGCAGTATATCAAAACTGAAATGGAATACACTTTTAATTTCTGGATGATGCTGATTTCCGGAATCCTGACACGTATATTAATCCTTGCAATCCCCTTTGTAATCTATAATAATATCCCAAGTATTGCAGGATGGCAGGAACATGAGATCTATCTGATCATGTCGTTTCTATTTATCGCAGAAGGACTGAATAGTATACTCTTTGAAGGGATCTGGCAAATGCCGGGAATGGTATTTAACGGACAATTCGATTCAATATTAACCCGTCCAGTATCACCGCTTTATCAAGTGCTGTCCTATGGAATGGGCTTACAGGGAATAGGTGTATTCTTATTCGGTATCATTAGTCTGAATCTATCCCTTAATGCGCTGGGAAAATACAATATCGGCTCTATACTGTTGTGTTTATTCCTGATAGTCTGTGGTACGGTTATCCTAATGTCAGTCTACCTGCTTAGCAATAGCCTAATATTCTGGTACGATTCAGGCGGAAGAACCAGCTTGCCATTTACCATCAGCAGCATAGGGCAATATGCAAGATACCCCATAAATATATATCCCAAAGGAGTACAGCTTATCCTATTATTCATTATCCCCTATGGTTTCATAGGACTGGTACCAGCATACATAATACGGGGAGAACACGTCATTAGATATGGTCTGCTGTTAATAGGCATGTGCATATTATTTTTCTTAGCAGCACGCTTTGTATTCTATCGGGGTATCAGAAAGTACGAAAGTATGGGAATGTAATGGGACGGCGATTTGCACAAAAGAGGAAGATCAATGCTTCGATTACAATGTATAAGAAGTCCTAATTCTCTGAAGATTCTGTGCTTGACATATCCTCAAACAGATAACTCGCTTCGCTCAAACAATCTGCTTGAGGATATAGCACAGAATCTTCAGAGAAAAGGACTTCTTATACATTTCCATAGGCGCATTGATCTTCCTCTTTTGTGCAAATCACCTGCTTATAGTTTGAAACAGGGCTTTGGACCCTTAGACTATTATAAAAAATAGTAATATTCGGAAAAAAAGTAAAAAATAAGCAACAGAAAAATAAGTAATGAAAATAGTAAATCTGATATGAAAACTACAGATGATTGGAGGGACTGGTTATGAGTTTTGCATTGAGAGGTTCCTTATGACACTTAAGTTTCAGAAACTGTGAATAGGTCAATTTGTGCCACTGTCTGAGCTCAATAAATTAGCTCTGCCACAGTCTAACAGCGAGTTTGGCACTAATTGACCTGCCATGAACAGTTACTGGAACTTTAGTGGAATAAGGGCTCTCGAACAGCAAGACGAATAAACAGTCCCTCCAATCATCGTCCGTCCCCACAACCCAAATCTAATGTATAATTATATAAAAATATGAATAAAAATAAATAACAGCTCCTTATAAATCTCCTTCAAAAAACTAATAAAAAAAATTCTTGTTTTTCTAAAAGGGATATGATAGAATACTAACAATTTGGGTATCAGTGAGCTTAATGGGAGAGTAGTAGGTAAAAATAATGTATTCTACTCTTTTTTTTCGGGCAAAATCAGGTATAAAGGCAATAAAGGCAGCCCAAGGGAACTGTTAAGTGTACGACATTGAAAGGAACAGGTGGAAGTTATGAAAGCTTTCTTAATACTGGAGGACGGCAATATATTTGCAGGAACAAGTATTGGCTCGACAAGGGATGTAATCAGTGAAATTGTATTTAATACTTCTATGACTGGTTATTTGGAAATTCTCACAGATCCCTCCTATGCAGGACAGGCAGTCGTTATGACATACCCGCTGATAGGAAATTACGGAATCTGTTACGAGGATATGGAATCGAAAAAGCCCTGGGTAGATGGCTATATTGTAAGAGAGATCGCCAGGAGACCCAGTAACTTCCGCAGTGAGGATACAATCGAATATTTCTTAAAGAAGAATGATATACCGGGAATAGCAGGAATAGATACCAGAGCCCTGACAAAGATTCTAAGAGAAAAGGGAACTATGAACGGTATGATTACTTGCAGAGAAGATGTGAAGGTAGAAGATGTAATCAAGGAATTAAAAGCCCATAAAGTAACAGGTGTTGTAAATAAAGTAACCTGTGCAGAAAAGACCAGCTACAAGGCAGAAGAGTTCAAGCCTGGCAAAGCTGATCTTGCAAGAAGCGGATTAAAGGTTAACCCATACAAGACAGGGCATTACAAAGTGGCTTTACTGGATTACGGTTCTAAGGATAATATAAAGGACTGCCTCTTAAAAAGAGGATGTGACGTAACCATCTATCCGGCGATGACAACAGCAGAGGAAATCTTAGCAGATAAGCCTGACGGCATTATGCTCTCCAACGGACCGGGAGACCCGAAAGAATGTGTAGAAGTAATTGAAGAAATCAAAAAGATGTATAACAGCGATGTTCCCATCTTTGCAATCTGTCTTGGACATCAGCTTATGGCCCTGGCCTGCGGCGGAGATACCAAGAAAATGAAATACGGACACAGAGGCGCTAACCACCCGGTGAAGGATCTTAAGACCGGAAGAGTGTATATCTCTTCTCAGAATCACGGATACGTGGTAGAGGACGGTACCCTAAAAGCAGAGGTTGCCGAAAAGTATTTCGTAAATGCCAACGACGGAACCATTGAAGGTTATCACTATATTGGTAAGAACATATTTACCGTACAGTTTCATCCCGAGGCCTGTGCAGGTCCTCAGGATTCCGAGTTCCTTTTTGACGAGTTTTTAAGCATGATGGAGGTGCAGATATGCCAAAAATAATGGATATTAAGAAAGTTCTGGTTATCGGTTCCGGTCCTATTGTCATCGGTCAGGCGGCTGAGTTTGACTATGCCGGCACACAGGCCTGCCGTTCCTTAAAAGAGGAAGGAATTGAAGTAGTACTGGTTAACTCCAATCCTGCAACCATTATGACAGATAAGGATATTGCAGATAAAGTATATATTGAACCACTGACACCGGATATGGTTAAGAAGATTCTTCTCCTGGAACAGCCCGACAGCGTACTGCCAACCCTGGGCGGACAGGCGGCATTAAATATTGCCATGGAATTAGATGAGTCCGGTTTCTTAAAAGATAACGGAATCCGCATGATCGGAACCACTTCAGAAACTATAAAAAAGGCAGAGGATCGTCTGGAATTCAAGACCACTATGGAAAAGATCGGTGAACCTTGTGCCCCTAGTACTGTTGTAACAGATGTAGAGGCTGCTTTAGCTTTTGCAGAAACCATTGGTTACCCAGTAGTTGTAAGACCCGCTTACACCCTTGGCGGCAGCGGCGGTGGTATCGCAGCAGACCCCGAACTGTTAAAAGAAATTTGTTCTAACGGTCTAAGATTAAGCCGTGTCGGACAGTGTCTGATCGAACGAAGCATTGCCGGTTGGAAAGAAATAGAATATGAAGTAATGAGAGATAAGCAGGGTAATTGTATTACCGTCTGCAACATGGAGAATCTGGATCCTGTAGGTGTTCACACCGGAGACAGTATTGTAGTAGCTCCTTCCCAGACCTTATCCGATAAAGAATATCAGATGTTAAGAACTTCTGCTCTTAATATCATCACAGAATTAAAAATCACAGGAGGCTGTAACGTTCAATATGCCCTCCATCCCGACACTTTTGAGTATTGTGTAATCGAAGTAAATCCCAGGGTAAGCCGTTCTTCTGCATTAGCCTCCAAGGCTACAGGATACCCTATTGCCAAGGTAGCCGCTAAAATTGCCTTAGGCTATAATCTGGATGAAATCCCTAATGCTATCACCGGTAAGACTTTTGCCAGCTTTGAACCCGCACTTGATTATGTGGTCGTAAAGATTCCTAAATGGCCTTTTGATAAATTCATTATGGCAAAGAGAACCCTTACTACCCAGATGAAAGCTACCGGAGAGGTTATGAGTATCTGCACCAACTTTGAAGGTGCACTTATGAAAGCCTTACGTTCCCTGGAACTGAATATTTACAGCTTAAATCACGGCAATTACAATCAGAATACCAAAGAAGAAATCATTGAGTTCTTACACCGCATTGATGACCGTCGTCTGTTCGTAGTAGCAGAAGCTATCAGAAGAGGAATCTCTTATGATGAAATCTTTGCAATTACGAGAATTGACAGATGGTTCTTAGATAAAATAGCTATTTTAGTTGAGATGGAAGAGGAGCTTAAGACCAAACCTCTTACGGCTGAACTGTTAACAGAAGCCAAGAGACTGGAATATCCTGACCGTGTTATTGCAGACTTAACAGGAAAAAGCCTGGAGGAAATTAAGAAACTTCGTAAGGAAGAATATAAGATACTCCCTGCTTATAAGATGGTTGATACCTGCGCTGCGGAATTTGAAGCCAGCACGCCTTACTATTATTCTTGCTATGCCAGCACAAATGAAGTGGAAGAAACCAGAGACAGAAAGAAAGTAATGGTATTAGGCTCCGGACCTATTCGTATCGGACAGGGAATTGAATTCGATTACTGTTCCGTACACAGTGTATGGGCATTGTCCAAAGCCGGTTATGAAACCATTATAGTAAATAACAATCCGGAGACCGTAAGTACAGACTTTGATATTGCTGATAAACTTTACTTCGAGCCCCTTACACCGGAAGATGTAGAAAGTATCGTAGACTTAGAAAAACCCGACGGAGCAGTAGTTCAGTTTGGCGGTCAGACAGCAATCAAATTAACAGAAGCACTCCTTAAAATGGGAGTTCCTATCCTAGGAACCAGCGCAGAAGACGTTGATGCAGCAGAAGACAGAGAATTATTTGATGCTATCTTAGAAGAGTGCTCCATACCAAGACCAGCCGGAAAGACTGTATATACCACAGAGGAAGCAATTCAAGTTGCCAATGAATTAGGTTATCCGGTATTAGTAAGACCTTCCTACGTACTGGGCGGACAGGGTATGCAAATAGCAATATGCGATGAGGATATCGTAGAATTCATGGATATCATCAACCTGAATGTTCAGGAACACCCTATACTGGTAGATAAATACCTTATGGGAAAAGAAGTGGAAGTTGATGCAGTATGCGACGGAGAAGAGATCCTGATACCTGGTATTATGGAGCATGTAGAACGTGCAGGAATCCATTCCGGAGACAGCATCTCTGTATATCCTGCCCAGAATGTAACCGATAAGACACAAGAAGTAATTGTAGAATATACCAGAAGACTTGCAAAATCACTTCATGTAATTGGGCTTATAAATATACAGTTCATTGTATACAAGGAAGAGGTATATGTAATAGAAGTCAACCCCCGTTCCAGCCGTACTGTACCTTACATCAGCAAAGTAACAGGAATACCAATTGTAGAACTTGCTTCTCAGGTTATCTTAGGAGATAAATTAAAAGATTTGGGATTTGGAACAGGACTTGCACCCAATGCCGGATATATTGCAATAAAGATGCCAGTCTTCTCCTTTGAAAAATTGTACGGCGCAGATATCAGCTTAGGACCGGAAATGAAATCCACCGGAGAATGCCTTGGTATTGCCAAGACCTTTAACGAAGCACTGTATAAGGCATTCCTTGGAGCAGGAATAAATCTTCCAAAGCATAAGAAAATGATAATGACAGTAAAAGATGCAGATAAAGAGGAAGCAGTCATAGTAGCCGGAAGATTTAAGAAACTTGGTTACGAAATCTATGCCACCAGAAGTACTGCCAAATACCTAAATGACAATGGAGTTAAGGCAATCCCGGTTAATAAATTGGATAAGGAAGCGCCTACTATCATTGACCTGATTATGGGACACGAAATAGATCTGGTTATCGATACACCAACACAGGGACGAGATAAATCAAGAGACGGTTTCTTAATCCGCAGAACCTCCATTGAAAATGGCGTAACCTGCCTCACTTCATTGGACACAGCAGGAGCTCTGGTAACCAGCCTTGAAAATGCAGATCTAGATAATATAACACTGATAGATATTGCAAAACTGTAATACAACCAAGTATACAAAGCAATATATAATAAAAAAGAGTTCCATGACAAACTTTGCTAATAATGAAAGATATTATACAGCTTTCATTATTAGAAGAAAGAGAGACATGGAACTCTTTTAGTTATTTACCAGATTATGAATTGCTTTTAGTACTACCTCCCCCACGCAATTTCTAAACCACTAGGAATAAAAACTGTCCAGCGCACGATTCATCTCATCAGCTGCCCTCCTTTGATAATATTTTTATCAAACAGAGGAGTAAGAGTGAGAGGCAGCACTTCCATACGAAAACAGGAAAATTACACAAAACAGAAGAACGAATGCACCTATGGAAAGGCATTAGAAGGCCTTTTCTCTGAAAATTTTGTGCTATATTTTAAAACAGATTGTTTGAGCAAAGCGAGTTATCTGTTTTAAAATATGACAAGCACAAAATATTCAGAGAATTAGGCCTTCTTATGCCTTGGAATCGAAGCATGAGTTATTCTGTTTTGTGTAATTTTCCGTCCCCTTGTGAAAAACTATTCTTTACCTCCAAATCGTATTTATACATTTCAGAGTCATCCCATTTGTCACTGAATACTGCCAGGCACAGTTTCCCCGCGTAAGCTGTTAAAGGAGTTATAAATATCAAGGATTCCATAACCCCAATCTCTGTTTGGATAGGTCAGATTAGGATCCCTTTTCGCTCCTCTAAGCATAAGATTCTTGATTTCCACGCTGTCAAGCTGGGTATAATAACCTTCTGTTATACCCCATTGCAGAGCCATAGCAGCCACTCCTGTGGTGTGAGCGGCAGCAACACTGGTACCGGATCTGGTAGTATATTGATTTCCAGGCGCAGGACCGATCAGATTAACACCCGGTGCGGCAAGATCCGGATTGATGCCGTTGGTTCTGGTGAAACCTCTGCTGGCATTAAGATAAAGACTGTTGTTGGTATAGCTGTAGGCTGTTATTATAATAGGAATAATGGTATTGCCGGGTGAAGTTAAAGTAGTATAGGGATTTGGTTCAACAAAAGCGGTTTCCACTGGAAGAAATTGTGAGATGGGAAGCCAGATATGAAAATTGGACTGCAAGTCACTGCTGGAATAAACACGAAATCGCCAGATCCCTTCTGTAGGTTCAGAAAAACGCATTAGAATCAACTGATCACCGGTTTGTGACTCTACCAGCTGATAATCTACATAAATAACGGTTTTCTCGAATATAAACCGTATAACCCTGGTCTCACCGATACGTGCAGGGATTCGTGGTATATATTCGCCGGTAGGGGATAGTATATCAACAGAAAAGGTGCTTGGAGCGTCTCCCCAAAGCTCCATTGAAAAACCGGCTACGTTGCTTGCGACTCGAAGGTCGACAGTAATAAAATCAGTTGTATTCTGAACGTTACCGTGAAAATGGTGTCCGGTATTTCCTTCATTTCCACCGGCTATCGTTATTGCAACTCCACTGTAATCTGCCAGCAGTGACAGATAGCTGCTTAAGATGCCTCTTTCATCATGGGCACCCTGTGAGGTCCCAAAGCCGATGCATATAGAGATAGGAAGCCCGAGAATTCTGGCTACTGCCATAAGGTAATTAACACCGAACATAATATCATTTTCTGAATAACAAATGGGGCCATCGGGAATACGAAAGAATTGCCGCAGGTAAGCTTTAGCCTGTTTCAGCTTAACAACAATAATACCGGATTCGGGTACAACGCCGGAAAAATTCTGCGCATCATTGGGATTACCGGCAGCAATTCCAGCTAAGAAAGTTCCATGCCCGTCCTCGTCCACACTTGGAACAATAGTAAGTGGATTGGGATCCGACAAAGCCTGGTTAATCTGCTCTCTTGTATATTCGCTGCCATATAAAAATCCCTGCGGAGGGGAACCGGTCTGTATGGTCTGATCCCAGATGGAAACAATTCTTGTAGTACCATCTGCATTTCGAAAAGCTTCATGGGTATAATCAATGCCGGTATCAATAATTCCTATAAGAATGCCGTTGCCTCTTAAGTTAAAAGCCGGAATATTACGTGTTCTTGTAATACCGGAGGCTTCAAGGCTTCCTGTGTCCATAAGGCCGAAACAACTGGGAAATACACTGTAACCATAGGATTGAACTAGGTTTTCGGGGATATTAGCAATGGGTACAAAAACAGCGGTGTGACTGTTTGTAAGGGGGGTCTGGCAGGTGTTTTCTATAGCGGAAAACCGACTTAGCGGAGAACCATTTTCCACAATGAAGTCAGCGTAGTCATCACTAATGATATATTGCCTGCAATCCTGGTCCATGGTCTCAACTCCGGAAATAGTTTTACTAACTAAATATATGAATAAATATGATTAATATTCGTGGAATATTTAATGCGAAATAGCCGGAAAAGGTCATGAATATTTAGGGAGTTCTGTAAGGGAATACCTATCCGTTCTGTTTAAAACGATTAAATGTCTTATAATTAGAAAAAAGATGACAATATATGCAAAATCTTACATAATTTATCGAAAATATATATGGTTTTTGCATTTTTGGTTGTGATTTAGCGGTTGTGGAACCGGTAAAAGCATGATATAATGTGTACAATTGTACAAGAAATGATCAGGGATGACAGGAATATACAACATGGATGGTAAGAATAATATATGTCTGACTTAAATAATAATACCTTTAGCAAGAGGTATCTCTATACGAAAGAACAATTGATGGACTTTTTTGCCAGCATTCCCTTACCAGAGGGAGTTATCGCCAACTATGTGCAAAAGGACAACTATATCGAATTTATTTACGATAAAACAATTTATTCTGTACTTATTGACGGCAGTAGCTGGGAGGAAATCCAACAGGAGCTGATGCACCGGAAAGAGCGAAGAATGATAGAAAAAAACATGAAGCTTGCCCAGGAGAAGCAGGATACCCTGACCGGACTGTACAACAAGGAACACAGCAGACTGGTGATAGAGGAATTCTTAAGGACCTCCGTACCAGGACAATGTCATGGGATTATGATTGTGGATATCGATAATTTTGATGCAGTCAATGAAAACCTAGGCTTTCTTTTTGGAGATACGGTGTTGGTTAATATAGCCGATGCCTTACGTAAGAATTTCTATGATACGGATATCGCAAGCCGTATAGGCGGGGATGAATTTCTTATATTCATAAAAAATGTATCAAATCTTGAGCTGTTAAAGGAAAAAGCTAAGATCATATATGCTGTTTTTGCTAATACATATACCGGAGAGAATAAGAATTATAAGATTTCCTGCAGTATTGGAATCTCAACTTATCCAGCAGACGGATACACTTTCCATGAATTGTTTTTAAAGGCTGATGCAGCCCTTTTATATAATAGAGAGAATCAGAATGATAAGAGTCAGTCAAGTTATGGACGTTATTATTCTGAGATACCTAAACCTGATCAATATTTAGACGAAGAATGTTATGATAAATATAAGATAAATCGAACCAAAGGGTTTGGCAGCAGTAATTTTGATAAAGAAATGACTGCATTTGCATTTGATATTATGTCCAGAACAAAGGATGTTAACAGCGCTATTAATCTGTTGCTGAATAAAGTAAGAACACAATTCGATTGCAATCAGATTTGTATCTTTGAGTATGTCTCGGACGCTTCAGATTATAAGCTGACCTATTTCTGTTCCAATGACAGAATGGAAGCCAGTACAGAAGAAAAAGAGGAGTTCAGCAGATATCTTGCGGATCATCAGTTTACCTTTAGTGAAAGCGGTGTTTACTCTGTACCAGACATATCAGGTGCCTCTGAACAGGAAGATGTACTTAAAAAGACTGGTGTCAAAGCTTTACTGCAATGTGCAATTTTTGAGAATGATACCTTAAAAGGATGCGTCAGTGTCCATGATCTTACCAAGAGCAGGGACTGGAGCGACTATGAACTGGATTCTTTCCTTACCATTACCAAGATCATATCTTCTTATTTGCTGAAATTGCGTGCTTCTGAACGTGCCAGCAGACAGTTATATATGATGAAGAATTATGACGCTCTGACAGGACTGCCTACCCTTCATAAATTCAAGAAGGATGTAAATCATATCGTACTTCAATCTGACAGCAGGTGTGCCATTATATATTTGGATATTACGAAATTTAAATATTTGAATAATACCCTTGGATATGAAATTGGAGACAGGATATTGTGTGAATTCGCTTATATCATATCCGGTGGAGATATTCAAAAAGAAGGCATTGCAAGAAATGCCGAAGATAATTTTGTAATATGCCTTCCTTTTCAGGAAGAGCAGGAAATTATCGATTTTATTGATAATATACATGAGAAATTCAATACCCTGCAAAAGAGTAAATATCCCAGTACAAAGTTTATAGTAGCCAGTGGAATTGCATTTATTAATCCCAGCGAAGATATAACTGTTGCCATTGACAATGCCAATATAGCTCGTAAGACCATAAAGAATGCGTCCACTTCCTCTTATTGCTTCTTTGATATTAACATGCAGCTGAATCTGCAGAGAGAAGCTGAAATAAACAATACGATGGAGCAGGCTTTAAGAGACAGAGAATTTGTTGTGTATTTACAGCCTAAGGTTGATTTAGCCGATAGCAGCCTGGTTGGTGCAGAAGCTCTGGTACGATGGATTCGAAACGGCATTATTATAATGCCCGGAGATTTTATACCTATATTTGAAAATAACGGATTTGTAGTAAATCTGGATTTCTATATATATGAAGAAGTATGTAAGATTATCAAGAACTGGAGGGATCAGGGGATAAAACCTATACCGATTTCGGTAAATGTATCGAGGGTACATCTCCATGATGAGAGCTTTGTGGATGATATCAGAAAACTGGTTGATTCTTACGGTATACCCTATAATCTGTTGGAAATGGAACTTACAGAAAGTATCTTCCTTAATAATACGGAAGCAGCCATATCAGCAATGAAGGAGCTTAGAAGACTTGGATTTGGAGTATCCATTGATGATTTTGGTGCGGGTTATTCATCCCTAAATCTCTTAAAGGATATGGCGACAGATGTTATTAAGCTGGACAAAGAGTTCTTTGGACATGACAACATGCAGAGAGAAGAGCAGATTATCGTATCCAGCATTATCAGTATGGCAAAACAGCTTAATATGAAAGTATTATCAGAAGGTGTAGAGACCCAGAACCAGTCCGATTTCTTAAAAAGCGTACTGTGCGATATGGCTCAGGGGTATTTGTACTCCAAACCTATTCCCGTAGTGGAATTCGAAAAACTGATAGCTACTTTATCAAAATAAAGACAGATATACAATTTTTGATGTGTTTTATGGCTAAAAATAATGATTGAAAACCCTCCTCAAAAAAGATATACTTAAACGTATAAGGAATATTTGATGGAGGGTTTTTCCTGCTCCTATAATTAGAAAATATCAAAGCAGATAATAACTGCAAGTGGTTCATGATTTTTTTTGGCCTTAATAGTTTAACGGGTAAACAAATTACAAAAGCGGAATATTTCTGCAGAAAGAGGTTAAGATGAAATTCAGTAATGGACAATGGCTTTCCCAGCCCGGCACCGAAATATTCAGCCCGGCTCAGTTTTTTGAAATCGGCAGAACCGGTAACAGCATTACTTTTAGTGCCTCCACCCATAAAATAAAACACAGGGGGGATACCTTAGGAGGACCCAATCTTACGATTAAGATTTCTACACCCGGAAAGGAAGTTCTTAGAGTTCAGACCTTCCATTACATGGGAGTCTTAAATCATGGTCCGGAATTTGAATTGAATACAGATGATAACCTGCAGCTGGATATTAAGGAAGATGAGAACAGCTATGATATTTCAAGCGGTTCCTTAAGGCTCCATATCAACAAAGAGAGCGCAGAACTTACCTATTATCGTGGTGACTATAAGCTTACCTCAAGTGCTTTCAGGGATCTTGCATATGTAAGAACAGACTTTACGGGATTAGCATATGAAGTTGACAACAAAGGTGCTTACATGAGAGAACAGCTGAGTCTGTCAGTAGGTGAATTAATATATGGACTGGGAGAACGTTTTACGCCCTTTGTAAAGAACGGGCAGTCTGTAGACATATGGAATGAAGACGGAGGTACCTCCTGTGAGCAATCCTATAAGAATATACCTTTTTACTTATCAAACAGAGGATATGGTGTATTTGTTAACAGTCCATCCAAAGTATCCTATGAAGTTGGCTCTGAGCAGGTTAAGAAAGTTGGCTTTAGTGTAGAAGGAGAAAGTCTGGATTATGTTATCTTTAACGGACCCTCCATGAAAGAAGCACTGGTACGCTATACAGACTTAACCGGCAAACCCTCCCTGCCTCCTACCTGGAGCTTTGGACTATGGCTTTCCACCTCCTTTACCACCCAGTATGATGAAGCAACGGTAACCAGCTTTGTAGACGGAATGGAGGAAAGAGGGATACCCTTAAGCGTATTCCATTTTGACTGCTTCTGGATGAAAGGCTTCCATTGGACAGATTTCAAATGGGATAAAGAAGTGTTCCCAGATCCCGTTGGTATGTTAAAACGACTAAAAGCCAAAGGTTTAAAAATCTGCGTATGGATCAATTCCTATATTGCCCAGGATTCCGTACTCTTTGCAGAAGGCATGAAGAACGGCTATTTCATTAAGAGAAAAAATGGTGATGTATGGCAGTGGGATATGTGGCAGCCAGGAATGGCAATTGTAGACTTTACCAACCCTGCAGCCTGTGACTGGTTTGCCGGAAAATTAGAAGAACTTGTAGATATGGGCGTGGATTGCTTTAAGACTGATTTCGGTGAGCGTATACCCACAGAAGATGTGGTATATTACAACGGAGCAGATCCCAAAGCCATGCACAACTACTACACCCAGCTATATAATCAGACGGTCTTTGATCTCCTTGCCAGAAAGAAAGGAAAAGAAGAAGCAGTAGTCTTTGCCAGAAGTGCAACAGCAGGCGGACAGAAATTCCCGGTGCATTGGGGCGGAGATTGCTGGTCCAATTTCGAGTCCATGTCCGAGAGTTTAAGAGGCGGTTTATCCCTTACCATGTCCGGTTTTGGTTATTGGAGCCATGACATCGGAGGCTTTGAAGACACTTCAACTCCGGATGTATATAAGAGATGGGTAGCCTTTGGACTGATGTCCTCCCACTCCAGACTCCACGGAAGCACCTCCTACCGTGTACCCTGGGCTTATGACGAAGAATCCGTAGAAGTAGCAAAATACTTCACCAAACTAAAAGCTTCCCTCATGCCGTATCTGTACGCCAATTCCGTACAGACAAGCAGAACAGGAGTACCAGTAATGCGAAGTATGGTACTGGAGTTCGAAAATGATCCTGCCTGCGGATACCTGGATAAGCAATACATGTTTGGCGATCGCTTATTAGTAGCTCCCATCTTCAATCCCGAAGGTCAGGCAGAATACTACCTGCCGGAAGGAAACTGGACAAATTACATCACCGGCGAAGAAGTAAACGGCGGCAGATGGATCAGGGAACAGCATGGTTACCTTAGCATACCCTGCCTTGTAAGAGAAAACACTATTCTGGCTGTAAAAGACGATGCAGAGAGACCTGTATACGACTATGAAAAAGAAGTAACCTTAAAAATCTATTCCTTAAAAGAAAACACCTCTGCCAAAACAGAAGTATATAATCAAAAAGGAGAAAGCTGTCTGACAGTAGAAGCAAAAAAAGAAGGTACAAAAGTAACGGTCCTTCTAAACAGCGCCACAAACGAAACAACTGCAAAGCTGTATCTTAACAACATTCAAGGCATAACCGGTCTTTCAATAGGAAGCGTAGAAACAGCCGCTGGTGGAACCTATATTAATTTAGGAACCCTGAAAGCAGGTCAAACCGAAATAAACTTTACAATTTAATAAACCTTTGTAATTGTAAACTATTTTAAGCTCTCTTCACACTCTATGACTATACTACGGTGTAAAGGGGGCTTTTTTGAGTTTGCATTATAATTGATATATGATATTATAATCTTTGGAAGAAGGGCTTCAAATATGTGTAGTCTAAGACCCGAAGCAAGCCGCACCGAAATGCATCGCTGGGCAGAGAATCATAGCGAAGTGCAAAGTGCATTCAAATAAAAGAAATGTCTTCTTCATAAAGGAGCCAGATATATGCAGACAATTTTAATCATAGAAGATAACGAAAATATCCGTTTAGAAGTTTCAGAATTTTTCAGAGGAAATAATTTTCAAACGATTTGTACAGCAAACATGAAAAATGTTGTCTCCTCCGTAAAAAAAGCAGATGCAATTCTTCTTGATATCAATCTTGAAGACGATGATGGCTTTTGTATCTGTAAAAAAGTCAGGGAAATCTCAGGGATTCCTATCTTGTTCGTCACCGGTAGAGAAAGTGAAACTGACGAGCTGAAAGCAATGGCATTAGGTGGAGACGACTATATTCGCAAGCCGTATAGCCTCCCTATATTACTTGCTAAGGTTAGAAGAATGATAGAGCGTAATAAAAACCATATGGAGGAATTTGTATTGGAAGATGCCTGCCTGAATGTAATAAAAAGCCAGTTAAAGCTTGGAGACGAACTTCTGGAGCTTTCTAAAAACGAGATGAAACTTCTGTCCTGTCTTTTTCTAAACAAAAACCGCATTATCTCCCAGGATGAATTTATAGAGCTCCTGTGGGAGAATAAGCTTTATGTAGATGAAAACATATTTAATGTAAATTTATCAAGATTAAGAAAACGTCTGACTAACATCGGATATCCGGATTTTATTGAGACTGTCCCCAAGTCAGGTTATAGAATCAGGAGAAAGGATAATTTATGAGACTTGCTGATTACATAGGGGAAAGAGTGCTTCTGTTATTATTGCATATTTTCTGTGCAATTGGTTTGATACTGTTTCTTTATATCATGGAACTTCCTTCAAGCTCAATCATGGTAATCATTTTATTCTGGATATTCATATTAACAGTCTACCTGGCATCTCATTATATTCAGGCAAAGCGTAAATACAACGATATACTACAGATCATGAACGTACTTGATCAAAAATATCTCATTAGTGAGATGCTTAAAAAGCCTACAAATCAGATTGAGCTGATATACTACAATATGCTTTCGGATGCTGCAAAAGATATGACAGAAGAAGTCGGAAAGGCACAGGCGGCACAGCTTTCCTATAAAGAATATATTGAGAAATGGATACATGAAATAAAATCCCCGATTACTGCTATCCAATTAATATGTAAGAATCATAAATCAGAAGAAACGAACAGAATTGAAAAGGAATTGCAGAGTATCTATTATCTTGTGGAACAGGCACTGTATTATGCAAGGAGCGAAGCGGTAGAACAGGATTATTTTATTAAACAGATACGGCTTTTTAATATTGTACAGTCAGTTATTATGAACCACAGAACTGCCTTAATGGATCATCAAATATATCTTGAAATTGATGAAACGGATGATATGGTCTGGACAGATGAGAAGTGGGTGAGTTACACGATAGGACAGATCATCTCGAATTCAATAAAGTACTGCCGGAAAGAGAATGCAAGAATTCACATATTCACCAAGGTTACAGAACAGGGGATATTTTTATCCATTGAAGATAACGGAATAGGTATTTCTGATTTTGACTTACCCCGGATTTTTGACAAAGGATTTACTGGAACAAACCGTGCCAACAAACAATCAACCGGTCTTGGCTTATATCTTTGCAAAAAATTATGCGTAAAGTTGGGACTAAATATTTCAGCTGAATCCCTGAAGGACCAATTTACCAGAATTACTTTATACTTTCCTATAGGTAAACTTACTTCTGATGTATCTCAGCGCCTTACAAATTTGTAAGTAAAAAAGCAAATGTCTGTATGCTATACTTTATCTGGTCGAGGACGGGTATTGCCGGCAATATACTTTTCCAAATCGATATGAAAGGAGTACATGCAGTGGAAGCATTAATGAAAGTTGAAAACTTAGAAAAATATTATGGTACGAAAACCCTCATTACAAAAGCCTTAAAAAATATCTCTTTTACCGTTGAAAATCACGAGTTTACGGGAATAATGGGTGCCTCAGGCAGCGGTAAAACCACCCTGCTTAACTGTATATCCACCATTGATACGGCAACAGCAGGGCACATTTATCTGGACGGAAAGGATCTGACAAAGCTAAAAGATAAAGAATTGGCAATGTTTCGCCAGCTTAATCTGGGATTTATCTTTCAGGATTTTAACCTCTTAGACACCCTGACGATGGAAGAAAATATCGCTTTGTCACTTACAATAGCAAATGTAGCTTCAAAGGAGATTGAATCCAGAGTGAAGGATCTTGCTATAAAGCTTGGTATTAGTGACATAATGATGAAATTTCCCTATGAGGTGTCTGGAGGACAAAGGCAGCGCTGTGCCTGTGCCAGAGCTATGATTAACAAGCCTAAGATAATTCTTGCAGATGAACCCACCGGGGCACTGGATTCAAAGTCTGCGGGAATGCTTTTAGATACTCTGTATACAATGAATCAAAGTATGGGCGCCACAATACTAATGGTTACTCATGATGTCTTCACCGCAAGTTACTGTAAAAGAATTATATTCTTAAAGGATGGTAAACTGTTCAGTGAAATCTTTCGAGGCAATCAGACTAGAACGGAATTCTTTCATAGAATTCTTGATACTGTAACTCTTCTGGGAGGTGAAAGCAGCGATGCTCAATAAAATAGCTCTGCGTAATGCAAAGCGTTCCCTGAAGGACTACTGTATCTACATAATAAGCATTACTATAATTTTTTCGCTGTTGTATGCATTTAATATGATTGTATATTCAGAGGAAATTATAAAGCTCAGTGACACCATGGAAAATATGCCGTATCTTGTAACGGTTGTATCAGCCTTGATTGTATTAGTCTCGGTCTGGCTGGTTTATTATATGAATAACTTTATGTTTCAGAGAAGGAGTAAGGAATTTGGAATTTATATGAGTTTAGGTATCAGCAATGGAGCGATAACACGACTGTTTTTCAGGGAAAATGTGATTATCGGTTCCCTATCCTTTCTGATCAGTCTGGTAGCAGGATCTTTTCTATATCAGATACTCATTACAATAGTTATGCATGTTTTTGAAATGCCTTATCAGTTGAAAATGGCCTTCTCTATTAAGGCATTGCTTCAGACATTATTCTATGTCATATTAATTTATTCCTTTTCAATGATACGTTCGCAACGGAAGCTGCGTAAGTTGACAATATACAGCCTGCTTTATGCTGAAAAGAAAAATGAAACACAGATGTTTCATAGTATAAAAGGAAGCTGGGGTATTTTTATTATTTCACTGGCTGCTGGTGCTGTCGGTGGCGTATCTCTATGGAATAATTTTAATGATGGTGATAACTTTGTATCTTTACGATTATTAGGTCTCAGTTTTCTTTGCATGATTATATTTATTTATGGATTTTATTTCTCTGTACCTGCAATATTAGTTAAGTTATTGACAGTTAACCCAAGACTCAAGTATAAGAAGGGTATTTTTCTTTTGGTTCGCAGTCTGTCTGCTAAAATAAATACGATGCGCATTACTCTGGGAACTCTCGGCTTATTGATATCCCTTACTCTGGCCTCTTTTTCAATCGGTATCATGCTGAAAGGCTTTTTTGAATCTCAAGTGGAATCAATTTCTCCTTTTGATATTGCCATTAGCAGCGAAAATACGGAAAATGATCTTGGAAAATATAAGAGCTACATACTGAAGAACTTAAAGGTAGAGGGAGAGTTTACCTATTTTATTTATAAAAGTGGCAGCACAGATATTTACGATATGCTTCTTAATACACCACTGGGTCGCTCTCGTGTAAAAGAAGACACCATAATGAAATACAGTGATTATCAGAAACTACGTGAATTATTAGGCTACTCTAAAGAAGAGTTAAAGGAAGGCTGCTTTTTTGTTCAATGTGTTCAGGGAGTAAAAGATGAGCTGGATAAAACAAACAGCTTAACTCTCCAGATAGCCGGCAGAACGCTTGAGTATCAGGGGTGTTTCCTTGAGGACTTTGCACTGCAGGGAATTAACGGTCAGAATTATCTAATTATCGTTCCTGATGAATTTACTAAGACATTAGAAGCAAGACGGATTATATATGCAGCGAATACAACGGAAAAAACAACGGTAAAGGACTATAATAATTTATGTACTTTTAATACGGAAATAAAGGAAGAATCCCAAAAGGAATTCACTGATAATGTCCCGCAGGATGATATAAAAGTAAAAGGACAATTACTAGCAGAAAGTCGAAGTATATTTACGATTTTAGCCTTTTCACTGTTTTACCTTGGACTGGTATATATCTGTATAGCGGCAACCATCCTGGCTGTTCATCACATAAGTGATTCCGTACGCTACAAGTTCCGGTATAAAATTCTTGACAACCTGGGAATGGAAGGCAGGAAGATTGATAATTATATTCTAAAACAATGCCTGTTTTATTTTGGTTTTCCGATTATTCTGCCAATTCCCATCAGTATATATATGGCATACTGCTTCAATCCTCTGCTTAAAGCCTTTAGTTCAAAGAATTTCTTCTCTACAGCAATAATGACTTCTATGGGACTGTTTTTCAGTGTATATTTTCTGTATTTTATTGCTACCTTTATCAGCTATAGAAAAAACATATACGAATAACATATTAAGTGTTAAAATCACAGTAATAGGAAACCATAAAAGATCTCATATGTATACATTCCCTTTCTAATGGAACCCTCATGGCAGTGTGCGTCATGGGGGTGTTATTCATTTCCTCAAAGTTGAATCAGAGATGAAAAGAGCCATTTGCCCTCTTTATCCTTCTTCGTAACTACCCATCTTCTATTCTTTCAACCACTATGCTAACCATACCTCCTGCAAAGGTACGCTTGACAAACCCCCTCACTTTTGCTAAAACTGTTCTCATAACAACAGCAAGAGAGAAGGGCTAATCATTGAACAAAATAAATATAAACACCAGTACCTGGTTAAAAATTATAAAAATAGCAGCCGGCAGCTGTCTCGCCATCATTCTGGCGGATTTACTGGGGCTCTCCTACAGTGCCTCAGCCGGCATTATAACACTGTTAAGCATACAGGATACCAAAAAAGAAACCTTAAAAGTGGCAATAAAAAGATTTGCAGCATTTGCCACAGCAGTTCTTATAGCTTTAATAATCTTCCAAAGTCTGGGGTACCATCCCGTAACCTTCGGTTTATTTCTCCTGTTCTTTGTAACTGCCAGCTACCTCTTTCATATTACGGAGGGCATTCCTATGTGTTCGGTATTAGTAAGTCATTTCCTCATAGAGCAGAATATGAGTCTTGCTTTTATCGGAAATGAAGTGGCGATTCTAGGTATTGGAATCATAATAGGTGTAATCTTAAATCTCTATATGCCGGATAACACAGGCGCAGTGCTAAAGGACATAGTACTGGTGGAGGAAGAAGTAAAAGATATACTTAGGAACATGGCAGCTGTATTAAGAGTAAAAAATAGAAGCGAACAGGAAGAAAGAAATGATACGGCTCCCGACAGGGTAAAAATGCAGGAACTTGATTATATGCTGTCAGGTCTGGAGGAGCATCTTAACCTGGCACAGAAACAGGCCTATGAAAATATGAATAATACCCTGCTAACCGACACCAGATACTATATAGGCTATTTTACCATGAGAAAAGAGCAGGTACTGATGTTAAAGCAGACACTGGCAGATATGAAACAGCTTAATCTAATTCCAAAGCAAGCCTATCCACTTGCTTATATGTTGGATAAGATCAAGGAACAGTTCCGTGAATCCAATAATGCAAGGGAGCTGATCAAGGAGCTGAACCGGATGAAGGAATTATTTAAGGAAGAACCAGTGCCTACAACCAGGGAGGAATTTGAGAACAGAGCAATCCTTTACGGAATCATGAATAATATTGAAAGTTTTCTGATGATAAAAAGAGATTTTGTGGACAGTGTCACTGAGAGACAGATAGAGAGGTTCTGGAAGCGTAATGTAAAGGCAAAACACTGACGATATAAAAATTTGGGTGTTTTTTATTAATAAATTAGGGTATTTATTCGTACTGTGAGGGATTATAATGCACTTAATGGAAAATATGTTCGAGTAATTTGGAGGACATATTCCGAAATATGAGAGCATGTAAGACGATTGGAGGAAGGGCATTGAATCATAGATTGTGGTATACAACTCCTGCTACTGAGTGGCAGAACGGTCTGCCCATTGGAACAGGGCGACTGGCCGGTATGGTGCTTGGTGGTATTAAGGCAGAACGAATAGCCTTAAATCATGAGTGGCTGTGCATAGGAAGGAATAAGGACAGAAAGAATGAAGACCGTAGTGCATATCTTCCAAAGGTGAGGGAGCTCCTAATGGAGGAAAACTATGAAGAAGCTACCATTCTAGCCAACGAAGCCTGGGGGGGTAATGGCGGAATCAGCGACAGGCCTACGAGAGAAGACTCCTATCAGCCTGCCGGAGATTTTTATTTTTCGCTGGATCAGGGTGAGGTGACTAATTATAAGAGGGAACTGAATTTAGAAAGAGCAAGAGTTAAGATAACCTATGATGCAGATGGAAGGAATATATCCAGAACGGTTATAGGTCATTTAATAGAGGATTGCATCATAGTCAGAATATATGCCAGGGAAGATAAAATTAGCGGTACTTTCTGGCTTGATCGTATACAAGATCCCAATTGTGATGTGTCCTTTGATTCAGGGAACGCTACTATTATTATGCATGGTGCTTTCAAGGGAGGCATGAAGTTCTGCGTAAAAGCTGATCTTAAGATCAGAGGCGGCAGAGTATTCCCCCTTGATAACGACAGACTCAGAGTAGAGGATGCCAAGGAGATACTTGTATTTATTAATGTTGGAACTGATGTTAAGGATGAACTGCCCTTAGAGGAGTGCAGAAGACATCCCATGCCTGTGAAGTCCTGGGAGAGACTCTATAAGGAGAATATGGCGGAGCATGAGAAGAATTATGGAAGACTTCATTTAAATATATATGCAGATGAACCCGACATGCCGACCAATGATAGAATCAAAGCCTATAGAGAAGGCAGTGAGGATGTAACTCTTCCTTTGCTTTACTTTAATTACGGAAGATATTTATTGTGTGCTTCCTGTGCCAATGGTGAGCTGCCGGCCAACCTGCAGGGGAAGTGGAACGAAGAATTGGCACCGGCCTGGGACTGTGATTATCATTATGATGTAAATCTGCAGATGAACTACTGGCCGGCTGAAAACGGTCATTTAGAAGATTATACAGAATCCTTGATTGTATATTTGGAGAAAATGATACCTTATGGCAGAGATGCTGCAAAGAAGCTATTTGGCTGCAATGGTATCTGGCTGCCCTTATCCTCAGATGTATGGGGCTGTGCAACACCGGAAACCTATGGCTGGTCTGTATGGGTTGGTGTATCTGCCTGGCTGGCTCAGCATATGTGGTGGCATTATGAGTATGGACAGGACATGGAATTCTTAGAAGACAGAGCTTACCCCTTTATGAAAGAGGTAGCAGCCTTTTATGAAGACTTTTTAGTAAAAGACAAGAAGGGCATATATCAGATAATGCCTTCCCAGTCTCCGGAGAATCGGTTTACCGGTGGTGGAAGCCTGCCAGTTACCATATGTATCTCCTCAACGGTAGATGTTGAAATGGTAATGGATCTATTAAGTCATTGTATAGAAGCTGCGGAGATTCTTAAGACGGACAGGGATAAGGTTAAGCTCTGGAAAGAGATAGTGGAGAACCTGCCTCCTTTGCAGATAGGCAGTAAAGGTCAGCTGCTGGAATGGAATCAGGAGTTTGAAGAAATTGAACCAAACCACAGGCATGTATCCCATCTCTTTGGGGTATTCCCCGGAGAACAGATTGACAAGGAGAGGACACCTGAATTATTTGCAGCTGCCAGAAAATCTCTGGAACTCAGATTAAATGCAGGGGGTGCTTATACGGGTTGGAGCCGTGCCTGGGTTGCCTGCCTTTATGCAAGATTTGGAGAAGGTGACTTAGCTTGGGAACATATCAGGGCGTTAATCGGGGATTTTGCAACAGAGACACTATTAGATCTGCATCCGCCTAAGATCTTTCAGATAGATGGTAATTTTGGCGGAACAGCTGCAATACTTGAGATGCTGCTGCAGAGCTATTATAGTGAGCTTGACTTTCTGCCTGCATTGCCATCAGGCTGGAAGGGCGGTAAAATTAGTGGATTGAGAGCAAGGGGAGGCTTTACCGTTGATATGGAATGGGAAGAAGGAAAGCTTACCAAGGCAAGGATTATCTGTGTAAAAGACCGCAACTGTGTAATCAAGACAGCGGGTAGAAATTACTGCATCAGAGATGGCTGGGGCAATGAAGTGGATTATTACACAGAAAATAATAAAGTAATCTTTCATATGTTGAAAGACAGAATCTATTTTGTAACAGTTGCGTAGCATAAGGAAAAGTTGCTTGAGCGTCAAAGCTAACCATTCAATTTAAGTATGAAAATAAAATAGGGGCTGTCGGTTAACTGTAAGTTGAATTATTCTGACTATGCTAAAGTTAAGCAAGTACAGAATCAGTTTACATAGTTGAAATATTTTCAACATATAACTCCGGCAACCCCTGAAAGCGCGGGTAAGATAATGAGGGAAAAGCTGAAGTTATTATTTTCAAAGCATCTGAAAATTAGAGAAAGAATGCTTCTTGTCTTTTTATTAAGCATAATGATACCTTTGGTTTGCAGCAGTTTCTTCTATACCAGAAATACCCGCAGACAGGCGCTTACTAAAGACAGGGAGAGCCAGAGTGCAGAGCTGCTATTGGTAAAGGAAGCTGTAACTAACTATCTGCAACCATATAATGAGTTGCTGAAGCTATTAAAAGAAACGGATATGAGTGGCACAAACGTAAAAGAAGCCCAAAATGAATCTGAGAAATATTTTAAGACTTTTACAGAGCTAAAGGGAATCCAGTTGATTGGAAGGGATAATACTCCTTATTATACTGCCTGGGCCGACGGGGTTGATTTGCCTAAAGAGAGTATCTTGCCGATTAACTATGACATAAAAGATAAGGTTCAGTTCATGTTATTAAAGGCAGAAGGGACTACTTATCTGATTTTATCAGTTGCTGTTCAATTAGATGGGAATCATGAGAAAGGAATCCTTTCTTTTATAACCGATACCGAGTTCCTTAAGGATATTTGCCGAGCTGGTAATTCTACTTATCATATACTTATGGATGACCAAACGGTATTTACGAAAATAGAGTCCGGCAGTAGTTTTAACAGCAAAAAGTCCACAGTCTTAGAAGCGGAATTAAATCTTGACAATGCAGAGAATAGCTTTACTATAATAAGTATAAGGGAATATAAGGACATCTATGCTGAATATAAAGGAAGCAGCTGGTCCTGGTTGTATTGGCTGCTGCCCACAATCCTATCCCTTGTTATTATAGCCCTTTACGCCGGTAATTTCAGTAAGCGGCTAAACAACTTCAAAGTGCAGATCCATAAAGCTGCTGCCGGAGATTTCAATCTCTCAGAAGTGAATGGAAACGATGAAATTGCTGATTTGTACAGAGACCTGAATACAATGATTAATAGCCTGCAGCATCTGATAACCACGATCTATGAGGAGCAGGTACAGAAGGAAAAGCTCAACAGCAGACAAAAAGAAGTTGAATTTAAAATGTTAGCCAGTCAGATCAATCCTCATTTCCTATACAATACCCTGGAAACCATCCGTATGAAAGCAAGATGCAACGGGGAGAAGGATATTGAAGAGCTGGTAAAAATGCTAGCTAAAATTATGCGCAGAAATATCCAGGCAGGTGATACCCTGGTTACCTTAAAATCAGAATTGGACCTGGTAGAATATTATTTAAAGATACAGCAGTATCGTTTTGGGGAGAGAATACATTTTCATATTAATCTCTATTGCGATGTGGAACAGCTTAAGATCATGCCTCTTATCATTCAGCCGATAGTTGAAAATGCATTTATACATGGACTGGAAGCCAAAGAGGGTGAAGGTGAAATTAGAATTGATGTAAAGATGACAGACAGTTTATATATTATTGTAGAAGACGACGGAATCGGAATGAGCAGGGATACTCTGGAGGAAATAAAGGACAGTCTTAATGATTATGCAAGGCTTACCAGAAGCAGCATAGGACTTAACAACGTAAATCAGAGAATCAAGCTCTTGTATGGAGATGAATACGGCCTGCTGATAGAAAGTGAAGAGAATGCAGGAACCAAAATTATCATTCAACTTCCGAAGGATATGAGTTGATTCAATATATTTATTCCTATTCAAGGATATATAAAACGTAATTTGATAACTTACCTTGGATAAAATAAGCATAATCCAACTTATTTAGTTACGATGAGGAGGGGCTATATGTACCAGGTTATGATTATAGATGATGAAATGATTGTAAGAGAAGGCATTAAGTGCCTGATTGAATGGGAGGATTACAATTTTGAGATATGTGCGGAAGGTTATGATGGAAAGGACGGACTGAAAAAGGTACTGGAATATTACCCTGACCTGGTGCTAGTGGATGTAAAAATGCCCGGTATGAGCGGAATAGAGTTGATTCGTGAGGCAAAGAGAGCAGGCTTTGAAGGGAAATTTATAATCCTTACAGGATATTCAGACTTTGAATTTGCCAAATCGGCCGTTTCCTTAGGTGTTCGCGCATATTTACTAAAACCTATAGATGAAGACGAATTGTTAGAGAATGTGAAAGAATTACTGGCAGAGCTGGATGCGAAGAAGCACTTGGATGATTACTATACCTTAAGCGAATTAAAAGCAAGGCAGCAGGTACTGTCCCATCTTTTGTTGCACACTTCGGACAGAGAAGCTTTGAAGCGAGAAATTAAGCTTTATGGTATGGATTTCAAATACAACAGTTTCTGTGCTGCCATCCTAAAGGACAAGGAAAGTAATGAAGAGAACGGAATCTCTCAGGAGAAAATTGACCTGATGCTCTGGGATATGGAACATACCGACAAGGTAATTATGGACGATAAGTTGGTATTAATCTGCAAAGGATTAAGTTATGAAGCAGTTAAAAAGCAACTGCTTATAAATAATGAAAAGGTCAAGAAACGTTTTAAAGAAGGGTTCTTTATCGCAGTAGGACATAGTGTATCCTATTGGCAGGATCTTCATTTTTCCTATGAAAGTGCGAAACTGCTTTCGGAGTATCAGTTTTCTTTTAAAGAAATGGAAGCGGTAGGGATAGAAACCTTAAAAACCAGTGGAATAACGCAAGACAAAGAGTTTCCGGAGCAGTTACTAAATTTTATCGAAATCGGAGATATGGAGTCACTGAAAGAGGCCATCAGGGAGAAAGAAGAACAGTACCGCGGCAGGTTGATCAAGGAATGGGATATTAAGGTTCAGATAACCCAATGTATCGCCTATCTTCATAATATTTTAGAGAAAAAGTATGATAAATACCGAGAGCAATTTAAAGATGATTATCAGAAATATGCAGACCGGATGAAAAAAGCAGAAAGTTTATCAGTCTTGCTTAATAATCTCTATGATTTCTGTGATGAAATCTCAAAAGTAATCTGTGTTGTTGCATCTGAAAATGTAATTAAAAGAATGATAGCCTATATGGAGAAGAATTACGGACAGGATTTAAAGCTCGAGAGTATAGCCAAACTTTTTAACTATAATAGTGCTTATCTTGGAAAGATCTTTAAAAAAGAGGTAGGAGAGAACTTTAACAACGTTCTGGATGCCATCCGAATCAAGAATGCAAAAAGACTGCTGCAGGAATCAGATCTTAAGGTATACCAGATTTCAGAACAGGTAGGTTACAGTAATATAGACTATTTCTATTCTAAGTTTAAGAAATATGTAGGCATAAGTCCGAAAGAATTTAAAAGAACAGAAGAATAAAAAGTGCAAGAAAAAACAGTACAAAACTAAATAAATAGTATCAAAGTCGTGCATCCATATGAGTTCAGGCGAATAACACAAAACTGAAAGAACGAATGCGCCTATGGAAAGGTATTAGAAGTCCTTTTCTCTGAATCTTTTGTGCTATAATGTAAAACAGATTGTTTGAGTACACATAGTGTACTCATGCGTAGCGAGTTATCTGTTTTACATTATGAAAGCACAGAATATTCAGAGAATTAGGACTTCTTATACCTTGGAATCGAAGCATGAGTTCTTTCAGTTTTGTGTTATTCGCCGTCCCCTTGTAAAAACTGACTCAAATCAAAGTTATTTCTTAATTTTTACCAGATAGCCGTCCTGATTTACGAAATCAGCTGTACCGGTTATATATGCCTTTACATAGACTGCTTTATCTTTAATTTGCTGGAATACTTCACCGGTTAAGAAGTCACCTAATTCCAGTTTATCCTTGGCTTTTATTTCAGTAGTGGTAATAACTGCGATAAAGCTCTTATCAGCTGACCAACGATATAAAGGCTGTTTTTTTGCATCTAATACTTCAAAATCAAATACCTGACCGGAGCTGCTTTCAATGGCAGCATCCTTTTTGGTGGGATTTTTAATAATAATCTTAAAATCGAGAGAGTCCTTATTCAGAACAGCTACAGGCTTAATTGTAACTTTTTTCTTAGTAGATTTTTTGTCATCTTTTTTGGTGCCTTTTGAATTATTTTTGGAATCCTGACTCTTGTTTGTGTTGTTTTTCTTATACTGTCCGGCTGCTTGTACAGTTGTTAATGATACGGTAAAGAGTACTAAAGCTAATATTAATATACCGAGTATATTTTTTTTATTTTTCATAATGATCTCCAATCTGCGTGTTTAAACACGCGTACAAAATTATGGGAGTGAAAAGGTATTCTTTCACAGTTCCTATTAATTCAATTTTCATTCCTAAGCTATTTGGGATGAATATTACCTGTTATATAGATTAGACGATAAGAAGGAAAAATAGTTCCAAAAAATAAAAAATAAAAGCCATTTTCTAAAGTAAGCATTCAACTTACAGTGAAAATGGCTTTTACAATGTATATTATTTGAAGTATGGAGTTATTTACCGCTTTCCGTAGGAGTAGCTGTTGCCTCAGGAGTAGCAGTAGCTTCCGGTGTAGGTGTAGAGGTAATTCTCTCAGCTACAGGAATTGTAGTCTCTCCCATTACAACTGTATCCCACACTTTATCATTAACTTTTATAGTATATTCTTTTTTGATTTCGTTGTCATACTTATCAGTAAAAGCTTGAGTCTGAGCGTTGCTGATGGCTTCTGTAACAGCAGTATCATAACTTTCAGTACTGTTGTTATTTGTCATCTTAATAATGTAATAACCGGTTGAAGTTTCGATAATTCCATCAGTTACTTCATCGTTCTTAAGTTTCATGGCAGCTTCCTGATATGCTGCATCAGCAGTTCCATCATCTTTTACAAAGTTAAGAGTAGTAGTAGTTAAAGCTTCATTATCTTTTGCGATATCAGCAAATGCTTTACCTGCCTGTACATCTTTAAGTGCTTGTTCGATTGCGTCTTTTGCAGCAGCTTTTTCTTCATCAGTAAGTTCCACTAACTGATAACTTTCATTGTATTTTGAGGTTGCTGCATACAGATACTCTGTATCATATTGTTTGTAAGCTTCTTTATCAATACCAGCTTTGATTTCATCTTCGTTGACTTCAAGTGAATCAAGAACGGTCTGATAATACTTGTCTGCCAGCTGTAATTTCTCATAGGATGCTACAAGAATTTCTTTTGTAAAACCGGTAAGTTTTAGGCGCTCTTCATCCTCTTTTAATTCGGTCCACATAGATTCAACATTTGTATCAATAGTTGTCTTCTCTTCGTCAGTAAGAGTATTGCCTGCTTCTTTAGATTTCTGATATAGAATTTCCCACATAACGGCAGCATCCATAACACTTGTCTTCATCTGATCCCTCATGGTGACACCCTCGGAATATTCCATATCCCAATAGGTAGGGTAGTATTGTGTATACATCTGCCCCTGAGCTTCCATAGCATAAATGAAATACATCATATCCTGCATTGTAAGCTTTTCATCGTTAACTGTTACCACTAAGGTAGAGTCTGTTTTTTTGCTGCATCCTGCAGCGAATATCATTCCCGCTGTCAAAGCCATAACTAACAGTCTGGTAATGATCTTTTTTGATTTCTTCACTGTACTTCCTCCATTATATGTGATTCATGTGACGATTGTAGAAAAGACACATAATATCATTTTAATACTTTTTCCATATAAGTCAAGTTCATTGGATGGTTTTTTGGATAAAATATATGAAAATTCTGTGAAATCTATGCAAAAACAGCCTACGATTTTACACAAATAAGAGCTTTTTGGCATTTTGCCAGAGAGTTTAGCTTGCTATAATTGGATTATATAAGAAATAAATGGAAGGGAAAATGCTAGTACTACAGCATAAATAGCAGGTGTTTAATCAAGTGAAACTTATGCAAGGTAGAACTAAATATAGGAGGAAAATTATCATGTATGACCTATTAGTACAAGAGTCAGCGAAACACGGAGACTGTATCCGAGTAGTACCGATTGAAACATTAAACTTTTAAAAGATGAAATGCATCTATTAGATAACAAAGAAAATATCAACTCTTATCAGAAGTATCTTATTGAAGAGTATTTTTCGTTTGAGAAACCGGAACTGGCATTTATACCACATTCTTTAATTATAGCAGCAACACCATGCATAGCAGGGAAGGTTATTTTTCATTATAATGAGAATCCGGTATCAGTTACTGTACCGGCAACCTACTGGGATTATTCTGTCTCTAACAAAAGAGTTGAGATCTATATGAAGGAAGCCTTAAGTAAAGAAGGGTATCAGGTGAAACTTACATATAGGCTTCCGAACAAATTACTGGCGGTCAAAAGCGGGTTAGCGGAATACGGAAGAAACAACATCGCTTACGTAAAAGAAATGGGCTCCTATGTAAACTTCATCGTTCTTTATTCGGACCTTCCCTGCGAAAAAACAGAGGTTTCTGACCTAAAGGTCATGGATTCCTGTGGAAAGTGCAGGATCTGTCAGGAACACTGTCCTACAGGGGCCATATCAGCGGAAACTTTCTTATTAAATACTGATAAATGCCTGACCTATCATAATGAAGCAGGTGAGGAGGCTCCCTTTCCTGAATGGATTCCTGCAAAAGCACACAACGCGCTTATAGGCTGTACCCGCTGCCAGGAAGCCTGTCCCAAAAACAGGGTAGTAAAAGAGACTAAAGAATTGGCTGAATTTACGGAAGAGGAAACACAGTTGATTCTTCCTGGCTGTAACAAGGAAGAATTGACGGAATCTGTTATACAGAAAATTAAAAGTATGGAACTGTCAGGATACTCTGGAGGATTACCACGAAACTTAAGGGCTCTGCTTAATTGATACAAGCAGAGAATAAGTTTTAAAATGATTAAAGAGCAAGTAGTAGAAAACCCCATATACGCCCCATTTAACAGCATAAGAGCTTAATGTTACACCATTTAATTTATGGTATTCCGTTTAAGAAAATCACCTTGAAAATTACTTAAAGCAGGCAGGTTTTAAGTATAAAAATTGGGGTATTTAATATCAATATATTTGGGTGGTATCTTTTATGAAGAAAGTTTACAATAAGTTAAGTTAATAAACAATGGAGGAAAAATTATGGGGCAGAAGAAATTAACTGGCATAGGACTGTTAATAAATATTATTAGATTACTGGTTATCTTACTGGCGTTGAGCTTGTTTGTGCCCGCACTGAATCCTGCCAGAATAAGCGGACTGATTAATGATAACCTGTCCCTTTTTACATCAGGATTGGTTTACTCAACTGCTTTTTCGGGATTTAAAAGAGCCTTAATGAGAGGCTGGGTCGAGCAGGGGACGTTAACTTTATTATTTCTGTCTGCACTGCTATCTTGTCTTGGGTATATTACCTGCAGTGCCGGAGGCGCTATCAGTCTTGGACAACTTAAATTAAAGAGACTGTCAGCTCGTTTAACAGCTTTAGGTTCTTTTATAAGCTTAATTGGTTTTGGGGGAATTTTCTTAGCTTATAATCAGTTACTTGAAAGTACAAATCTTAAAAAGGTAGATCCGGTTCTTCCTATGGGATTAATGATACTGGCCTGTTTATCCATAGCATGTCTGGTACTTTCACTGGCTGCAAGCTACTTGTTACCAAGACCTTCCAAGGAAGATAAATATACGATGGAATCTAAATATTATTTATTCCTTCTTATGCTTCCTTTCCTTATATTATGTATGGTATTTTCCTACCTCCCGTTATGGGGCTGGCGTTATGGTTTATATGACTACAAGCCGGGACTTGGATTAAGCGCTGAGAATTTTGTTGGTTTTAAATGGTTTCGTTATCTCTTTCAGAATTCCGCAACCAGAAATGATATCTTAAGAGTATTAAAAAATACACTTGCCATGAGTGGTCTAGGGCTAGCAACTTCTATCTTCCCAATGGCCTTTGCAATTTTCCTGTCAGAGATCAAAGCAACCAGATATCGTAAACTGGTACAGACGCTGACTACCATACCTAATTTCATCAGCTGGGTATTGGTATATGCTTTTGCTTTCGCTTTGTTTTCAACAGAAGGTTTTATTAATACCGTTCTTGTTGATATCGGTTTCCTGAAAGAAGGCGTAAATTTCTTATTAAGCGGAGATCACATCTGGCTTAAGATGTTAGCCTGGAGTTTATGGAAAGGTCTTGGCTGGGGAGCTATTATCTATCTGGCTGCCATATCCGGAATTGATCAGCAGTTATACGAAGCGGCAACGGTAGACGGTGCCGGAAGATTCAAGAAAATGTGGTACATAACAGTACCCGGTCTCTTACCAACCTTCTTTGTATTGTTAATGCTTGCGATAGCAGGTATTCTGAGCAATGGTATGGATCAATATTTTGTTTTCAAGAATTCCGCCAATAAATCTAATATAGAGGTTCTTGATCTCTATGTATATTTACTGGGACTTGGAAGCAGTGATACCGGAAATATTCCGCTGGCAACTGTTGTCGGTATGGTGAAGTCAATCATTAGTATCATATTGCTGTTTATGGCAAACGGACTTTCCAAGTTGATACGTAAAGAAAGCATTATATAGGAGGTGTGAAAATGGGATATACAGGCAAGGACACGGGGAATAGTACAGCGAAAATTCGAAAAGTAAAAAAGAGAATCCCATCTTCTCCCGGAGATATTGTATTTAATATTTTGAATTATACTTTTTTTGCAGCATTTACGCTTGTTTGCTTTTTCCCTTTTTATTATTTGTTCATCAATACAATCAGTGATAATGAACTGATAAAGGCTGGTCGGATAACCTTCCTGCCAAAAGGAATTCATTTTGACAATTATCTTGCTCTTACCAGTGTAAGCAATTTAGGAAGCTCCATTATGGTATCCGTAGCAAGAACCCTGATTGGTACGTTCATCATGGTATTAGCCTCTGCTTTTGTAGGCTATCTGGTAACCAAAAGGGAAATGTGGGGAAGAAAGGTATGGTACCGTCTGCTGGTTGTTACAATGTATTTTAATGCTGGATTAATACCCTGGTATCTGAATATGTCCATGTTAGGACTTACCAATTCCTTTTTAGGATATATCATTCCAAGTATTGTAGCACCTTATAATATCATATTGGTTAAGACGTATATAGAATCCATACCTACAGAGCTTGAGGAAAGTGCTTCTATTGATGGCGCAGGCTATATTTCCAGATTTAAAGTAATTATCTTCCCTCTGTGCAAACCGATTCTTGCTACCATAGCAATATTTGGTGCTTTAGGTCATTGGAATTCCTTTACAGATTCCATGATATTAATGTCAGGTGAGCCGAAGTTATATACACTGCAATACAGACTTTATGTGTACCTGAATCAGTCCTCTAATCTTGCGGCACTGATGAAATCCGGAAGCGGTATTACTTCTGATATGGTACAGCAGGCTTTAAATACCAGAACCATTAAATTTACGGTAGCCATGGTATCTATTATACCAATTCTTCTGGTATACCCCTTCCTTCAAAGATACTTTGAAAAGGGTATTATGATCGGAGCGGTAAAAGGCTGATTATCTTTCGTTAGAATTCGGGTATATTAAGTTGAATTTTATGTTTACCTCTCGATCGGTAAAAGAGAATAAATATATGGAGTTTACACTTGATTCAACTTATATGGCACCGATTTTAAGATAAATAAAAAGGAGGGTATTTATTATGAAAAGAGCAAGGAGATTAGTTTCACTTTTGCTTATTGTAACACTTATGTGCTGGGGACTATGGGGTTGCGGGTCTGGTGATAAGAACGGCGCAAAAAATAGCAGCGGAAATAATACAACAACAGCAACACCGGAAGCTACTGATGCAGCAACAGCTGAACCGGAAGAATCTGCAGAGGATCTTTTAGCAGACATTATTCCCAAAGAAACAGTAGAATTAACAGTATACAGCCAGCTGGCTAACTATTCAGGAGAGCAGATCGGATGGTTTGCTCAGGTTATGAAAGATAAGTTTAATGTTAAGCTTAACATTATTCCTACCGGTGACGGTGTATTCTCTACACGTATGGAATCCGGCGAACTTGGTGACATCGTTATCTTCGGACAGGATGGAGATGAGTACAAACAGGCAATCCAGGGTGGCTTACTCTTAGACTGGAATGAAGATGAGATTTTACAGGATTACGGCCCTTATATTAACGAAAATATGCAGGTAGCTCTTCAGAAGAACAAAGATATCTCCGGCGGAACCTTATACGGCGTCGGTCACAACGTTGGTTCTTCCTCTGATGAACATGAATCCTTCTTCTATCATCCTGATATCAGATGGGATTTATATGCTAAGTTAGGATATCCTGAAGTAAATACCTTAGAAGATTTTATACCTGTACTTGAGAAAATGGTTAAAGAAAACCCTACTTCCGATTCCGGACAGAAGACTTATGCTATGTCTTTATTCAAAGACTGGGACGGCGATATGGTTATGTATGTTAAGGCACTTGGTGCTTTATACGGATATGATGAATTTGGATTTACCTTATATGATGTAAATACACAGACTGCACAGCCTATCCTGGATGATAACAGTATATATTTAAGAAGTCTTAAGTTCTACAACCAGTTATATCAAAAAGGCTTGCTGGATCCTGATTCCATGACTCAGACCTCCACAGAAGCAAGTGATGCATATACAGATGGTGCAGCAGTATTTAATATCTTCAACTTCCTTGGTCAGGCTTTATACAATACCGATACTCATACCTCCGAAGGAAAAGGTATGTTTGCTCTGGCAGCAAAAGATATGAAAGTTTTAAGCTATGGTCTAAATGTATATGGTGGTAACAGAGTTTGGTCTATTGGTGCTAATACACAGTATCCTGAACTTTGCATGGCTATCATTAACTGGCTGAGTACTCCTGAAGGTGTTATGACCTCTAACTATGGTCCTCAGGGCGTTTCCTGGGATTATGATGATCAGGGATATGCTTACCTTACAGATTTAGGTGCTGCCAGCAAAGCTGATCAGAAGACAGAAATGACTGATGGTTATTCAGGAACTTTTGAAGATGGTAACTTTAAGATGAATAACACTACTTGGGCACTTGACAGTATTAACCCTGATGGTAATGGAGAACCCTTTAACTATCTGTTCTGGGGTAGTACTTTAAAGAAAGAGACTACCAATGCTGAGCAGGAGTGGAAGAAGTATACCGGATATCTTAGTGCTGATGAGTACTTAAATGATGGAAGATTCTCTGTAGCAATTGGAACAAACTACTCTACAGGTGCTAAGAGTGATGAGCTCAGCACAACCTGGAATCAGGTAAAAGAAGCTATCAAGACTTATTCCTGGAATGCAATTTATGCTAAGACCGATGCTGAGTTTGACACTATTGTTGCTGAATTACAATCAAAAGCAAAAGAATATGGCTATGATGATTGCATCGCTTGGTGTATGAATGAAGCAGCTTTAAGAAAAGCAGCAGAAGATAAAGCGAAAGCAGCGAATTAATTTAATATAATATTGGGTTTTGTTAAATGAAACGGGCAGTTCACCATAGTGAACTGCCCGTTGTTCTTAACCGTTATTCATGGAGGCGTCGTATCAGTTTATAAACGGTACAATTTTCGATAACCAGAGGTTTCCTGTGAGCAAAGAATATAATACCTTCACTTGGGGCAATAATCTGTGAGATGACTTCTCCCTCGATAGGATCAACAACTTCTGCAAGAAGGTCTCCAAAGGCTACTTCTTCGCCGGGTTCTTTAAATCTTCTATAGATACCTGATACGTCTGCTCTGATAGACATCAGGCTTTCTTCTTCCAGAGTAGTTGCTATAAAGCCGTTATGGCAGTTATATTTGATAATTCCCATTCTGGTAAGGAAACGAAGTACTGAGGAAACAGCCTGATTAGCCGATTTCTCATCAATATAATCCGTAGCAGAAGTATATACGCTAAAGGCATTGGTTCCGTTCATTTGCCAGTTATAATTTAAGGTGGCAGTATCAATAGGACGTGGTTTTCTGGTTACTACATAAGGAAGTCCAAACAGATTAGCAAGGCTGGTATTCTGATAACCGGTTTCCATCATTCTTACGTGAGGAATAAAATCACCGGGGGTATGAAAGCTTGCAAACTGTATACCGTAACTATATCCTTTTACGGCCTTGAAGATGCCGTCTGCAATTCGGCGGGTAGTTTCACCTTCTGAGTCGCCGGGAAACATACGGTTAATATCGGTATTGTCCATGGCCCAAAAGCGTTTCTCAACATTGATGGAGTAATGATTGATAGAAGGAATCACCATGATTTCATTATTATTAACAATGGCGCCTGCCTTCTCCAGTTTATCAAGGATTTTAACAATCTGAGAGCAGATGTAGAGCTGCTGTATCTCATTTCCTCTGGTTGGTCCCACGATGCAGGCAGATTTCTCACCTTTGCCAAAATGATAGGAGGGAATATTTAATTCACCGCGAAAAGGAGTCTTGATGGAGTATACTGTAGCTTTTATCATGTAAAATTACCTCCTAATATACGGACTATTAAAGAGCCTTCATTTACCACGGGATATTCTCTTAAGGTAAATACCATACCATCACAAGGAGCAAGGATATGCTGGTTGATCTCACCGCTCAGGCTGTCTACGATATTTCCGATAACTTCACCTTTCTTTATACCCATCCAGTGTTCTACCTCGGGCAGAAAGATTCCGGAGGTATCGGCATGAACCATGGTAACTTCACTTCCGCCTTCTGTGGAAATAATCGGTGTTTTAGGCGTTATAACTTCACCCTCCCACATGCCAAGTTCTTTCAGGAGACAGAAGATACCTTCTGTAATTTGATCTCCGAACTGTTTTGTTATACGCATTCCGGTACCCATTTCAACAGCTATGGTGGGAACACCACTAGTATTCAGGGCGTGAGTCAGAGTGGCATTCTGTACGGTTGCAGAAGGATGTACCCACACGAAGTCAAGATTTAAAAGCTTAGCATATGGTAAGAGCATCTTAGCATTCTCTTCGATCATTCGAACCTGTGGGATTTCACGCAGAAATATATTAGAGGAATGCAGGTCGACACAGAGTTCAGCTCCCAGGATATCTTCAACAATTGCCTGAGCGGCATTTTCTGCCATATCACCATTTTTATTTCCCGGAAAACAACGATTCAGATCCAGGTCAAAGGCTGGTATTCCGCGTGTAAGTGATTCAATTCCCAAGGGATTAAGACAGGGATATATATCAACGATTCCATGAAGTAAATGAATGTTGGCTTTGATTCGTCGGATGATTTCATAACAGATATACTGGCCTTCCAATTCATCACCATGAATTCCGGATACGATACTGATTCTTTTCTCTTTACCAGTCTTATTTAGAGGTTCAATACGGTTTTTCCATATGTTCATACTTTCTAATACCGGTAAGTCGATAGAAAATACGGACTTTATCATAAAACCACATCCTTTCCGCAGATTTTTCAACTAATCATAACATTTTTCAGTAAGAAAAACAAGAACGGTAATTGCTGAAAATAATACTTGAGGTTACTGTTATATTTGGGTACAATATGTTGTAACAGTTTTGAATTGAGTGTCAAAAGGGTAGGTTTTCACAAGGGGACGGCGAATTGCACAAAACAGAAAGAACTCATGTTTCAATTCCAAGGCATAAGAAGTCCTAATTCTCTGAATGTTTTGTGCTTGTCATAATGTAAAACAGATAACTCGCTACGCATGAGTACACTATGTGTACTCAGACAATCTGTTTTACATTATAGCACAAAATATTCAGAGAAAAGGACTTCTAATACCTTTCCATAGGCACATTCGTTCTTTCTGTTTTGTGCAATTCTCCTGAAATTTATGGAGTTAGATTTTTTGATACATGAATCATGAATTAGATTAATAATAAGAAGAAACAGCTTTGCAATGAAAACAAAACTCCAAAATGAGCAGGGATGCTCATTTTAAGCTTCTTTCATAGGAATATGTGCTGCGTTGGCGGCGGAATAGAGGAAAATATGAGTATACAGTTTGAACAGAAGAGCAGTAGTTTTATACTGCAGACAGAAAAATCCACGTATATTTTACAGATTCAAAAGGATAAATATCTATCCCATATTTACTGGGGAAATAAAATAGACAGCCCGTCAGTACAAGCTATGGTAAAAGCTTCAGGAAGGGCTTCCTTTAATGCTACCGTAAACGGTGATGACTGGTATTCCCTGGATACCATACCGGCTGAATACCCTTCCTATGGTAATACAGACCTTCGTATGCCGGCTTATCAGGTACAAATAGAGAATGGAACCAGAATTACGGATTTATCCTATGATTCCTATGAAATCCTGAAAGGTAAACCGGGACTGAAAGGCCTTCCTGCCATTTACACCGAAGCAGAAGAGGAAGCAGAGACTCTTCTGATTACCTTAAAAGATGAGGTGATTGGGCTTATAGTAATCTTATCTTATTCTGTTATGAAGGGATACGATGCAGTAATACGTTCTGCCCGTTTTGTAAATGAGGGACAAACCACTTTTAAGCTACTTCGTGCTTTAAGTATGAGCATGGATTTTGATCATCATGATTTTGATCTGATTACCTTATCCGGAGCCTGGGCAAGAGAACGCCATGAGGTGAGAAGAGGACTTGTTAACGGAACCCAGTCTATTGAAAGCCGCAGAGGAGCCAGCGGACATTCAGAGAATCCTTTTATGGCACTGGTATCAAAGAATGCAGGTGAAGCTGTTGGTGAAGCATATGGCTTTAGCTTAGTATACAGCGGAAATTTTATTGCTAGTGTTGAAGTAGACCAGTATAAGACTGCCAGAGTGGCAATGGGAATCAATCCTTTTGATTTCACCTGGGTGTTAGGAAGTGGGGAAGAATTCCAGACTCCTGAAGCTGTTATGGTGTACTCCTCAGAAGGTATCGGTGAGATGTCAAGAACCTATCACAGATTGTACCGTAACCGACTGGCAAGAGGAAAACATCGTAATGCCTTACGTCCCGTAGTTATTAATAATTGGGAAGCTACTTATTTTGATTTTACTGAGGAAAAACTGACGGCACTGGCAAAAGATGCATCCGCATTGGGAATTGAATTACTGGTATTGGATGATGGTTGGTTTGGTAAGAGAAATTCAGATAATTCAAGTCTTGGTGACTGGTTCGTAAATAAAGAGAAGCTGCCGGGAGGATTAGATTCTCTGGCAAAAGCGATTAAAGCAGAAGGTATGAAGTTTGGTCTGTGGTTCGAGCCGGAAATGATATCACCGGATTCTGAGCTTTATCGTGCTCATCCGGACTGGTGCCTTCACGTTCCTGACAGATTCAGAAACCTTGGCAGAAATCAGCTGATACTGGATTATTCAAGAGCTGAGGTTCAGGAAGCTGTAATTGAAATGCTCTCAAGTATCTTGAACAGCGCAGAGATTTCCTATGTAAAATGGGATATGAACAGGAATATGTCTGAAATCGGATCTGCAAAACTTACAGCTGAGCACCAGATGGAGACGGCTCATCGCTATATCCTTGGTTTATACCGAGTTATGGAGGAGATTACTTCTAAGTTCCCTGAGATTCTGTTTGAGAGTTGTTCCGGAGGCGGCGGACGTTTTGATCCGGGAATCCTTCATTATATGCCTCAGAATTGGACCAGTGATGATACAGACGGAGTTGAGCGACTTAAAATACAATACGGCACCAGTCTCGTATATCCTGTAAGTGCAATGACAGCTCATGTATCTGCAGTGCCGAACCATCAGACCGGAAGAGAGACCTCCATTCATTTCAGAGGGGATGTTGCTATGGCAGGTAACTTTGGTTATGAGTTGGATGTGACTAAGATGTCAGAGGAAGAAAAGGACATTGTAAAAGCTCAGGTTGCTGCTTATAAGAAGATGAGAGGACTAATTCAATATGGTGATTTCTATCGTCTGTTAAGCCCTTTTAATGGTAATCATACTGCTTGGATGTTTTTATCAGAGGATAAGAAGGAAGCTGTTGTTTTCTTCTACCGCGTACTGAATACTCCCAATGATGCTTTGTTCCGATTTAAGCTTAACGGTCTTGACAGTGAATTTGAATATGAACTGGAAGAGACAGGGGATGTCTTAAAAGGTTCTCAGCTAATGAATTATGGATTAAATGTTCCGGGAGATTTATGTTGGGGTGATTTTAAGAGCAAGGTGTATATTCTAAAGGCAAAATAGGCTGATTTGAGCATCAAGAAGCAGTTTTCCACAATAGGACGGCAATTAGCATAAAACAGAAAGGCTTATACTTGAGTTACATGATATAAGAAGTCCTAGATCTCTGAATATTTTGCGTTCGACATTTTATAAAACAGTAACCTCACTTCACTAAAAATCTGTTATATGAAATAATGTAATATTTCCAGAGAAAAGGACTTCTTTTTATCCAGAAGAACAGATATTCCAAGATTTTATACAGACTGGTTTTTTAATCGGCTGGAAGAAGGCTATGTCTGTGTCAGAAATCCTATGAACGCAAAGCAGGTTAGCAGAATCAATCTGAACCGTGATACAGTGGACTGCTTTGTCTTCTGGTCAAAAGATCCTGCACCTATGATGTCTAAACTACCAATACTGCTTCATAATGGTTATCCCTTCTATTTTCAATTTACTGTAACACCTTATGAGAAAGAGCTGGAACTTAACTTACGGGATAAAAAAGATATTCTCAATACTTTTATAGAATTGTCACGTTTGATTGGTACTGAAAAGGTCATATGGCGTTACGATCCGATCATTTTAAATGAGAAGTACACCTTTGATTATCATCGACAGGTTTTTGAGGATATGTGCCATCGTTTATGTGGATATACAACTGTGTGTAACATCAGTTTTGTGGATATTTACCAGAAAATTAAAAAGCAGGAGGCGTCCGGTATCTTTCGAACTGTAACCGATAATGAGATGATTTGTCTGAGTGCAGAATTAGAAGCAATTGCTAAAAAATACGGAATTACAGTTAAAAGTTGTTGCGAGGATATCCTTCAAAAGATATCTGGTATACAAAGAGCCAGTTGTATAGATCCGAAACTGATTGAAGGACTATTAGGTCGTGAAATTAAAATACGAAAAACGAATGGTCAAAGAGTAGGTTGTGGCTGTATGGAGAGCATTGATATCGGAGCTTATAATACCTGTTCCAATGGTTGTCTATATTGTTATGCTAATAGTGGATTAAGAACTGCTGAGAGAAATCTTAAAGAACATAACAGTAGGAATGAATTGCTGATTGGAAACCTTAAGGAAGAGGATAAGATTACTGAAAAGCTTATGAAAAGGATTTAATTCATAATATATATGCCGGATACCGGATTAGTAATTGGGAATACTGACTTTGTAACTAAGATAAAGGTTGATGAAAATATAAGCTTAGTACAATATTTAAATTATTGGATCATTATACAGATCGAAAGCTCCGATAGTGCAAATTAACAAGTCCTGTCATAGTAACACAATACTAGGCTTTGTATTTGTAAAGCAGCGGCGAAAGATTTATCCCTAGCCTAATCGCCAGTGATTTAGAATATGTTGTATTAAGGTGTATTTGAAAACTCCTGACAGAATTTATTCTATTTATGTTGAATCCAGTTCAACTACTATAGAGAAAGGATGTATCTTATGAGTTCACCCAATGAAAAGCATATCAATATTAAAGCAACCTCTAATAACACGAAGCAAGAGTTAGAAGAGAAATACAAGAAAACAAGAGATATTTATGTTGGCTCAGCAATGGTACACAAAGCAGCCTATGAACCTCAGTCGGAGTGCAATCCGGATAATGGAGCGTTTTTCGAGGAGAGAAGTAATCCCTTAAGCAGTAAAGGGAATTAAGCAGTAAAGGTAATTAAGCAATAAAGGAAATTAAAAAGTAAAAAAGGGTTGTTGCATTACAGGAATTCATAGACCTCACAAGTCATTCATTCCGTTGCAACAACCCTTTATCATCCTCTTAAATACACTTTTAGCTTGTCAGCTGTTCAATAAAATATCTTGCGGCATTTGAGAGTGGGATATTATCATTATATGCAGCCACCAATTTTCTGGAGGGCAGCGTTTCCTTTAATTCAATAGGTTCCAGTTTATTCTCCGGATCCCGCCTATAGCAGAAGTCGGGAATAAAAGCAACTCCAAGACCGATTTTAGCAAGATCGATCAGTAAATCATTACTGCTTAGTTCCACTGCCGGAACCAGATCCAATGAATGCTGTAAGAATAGATTATGCAGAAATTCGCTGGTAGTAGAATATTTTGTTAGCATCAGAATCGGATATTTAAGCAGTTCTTCTAATGTAAGGGGTTCATCTTTCACCGGATAGAAGTCCTTGTTTACGATAAAAGTATCGTTAAATTCAAGTACGGTTTCTATATGCATACTATTTATAAGGGAAGAGTTCGGTGAGTTCGTAATAATAATGTCTACTTCATTATTTTCTAACATTTTGGCACACTGGAAAGAAGTGCCGTTTGTAACCTTAATATGAATTCGGGGATATTTACGATGGAAATCTTCTAAAAAGGGTACAAGATAATAACGGCAAATCGTATCACTGGCACCTAAACGTAGTTGGCTCTCACCTAGTGATGAGGCTTCAAGAAGCTGATTTTCACCTCTGCTGATTAAATTAATAGCCGGCTCAATATGTTTAAACAGAAGTTCTCCTTCTTTGGTTAAGGAGACTTTTTTTGTACTTCGAAGGAAGAGGGTCTGATTTAGATTTCCCTCCAATACCTTGATAGATTGGCTTACAGCGGACTGGGATATATACAGGGAGGCAGCAGCCTCGGAGAAGCTTAAGGTTTTGGCTACATAATAAAATACCTTATATAGCTCGTAATTTATATCCATGTATTACCTCCTCTCATTGGTAATTGTGTTTTGGAAACCAAACTAGTGCATTAAACCATTTACAATTAGTTAAACAGTACTGTTTAGCTAAAGATATATAGTACAGCACTCTAGGGGTTCCTGTTACAGCTTTTGTCTACTTGGATGGAATTACTTCCAGCCAATAGCCATCAGGATCATTAATAAAATAGATGCCCATTGCAGGATTTTCAAAACAGATACAACCCATTTCCTTATGCTTTTTGTAAGCGCTGTCGAAATCGTCGGTTACAAATGCAAGATGGAATTCGTTATCCCCCAGGTCATAGGGATGATCCCAATCACTTAACCAGGTAAGCTCCAATAAATGAGGGGTAGTTTTATCTCCGAGATAAACGATGATAAAACTTCCATCTTCCGGTTCATGACGTCTGGTTTCAGTTAATCCCAGAGCTTCGTTATAAAATTTTAAAGATTTCTCTAAATCCAATACATTAATATTATTGTGTGCAAATGTAAATCTCATATATTCCTCCATTATTGTACTGCCAGAGAGCAGTATAAATTATTAATCTATTTGGAAAGTCTGGCCTTCAAATGAAATATCTATAATCTTATCTTTGTATATAGAAGCCTCTTCTGAATTCTTAAACTTCTCAATAATGCTGTAATCAAGCCAAAAATGCATGGGAAAAGCTACAAAAGTCTTGGTATTCTGCATAAAATAATCAAAGCCAAGGCTGTATAGTTCCTCTTGTCTTGGGTCCAGTGGCAGGAAAGCTAAATCAATTTCTTTGCCGGATATTTTATTTATTTCATCTTTAAAATTCTTTGTCATATTATTATATTCGGAAGTAGTATCATCCTTCCAGACCCACCAGTTTAAGTCACCTGCATGGTAAAGCGTCTTGCCATTCTCACTTATAAGAAAGGCAACACCTTCATCTGTTGAGCGAAGGGTATCAATTTGAAGAGAATCCTTAATGGTTATTGATTCATTTTTTCCGATTGTAATTATATTATAGTTTTCTCTGTTTATTTCTTTTAAACGGATATCTTTCGATAAAATATAGGTTACGTCAGGATATTTCTCTGACAACTCAAAAATAACAGGGCTGAAATGATCCTGATGGAAATGGCTGGAGAAGACAAAAATGGGTTTTTCTTTTGTAAAATTGGGGATATTACCTTTATAATAATCAAAAAGAAGAATTGATTCGTCTGTTTCAATGCTAAAACAACTATGATGAATATAAGTTATAAGCATAGGCACCTCCTTATTTCACTGCATTAATAATGATATTCTAACTCAAATGCAAACATTTGTACAGCCTTATGGAGGAAAATAGCCAGGTTATTTAAGAAATAAAAATATATGTAAATTAATGTTGATTTTTATTGAAAAGACTTGAAAAAAAAGTAAATCTTGTATATTATTAAGTTATATCATTTGCTTGGGAAGCAAGAAATGGTATCGGATTGTACTAAATTTAATATCGTTGTTCGACAGTATTCACACGAAATAGAGGGCAATTAAGGGGTTATGAGATACGGTTGGAGGAGGATAAAATTATGGAAGCTAAGAGCAGGCTTTACAAGAATAAGTATAGTAATCCGGAAGAGAGTGTTGTGAGTGGTTCTAATCTAAGATATTTTGATATTGAGAAAAAGCGTCAGGAGATCCACAGGTTATTAAATATGTATGATGGTTCAGTTAATAGTGTTGAGGTAATCGAATTAGCGAGAGAATTTGATGATGCCATGATTGAATTGTACCAGAGAAAATAAAAAAGTGATGAAATAGTTATGAAAGCAACAAATATAATAACGGCTGTAACAGTATTAATAAAGGTAAATCAGGTGCTGTGATAAACAAACAGTACCTGATTCAACCTTTTTCAGTTTTATCAGAAGTTGTATTTTTCTGATATAACTGTATCATATGACCCTTAATGTAATCTTTCTGCTCATCACTAAGCCTTCTGTAGTAGCTTAATGTATTCCACTCATCTCTGGTTAAGGATTTATCGGAATGATAAGCAGAACCCTCTTTTATAAGATCCTTTGATTTATCTTGCTTTTCGTTAAATAAATAATCGACAGTTACATCAAAGTAAGTAGCTAATTTTAATAAAATATCAGGATCTGGGGTGCTGATGTTTCTTTCATAATTAGACATAGTAGATTTACTCACCCCAAGTATATTTGCCAGCTCATTTTGGGTGAGGGGCTTGGAAAGCCGCAGGGTTTTAACTTTTTTACCAATATCCATAGAAATCACCTCTCCAATAAATAGTATCATAAATATTAATATTTAAAATGGTGTTCTATTAATACTGGAATTATTCCAATAATATTTGACAAAGGCGTAAAAATGAGTTATAATAAAAACGTAATTTCTTGGAAGTTTCAGCCATATATTTATAATAAAGCATAAGACAGCTGAAAACTCTATAACCCCTCAATAAAGTTGATTCTGTTTTATGCTTTATTATAAATATATGCTTGTTAAATAATAAACTGCCAAAAACTTCTATACATATTTCCAATTGGGGACAAATATGTTATAATCTAACTATGTACAAACCTAGGTTATGTTTTAAAACTACAAAGAGTTTTCAAACACAGCTTAAGTATATATAAGGGTAAGAATGTACATAATTGAGAAGAATATAATAGAGAGGATGATGGCATATGTTAAACCCAGAAGTATCAAAACTTTTAAATGAACAGATAAACAAGGAATTCTTTTCTGCGTATTTGTATATGGATATGGCTAATTACTATGCAGATCAGAGCCTGGATGGATTTGAGAACTGGTTTTTCGTCCAGATGCAGGAGGAAAGAGATCATGCATTGTTATTCCGCAAATATCTTTTAAACAACGGTGAGCAGGTAAACTTAACTGAAATTGCAGGACCGGAGGGTAGCTACAAGGATTTTAAAGAACCCTTAACTCAGGCATTGGAGCATGAGCAATTTGTAACTGCCTCTATTAATACCATATACGAAGCAGCTTATCGCAATAAAGATTTTCGTACCATGCAGTTCCTTGACTGGTTTATCAAAGAGCAGGGTGAGGAAGAGAAGAATGCAGAGGACAATATCAAGAAATTTGAACTTTTTGCAGGAGATCCCAAAGGACTTTATATGTTGGATAATGAATTAAAGTCAAGAGCCTATGCAGCGCCTTCACTTGTTTTAGATTAATAATATTGAAATTAGAAAACCGACAATCTTCTTATATGTCCCTCTCATGTCTATTTGGCAGAGAGCACATTATTATAGAAGATTGCCGGTTTTTTTACGTTATAGCACCCTGATTGTGGCAGTGCCGCATCTGCAAGCAGATGCGGCATGCAATGAGTGCTAATGTAAATCCGACTTCCATTTCACTCGCAGTATCAGAATTGTTGTTATAAGTGCAGCTGCATAATTAGAGAAAAGGTTACCCCAGAATACGGAGTAGTAGCTTAATTGTTGTTCGGTAGCCAGAATAAAAATATATCGCAGCAGCCATACACGCAGGATACTAAGTACCAGTGTAATTTTTGTCTTACCCAGTCCGATAAAGGCTCCCTGCTCTACCATACAGATTCCAAAGCCAACTACGGAATATGTATAAATATGAAGTGCTTTATTGGCGATTGCGAGGACTTCCGGTTCACGTGTAAACAGAACAGTTATGTGGGAGGACAGCGGTAAAACTACGGCAATCAATATAGTGGCAGTAATGGCACTGATGATACAGCCTATTAAGCAGGAATACTTTGCCCGTTTACTCTGGCGGGCTCCGATGTTCATACTGACCATAGTGGTTACGGCAGAACCAAAGGAGGCAGGCAGAATAAAGCAGACAGAGGTTATGTTATTAGCAATACCTTGACCGTTTAAAACCACTGCTCCGTATTTCTCTACCTCATTGTTGATCAGGAAGAAACCTAAATTAAGCATTAGACTTGAAAGCATGGAAGGTAAACCGATGAGTAAAAGCTGACGGATAGTAGCTTTCTCAAAATGAAAACCTTTTAAGTCCAGTCTGTCCCCTGTTTTCTTAACAAAGAGTTCATAGAACATCCATAGGGTTATAATGATATTAGAGGCAAGGGAAGCCATTACAGAACCTATCAATCCCCAGGAGAATACAGCTACGAACAGGGTATTAAAGAGTACCTTGAGTACCAGCATGATGATCATACGAATAAAGGCATCCTCAGGTTTACCGCTGGCATTTTTAATTGCGTTATATATGGATTCCAGAAATGAGAACGGTAGAACAAGTGCATTCAGAGAGATATAGAGGAATACATAGTGTGCAATTTCTTTGTCAACATGGGAGGATATTGGAAAGGCAAGGCCTACCAATAGCGGAGCCAATACAAAGCCCAATATGAAAGCAAAGACTACTAATTGAATTGTAATACGTCTGCTGGCTTTATAATCACCCCGGCCATTTGACTGTCCGATTATTGCCATTCCGGCTACACTTAATCCTTGTGAGAGGGCGGAGGTCATATTGACTATGGGAGTTGCGTATGTTACAGCGCTGGCTGCTGTTGTACCTGCAAGATTATTTAGAAACAGACCATCTATAACGGGTATTAAAGATTGTACCACACCCATCATTAGTGCGGGTATTGAGAGGAGCAGGATTGTTGAGAAGACATTTCCATTTAAAATAAGTTCTCGGCGCTGTTCCATGTTTTGATTCAGAAACTTAAACTTCATTGTTTATCACCTGTAAGTTATTCTAACGGAGACTAATGTGACCGTGTAAAAAGTAATTATACGCTTTTTGAGGGGGAAGGTCAAGGGAGAAAAAGGGAGGGGATGTCCTGCATTCTTTTACTGGAGGGGATTTTTGGGTTTTTGGGGAACAATTAGGTTGTGGAAAGGGGCGAAAATCCGACTTCCTCTTTGTACGTTTTTGTTCGGACAAGAACCCATCTTCCACTAAGGCTGCAAGGATTGCTTAGGGCAGTTCCGATAAAGCCAAACTCGCGATTTTTGCTTGTGGTTGTGTGAGTTTTTTAACGCTCAGACATGGCTTTTTCGGAACTTGGCGCAATCTTTGCAGCCTAAGTGGAAGTTGGAACCTTTCCGAGACATAAACGCCCAAAGAGGAAGCCGAATTTTCTTTGATTTCCGGTGAGACGGTATATATTTTCTGGATGAAATAAAGAAGGAAAAATAAATCATGAGTTGTATAAAGAACTTTATTGATGAATACTTAGATTGCAAATTAGTTCTATAGAGTGGATACATATTGATACTATAGTCAACAAAAGCCGGTAATTTATGGAAATTTATTCGATTAAGATAATTTTGCAAGTATAAACCCTCAACTGCAAATCCAACGAGTACAAATAGTGAAAGATTTACTTGATGTTTTATAAGTAATAGAAAGTGAAAACTTATATAGTAATATATAAGTACAGATATGAAAAAAGCTGTTGCATATCAGATAATGTTGTAGTAGAGAATATATGGCAGTGGTACAGATATTTTATAAGGTAATGTGAATATCTGTATGTAGTAAGTTCCGGCATCAAGGTCTGCAAATATATCATAGAAGCCGCTTTCATCTTCATAGCCTAACAATAGAGGGTTTCCTGTTGAATCGGATATTACCATATACATGTTATCCATGTCTGTGTCATAGTCGGTTGTGGTTCTGCCTAATAAGCTTACTCGGGATTTCTTGGTAAGCGTTATACGGTAGGAATCCAGACCGTTAGAGACTACAGAGGTATCAATACTTCCGGTTATAAAGTAACCGGTGGGTACTTCTTGTGCGGTACCAATGTTACCGCTTTTTGTAGTATCTTCTATGATGGTTACCTTATCATAGTCTACATCTTCTTTTGGTGTAGTTATACTGCCTACGGTTATGGGAGAAGAGGTGTCTAGGGTGTAGAGTTCGGTTATATTTACTGCAAAGTTCAGATTCTGTCCTTCTTTTGTCTGCATAGTGTTTATTCCTATTACTTCACCAAATTCATTTAAGAGAGGACCGCCGCTGTTTCCAGGTGAGATAGCGGTATCAGTCTGAATATAATTTACGTTATCTATGACTCTTGAACTGTTTGATATGATTCCTGTACTGAAGGTATTATCAAGACCCAATGGATTTCCGATTGCATAGGCAGTTTCTCCGGTTTTTGGAGTATATCTGCTAAGAGTCAGGGGTATTCCTGCGTTAGGTACACTTAAGAGAGCCAAATCTTTATCTTTGTCATAGCCAAGGATAGTAGTGACTTTATACTCTTTTCCAGTGGTTAGTTTAACGGTTATAGAGGAAGCATCTTCTATTACATGGTAATTTGTAGCAAGTATGCCTTTCTCAATAAAGAATCCGGAACCAAGTCCCAGGTCAGTTGTTATCTGTACTACGGAAGGAGAGCATTTTTCTGCTATTACAGATGCCTTTGGTATATCCTTGTCCGAACGTGTATCTTTTCCTACGGTTACTTTGATGGTTGATTCACCCAGACCATCTTCGGTTTTTAAGGTTATGGTTGTTGTACCTGTTTTGGTGGAAGTTGGTTTAATGTAGAGTTTTAAACTGTCTTGATCTACCGGCCAGTCACCCCATTCACAGGTTATTAAGCTTTTATCACCAACATTGTAGAGTATTTGTTCATCATCTGCGGAATTCTTTACGGTTATTGTCACGTAGCTCTTCTGATTTAAAGAGATCTCTGAGGCGCTGACGGTGAGTTTTGAATCGATGATGGTTACTTTACAGGTGTAGGTGCCGTTTTTGTCTTTGGCGGTGATAGTTGTGGTGCCGGAAGCTTTGGCAGTAACAAGTCCTTTCGAACTTACGGTTGCAACTTTTTTAGATGAGCTGGTCCAGGTAACGGTTCCTTTGGCACCGGTAAGCTTAAGTGTAGCGGTGTTTCCCTTCTGAAGCTTTAAAGTGGTTTTATTTAGGAAAGGTTTTCTTACGGTTACTTTGCAGTTGTATTTTTTTCCACCTACGGTAGCAGTTACGGTTGTAGTACCTGCCTTTACACCGGTTACCACACCTTTACTGGACACAGTTGCTATCTTTTTGCTGCTGGTGGTCCAGGTGACTTTTGAGGAGGTTCCGATTATTTTTAAAGTAAGGGTACTTCCTGTGTATACAGTCGCATTTGTGGTGCTTAATTTAACGGCAGCAGCTTCGGCATAACTAACGATGGGAATACCGGGAATGGCAGCCGGGGATAGTGCAAGAGCAGTAGCTGTCATTATTATCAGAGCTGTTTTCTTAATCTGTTTCATTATGTACTCCTTCTTAATGTTATGTTACTATTATGTTAGATTGACTTTATTATACATTATTTGCTATTACAGGGCAAGTATATAGTAATAACAGCCCAAGGTAAGGTCATGAAGGATAGTTTCTAAAATGATCAATGAGACCTGGTTATGTTTAGGAATTTTCCGATTCAAAGTTTAAATTCCATTAAAATGGCGGCAAGTTGTATCCGGACATTTGAAAGGATACCAAACTAACTGTATAGCGCTTAGAAAATGGTATCCTTTCAACTAGGTACAACTGCCGCCAATAGTCTTATTAAGAATCCTTCAATGAAAATTCCTAAATGTAAGACAATCTTATCTGTTTATTTGCAATCGTTCACTTTATCGCCTGTTTGAGCAGGTTTGTCGATATCAGGAACATCTCCGTCACCATATTCTGTATTATAATCATAATCCAGATTGATTTTATCTACAGTATTATGACCTGTTAATCCATCCTTCTGGCTGTCGGTATGCGTCTTGATATTATTATTTTTTTGTGCCACTGATTTTACTCCTTTCCTGTCAGAATAATAAGTATAATGCACATTGACAGGAAATTTATTCAGTTATCGGTCGCGCTCTATGAAAGATTAAGCCAGAATAATGGTGTGGTTAATTAATTTGAAATATTGTACTAGTTGTTTTCCCTGCTTTTTTGTATATATTCAAGGATATTCTTAAAGCTGTCCTCCATGGACTGATAAACGGAGGCATCTACAAGCTGTTTGTTTCCGGCGTATTCGCAGAGGAAACTGGAAAATGCCACAAAACGGACATACTGACGAAGCAGGTCGAATTTCTCTGTGTCCAGATAGCCTTTTATAATTCCGTAATTATGATTTGTTATAGTAAGGACAGTTTCTTTCTCCGTGCTGTCTAATCTTTCGGTGAGTTCTTCAAGTTTGTTTTCAACAAAGAGCTCTTTAAAATCGGTGTTTAGGTTGTTTATTTCTTCGGTCATTAATTTAAATCCTTTCTGATTACGAATCGATTCCTTTATTTCTATTTGGCTTTTCATCTGCATGCCTTAGTGTGCATACAAAATTGGGGGTGTGAATGTATTTTTCAAACACGCTCTAATATGATACCACATTTTTGGCATCAGAATCAATTCTTGAAAAAGTCCGGAATAAGTATTTATCCAATAATAAAGAAACCGACCGCAGCGATAATATATATGGATACCAGTTTCAGACCTTCCATCCAATTGGATCTTCCCGATTTGACCACCTGGTTTGCCACCAATACACTGGAGAAGAGCAGGAATAACTCTACTGGCTTTAATACAATACTCATTGGAGTATATATAAGACTGATAAGTACCGACATAGGAATAACAAAGAGTGCGATCTGAAGACTGGAACCCACCGCTATTTCAATGGCAATATCCATCTTATTCTTAAGTGCCATGATAATGGCAGTGCTATGTTCAGCAGCATTTCCTACAATCGGAATAAGGATTATTCCGATGAACATTTCAGAGATACCAGCAGAGGAAGTCATCGGTTCTATGGTTTCAACAAGAAGTTCTGACTCGAATGCAATAAACACTGTACAAATCGCCAGTATAATAATACTTAATTTCAGGCTCCATTTGGAATCGAAATCTTCTGCATGTTCCACTCCATATAAATCTTTCTGGGTCCGAAAGGAATAGATCATTCCCAGAACATAAATGATAAGCATTATAATACTCGTAATGATGCTAAAACTTTCATATTTAGAGGAAACTAGTGTTTCTGATACATGATATGTAAAAACTGCAGGAATGGATAATCCAATTACTGCAAAGAGCAGCATGGTAGCAGTAAAAGTACCAAGCTGGGAGTCATACTTTAATTCCTTATGTTTTAATCCTCCGGCTAAGATACTGCAGCCTAGTACCAGGAGAATGTTTCCAAGGATTGAACCTACCAGAGAAGCTTTTACCACTTCAAACAGCCCTGCTCTTATAGCAAAGAAGCTGATAATTAATTCAGTGGCATTTCCAAAGGTAGCATTTAAGAAACCTCCAAGTTTGGGACCTGTGTAGGCAGCTATTTCTTCTGTTGCAGTACCCAGTAAACCGGCTAAGGGAACAATGGATAAGCATATCAGAAAAAAGGTCAGAGTAGAATTCCATTTTAAATAGTAACCTGCAATGGAAAAAGGAACACAGAGTAAAAGAAATTTTAAATATTTCATATGTAATAGTCCTGATCCTACTGCTTTTGGGCAGTAGTGCCATGGTATACTAAGAGCAAAAGAGTCGTGGCATCCTTTCCGTTTCATATTTCTTTGCTCCAAACATTGGTATTTTACCACTGTGCTGCCTATTATTCTGCCTGACATACCGAATGTACCCTGAATTATACTCCTGTGCATTTATAAAATCAATGAGTCAATATTAATAGAAAACCATAAATATACTGTTGGATATGACCAAAGAATCTATAACCCACCTTGTGCATATTTGTGTGTTTTGTGATATACAGAACCATCCCTTGTCTAACAGATCGCTTTGTACAACTATGGAAGGTCAGGTAAGGCAGCTATTAGCATACTATTAAAAAGTCTGCCTTATATAACCACAGCAAAGGAATATCTGTACCCAGTTCGTTATATTTCTTCTGAATCTTAGCTGCTCTTTCTTCACCGGTGGTAACACAAAAAACCATTAGGCTTGGCGCTATGGTTTTGGTATATTTTAAGGCACGCAGACTTGACTTATTGACTATTGATAAGACTGCTCATTAATAATTGTCCCAAAGGCAAATCTTCATAAGCACATACCCTTCTGATGACAATAAACAAGAGCAATTTTCTTAAATTGACTTAATTCTAATTTAACGAGCAGAAAGCCGTATAGTCAATTAATCCTAAGTCATTTTACAAACACCGCACAAATCAAGGAATTAGCTGATTTTACAAGGATTCAGGGGCAAAAATCATCTTGACAAAAAGACTCGATTTACAGTATATTTTGTATGAAATAGGTGACGTAATTACCTTAAGAAATCAGGGAATTCACTTTTCTAACAATCGATAATGTCAGAGCGGTGCTGGAAGGCGAAGAAAGGTTTCAGATTATTGGTTACAATAATAGGACAAAGAAGGAGTCGAAATTATGGATATAGCAATGATAATTAGTATAATCTTCGCATTCGGTATGTTGATAGGTGCCTTTGTATTAGACGGAGGGCATATTGGAGCGTTGCTCAGCCTCACACCTGCCATGATCGTTATCGGTGGCACCATTGGAGTTGTGGGAGTTTCTTTTCCGGTATCGGTGCTCAAAAATATACCTAAGGTTATTGGAATTGCCTTTCGAAATAAGAAAGAAAACAGAAAAGAAATCATAGAAGTCTTCTATAGAATTGCAAATCTTGCCAGAAGCAACGGTCTGTTATCTTTGGAAACAGAGCTTCAGAACAATCAATATGATCCTTTTATAAAAGATGGATTACAGCTTGTAATGGACGGTACAGATCCTGAAATCATAAAGAAGATCTTAGAAACCAAACTTGATAATATGGAATTCAGGCATTCTAAAGGTATTGCGGTATTTGAAGCAGCCGGCGGTTATGCACCAACATTGGGAGTACTTGGTACTGTTATGGGCTTAGTACATGTATTAGGTAATTTATCCGGTGATACAGCAGCACTGGGTGAGTCCATTGCCATAGCGTTTATTGCTACCATGTACGGCGTTGGTACAGCCAACCTTCTTTGGCTTCCTTTAGCTACGAAATTAAAGGAAATAGATACAGATGAACTGGTTACTAAGAATATGATGATGGATGGAATACTGATGATTCAGGAAGGCGGTAATCCTGCGTTGATCGTAGAAAGGCTTAAGGGATACTTGGATGATGAAAAAGAAGGAGCAGAAGTCAGAGAACAGTGAGAGATGGCTTCTAACATATTCGGACTTAATAACTTTGTTAATGATTTTGTTCGTGTTGTTCTATTCCATCAGCAGCGCAGACCAGGATAAGTATGAGGATGTTGCGGCATCCTTAAGAGATGCTTTCGGAAGCAGTGCCCAGGGTGGCTCTATTATACCTCAGGGCGGTGGTGTGCTAAATGGCGGTCAGACAATTGATCCCGGAAGCGGCAATGGCAACGGTACAGAAGCTGAGGCCGGTGAAGGCAAAGGAACTGGGATAGAAGATATAACAGAAGTTAGCAAAGATGAATATACGCAGCTTAAGGAGTGGCTTTATGAAGCTGTAGGAAACGGTGAATTTAAGGACAGCTTAAGTATCAGTATAATGGATAGCGGA
>JAQSXJ010000174.1 GCA_029256725.1 Anaerocolumna sp. | reverse complement strand
CTCAAGAGGAGAAACTAATTGAAGATGTATTAAAAGAATTTTTCGCATAGTATGCCTAAGTACAGAAAAATCATTGAATAATAAGTTTGTCTTTGTTAGAATATAAGAAAAAGAAGAAAGGAAGTAAATAACATGACAAATAAAGTAACATTTGATTTTTCTGCAGCGAAAAAGTTTGTCTCTGGTACTGAGATAGAAATGATAAAGACTTCTACTGAGGCAGCGAAGAACCAACTTCTGAATAGAACTGGCGCAGGCAATGATTTTTTGGGTTGGATTGATCTTCCAGTCGATTATGATAAGGAGGAATTTGCACGCATAAAAAAGGCAGCAGAGAAGATTCAAAAGGATTCGGAGGTATTGTTGGTAATCGGTATCGGTGGATCTTACCTTGGTGCTCGGGCTGCAATCGAATTCCTAAGACATAACTTCTATAACTCCGTTTCGAAGGAAATCAGAAAAACTCCGGAGATTTATTTCTGCGGTAATAATATAAGCAGTAACTATATGAACCATCTCAAAGAGGTGATTGGGGAGCGAGATTTCTCCATTAATATCATCAGTAAATCAGGTACTACAACAGAACCGGCAATTGCGTTCCGTGTATTTAAGAAACTGTTAAATGAGAAATATGGGAAGAAGGAAGCAGCAAAGAGAATCTATGCTACCACGGATAAGGCAAGAGGAGCACTTAAGGATCTTGCAACCGCAGAAGGTTATGAGAGCTTTGTTGTTCCTGATGATGTCGGCGGACGCTACTCCGTACTTACCGCAGTTGGTCTTCTTCCGATTGCAGTCAGCGGTGCGGATATCACAAAGCTGATGGAAGGTGCAGCCAGCATGAGAAACTACTGTCTGAACAATCCTTATGAACAAAATGATTCCTTGAAATATGCCGCAGTGCGTAATATTTTATTACGTAAGGGCAAGAGCATTGAAATTCTTGTTAACTATGAACCGTCTCTGCATTTTGTATCAGAATGGTGGAAGCAGTTGTTTGGTGAAAGTGAAGGAAAGGATCAGAAGGGTATCTTCCCGGCATCCGTAGATTTCACGACAGACTTACACTCCATGGGACAATTCATCCAGGACGGACAACGTACAATGTTTGAAACCGTTATTAATATAGAGAAATCTACAACAGAGATTATTCTGGAAGAGGAAGAAGTAGATCTTGATGGATTAAATTATCTTGCCGGTCAGAGCGTGGATTTTGTCAACAAGAATGCAATGAAGGGAACCTTGCTCGCTCATACGGATGGAAATGTACCGAACCTCTCCGTTACATTGCCGGAGCAGAGTGAATTCTTCTTAGGCGAGTTGTTCTATTTCTTTGAATTTGCTTGTGGTGTAAGTGGATATATTCTTGGTGTAAATCCTTTTGACCAACCCGGTGTTGAAAGCTACAAAAAGAATATGTTTGCGCTTCTCGGAAAACCCGGTTTTGAAGCACAGCGCGAAGAGCTATTAAAGAGATTATAATCATAAAATTAATGATATACGTATCGATATATTGATAAATTAACTGTTATATAAAGTAAATAAGGTGTTGTATTACATAGTGTTCCTTAGCAATAAAAGTAGCATTATGTTTTACAATACCTTCATTTTTTTGTGTCACATAAAAGTATTTTCAGAGCCGAATCCCTTTTACCTCTTGCAGAGCGTGAACAGATTACTGCCTTGATACCTTACCAGAACTATTCGGCTGCTTTAACATAGATATGACGAACCGCCCCTTACCTAGTGATAGGGGGCGGTTTTGTATTGTGTTTTTTAGTTAGAAGCACTGTTTTTCTATGGCATAACAGCAATATACTGATACATCAGGATGAAATGGCAGAGGCTTCCTCCCATTACAAAGAGATGAAAAATCTCATGAGATCCGAAATATTTGTGTTTGTTATTAAAAATAGGTAGTTTTAAAGCATATATGACACCACCGACGGTATAAATGATTCCGCCCGCTAACAGCCATACAAATGCTGCCGTGGGTAGAGAGTTAATCAACTGAGTAAAGGCAAGGACACAGGTCCAGCCCATGGCAATATAAACGACGGAGGAAAACCATTTTGGACAGTGAACCCAGAAGCCGGTTACGACGATGCCAATAATAGCGATGCCCCAGACAAGTGCTAGTAGCGTAAATCCGCTGCGCCCACCAAGAGCAATGACACAGATTGGAGTATAGGTTCCGGCAATCAGAACATAGATCATCATATGATCAAATTTCTTCAATCGAAGGTGCACTTTAATTGTCTGGCCAAAGGTATGATAGACAGTGCTGGCTACATATAATAAAATCATGCTTAGTATAAATACACCGAGGGATATCATGTGTATCGGACTGGGTTGCTGTGCAGCTTTAATTAAAAGTGGTGTAGCTGCAAATACTGCCATCAAGGTGCCGATGAAATGCGTTATTGCACTGCCCGGATCTTTTGCTTTTACTTTCTTAACTGTCATAATATCAACTCCTTTAAATTTTGTCTGGATAAAATTAGTTTTAACAAGCGATCTATGTAATATACGTCACATAGAAAAAATAACGCATCATCTAGTAATTAAAACTACATGTAATGTATTTATATACTACTACACATTGTTCAGAAATGCAATATAAATTTTAATTTTCTAAATAAATAATATATGGTATACTAAATGCAAGGAAATAGCATTATCTATAGGTATATCGTACTTAAGTTATGGAGGACGAAACATGGATTTAAATGTTGGTGAGATCGTTAAGTTGAAAAAACAACATCCCTGTGGCAGCAGTGAGTGGGAGATTCTTAGAGTAGGCATGGACTTTCGCCTGAAATGCCTGGGCTGTGGGCATCAAGTTATGATACCCAGAAAACAGGTAGAGAAAAACATTAAGCAGGTTCGAAAGGCATAGATGGAAGGATTAATAACATGAAAAATATACTTATTGATTTGGATGGGACAATTACAAATCCTAAGGTTGGAATAACAAAATCGGTACAATACGCTTTAAAATCAGAAAATATTATAATCGATGATCTGGATACTTTGTGCAAGCATATCGGTCCGCCATTAAAAGGCTCCTTTATGAACTTCTACGGGTTTGATGATACGAAAGCAAATCGCGCAGTAGAGAAATTCAGAGAGTATTTTATA
>JAQSXJ010000122.1 GCA_029256725.1 Anaerocolumna sp. | reverse complement strand
AATTATGTAACAATTATATCATACCAAAATTAGGATTGCAAGCTTTTCTCTACTATTTTGTAATAATTCTGTAATGTTTTTGCCTTAAAGTTGACATCAGAAGGAAATTATTGGTACATTTCCTGATAATAGCCCTGGTATTCACCACTTGTTACCCTGTCCATCCACTGGCTATTTTCAAGATACCACTGTATCGTAAGGCGTATACCATCCTTAAAAGCTGTCTCTGGCTCCCAGCCTATTTCATCTCTAATTTTATCCGGTGCTATAGCATATCGTCTGTCATGACCTTTTCTGTCTGTCACATATTTAATAAGTTCTTCATTTATATGAGCTTTTCTTACATCACCTTCCGGCAGCAGTTCCTGCAAAGTATCAAGAATCAGTGCAATGATTTCTAAGTTCTGCTTCTCATTATGCCCACCGACATTATAGACCTCATGGAGTTTTCCTTTTTCCATAACCAGATCAATGGCTTTGGCATGATCTCTTACATAAAGCCAGTCCCTTACATTCTTACCATCACCATATACCGGAAGCTTTTCCCCTGTTAGACAGTTATTGATCATTAGAGGGATCAACTTCTCTGGAAATTGATAAGGTCCATAGTTATTACTGCACCTTGTAATATTGGCAGGAAAACCGAAAGTATCCATATATGCCTTCACCAGCATATCAGCTGAAGCTTTGCTGGCTGAATAAGGACTGTGAGGGTCTAAAGGTGTTGATTCATAGAAATAGGTATCCCCTTCTTCTAATGAACCATATACTTCATCAGTGGATACCTGCAAATATTTCTTGTCCTCTTTGTAACCATCTTCTGTCTCCCATGCACTTTTTGCAGCTGTTAACAAATTAAGCGTTCCCATTACATTGGTACTTACAAAGACCTCCGGGTTACGGATACTTCTGTCAACATGACTTTCCGCAGCGAAATGTACCACTCTGTCAATGTCATACTTTTGAAATATCTCAAGAACAGCTTCTTTATTTCTGATATCTTCTTTTATAAAAGTATAATTAGGAAACTTCTCGATTGCTTTTAAATTCTCAAGATTCCCAGCATAAGTTAAATCATCCAGATTAATTATATGTATATCCTGTCCATAAGTCTCAAACATATAGTGTATATAATTAGAGCCTATAAATCCGGCTCCGCCGGTAACTAGATAAGTTCTCATATTAACTCCTCTCTGTGTGCCTTGACCCACATACAATTCAGAATGTTGAAAAACGTCTACTTTAGAGCACCTACAAATGAGAATGTGAAACAATAGCTCCACCCTGGTGCTCTCCAGTCAAAAGTGAAAATTACCGCATCAACATCATACAAATTTTCTAGACTGTCGTTTCCATATATTCTTTCAGTGCAGATTTCCAGTGCTTCATATAATAACCCATTTCTTTAAGCCGCCTTGTATCAAGTACGGAAAATGCGGGTCTTTTTGCCGCTGTCCGGTAATCTTCCGTCGTAATTGGTTCTACATTAACTTTGATATCTGCCATATTAAATATCTCCAGGGCAAACTCATACCAGTTTGTAACACCATCACAGGCTGCATGGAATATTCCAAGCTCTTCTCTGTCCATCAGAAAGACCAGGGCTCTTGCCAGTTCAAGGGCACTGGTAGGTGAACCCACCTGATCGCTAACAACTCTGATATCCTTGCCTTCATTTGCCAGACGGAGCATAGTTCTGATAAAATTCTTGCCCTCTCCGTATAACCAGGCTGTACGCACAATCTGATGGTTCTCACAGATACTCTTAACAAATTCTTCACCGGCGAGCTTGGTTGTTCCGTAAACACTCTTAGGTTCTGTAGAATCGTCCTCCGTATAAGGTTCTTCTTTCTCACCATTAAATACATAATCTGTAGAAATATGTATCAGTCTCGCTTCCACTGCCTGCGCAGCTTCCGCCAGATGCTTCGGACCAAGGGCATTAATAGCATAAGCTCTTTCCTGATCACTTTCACATAAATCTACCTGTGTATGTGCTGCACAGTTAATAATTACATGAGGTCTTATGTCCTGTATCAGATTCATGACTCCCATGGGATTGGTTATATCTAATTTAATCGGGCAGTATGCCGATGATTCAGATAAGCTGGTATTTATCAGTGAATATTCTTCCCTGTCTTTTAAAAGCTGATTTACAGCACGTCCCAGCTGTCCGTTAGCACCGGTTATCAATACTCTGCGTTCCATATATCCTTAACCTTTCCTTCTAGCTCATCTGTTTATATTCTTAACAGACAGCATACTTCTTAAGATTACTACTATTAATTTATAATATGCTTTTAAGTCCGCCATTAATCTTATCTTTTTCTGACAGGATTATTTCCATCCCTGCCTCTACTGGCCACTCGATACCAATATCCGGGTCATTATACATGATGCCCTCCTGGTCCTCCGGATGGTAGAAATCCGTACATTTATAAACAAATTCTGCTTCCTCTGATAAAACCAGAAAACCATGTGCAAAGCCCCCTGGTATGAAAAACTGCTTCTTGTTCTCTGCGGTCAAAACCTCACCATGCCACCTGCCAAAAGTCTTAGAATCCTTTCGTATGTCCACTGCAACATCAAAGACTTCTCCTTTAATAACTCTTACCAGCTTACCCTGAGGAAAATCCTTCTGGTAATGAAGACCTCTAAGAACTCCTTTGCATGACATGGACTGATTGTCCTGAACAAAGATTTCCTTTATTCCTGCCTTGCAAAAATCCTCATAATTATAGGTTTCAAGAAAATAACCTCTGTTATCTCCGAAACACTTTGGTTCTATTATGAACAGACCTTCTATATTTAAGGGTGTAAATTGAAACTGTCCCATAATCTTTCCTATTCCTCCCGCTGCTTGCTATAACCCGTTTGATACATCTATCAGATATTTGCCGTACTCGGTCTTAAGAAGTGGTCCTGCCAGCTTAATCAGCTGCTCTTTGTTGATAAATCCGTTCTTATAGGCAATTTCTTCAATACATGAGATATAAAGTCCCTGTCTCTTTTGAATAGAAGCAACAAAGTTTGAAGCCTCCAGAAGAGAATCATGTCCACCGGTGTCAAGCCATGCCATTCCTCTGCCCATAGTCTCAACCTGCAGTTTACCGCTTTCCAGATATACATTGTTTACGGTTGTGATTTCAAGCTCACCTCTGGCAGAAGGTTTAATTGTCTTTGCAATCTGTATAACCTCATTGTCATAGAAATACAGACCGGGAACCGCATAATTTGATTTAGGGTTTTCAGGTTTTTCTTCAATTGATACAGCCTGTCCCATTTCATTGAATTCCACTACACCATAAGCTTTCGGATCTCTTACATAATAACCGAAGATTGTTGCTCCTTCTTTGCGTTCAACCGCTCTCTTAAGGGTACCTGTAAAACTTCTTCCATAGAAAATATTATCTCCCAGAATAAGAGCTACATTGTCCTTACCAATAAATTCTTCTCCAATAATAAATGCTTCTGCCAACCCTCTAGGCTCCTCTTGAACGGCATAGGAGAATTTCATTCCAAGCTCAGAACCGTCACCTAATAGTTCCTCAAAAACCGGCAGATCTCTGGGAGTAGAGATGATAAGCACCTCTCTGATACCTGCCAGCATCAAAACTGACAGTGGATAGTAAATCATAGGTTTGTCATAGATAGGAAGTATCTGTTTGGACACCGCCTTTGTTACCGGATATAATCTGGTTCCTGAGCCTCCTGCTAATATAATTCCCTTCATCTTGTGCTGCCCTGCTATAATACTTTATAGAACTTTTGTAGTATAGCTTTCCTTTCTGAAATGTTCGATAATTCTCTGTGTATATCTCAAGCTTTCTCAAGATTAACGAAATAAGAAGTATAACATATCTTTGGTTTATCATTGGTTGTAATATTTTTCCATATAAATATCTCTATTGTATTATAATATACTTTTATATATTTTTGAACCTCTTTTTTGAATCATCTGTAAGTTTTACACTTCAAAATCTCTCATAAAATCAGGTTTTCCTTCTACAAAACGACAGCCTGGAGCCTCTGCATACTAAAATATCGGGCAAAAGTTTATTACTTCTATCCTTCTAATTTCCTATGCAGCAGCCCCAGGCTCAATGTAGAATCCGATATTTAATTATGTCAATTAATCCAGATGAAAGAGATTTTCCAAATCCACGGCAACCGGACTGTTATCAGGATTGGTCTCCATGATATCAGCCATGTAATCCCACCATTTACGGTTGATTGCAGTATCTGCTCCCTTACCCCAAAGTTCTTCATCCTCTATGGTAATCACACCAAATAAGGTATTGGTCTCACGGTCAAGAAATATCGTGTAATCACTGCCACCATGTTCATGTATCATATCAATCATTTCAGGCCATAGCAAATCATGGCGGCGTTTATATTCCTCTTCCTGTCCTTCATACAGTTTCATCTTAAATCCCTTAATCATACAAAATACCTCTTTCCAGTTTATAATCAGTCAGCTTCTATTCTAACCTGAACTTAAAGTATTTTCTATCAATATTTTATTATTGCTTGTATATGCGCTGTTTTTATAATTTTATAAGCAGAAAATGCTTGTTATGCTTCTCTTCCATATACCTCGATCTGGATAAGTGCAGGAAAGGGGGAAGGATCATCTGCTTTTATGAGATTATGGAATAAAAGCCACTCAATTTTCTTGCCGCTAAGCTTTAATATATGGGCTTTATCACTCTTTTCCAATTCCCATTCTCTGCTGCTGCCATCTGAAAAGGTTAAGGTTACTCTCTGCCACCAGTTATCATGAGGAAAATCTGCTCTGGTATAAAGATGGATTTCCTCCGCCAGAACGCTTCTGCCAAATTCCAGTTTAAATTCAGCATCCTCTCTCATATTAATACCCCAGGAGGAATATGGCCACTCCCCGTGGGAATGATTTTCTATAACTCCATCTATGGCATTCTTTGCAGCAAATACAGATTCACCTCTGGTCTCCACATTTGCTGAGGCATGAGGATAGCAACCGGTGTCTCCATGCTGATCCATTACGTTTACAGCCAGGTTGCGATAATTATTTATTTCATCTTCTGCCACTGCTCTGGCAGAAAGAAGATGTATATTTCCGCTAAAGGTTTTAGGGGACAGGGAACGTCTGCCCTCTGCATTAGGTACCTGGTAGACAATCTCATTTTTCGTTATATATACGAAAGCAGAACCTAAGGCATCATCCACTTGAACTTTCAGAAAGATATTTTTTTCAGAAGAATTCAGGATTATCTGATCTCCTTCCTTGTACTCTTCTCTGTAAACGAGGCTGATATCTCCTTCGCCTTCTGTAAGCGCCTTGGTATTTCCATCTTTATCAACTATTTTAAGTGTTAACAGCATATGAAACCTCCGGTTATTATATTCTGAAATCTGGAATGGCGAAAAGAGCTGCCACAAAAGCAGCAGCTCCTTCCTATGGGTATATTCTATTTAACTTGGCTGTTTGCCGATGTAAGCTAAGATACCACCGTCCACATACAGGATGTGTCCGTTAACAAAATCAGATGCATCAGAAGCAAGGAATACTGCTGGACCTGCTAAGTCATCTGTTCTTCCCCATCTTGCAGCAGGGGTTTTTGCTATAATAAAATCATTGAAAGGATTTCCTTTTACTCTAAGTGGTGCTGTCTGAGGTGTCTCAATATAACCAGGTCCGATACCGTTACACTGAATGTTGAACTCACCATATTCAGAAGCTATATTCTTGGTTAACATCTTAAGTCCGCCTTTTGCAGCAGCATAAGCAGAAACTGTTTCTCTTCCTAATTCACTCATCATGGAGCAGATATTGATAATCTTTCCATGACCTTTTTTGATCATGCTGGGAATAACTGCTTTGGATACGATAAAAGGTGCATTCAAATCAACGTCAATTACTGATCTGAAATCCTCGGCTGACATCTCAACCATTGGAATTCTCTTGATGATACCCGCATTGTTAACAAGTACATCAATAACACCAACTTCTGCTTCAATTTTTGCTACCATTTCATTTACCTGCGCTTCGTTGGTAACATCACACACATAACCATGTGCTTCAATTCCTGCTTCTTTGTAAGCCTCAAGCCCCTTGTCTACGAATTCCTGTTTCAGATCGTTAAAGCAGATAGTAGCTCCTGCTTCTGCATAGCTTTTCGCGATAGAAAAACCGATTCCGTAAGAAGCTCCTGTTATAAGGGCTACTTTTCCCTCTAATGAAAATGTATTTAATATACTCATTATAAATCCTCCTTATAGTCTATTGATGTTGAATTAATAGTTGTATACCGTAAGTGTAAATTTATATCTTGCATAATTCTTTACACTATAAAAGTTTTACTGAATTTATTAATTTACTGCTTATTTCAGTGTTGACATGGCTACGCCGTCCATATCATCGAAATCCTGATTTTCTCCTAACATACCCCAGATAAAGGAATATGCTCTTGTTCCGCAGCCAGAGTGTATGGACCAGCTGGGTGAAATAACAACCTGTTCGTTACGTACTACGATATGTCTTGTCTCAGTAGGCTCTCCCATGTAGTGGAATACAAGTGCATCTTCCGGAAGGTCTAAGTATAAATATGCTTCCATTCTTCTGTCATGTGTATGACAAGGCATAGTATTCCATACGCTGCCGGGTTTTAAGCTGGTAAGACCCATTACTAACTGACAGCTCTCCACCTGACCGGGTAAGATATATTTTGTAATGACTCTGTGGTTGGACTGTTCTAAGGTACCAAGTTCAACACAGATGCAGTTCTCAGGTTTGATATGCACAGTAGGATAAGTTTTATGTGCCGGTGCACTATTGTAATAGAATTTAGCGGGATTTTCTTTGTCTTCACTGCTAAATACTACTTCTTTGGCTCCCATACCAATATATATACCATCTCTGCTCTCTAAAGTATACTCTGTACCATCAACGGAGATCTTTCCTTTACCGCCTACGTTGATTACGCCCATCTCACGGCGCTGTAAGAAATATTCTGCTCTAATCTCTTCACCGGGAGTTAATGTCAGAGGTGTAACCGGTACAACAGCTCCAAAAATAATTCTGTCAATATGGCTGTATACGCTGGTAATTTCACCTGCTTTAAATAAATTCTCAACTAAAAACTCTTCTCTTAATCGTTCTGTTGTGTAATGTTTCACATCTTTGGGTGATGCTGCTGTTCTAAGTTCCATAATATCATCCTTTCTATACTCGGTATAATTGTTATTGTCTGATTACCTGTTAAATTGTAATTACAGGCACATGTTGTCTATTTCAGATATGCATCTTACTATTAAGTATTGTTATTACAGGTTGCTGTCTATCCGTAAGTCGAATTCAGTTTTTCCCGCTTTTCAGGTGTATTAATGCTTTTATATATTGCATTTTACGTCAAAAACTTTATTCAGCTTATATAAGAGTATAACATACTGATATTTCTGATTCTTGTCATTTATTATTCTAAAACTTGCTTATTTTGAACAGTACTGCTATAATAGTGATAAAGCATTCAACTTAATAGATTCCGTTATGCTAAATTACTCAATTATAATGTTATTTCTTGTGAAAGGAAGGTTCTGTCATGAAGGAATATACCTCCTGTAAGGAAGCCATTGATTTTTGCATTAATCAGAAATACTTTGCCGTTGCTCATCTATATCATGAGGAAAAGCCTATGAATATGCATATCCATGACTGTTATGAGATATATTATTCCATATCAGGCGGAAGGCAGTTTCTGATTGATAACCGTTTTTACAATATTCAGGCCGGAGATGTTTTTCTGATCAATAGTTACGAAAGCCATTATCTGTCTCAGATAGACAGTATGGTTCATGAACGTATAGTTTTATCCATTCATCCGGACTTTATTAAATCCCTCTCCACCCCGGCAACGGATTTAAATCACTGCTTTTCTTATAGGGACTCCGGTTTTTCCCACAGAATTCCCTTAGACAAAGAACAGCAGCAGAGATTCTTATATTATATTTATAAAATTACCAGCCCGGCAGGTTTTGGTACGGATATCCTGGAGCGTACTGCTTTTACCGAATTACTTTTATTTGTTAATAAGGCCTTTTATGCTCATTGCAAAATTGCAACGGAAGATGAAAATTTCCGTTATAGCAGACAGGTGGATCAGATTCTTGAATACATAAATCAAAACATCAACGAACCCATTACAATAGAGCACCTGGCAAAGCAGTTCTTTCTGAGTGAGTCTTATATTTGCCGAATTTTTAAGGCGGCAACTGGTACTACTATTAACAAATATATTACCGCCAGAAGAATCACTATAGCTAAGGCTCTTCTGGCTGAAGGAAAGACTGTGAATGAAGTCTGCGAATACAGCGGTTTCCATGATTATAGTAATTTTTTAAAGGCTTTTACCAAAGCTGTAGGCATCTCACCGAAAAAGTATTCTCAGTATAGTACGAAATAGAT
>JAQSXJ010000019.1 GCA_029256725.1 Anaerocolumna sp. | reverse complement strand
TTCAATTGTCTGGATACAGTTTCACGTTTTGAGCCTAACATTTCCGCCAGAAAAGTTATTGTTAAATTCATATCGATTCTTATGCCGCCAGCTTCTTTTATACCGCAATCCTTTGAGAGCTTATAGAGTTTGGCAGCCAGTCGCTTTTCCCCTGACAGGTCGTTGGTCGTATTTTTTAACTGCCGGTAAAGTCTTCTTATTTTAAGAGCCATTGAATCAAAGACTGCTTTAGTAAGTCCCGGGTCCTTCTCCATAACATGGAAGAACTTTTGAAGGGGGATAGACAGAACCTCTGAATTTTCTAACAGTTCGCAGTTAATAGAAGCAGGCAGATCTTGCAGCATAACTTCATTTAACAAACTGCCGGCTCCGTAGACAAAGATTACCTTCTTTTCCCCCAGGCTGTTTAGCTTATATAAAGAAGCTCTTCCCTGGATTAAGATATACAGATTCATTATCTCTTCTTTGTCTCGAAAAAGATGTTTGCCCTTATCTGCTTTTATTATTGAAGAGAAGGATGCGATGGCTGTTAAACTGGCCTTTGAAGCTGGCTTAAACACATCGGCTATATCCAGTGCTTCCTGAATGGAAGTCAAGTACCCACCTCCTTAGATTATAGAAAAAACTCCTTAAAATCCGGATAAAGTAAATCCTGATTTGTAATATAGCTATCATGTCCATGACCTTTCATGATCTTTAACGTGGCATGGGGCATTGCATCCTTGAGGAGCCAGAAAGACTCTGCTTTAAAGAGATCCTGTTCACCAGCGAGTAATAAGGTGGGAACCAAGACTTTCTTCACATCCTCCAATTCAATATTCGGCTGTTCAAACATCAATTTACATAAGGGATCATTTGTTTTTTCATATGCTTCTTTCAGATGCTGATAGTTTTCCTCAGTAAAATCTTCGGGTTTTAGATTAACGCCCAGAAGCGCCATTTTTTCAATGACTTCACTGTGCTTCATAGCAAGTATCAGACTGATAATGGCACCATCACTGAAACCGATGATATTTACTTTCTTAAGGGATAAAGCCTTTATAAAATGATAAATATCCTCAGCCATGGTTTCATAGGAATAACCTCTGTCTTAGCACTCTGACCATGGTTGCGGCTGTCTACGCCGTAGACGGTAAAGTACTCTTTTAATTTACTGGTCAGACAGTCAAACATAAAGTGGTCTCCGCCGTTTCCATGGAGCAGTAGCAGAGGACTGCCAGTACCGGATTTTTCATAAAATATCGTTGTATTATTGATATCAAGCAGCATGTGTTTCTCCTTGTAATTGTCGTTGTTTTATAAATTTAAATTTTATATCACATTGTTATTACTGATTGAAAAAGCAAATAACTTGCCGTGTATATTTTTATTGCTATAGAATAAGAAGAATACCTGAATAGTTTACCGGCAGTTTGCTTGGTTTTTCTTTCAATATATCATACCATATTAGTGAAGGCAACTAACAACAATAGAGTAATACAAAAATAAGATATTGTTATGTTAGCTTGCAGAACCAGCAGCAAACTGGCTGTTATACAAGTTTGCATAGAAGGTATCTGCAGCTAATAATTCTTTATGGGTACCATGTTCAATAATAGTACCGTTCTTCATTACCAGAATCATATCTGCAGAGCGAATGGTAGACAGCCTGTGAGCTATTACAAAGCTGGTCTTTCCTTTCATGATCTGGTGCATGGCTTTCTGGATTTCTACTTCCGTTCTGGTATCAACGCTTGAGGTGGCTTCATCGAGGATCATTAGAGCAGGATTTGCAAGCATCGCCCTTGCAATGGTTAAGAGCTGCATCTGACCTTGAGAGAGATTACCGTCTTCACTGGAGATGACAGTATCATAACCGTTCTCTAAAGTACGGATGAACTGGTCACATCTGGCAGCTTTTGCAGCCTGGATGATTTCCTCTCTGGTGGCATCCATCTTACCATAAGCGATATTATCTGCAATAGTGCCCTGGAACAGCCAGGTATCCTGAAGAACCATACCAACGGTTTTTCTCAGTTCACTTTTGGGAAGGTCTTTGATATCAATACCGTCTATTAAGATTCTGCCGCCATTTAATTCATAGAAACGCATAAGCAGATTGATCAGTGTTGTCTTTCCTGCACCGGTAGGTCCTACAATAGCAACCATCTCATTGGGACGTACTGTCAGATTAATATCCTCCATAAGTACGGCGTCTGGGCGGTAACCAAAGCGTACATGCTCAAAGCTTACAGCACCTTTGGGTTCAGCGATAAGCTTCGGTGCATGAGTATCAGGAACTTCTTCTTCCTCATCAAGGAATTCAAAGACACGTTCTGCCGATGCCAGTGCTGCCTGCAAGGAATTTAAGAAATAGGAGGATTGAGTTATAGGGTCAGAGATCTGGTTTACATATTGAAGGAAAGCCTGTATGGTACCAATGGTCATATTTCCGGCAGCTGCAAAAATACCGCCTACAATAGCCGTTACTACGAAACCAAGCTGTGTCAGAAAACGAATAGCCGGATAAATAGCAAACATAACGAACTGTGCTTTCTTATTGGCAGTATACTGACGTTCACTGATTTCCCTGACAGTATTTATAACATCCTTCTGCTGATTGAAGCTTTTTACTATAAGGTTTCCGGTATAGAATTCCTCAATGCTTCCGTTTAATATACCTAAAATATTCTGGTTTTCAGCAGCAACCTCAAAGTTCTTCTTTGATATCCATTTGGTAGCAAATACACTTATGGACATGGCTGCCATTATGATTACCGTAAGCAGTGGGCTTTGCGTCAGCATTACAATAATACTGATGGAAATATTAAAGATCGCATTGATAAACTGTAGGGACCCAGTCTTTAGTACTTCGGCTACTCTGTCAAGGTCATTGGTTACCCGGCTTAACAGATTTCCTGTTTGATGGGTATCATAATAATTAAGGGGAAGTCTGGTGATTTTATCACTCATTTTCTTACGCAGGGCTAATACCAGTTTTTCTCCCACACCAGCCATGGTATATTCCTGAAAAAAGGCAAAAAGGGAACTGGTCAGGTAGGATACAAGGAATAACAGGATAGGGCCCTTAATAATACCATAAAGCACCTGGAAGCTTCCACCGAAACCTTTTTCGTTTATACCCTGAATCAATTGATCAATAGCCTTACCCAGAATCAGCGGTGTTGCGGCGTATAAACCAATACTCATTATGGTTGAGAAGATAATAATTATTAAAGCGGCTTTTTGCTCTAATAATAATCCGAACAGCCGTTTTACGGCAGCAGTTGTGTCTTTTGGCAGATCCTCATTTTCGTAGGTATCATTTATGTTTTCGTTATTTGATGTTTTATTCTTTTTCATGTTACGCCTCCTTTTCTGTAAGCTGGGAGTCAGCGATTTCCTTATAAACACTGCAGGTTGCCAACAACTCTTCATGTTTGCCCATTCCTGCGATTCTGCCGTCATCCAGTACAATAATCTGATCTGCATCCATTATGGTGCTGATTCGCTGGGCGATAATAACTACGGCAGCCTCTTTCATTTCCTGCTTCAAGGCAGCTCTGAGAGCTGCGTCTGTTTTAAAATCCAAAGCGGAAAAGCTGTCATCAAAGATATAGACAGGAGCTTTTTTAACCAGGGCTCTTGCAATGCATAAACGCTGCTTCTGCCCACCTGAAAAATTCGTACCTGCCTGAGCAACCGGACTATCATAACCTGACTCAAGAGATTCTATAAAAGAGTCTGCCTGAGCTATTTTCGCTGCAACTTTAAGCTCCGCAACGGTAGCTTCTTTATGCCCCATACGAAGGTTATCTGCAATGGTACCACTGAACAAAAATGCTTTTTGGGGAATATAGCTTAAATGATTCCTAAGTTCTTCCTGGGATATAGTTCGGATATCTTTTCCTTCCATAAGTATCTGTCCGGATTGGATATCATATAAACGCAGCATCAGACCTGCAATAGTACTTTTACCGGAGCCGGTTCCTCCGATAATGGCAGTTGTCTTTCCTCTTTCACAGCTGAAATTAAGGTCTTCCAATACTGATCTTTCAGCTCCCTTATAAGAAAAGCTTACATTTTTGAAGACGATTTTATCTGCATTTTCTGTGTCTGACATTGTGAGTTTGCCGTTTGGATCGGTTATCTCGGGAACGATATCAAGTATTTCCTTTATACGATCCATACAAGCCATCATTCGAGGTACCATAACCAGAACCATAGCTGACATCATAAGGTAAATCAGCATCAGGATGGTATATTCGGTTACTGCTGAGATACTTCCGATGAGTATTTTCTGCTGAAGTACCTGGTAGCCTCCAAACCAAACAACTGCTGCCATTGTCAGACCCATAATGGTCCATACTACCGGATTAAAGGCTGCAAAAATTCTGTTAAGTTTTATAACATTGTCCGCGTATTCCGTAAAAGCATTGTCGGATCTGCCACGTTCATATTTGGAATTATCAAATGCTCTTATTACTCGAATACCTACAATGGATTCACGCACCAGCCGGTTTACCGTATCCACTCTTTCCTGGATTGTTTTAGAGACCGGACTTGCTTTCCAGAACAATATTCCGATTATGAGAAAGAATAGTAACATTGCGGTTAAGGGTATGAATACCAGTGAAGGACTTATAACGGCGGTCATAATTACCGCAGCAATGGCAATTAGCGGAGTGGGCAGTATCATCTGCGTAATCATAATAATTGTCTGCTGTATGATTGTGACATCACTGGTGGTTCTGGTGATTAATGAAGCTGTACTAAAGTGATTAAACTCTTTAACAGAGAGAAGCTGTGTCTTAGAAAACAGCATTTCCCTTAAGTGTTTTCCCGTTAAAGCTGCAAGATCTGCACACAGATAACTGCCCCACAGAGAGACAAGAGCCGTAAGACCTGCCGCTGCAAGCATCTGCAAGCCAATGGTAATAATAACCGGCACATTCTTTTCTACGATACCTTTATCTATAACATTTGCCGCAAAATAAGGAACCATAAGAGTTCCGAATGCCTGCAGCAGGGAAGAGAAGATGATTAAGAAAAGCATCTTCTTATTACTTTTTAGAAACTGCAATAAATATTTCATGAATAACTATCCTCCTTGAAAAATCCCCGATTACATTAGAATAATAGCAGTATACTTGTAGCAAAACTGCATTATTATTGCACAACGATCACTGTATGCTGTTCTACAGCACTGAATTTTAATGATCTGGATTCTTTGCAGTCGGTGCAGGAGAAGTCTCTTTAAAAGACTGCATAATCTTCTTTAATTGTGCAAGAAAGGCCTGTTCACCCCTAACCATAGCCTCTCTATCTTCGTCAGCCATACTTGTAAAAGCACCTTCCTCCAGCTGAAACATATCTGACATAATATGATCAGCGTATTCCTTACCGGCTTCTGTAAATAATATGTTTTTGTTCCGTTTGTCCAGTTTTGATACTTCCTTCCGTATATATCCCTTTCTTTCGAAAGAATCTAAAATGGTATTAACCGTTTGTTTCGGATAGAGAAGCTTTTCACATATAAAATGCTGTGTACATTCCTCCGGATAATCGTAAATAATCTGAAGAATAAAAAGGGTAGTAGAAGTAAGTCCATGCATTTTAGCCAATTCTTCATAAACATAACCGATTTCGAAGTACATCTCATAATAACTTTTTATAGCCTTCTTGATATCATCCTGCATAGGTCAATGCCTCCTTAAAATATTAGTCCGATTACGGACTAATTAATAATCTAACACATTTTAATGATTTTGTCACGCATAAAATTATAAATACTTTGTTAATTTTCCGTTATAAATTATAACTGTTGATAGGTTAAGCAGATAATGATAAATTAAACATTATGTCCTTGACATTCCAGTAACGGGAAGGATTATTGTAGCCTTATAATGTCAGGAGGTAAATATATGATAAAAATGGTCATGGAACTTAGCTGAGTGGAAATCGAAGCATTAGATAGGGAAAGAACAGTTCTATTTCTGGGTTTTGCTCCTATTGAAGAACACGGCAGGCATCTTCCTGTTGGTGTAGATGTCTATGAAACTGAATATTGGATCAGACAGTGTGTTGAGAGACTGGAGAAGGAATTTGAGAATCATACCTTTTTGCTGCTGCCGGTAATTCCATATGGATATGCCGATTTGAGAGGATTTACCGAAAATATTCAACTTACACAGAGAGTGTTCTACCGGCTGGTATCGGACACTTTAAAGGCTGTTGCTAACTGGGGATTAAGGCATATTGTTGCAATCTCCGGACATGCAGATCCAAAACATCTCATAGCTCTGGAACAAGCTTGTGAGACAGTGAATAAAAAGTACGGGGATATCGCCTTTGCTCCCATGGGTGCTATATTCAGCGGTAAAGTACCAGATCAAATAGAAAATACCCTTGAACCAATGCAGGATATCTGTGTAAAAGATACAGAAATGATATTTCCGAAAAAAGTCATGAAAAAGACAGCCGGGTACGGACATCTCGGATACCCAAGAGCTGCTCAAAAACTTTGGGGGATAGATTGAATGCCGATATGGCAGAGAAAATGCAGTATTGTTCTGCAGCATTTATAAGACGCCAGGAATATGAAATATATAAGCATCATGAACTTTATAAGATTCCATTTCTTAGAGTCAGAAGATGGGGGAGATAAGTTGAACGAAAATATGTATAGTATCGGACAGTTCTCGGCTATGATGGAACTAAACAAGAAGACCTTGCGTTACTATGATGATATCGGTTTATTTAGACCTGTGCTGGTGGATAAAAACAACCAGTATCGGTATTATGAAGAATGAAATCTTAAGTTTGAAGGAGATAGGGATACCTCTTGAGCAGATTAAGAAAATAATTTCATATCCTGATAAAGAATTGTTACAGGTAACCTATAACAAGCGGATAAAAGATGCATCTTGAATTAATGTGCAGTATAGATTAACCTTCCATGCAAGCTAATCCTAATGAAATATCACAAGGAAACTTGTGATATTTCTAATATAGAAAGTATAAAAATGAAGCGCATTTTTACAAGCTTAAGAAAAGCTTTGCAAGGAAGGAATTTGCATAGATCTATTGATTAATCTTTAGGAGGGGTTACATATCTGAAACCTCTTGGGTTTCCTGTTTGAACATCTAATATATCTTTAACCTTCTTTTCGGTGATGCTAGAAGGCAGGCATTTGCTGTCTCTAGTTGGCTGCAGTCCCTGTGGATAGGAAAAAACATTGAAAGGGTCGTATTTTAACTTGATTTCTTCCAGTGCCATGACATGCCCGCCATAGTATTCCTTTAGAAAGCGGTTGATTCCGTAATAAGGGAAATTAATATAAGAGCCTGTGGTCAGTGTCGCGAATTCCGGATATCTGCAGGCAATCCAGTTTCTTCCGGCACTTGCATATTGATTCTCCTCCCAAACGGTTTCCAACCAGAGAATATAATGAGCTTCTCTATAAAAGAAAGCTGTCTCATGAACGCTGGTTTCTCTTACTCTGCCACCCAGCGCATATAAGGATAGACCTCTAAAGACAGAACCATCAGCAGGCTCACTTATTAAAGCAGCTAATTCTGAGAGTTCACTGTGGGAGTAGTTACGAAAAGCAAATCCGCTGACTGACTGGAATTTCTCAAACGGAGGATAGGCACTGCCAAGGATAGTAACTGCTTCTAAAAAGGATATATATTCTATATTATAAACAGCATTAGGCAGGAATAGAAAAGGCTCCAGCAGCTTTCTGGCTTCTTCTGATTTTCCATAGAAAATACCTCTTACCAGCATGGACTGCCCATCAGTTTCCGAATAATATATTCTGGCTATTAGAGTCATCCGAATATCTGCGCAAGCAATCCAGTCCTGCCAGGCTTTAAGAAAGTCTTCCTGCGTCTGGGTATCTACTCTTAGATAATCGATTTCAATTAAGGTTACGTCGCTAGTCTTAGGAGGTAATTGAAAGGTCATGGAAGTAATAACTCCAAAATTACCTCCTCCTGCACCGCGGCAAGCCCAAAAGAGATCAGCATTACAGGATTCATCGGCTCTGATGATATTTCCCTGATAATCCACTAATTCAATTTCTGTCAGACTGTCACACCCTAAACCAAAGAACCGGCAAGACAGTCCCCAGCCTCCTCCTGAGGCAAATCCGCTTAAGCCCACAGTTGGACAAGTACCTCCTGGAAAAGGATAGTCTCGTTCACCTAGATAATTATATAACTGGCCGTTCGTGACCCCTCCTTGCACTTGGACGACATTTCTTTCTTCTTCAAGAGATATACTATTCATTTCACTTACATCAATCACCAGTACACTATTGCCGTTTGAATATCCTTCATAATTATGACCGCCGCTTCGTATACGAGGGGGAATGCAGTGGCAAACAGACCATTTGACAGCATTACGTACATCCTCCACACAACGGCAATAATTTATAATTAGCGGATAGTTTTGTACTCCATGGTTAAAGCCTTGTCTGGCTTCATCATAAACAGGATCTGTGGGCAGCACAATCCGCCCGGTTAGTCCATCCAGAAAGTTTTCTTCCATTTATATTCCTTCTTTCCTACATTATCTGCTGCTTACTGCGCTTTGACTGGAAACGAGCAGATTCAGTTTTTTCTACATCATATGCTATAAATTGCAGAAAGTACGCTATAAACAAGGAAAGAGAACACGAAGTTGTTAATATGCGCTAAATATGGTAAAATATATAAAATTTACAATACAAATAATATAAGGTAATAAATTAGTTCATATATAAGATGAATATGGTTGTAACTCATACAAATATGAACAGTTCTTATATTAGGGTTTTTTATTTGTAAGAAAATAAAATATAAATTTAAGTTATATGAGAAATGGAATATAAATCAGACTGCAAAGGGAGAAAATAAATATGGGATTATTTGACAAAATCAAGAAAAAAGAAAAGGTAACATTAGAAGACAAAAAAACACTAGAAGAAAATGAAACATTAGAAGCAAAGATGCAATCTGATGTTGATTATAATAGTAAGGAAGAGTCAGATTTCGAGCTTAATACTAAAGGCTGGGATGCCATTACAAAAGTCTTTGAAAATATCTATCCCGGGCAGACGGAACCCATGCATTATGGAACACTGATATCCTGGCAATTGGGTGGAAATGATCCGTTAGATGGAATTAGTATCTATGACGGAGGAGATTATTGGCATTTTGTTACGTACGGGTTTTCGGAAATTTATGAGAAAGAATTTGAAAATAAAGAATACAGTGGTTACGGAATGGAATTAACCCTAAAGCTTAAGAAGTTAAACAATGAGAAGGAAGAAGCTGAGATTAAGGGAATATGCGGAATTCTACAATCAATAGCCAGAATAACCTTTACAGAGGGAGAGTTGTTCTATCCTAATGAATATATCTATACCGGGCAGACAATGGGAATGGATGTGGAGCAGCTGTCTAAAATCACAGGATTTATAACAGCAGAAGATGAACAGGCAGGAAGCATTGATACACCAAATGGCAAGGTGACTTTTATTGAATTAATCGGTGCCACTGATAAAGAATTGAAAATGATTATAGAGAAAGAACTTAAAGTAGTTGACCTATACCGTAAGATTACAGATTCATTAACAGATTACAACAGAGATGACTGCATCTAAATAACTACAGGTATTCAAATAATAGAAGAATTTACATAAGAACATATATAGATATAATTTAATTGCCGTTCCAGAGTTTGATATGCCCTCTGGAGCGGCTTTCTAATTATAAGGCAGTATGCATAAATATACATTTTCTTTAATTTAATATATTTTGACAAAAAATTTGTACCGTGCTAGAATATCAGGGGGTTTCAAAGAGATTTTTAGTTGTTTTAAGAACTGAAAAAGGAAAAAAACTAGTTCGTTTACCTCATTTATTATTTATACTTATAATATTTATAAGTAAATATACATTATACATAGCTCAAAACATAATATAGATTAGTACAGGATAAAAGGGCAACAATCCTGTCTGAAAGAACAACGGAGGATAAAGATGCTAACAATTAGTCAGTACGTAAAAGCTGAGAGTATACAGCAGGCATATGAACTGAATCAGAAGAGAAGTAATGTAGTTCTGGGAGGAATGCATTGGCTGAAGCTTCAGAAACGTAACGTAGGAACAGCAATTGATTTATCTGATTTGGGCTTGGATACCATTGAGGAAACCAAAGATAGCTTCATTATCGGTGCCATGGTTACCCTTCGTCAGTTGGAACAGCACAAAGAACTAAATGATTTCAGTAATAAAGCACTGACTGAATCGGTAAGGCAGATTGTAGGTATTCAGTTTCGTAACATGGCAACAGTAGGCGGAAGCATTTTCGGAAGGTATGGTTTTTCCGATGTACTCACAGTATTTCTTGCCATGGATGCTCAGGTGGAATTATATAACAAAGGAATCCTAAGCCTGGAGGAATTTACCAAACTTCCTTATGACAGAGATTTGCTTATAAGACTGATAATAAAGAAAGAGAAGAGAAAGACAGTATATCTATCGCAACGGAATACGAAAACAGATTTCCCGGTATTAACCTGTTCAGTCAGTGAAACGAATGGAAATTACCGTTTTGTAATTGGAGCAAGACCAAAACGTGCCGTCTGTTTTTACGACAGGAATGGCATTTTAGATAAAGAAATTACAGAGGCAAGCGCATCAGAACTTGGAAATTATATCAGTAGTCAGGTTGAGACAGGCAGCAATATGCGTGGCAGTGAAGAATATCGAAGGATATTAGCCGGAGTATTAACGAAACGAGCTTTATTACAGATGAAGGATATGTGAGGTGTGTGATGCAGATAAAATTATGGATAAACAATAAAATAATTATAAAAGAAGCAGAAGCTGATTTGCTGTTAATAGATTTACTCAGAAATAATGGCTGTTATAGTGTGAAGAGAGGCTGCGAAACCGGAAATTGCGGTTTATGTACGGTCTTTGTGGATGAGAAGCCGGTCTTATCCTGCAGTACGCTGGCAGCCAGAGTTAATGGAAAAAAGGTGACCACCTTGGAAGGCTTACAGGGGGAAGCAGAAGATTTCGGTACTTACATAGCAGAACAGGGAGCAGAACAATGCGGTTTTTGTAATCCCGGTTTTATCATGAATGCCATTGCAATGTTTCGTGAGAATCAGAACCCTTCTGATGAGGAAATCAAGGAATTTCTCTCCGGAAATCTATGCAGATGCTCCGGTTATGAAGGGCAGTTACGAGGGATAAGGGCATACATGGACTACCGGCAGTCCCTTGCATTGAAAGCAGAGCTTGCAGCTAAGAATATATCGGAGGTGGTGTAATGGCTGATTTTAAGGTAATAAACAAACCCGTCCGCAAAAAAGATGCCATGTCACTGGTTACAGGTAAACCGGTATATACCGATGACATCGCGCCCTCAGACTGCCTGATTGTAAAAGTACTTAGAAGTCCTCATGCCCATGCTGTCATTGAAGCCATTAGTACAGACACCGCACTAAAAGTACCGGGAATAGAAGCCATTTATACCTATAAGGATGTACCGGCAAAGCGTTTTACCATGGCAGGACAGACCTATCCTGAACCAAGTCCTTACGACCGTCTGATACTGGATAGCAGAGTGCGTTACGTAGGAGATGCTGTTGCAATTGTAGCCGGTGAAAACCATAAAGCAGTTGACAAAGCTATGAAACTTATCAAGGTAAAATATACGGTATTAGAACCGGTACTTAATCTTAGAACAGCCAAGGATAACAGTGTTCTGATACATCCGGAAGAAGATTGGCAGGCATTATGTCCCGTTGGGGCTGATAACAAGAGAAATCTATGCGCTGCAGATAAAAGTGAATATGGAGAAGTTGACAGAGTAATGTCTGAATGCGATGTGATTATTAAGAACACCTATCATACCAAATCTAATCAGCAGGCAATGATGGAAACATTCCGTACCTATTCAACCATTGATCCTTATGGAAGACTTCATGTGGTCAGCTCCACCCAGATAGTCTTTCATTTAAGAAGAATATTAGCCAATGCCCTGGATATTCCGAAATCAAAGATTCGTGTTTCTAAACCGCGTATCGGCGGAGGCTTTGGTGCGAAGCAGACCAGTGTTTCAGAAGTTTACCCGGCCTTTGTTACTTTAAAAACCGGCAGACCAGCGAAAATGATATATACCAGAGAAGAAAGCCAGACGGCTTCTACTCCCCGCCACGAAATGGAACTGACCGTCAGAGTAGGTGCTATGAAGGACGGCACAATCCGTGCATTGGATTTATATACTTTGTCCAATACCGGAGCATATGGTGAACATGGTCCTACCACAGTAGGACTATCGGGACATAAATCCATCTCATTATACAATAACAATCTGGAAGCTTACCGTTTTCATTATGACGTAGTGTACACCAATATACAGTCTGCCGGAGCTTACCGGGGTTACGGGGCAACTCAGGGTATCTTTGCCATGGAGTCAGCTATCAGTGAGCTTGCTTCTAAGCTTCATATGGATGCTGTTGCCATCAGGGAGAAAAATATGGTAAGGGAAGGGCAGGTCATGCCGGCTTATTATAATGAATACAATACTTCCTGTGCTCTTGATAGCTGTATGAAAAAAGCAAGTGAAATGTTTGACTGGGACAATAAGCCTTACGCCCTGGATCTTGGAAATGGTAAGATTCGAAGCAAAGGTGTGGCCATGGCTATGCAAAGTTCCGGAATATCAAATGTTGATGTAGGTTCTGCTACGATAAAATTAAATGATGAAGGCTTTTATGCCCTATCCATTGCAGCGGCGGATATGGGAACCGGTTGTGATACCATTCTGGCACAGATTGCAGCAGAGTGCCTGGAGTGTGAAGTAGAGGATATTATTATTTTCGGTGCAGATACGGACAGCTCTCCTTATGATTCCGGCTCCTATGCTTCCAGTACCACTTATATAACCGGTAAAGCAGTGGAGAAAGCCTGTATGGAATTAAAGGAGAAGATGTGCAGAATAGCTGCTATAATGCTTTGCTGTCAGGCGGAAGAACTCCTATTTACGGGAAAGAAAATTACGAAAATTGATGGCAGTAGGGAGGTATCCCTTATGGATATTGCCTCCAAATCTATGAGCGGAAATTCAGAAGCTGTGCAGGTAACTGTATCGAATTCCTCTCCGGTTTCACCGCCGCCTCACATGGTGGGGATGGTGGAAATTGAAGTGGATAAGGAAACCGGCTCCATCGAGCTTCTGGATTATGTAGCAGTTGTTGACTGCGGTACGGTTATCAATACCAATCTTGCCAGAGTTCAGACAGAAGGCGGACTGGCACAGGGAATTGGTATGGCCTTGTATGAAGATGTTTCCTATAGTAAGAAAGGGCAGATCAGAGAGAATTCCTTTATGCAGTATAAGATACCAACCCGCATGGATTTATGCAGCCTTCGAGTTGAATTTGAGAGCAGTTACGAGCAAAGCGGCCCTTTTGGAGCAAAATCCATTGGAGAAGTGGTAATCAATACACCTCCGCCTGCCATAGCTCATGCTGTTTATAATGCTACAGGAGTCTGGCACAGAGAACTGCCAATAACCCCTGAGAAAGTATTAATGGGAATGCTTAAGGCACATGCAGGCATGAAGTAAAATAGAGATTAATTTTATGTTACACCTCTGTAATATTGCTTGTAGATTACGTTGTATTATGCTATTAATAGAATATATACATATTACAACCAAATAAGGAGAATGTAATGAAATTAAACTACCGAAGAACTTTGTTGATCAGTTTGGCATTTATGTCAATTTGTGCTTTTTGGCAGTTATATGATACGATTATTCCCTTGATATTACAGAATACTTTTCATCTTGGTGAAACGGTAACAGGAACTGTAATGGCACTGGATAATATTCTGGCAGTATTTTTGCTGCCTGTCTTTGGAGCATTTTCAGATAAGGTGGATACAAGGTTTGGCAAACGAATACCCTTTATTCTGTTTGGAACTATCGGTGCCGTAATACTAATGATGATACTTCCCATAGCAGATGCAAGAGAAAATCTGTTTGTATTTGTGGCTGTACTTTTGGTACTACTCATAACAATGGGGTCTTACCGTTCTCCGGCTGTAGCTTTGATGCCGGATGTAACGCCAAAACCTTTAAGAAGCAAGGCAAATGCATTAATCAATCTGATGGGAGCAGCAGGAGCTGTATATTCTCTGCTCATGATTAAGAAATTGATAAAACAGGTAGAGAAACCTGATTATACCCAGGTATTTCTAGCAGTAGCCATATTGATGTTAGTTACTGTAGCAATTCTTGTGAGTACCATAAGAGAAAAGAAAATTGCTATAGCCACAGTGACAGAGGACGAAGATGAAATATTAGAAGCAGGAACGAACAAACTGACAAAAGATGTACAGCGAAGCCTGATATTTCTCCTTGCTTCGATTTTCTTATGGTTCATGGCATATAATGCCGTAACCACAGCCTTTTCCAGGTATGCCATTAAGGTATGGGATTTAAAGGGCGGAGATTTCGCAGATTGTCTGATGGTTGCTACAGTAGCTGCCATCTTAAGTTATATACCTATAGGATTTCTCTCAGGTAAATTCGGCAGAAAGAAAACGATTATAGCAGGTATAATACTTCTGGCATCTTCGTATTTTGCTGGAATGCTGTTTACAGAGTATTCTGCCTGGGTTAATGTGGTGTTTGCAATTACAGGTATTGCCTGGGCTGCTATTAATGTAAATTCTTATCCCATGGTGGTGCAGATGAGTAAGGGGTCAGATGTAGGAAGATATACCGGTCTGTATTATACCTTTTCTATGTCAGCTCAGGTTATTACTCCAATTGCCTCCGGTTCCTTATTGGAGCATGTTTCCTATCGCAGTCTGTTTCCCTATGCAGTAATATTTTCCCTGCTTTCCTTATGCACCATGATATTTGTAAAGCATGGAGATGTAAGACCGGATAAGAAAGACAGCATACTGGAGAATTTTGATTCTTAATTAATGATAAAACATATTGATAAAATTGAAGGAATAGATATGGACATTCAGATAAGATTAAATACATACAATACGAATTATGATGAAGAACTATTAAAATTTGAATTAACCCAGGAGCAGGAGCAATTCCCTGCTTACCCGGCTGAAATACTGGAAACTTTGTCTGATAAGGATCGTCGTTTTATATTGATACTGCAGGAAGAACGGATAGTGGATTCATCTATTGTTTAAAATTGGGTTAGATTCGTTTATATATCAGGATTTCAGCTGCATTCAAGCACACTGTGAAAATTACGAGGGTGTTTCATATGTTCTCTTAACAAGTAATAAGATACCGAATATTTAAGCAATTATTTTTTGCTTTAATATTCGGTATCTGCTACGTTTTGGAGACTTTGAGGTATTCCTTTTTTATTGGGAAGTTTTAAATTTTTTATTGACAAGAGGTTTGGGCATGCTTTATACTTGTTCACAAGTAAACAGTTCACAAATGAACAGTTCATAAACTGACATTTATAAACTAACATTTATAAATAACAGTTCCTAAACAAACGGTTCATTAGCAAACGATCATTAACAAACGGTTCCTAAACAAACGATTCATTAACAAACCGTTCATAATCTAACAGTTTAAACAAAAAGTTCACAACCTAATAGTTTACAAAAGAACAGATTGTAAAGAAAAGTTTACTAAGAATAGGTATCTGGAATAAATTTTAAGGATAATTGAATTACAGAATCTATCAATCATATAATAATTTTAAGAGGTAAATTATGTTTAACGCATTCGATATATTAATAAATGGACATCAATTCAAAAAGTTATACGAAAAAGAATATGAAGTTGTTATGAAGAAATATGATCTTAAAAAAATCGAAATAGAGATTTTATATTTTATATCTCAATGCGGGGAACACAATACAGCCAAGGATATTGCCAAGATTCAATATATATCAAAAGCTCATATCTCTAATTCTATCGACGATCTATCCCACAAGAAATATATCACAGTACTTGGAGATAATGCGGACCGCAGATGTATACATCTTAGTATTACTGATTCAGCCAAAGCTGTAATTGATGATATTGAAATGGTCAGAGACCGTTTGTTTGGTATACTTTTCCGAGATATTACGGAAAAAGAGCTAGAATTAATGCATAAAATCTCTCAAAAAATAGTAGATAATATAAGTGAAGAATTAAAATAAAAGTTTATAGTAAACACTTACATTTTTATACTCATATAGTTCACTAATGAACATTTTACAAGTGAACTATCTGGAAAGGAGGCATAAATGAAAAACATCTTTTTCTCTGTTGGTAAAGAGGGTATTGGTATAGAAAATACTCCTAAGCTTACGAAAACTTCGGTAAAAAAATCCGGGGTACCTTTTCTGAAGAGTAATTTGTACGAAGAACAGATTCTACGATACTGTCACTGTTAATAAGAGTGAAAGAATCTATATGTGACATCCGTTCTTTTGTTAATTTTCTTTCGCTCTTACGCCCATGCATAGCGCAGTTCCCCTGCGGTATTGCTTCAAAAAGAAGTGTGAAATGCAATTTATTTTACACTAACCTATGAAAGGTGGGAAAAGTATGAAGAACTGGTACAATTTAAACAATCGGGAAGTATTAAGTATGCTCGGTGCAGATGAAGTGAAGGGACTATCATCTGAAGAAGCTGCTAAAAAGCAGCAAACCTACGGAAAAAATGAGTTTGACAAACCGAAGAAGGAATCTATAGGTAAGAAGATACTGCATCAATTTAAAGATATTTCAACCATCATCTTGTTAGTAGCCATTGCGTTATCATTTGCTCTGGCAATAAGAGAAGGACATGGATTTTTAGAACCTATAGTAATCTTAAGTATAGTAGTATTAAATGTTATTCTGGCAATTACACAGGAAAACAGTGCAGAAAAATCTCTGGATGCATTGATTAACATGAATGCACCGTCCTGTACGGTAATACGTGACGGAATGCAAAAAAAGATCAGCAGTACGGAACTGGTACCCGGAGATATTGTAGTATTACGATCCGGTGATCTGATCCCTGCTGACGGACGTTTACTGGAAGCAGTGGATTTACAGGTGGAAGAAGCCTCCTTAACCGGAGAAAGTGAAGCCTCCGAAAAAAATTCTGAGATAATTGAAGACACAAAAGTAGCCTTAGGCGATCAAAAGAACATGGTATTCTCCGGTTGTCATATAACCGCCGGTAACGGAACCTGTGTCATAACAGAAACCGGAATGAAGACCCAGATGGGTAAAATAGCAGGATATCTCAATAATACCCAGAAGATGATGACACCTCTTCAAATACGTCTGAACAAATTAGGAAAGATGATCAGCTTTGCGGCAATCCTTTCAGCCGTTATTCTGGTAGTAGTCGGCCTCTTAAGAGGAGACAGTATCTGGCATCTTGTCTTACTGGCAGTTTCTCTGGCAGTAGCAGCCGTTCCTGAAACCCTTGCCTTAATCGTAACCCTGTCCTTATCAAACGGTGTAAAGAAGATGGTTCACAAAAAGGCAATTATCAGAAAATTATCAGCAGTTGAAACACTGGGAAGTACCTCTGTTATTTGCTCCGACAAAACCGGAACACTGACACAGAACCGTATGACCATAAAGAAACTGTGGGTCAAATCAGAAGAACCCATAGCAGATACAGATGAATTTACAGCAAACCAGCAGAATCTTCTTGAACGGCTGGCCCTTGCAAGTAATGCGGTGATAGAAACCGATGAAAACGGAAATAAGCATATCATGGGCGATGCAACAGAATCTGCCATTATGAAACTGCTTGATGATAAAGGTAAAAAGAAAGAAGATATAGTCTCTGAATGGCCAAGAGTAAAAGAAATTCCCTTTTCTTCTTCCCGTAAAAGAATGACAACGATACACGAAGATCCAAATGGTGGATATCTGGTGTTATCAAAAGGTGCCTTTGACTGGATGCCGGTCAGAGAAAGTGCCAATGAAAAAGAAGAAGCAAAGAAAGTTCATGACACCTTTGCTAAAGATGCTTTGCGTGTAATCGCACTGGCTAGCAAACATATCGAACAGCTTCCTGCGGATGAAGACCTGGAGCAGGTAGAAAAGGATCTGGAGCTCCTGGGGCTTATCGGTATTATCGATCCGCCTAGACCGGAGAGTAAAGCAGCCATAGCAGCTGCAAAAAAAGCAGGAATACGAACCATTATGATTACCGGTGACCATGTTGCCACAGCAAGTGCCATAGCAAGAGAAATCGGAATCTTAAGTGATGGTGAGAAAGTAATGACAGGGCAGCAGCTTTCGGAAATGAGCAATGAAGAACTCTGCAGTTCCATCAGAGAGTATTCTGTATATGCCCGTGTTACACCGGAAGATAAAATCCGTATAGTAGAAGCCTGGCAGGAAAATGATGAAGTTGTTATCATGACAGGAGACGGAGTAAATGATGCCCCGGCTTTAAAAGCTGCCGATGTAGGTGTGGCAATGGGCAAGAATGGAACAGAAGTAGCAAAAAGTGCTGCGGATATGGTCTTGGCTGATGATAATTTTGCTACTATTGTAGATGCGGTTCATGAAGGCCGTAATGTATTTTCCAATATTCGAAAGACAATATATTTCTTAATAGTCTGCAACATTTCGGAAATTATAATTATGCTGGGAGCGCAGCTGATTGGATGGCAGTTCCCGGTAACAGCAGTAATGCTTCTGCTGATCAATGTTTTAGGTGACGGTATCCCCGGTATCTTCTTAGCCAAGGAAGTATCCGATCCCCGTATTATGGAACGTAAACCCATCGGCCGTGAAGAAAGCTTCTTTAACAGTAATCTGATTCATGTTATTGTAAGGCAAACAATTATCTGCTCTGTTATTGTATGGATAGGTTATTATCTGGGAACCAATCAATTGGTATCCGAAGGATTTACGCCATCCCATGCAATTGGTCAGAGCATGTCCTTCTTAATTCTCGGCTGGTCCTCCATATTACATGTATTTACCGTACGCAGCCGCAAATCAATATTAAAAGTACCTTTAAGTTCCAACATGCCCATGGTTTACAGTGCTGCCGCAATGATAATTGTATTTGCACTGATCGTATTAATACCGGGCTTTGGTAATATCTTTGGAATTACAGCTCTTGGACTGAATCACTGGCTTATTGCTATCGGTTTATCCGTTATTCCTCTGATCGTAGCAGAGGTCGGAAAATACGTAGATAACCTGGGAATCAGACAAAAGTATAGAAATAGATTGATTCAACATAGGGAATTTGATATGTAATAATATAGAGAATTACAAATTAACCATGTTATGGTATTCAGAGAAAGTAATTAAATAGCATGGTAGAAATTAGTTTTTTTGAATAAGCCAGAAGAAATGGCTGCTGCAGAATTAATTTGAGATAGAGGAAATGCTAAAACACCGAATATATTTCCGGTGGGAATTAAGCAAATTCATCTAAAATTAATTAGTCTGCAGCAGCTAAATTTTATAAATTTCTTAAAATATTGATTTAGTCATTCCATAAATTACGTTCATGTGATATAAGTATATAGGAGTCTAATTTACCGGAAATTTTATACATTCTTAAGAGGCTTTCGTCAGCCGGATGTTTATGGTTAGTGCGAAAAATGAATTAAAATATCAGTAAAACGCAAACGTTTACAGGTAAACTTTACGAGAAGTATTCCAGTAGGGTAATATTAGAATAAGAAAAGATACAATATTTACAGGAGTCAGTTATGAACGATTTAAAAAGATATTCAACCCCACTAAAAATTATAATAATACTATTGCTTGTAAACATAATAATAGGAGGAAGCTTCGTTTTTGCAGTTTTTACATATATATTTGTATGTTTCCTAATGATTGTCCGTACTTTGATAGTTCCATCGGAAAGCAGAGCGAAAGTCTATCTGACCTTTATTTATCTCTTGATCATGGCTTTTCAGATAACCTATATTTCACTGGTATCCTTTCAACCAGGGCAGACGGAGGTACATCAGTTCATAGGAAGGGTATTCGGTGCAGCAGTAGTCTGGTTTCCTTTTCTGGTGGAACGGTTTGTTACCATCAATAAGTATACCAGTTTTTATCTGCCTACTGCCAGTGATGTGGCAAGTATCAGTTTTACCGATATCAAGGCCGGGCGTGATAAAATTGTATCAACCATGGAAATACTTGAAAAAGCAGGACAAGCCTTTGCAGTTGAAAATCTTTTGGAACTTAAGGATGACTTATACCGCCACAATTCCTTTGAATACATCAATCAGGGAGTGCTTACACAGGAGTATTTTACGGAAGCGGAGAAGTGGCTCATGGATGAAAATATCTATATTATTCTATCCAATACCGGTAGTCCGGCAAGTGAGATCATATCTACCTTCACCCAGAAGCAGTATAACCATGCATCTTTATCCTTTGACCCTGAACTGAAAACGATTATAAGCTATAACGGAGGAGAACGGGTCTATCCGCCGGGTTTGAATTATGAAATGCTGGACTTCTTTAATAAGAAAGAAGATGCCTCCATTATGGTATATAAGCTTACCTGTACAACAGAGCAGAAATTAAAGATACTGAACAAAGTCAAGGAAATCAATGAGGATGGCAGTGCCTACAATTTTGTTCAGAAAATGCTCACCTACGGAGGAATCGCCTACTTTGATAAAAAGGATGGAGAAGTCAAACCTACGGATTTAATCGAAATGGATTATTACCGTAAGTTGCAGTTTATGTATGAAATGAAGTTAAATGAGAAATAAATCTATTGCCGGATTGTATACCATGAAAGATAGAATATTCATGTAACTGCAACTCCGGCAATTTGTATAGGAATAACAAAACTGTGCAGAAAAGGTTGCGAAGTTATTCCTTAAATAAGTTATGATACATACAGCAGTCAGAAGCTGTGGAATTGAAAGGAGAAGCGATGGACTGGTTGGCTAAAATGAATGGAGCAATTGGTTATATTGAAGAGAATCTATGTAATGACATTGATTATGAAGAGGTAGCCAAAAGTATGGTTGCGGTCGAATCAGATCAGCCCCTGAAACCTGGTTTTACAGAAATAGAAATACCAGCCTGCCAGTGGGTCAAGTTTGAATGCAGGGGGCCGCTGCCTGGTTCACAGCAGAAGGTCTGGAAGAGAATCTATTCGGAGTGGTTCCCCTCCTCCGGTTATGAACACACAGGTGGTCCTGAAATAGAATGGTATTCCGAAGAAAATATGGATAGTGAGGAATACTATAGTGAGATCTGGCTGCCGGTTCGAAGAATCACAACATGAGAAGATAAGTATCAGGGAGGAAGGTTATAATGGAGAAATTAATTACTATAAAATGGTTTATGAAGGAAGTCATTATGAGATTGGTAAGAAAAAAGGTGAATTTCTTAAGTCTGTCCCAATTCTAAAAGAAATCTATACCTCAGTACCGGAAGGAGGTACTCCTTTATCAGCAGAAGAAGCATATAATAATCTTGAATATTTTGATCAGTACTGCAAAGGCTTAAAGGATGAGCTGCAGGGCGTGGCAGACGGTATGGAAGTAGAACTAAAGGACTTATTTTATTGTTTGTTTCGTGATACAAAAGCCCAAGCCTGCTCCCAAGTATCGGTGCTGCCGGCTATAACTACTGACGGGCATCATTACATTGGGAGAGTGTATTGTAGCAGAGATTCTCACAGCCGGTGGCAAGGCAAGGATAGCATATAGAAATGAGAGTCCATATATGTATGCTCTGAATCATTATCAAAGTGAAGAGCATCTGAAAGAATATTCCGCAAGAAAGAATTTTTCCAAACTTAGAGGGGACGCCATAGAAACCTTTTTCTCAAAGCATGAAAAAGTTTCAAAAGATGATCTTATAGCCCTGCTTACGGCAAAGATGCCGGAAGGATTATGCTGCCATGCGTATGAAGACTGGTTTGGTACCTTACGCTCCATGGTATTCGATGTCACAGCTTCCAGGTTATTAATCTGTATGGGTTCACCTCAGAATACCCCGTGGATGGAAGTGACCTTAGGAGAGACAGAAGGTGTTACTGCTTATGAAGTAATATTTGAAGAGGAAGCGGTACCGGTTTCTTTCTGGCAGGAAACGGACGAGAGATAAAAGTAGAAAATTCTGTTGCATTGTAGAATATTCTATCTTGTAATTGACGAAAAAAAGACTATAATGAAAATTGCTATATTATGGTGTTAATAAATTAACGATTATACGGAGGATGAAGACGAAATGAAAAGAATGGTGTCAGCGCTGATTTTATTGGTTATTGGTGGATTTGCGGCCTATTCCTTTTACAAAGGCAATGTGGTAATCGGAATAGTGAGTTTGGTGGTTTTTATTTTAGCAGGATTATATATTCTTGGCAGCTCGGATGATGAGAAGGAAGAGGAGAAAAAGAATCTCTCGGTAGATGAAAAGGGAGTAAACACCTATATTAGCGGTGAAGGAAAACCTGATTTTGAACAGGCTAAGAAGATCAGAGAAGAAATGCTTAAGGATTACAAACAAGATGATGTATCTGTTGAAATTAATGCAGCAGCAGGATTAATGCTGGATCAAGATTATGAAGGAAGCAAACGGGCTTATGAAAATATTGTGCTTAAGTATCCTCAAAGCAAAGGTAAATGTCTAGGACAGATTGGTGTTGCAGAGTTTTTCCTGGGGAATTATGAAGCAGCTTTAGAAAATTATATTGAATCGAAAAACAACGGCGAAGACAATGAGATGACAGAGGACAATATCTGGGAAGTGTGTGAAGTTCTCTATAAGAAAAAGGGAAGCAGAAACGCAGTAGAGCAATATCTGAGTCTGTATCCTGCAGGCCGTTATGTAAAAAAAGCAAATAAACTGGTATCATAACCCACATAGAAGTAATGCTTCTCATGAGGCAGCAGGCAAATAGGAAGATTTAGCATGGATTTATTAACTTATGATAAAGAGATACTGATAATCAGGAATTATATGGAGATGGGACGGTACAATCTGGCCATGGAAAGATTGTCGGCAGCGTTACAGGAGCTGTCAGCCAATGCCTATCTTCTATACCTGTTTGCCTTTTGCCTCTATAAAACAGAGGATTATAATAATGCAATTGATTGTTGTAAATCCGCTGTAGACAATGGGTTTGACAGAGCAGAAGGCTATTTTCTGCTTAGTATGGTTTTCCTGCAGAAGGATGAGTATGAGGAATCAGAAAGAATTCTTAAGGCTGCTTTGGAGTTAGACCCCCAGAATCCGGAATACTTAGCTTTTTACGGATATCTGAAGATGATTAACGGTAATAGCGGGGAGGCGCTGCAGCTAATAAACCAGGCGCTGGAACTTGATGCGGTCAATTTACGTGCCCTTCAGTATAAGTTTTATTACTATCTGGACATGGACGATAGCTATGGAATTAAATCAAAAGTTATTGAAGATTACTTTTCTCTTTCTACTGATGAAAGTGATCGATTTTTGAAAGCGGGCTTATTGGATTATCAAAAACAGGATTATAAATCAGCAGAAGAGAACTTCAGACAGGCCTTTCTGTTGGATCCTACCAATAAGTTTATTCTGAAAATGCTAGATACAATCAATCGGAAACCCAGGTTTATCTTTTACTGGAGAAGGAAAATAAAACGAAGAATTACTAAGCAGTTCGCCATAATGAAAGTAACTATGAAGGCAAAATGGATAATATTCAGATACTCCGGGATAACAAAGGATACCCAAATATTTGTTGTGGTACCTATGATATTGCTGGCAATTATTGCAGTTATACTAATTGCATTACTATAATGGAGAGTCACTATGGAAAAAATTGAGATTATGCGAAACATGCTTGCTAATAATCCGGAAAATGGACTTGCCTGGTATCTGTTAGGGGTTGAGTATGTGGAAACAGGTAATGAGAGTGAAGCATTATATGCATTTTCCCAGGCATTAAATTATTGTGGGCAGGAGTTTAAGACACAAATATTTGAACAGCTTGCAAGACTTACGGATAAGAAGGATATTTTAAGCAAAGACAGACCGAGTGATGAAAATAATGATATATCCGCTGGCGTTGAAGAAATAAATGAAAACCAGGGAGCAGGCAAAGAATTCATATACAAAGAGGAATACGAAGATGTTTCAGCTGATACTTCTGAGGATTCTGGGGATTGGGATGAGGAACCGGAGGATAACTACGATATCCGGGAGGATAAGATTATAAGATTAAGTGTGGTTGAAGGCGGCAAAAGCAAAGGAGACTGTTTTGTATCAGAGAAGAGGAATCCTGTCACCTTCGATAACGTGGGTGGTTATGATGAGCTAAAAGACATTATACGGATGAAGATTATCAAACCTTTTAGCAGTCAGGGGCTGTTCAGCAGGTATAAGAAAAAAAGCGGCGGAGGAATCCTTATGTTTGGACCACCTGGCTGCGGAAAGACTTATATTGCCAAAGCAACGGCAGGTGAATGCCAGGCCGGGTTTCTGGCTGTTCATATTACGGATATTCTGGATCCTTATCTGGGAGTCAGTTCCCAGAATGTAAAAGATATATTTGCCAAAGCACGAACTATGAGACCTTGTGTTTTGTTCTTTGACGAAATAGATACCATTGGATTTAATCGTTCAAAACTAGCCTCAGAGCATATGCGTCCGATTATAGATCAGTTGTTGACTGAGATTGAAGGAATTGATTCAGATACCCAGAATATGTTGATAATAGGAGCAACCAATATGCCCTGGGATGTGGATCCTGCGTTTAAACGTCCGGGAAGATTTGATAAGGTTATATTTGTTCCACCGCCGGATAAAAAAGCCAGGCTTGCAATTCTGGAACTGAAAATGGCGGACAGACCTCAGGAAAAAAAGATTGATTACATTTCCATTGTAGAGAAAACAGAACTGTATTCAGGTGCTGATCTTGAAAATGTTGTTGAAACAGCCACGGAGAATGTTCTGACAGAAATACTGAAAACTGGGGTTGAAAGACCTGTGGGTACGAAGGATTTATTAAAAGCCGTGGATTCCACCAGACCTTCTACCATAGAATGGCTTAAAACCATTCAAAATTTTGTCAAGTACTCCAACCAAACCGGATTATATGATGAGGTGGAGAAATACCTTTCAAAAAGAAGCCGATATCTGTAAGGTATCGGCCTTCAGATTGTGTGAAGCTTAATTGTATAGCTGTCCTAATTTACTCACTATTTCCCGCATATGTTCATAAAAGCTTTCGGGCCCGATAATATGAACAGCTGTGGGATTTTTTAGTGCAAGTTCCAGAAGGGAATCTTCGTATTCCGTACAGACATCCACCAGTAACATTTCACCTTCCTTAAGAATCTGCCGATTTGCCATGTAATCATTATGCTTTATAACCTCAAAGAAACTTCGGTTAATCTGCAGCTGATAGTGCCCTGCAGTTAGTTTTGAATTCTCCTTTGACATCCAATCAGTAGGATAACTGCAGGTACTTTCAAGGAGTTCGATACTTTGAATTCTATCTAACCGAAAGGTTCTTTTATCTTCTCTGAGATGACAGTAACCGGTTATGTACCAACCGCCTTCATCAAAGGTAAAACGGCTGGGAGATATGATTCTGTCAGTTAGGGTACCTTTAAGGGGAGTGTAATAACTTATTTTTAATTGCTTTTCCTCTTCAAGGCTTTGTATAATGGTTTCCAGGATATTTTCCACATAACCATCCGGATTGATACGGTTAATGCTGACCTTAAATTTATCTAAGAATCTTTTAAGTTTGGGTCTGCTATCCGTTGGAACAGCATTTAGCAGTTTCATACTTAATAAATCGTAATCTTTAAAGAGTTCAGGTACTTTCATTTCCTTGCCGAGTTTTAACAAGAGAGAAAAATACAGTATCTCCTGTTCAGAAAGCCTGATGGAAGGTATGAAATAGGATGTGGCGATTTCATAACCGCCCTGCTTTCCTTCAAAAGTTATTATTGGTACATTAGTCTGACTTAGGGCATCAATATCTCTATAAATTGTACGTTCACTTACTTCTAGATGCCTGGCAATATCTTTGGCTGTTAATTTACCGTGTTCATGCAGCAGATATATGATGGCATTCATTCTTTCTAACTTTTTCAAGTGCTGTGACCTCTTTGTTTAAAAGGGATGCGAAGAATCTGTAAACATCCTGTTTATAATGGTTTCCAGGTTCTCTCTTGTTAATATGGTATTATGTCCTGATATACAGGTGTTATAGTCCAAGGTTAGGTAGCTTTTAAGTGTATCATAATATATTTCTTTATCACATTCAAGGTTTGGAAAAATCTCTTCCATATTGTCGCCTATATTATCACCGATAATCAATACCTGGTCTTCTTCGTCTAAAATGCTGATAGAATCTGAGGAATGGCCGGGGGAATGAAATAATCTGCTTTTTTGGAGGATTTCTGCATTATTTTTAAGTAGGCAATCCTTTCGTTTATTTCCGTTTCCATATCTTTTAGTAAATTCAATTCATTGGAAAAATGAGATCCAATAATATGCTTACCCAGATGCTTTTTTAATTTTTCCAGGGTATTAATATGTTCCTGGATACTAAAATACGGTAAAGGGAGCATTGATTTATTATTTGTATCAAACATTACGTTATCAGCCACATGGATATAGCTATCGTCAATCAGTGTATGTATACTGCATTGGGAATGTCCAGGTGCTTTCTCAAACCGGATACGATGTCCGCCGAAATAAAAATTATAACCGTCGCTAAATATTGTTGGGTAAATATTTGTGTCATGTAGAAAGTCATGGGAATATTCAAGCTCAAGGGTTCTCTTAAACTCACTTGAGCCAATTATAGTGATAGCATCAGTATTTTCCTGTAAGACTTTCAAACCCATAAAGTGATCATCATGATAATGGCTGATAATAATTTTATCGATGTACATAGATCGATCATAAAAATACGTCATTAGCTGCTTCATCTCATCTTGATAACCGGTATCAATTAATAAGATTCTTTTTCCTTCTGTAATAAAATAGATGACTTGCCTTATATAGTGGGGATTGTTATCAAAATCCGCTTCATATAAATTTCCGTTTAAATGTCTGATAATCATTACAAATCCTCCTTTGTATAACTCATTATAAAGAAAGAAGACTGACATAAACCTGTCAGTCTTCTTTCTTGGTGAGAGTTTTTTTATGAATACATCAAGTCATTGTAGAGGTAAAATAGTATAAAGTAGTTAGGCTTGAAAAACAATTATTTGGTCGCGGTTGAGAAACTACCGTCTGGTTAAAAATATAAACGGACAGACTTTCTATGCAGAATTTGAACTGAAATAATTAAGTCAAAACATTAAGTAAGTAATAAACAATTAAGTAAGTAATAAACATAGAATAAGTAAAAAACATCGAGTAAGTAATAAACATTAAGATTAAAAGAGTTATAGAAGCAGACAACTTGCCGGCTTTATAGGTCTCAGAACACCTCAGGTGGGAAGGGACAATAAAGCCGGTAAAGTTGTTTTTTATTTATTTTTTAGCTTTCTAAAATAAATATTCCCTGGTTAATTGTCAGAAACCGATTTTATTGGTATCATAAAAGGTATAGTATTAAGATAGTATAGATTTTTATGATGCTAGATAACTTAATTGTAATAATCAATGGCAGATATAATTGCCTTTCAATAAACAATGGTTTAATTTTAGAAGTAAGAAAACCATAATGCAATAATAGATAAAATGACTGAGAATCAGAAATATACCACTGACATTAAATGAAGGATTTGATATAGATGAAAAAACTTGTAATAGGAATACTGGCACACGTAGACGCGGGTAAGACCACCTTATCAGAAGGAATGCTCTATCTAAGCGGTAAAATTGGAAAGCTGGGAAGGGTGGACAATAAAGATGCATATCTTGATACCAATGAACTTGAAAGAGCCAGGGGAATAACAATCTTTTCCAAACAAGCCTTGCTGGATATTGGTGATATTCAGGTGACTCTCCTTGATACGCCGGGGCATGTGGATTTTTCTGCTGAAATGGAGAGAACCCTTCAGGTATTGGATTATGCAATTCTGGTAGTTAGCGGTGCAGACGGCATCCAGGGGCACACGAAAACTCTGTGGAGGCTTCTTCAGATGTATCAGATTCCTGTATTTATCTTTGTAAATAAGATGGATCAGGCGGGAACGGACAGCAATAAGCTGTTAGCGGAGCTTAAAAAAGAACTGGAGGATGGCTGTATTGATTTTGGACAGGCTGGCACAGAAGATTTTTATGACCAGCTGGCAATGTGCCAGGAGAATATGCTGGAAGCTTTTCTGGAAACCGGTAGAATCAGTAATGCTCTGATAAATGAAGCAGTGCGCAGACGTAAGGTATTTCCTTGTTTCTTTGGGGCGGCTCTGAAATTAGAAGGTGTGGAACAGTTTATGGAGGGAATTGGGACATATTCTATTATTCCCTCTTATACAGAAGATTTCGGTGCGAAAATATATAAAATTACCCGTGACGAGCAGGGAAACAGACTTACCTATCTTAAAGTTACCGGAGGCAGGCTTAAGATCAGGGATGTACTTTCCGGCAGCAGTTGGGAAGAGAAGGTAAATCAGATTCGACTGTATTCAGGGCTTAAATATGAAGCGGTTAATGAAATAGAAGCAGGCAGTATCTGTGCAGTATTAGGACTTACACAGACCAGACCGGGAGAAGGGCTTGGCATAGAAGAAGCCTCTGATACACCGGTATTAGAGCCGGTATTATCCTATCAGATCATTCTGCCGGAAGGCTGTGATCCCAGAATGATGATACCAAAACTTCGCCAGCTAGAAGAAGAGGAACCGGAACTGCATATCCTTTGGGATGAAACTTTGCAGGAAATTCAGGCCCAGATTATGGGAGAGGTACAGATTGAGATCTTACAGAGTCTGATAGAGAGCCGTTTTGGTGTTGCAGTTACCTTTGATGCAGGCAGGATTGTATATAAGGAGACTATTGCAAATACAGTAGAGGGAGTAGGACATTTTGAACCTCTAAGACATTATGCAGAGGTGCATTTGTTACTGGAACCAAATGCACCGGGAAGCGGACTTGAATTTGCTGTAAATTGCAGTGAAGATATACTGGGCAAAAGTTGGCAGAGGCTTGTAATGACCCATCTGGAGGAAAGAATCCACCCGGGCGTCCTTACGGGTTCTGCTATTACTGATCTAAAGATTACTTTGGTGTCCGGACGTGCCCATAATAAACATACAGAGGGCGGAGATTTTAGAGAAGCTACCTACCGTGCGGTAAGACAGGGCTTAAAGGAAGCAGATTCCGTGTTGTTAGAGCCCTATTATGCCTTCCAGCTGGAACTTCCGGAAAAGATGGTGGGAAGAGCCATGAATGATATTGAGAAAATGCACGGTACCTGTGAAATAACGGAAACCAATGGTGATATGTCTGTACTAACCGGGAGTGCACCCATAGTTACCATGCGTAATTACCAGCGGGAGGTAATAGCTTATACCAAAGGTCTGGGCAGATTGTTCTGCAGTCTGAAAGGTTATGAGAGATGTCATAATACAGAGGAAGTTATAGAAACTATCGGTTATGATTCCGAGAGAGATCTTTACAATCCTACGGGTTCCGTATTCTGTTCCCATGGAGCAGGATTTTTGGTAAGTTGGGATAAAGTTAAGGAATACATGCATTTAGAAGGGTATATTCAGAAGAAAAGTACTTTGCCGGGAGGGAATACCCACAATCAGGAAGAAGTGGTTGATAAGGATTTTATAAGTCTTGAAGAGATTGATAAGATTATTAATTCTACCTTCTATGCTAACCAGGGGAATAAAACTGTATGGAAGAAACGTAAAACCGCCAGGGAAAGCTATTACGCTCCCCCATCGGTTAGCAATAACAGCCAGAAGGAAACAAAAGAAGAATATCTGTTGGTGGACGGCTATAATGTTATCTATGCCTGGCCAGAGCTTGCAGAATTTGCAGAGGATAATATGGATGCTGCCAGAATCAAATTATTGGAGGCTCTGAGCAATTATCAGGGGATACGAAAATGTCGTATAATCGTTGTATTTGATGCCTACCGGGTGTCAGGCCATAAAGAGGAGATCATAGATTATCATAATATTCATATGGTCTATACTAGAGAAGCCCAGACTGCCGACCAGTATATAGAGAAATTCGCTCATGACAACAGAAGCAAATACCGGATTACAGTAGCAACCTCTGATGGCTTGCAGCAGGTTATAATAAGAGGTGCCGGCAGTGATTTATTATCTGCCAGAGAACTAAAAGATGAAATAGTAAGGGCAAATGAAAGATTAATGGCGGCTTATGAAGAAATACAGCAAAAAGGCCGCAGTTATCTATTAGATAATCTGTCACCGGAGATGAGAAAGCGAATGGATGATTTATTATCCGAAAATGAAAATAAATAATAACCAGAGGTGTCCTTGCAAAGTGGTAAGGACACCTTGTTTTTGTTTCCATTCAACATGAATTGTTCGGTTTATTTGTAAAATTTCAGTGGGAAACATGTATAATACATGTACATGGTAATTGATTTGTGCAATATTTACTGATTTTATCTCCTTTTATAAAAAATTTTTGTACATTGACAAAAGAAAAGCATGGTGCTAGAATAACCAGTGTTCAATTCATATTAAATAAGTATGAATAGTGTGAAATGCGAATATTATATTACATACCTAGATTAATGTGAATAAAATAGGAGGATAAAATCTATGTTAAAAAGAAAATCTAAATTACTCGCAGTACTGCTTACTTTAGTAATCGTAGCAGGTGCCCTCTACGGCTGCAGTTCAAAAAATACAGCCAATACTTCCGGTAATACAGAAACTGCCGGTGATAATGTGGATGGTGATAAAGAGTCCAGCGCAGGTGATGTATCAGGAGAGGATGCCTTAGATGCAGACCAGACCTTGAACCTGAAATTTGATGAACCCCTTACCCTTGACGTAAGTGATGTTCGTAATTCATCTGAATTTCAAATTCTTTCACAGGTACAGGAAGGATTGTTCAGAACCTTTACCGATGAAAACGGCAACGATGTAATATCAAATGCCGGCGCAGAATCCTATGAAGTATCTGAGGATGGTTTAGTATATACCTTTAAATTACGTGATTATAAATGGTCTGACGGTGTTGCAGTTACAGCCAGTCAGTATGTGGATTCCATTCACAGATTATTAGATCCTGAGAAGGCATTTGCTTATTCCTTTATGGCATATGATATATTAAATGCTGAGAAATTTTTTAACGGAGAAGCAAAAGCAGAAGATGTGGGTGTAAAAGCTCTGGATGATAAAACACTTGAGATTACCTTAACATCACCTACACCTTATTTTGTTAAGAAGCTCTCAAATGTATGCTTTTACCCAGTTAGACTGGATGTGATCGATAAGGGCAGTGAAACTTATGCAACCAGCATAGATGAACAGGTATACAGCGGTCCTTTCACCATCAGTGAGTGGGTGAAGGAAAACAGTATGGTATTAGTGAAAAACCCTAATTACTGGGATGCTGAAAATGTAAAATTACAAAAAGTTGTATTTACAGCTGCAGAAGAGCCTGCAACTCAGTCCCTATTACTTGAGTCCAAACAGTTAGATGTTGCGGAAGCTTCTGCAGATTATGTGGATAAGTGGAAACAGTTAGCAGATGCAGGTCAGTTAACCTATGTATCAGCGACCTATCCCAGTGTAAGCTTTATTGGTTTCAATCAGCATACCGGAGGTAAATCCGGTCTGATGAACAATGCAAAGATACGTCTTGCCTTATCTCTTGCTATTGACAGAGAAGAGTATAACGAGTTGATCTTTAATGGAATCAATGTTCCCGCTTATGGAATTCTTCCTTTCAGTCTTCAGGTTGGGGATACAGAATTCCGCAGTGTGGTAGATGAACCTTTAAAAGCACTTACAGAAGAGTATAATAATGATGCAGAAAAGCTTCAGACCTTGTTTAAGGAAGGCCTTGCAGAAGAAGGCAAGAACACAGATTTAAGCCAGATAACCTTAACCTTTATTACTACTGGTGCAACCGTACAGGAGAAATCCACCCAGGAATATTACAAACAGAAATGGGAAGAAAAACTGGGAATTAAAATTGATATAAATGTTTTAGCTGATAGAAGTACTTTCGTAACAGAACGTGACGGTAATAATTATGACTTATTGGCAAATGGCTGGAACGGAGATTACAACGATCCAATGACTTTTATCGATCTGTGGATAACCGGCAGCGGTTATGCTAAATATTTCGGTGGTTATCATAATGATGACTATGACAAGAACTTCGAAAGTCTTGCAACTGAAAGTGATGCCGACAAACGTACCCAAATCTATGCCGAACTCGAGAAGAACCTGGTTGCTGACAATGCCGGTGTGCTGCCTCTCTACTATACAAACAAACAGATCTTCATTCAGTCTTATGTTAAGAATCTAAGTACTCCGTTATTTGGTACGAATTATGAGTTCAGCAGAGCTTATATTTCAGGACGCGATAACTAATACAACGGATAATAATTTTAATCGTTGTACCGGTACAGCTGATTGAATCTACCGCATACAAATCAGTAGAGCTGTTGCAAAGGTACCATGGGGCTTCTCACAGCAACATAGTTTGAACTGCAACAGCCTCTACGGCAAGCAAACCTTTGGGGCTGGTAAGACAGTCCCTTTTGCTTTTGGTAATTATAACAGGAAAGGTGAATGAACGAAGTGTTAAAATATAGTATTAAACGATTCTTTACAATGTTATTTACCTTATTTATCATTGCAACAGCAACTTTCTTCCTTCTGGCGGCACTGCCGGGAGATGCACTGACAGAGAGGGCGGAGAGACTGCCGGAACAGATAAAAGTAAATCTGTACAAGAAATATGGACTGGATAAACCGTTACTGGAACGTTACGTGATTACCATGAAAGGAATGGTAGTAGGTGATTTTGGTGAATCTGTTATATTTCCAGGAGAGACGGTTCCCTCTATTATTAAAGCCAAACTCCCAGCCTCTGCAAGACTTGGCTTCGGACAATTGGTACTGGGAGTTGGGCTTGGTCTTATACTTGGAATCATCGCAGCGGTTAAGAAGGGTACCTGGATTGATTATGTAGTAGTTACTTTATCCATCCTGCTCATATCGGTTCCCCATTTGATTCTGGGCTTGCTGCTTCAGAAGGTATTCGCAGGCAGCCTTGGGTGGTTTCCGGTAATCGGCTGGCCAAAAGGTGATGATCAGTGGTTTGGTGGTTGGCAGTATACGGTACTTCCTACTGTTACCGGAAGTTTTGCATATATAGCCATCTATACAAGGCTCCTTAAGACCTCCATGCTGGAGGTGCTGAGTCAGGACTATATACTTACAGCTGAGTCCAAAGGCTTAAGCAAATGGCAGATAATCAGGCGGCATGTGTTAAGAAATTCTTTTCTTCCTGTTATTACTTTTCTGCCTATGTCCATTGCCATGTGTATTACCGGTTCCTTCTTTATAGAGAAGATCTTTTCCATACCGGGACTGGGTTTATATTATGTCAACGCAGTTTCTGGCAGGGATGTTACGGTTGTTATGGGGCAGACGGTGATTTTAGCGGCAATGTATATTATTGTAATATATTTTACAGACATACTCTATACGGTAGTAGATCCGAGAATCCGTATACTTGGCGGCAAACGATAGTACTAATATAGGGCTTTAACATAATTTGCGATGCCGTAATATTGGCATCATGGAGGTTTAAATGGCAGTTATATCGCAAAATAGTTTTAAGAGAGTTGAAAAGGATAGATTCGACAGCGACCTTATCGTAAGACCGACTATAACATATTGGCAGGATGCCTGGCGGAGACTGCGTAAAAATCCAATTGCTCTGGCTTCTCTGGTAGTACTGGTACTCTTTGTGGTTATGGTTATCATAGGACCTTATATCAGAGGCTATGATTATACTACCATTGTGGCAAAAAATAAGAATCTGGCTCCCTCTTCGGCTTACTGGTTCGGTACGGACAATTTAGGAAGGGATTTATTTTCAAGAGTGTGGTTAGGCGCAAGAGCTTCTTTAATTGTAGCTATTGTATGTACACTGATTCAAATAGTCATAGGCTGTGCTTATGGAGGTATAATGGCGTATTTCGGCGGAGTAACGGACAATGTTATGATGCGTATTATTGAGGTGATTACCTCCTTGCCCTCCCTACTGATTACCATGCTGGTAATGATGGTACTCGGTAACAGTTTATTTGCCCTTTTAATTGCAATGTGCCTTACTTCCTGGTGCGGAACCGCAAGACAGGTCAGAGGTCAGATCATGCAGCTAAGAGAATCGGAATATATCATGGCTGCTATTACCCTGGGGGCAAGTCCTTTTCGTATAATAACAAAACACCTATTGCCCAATACGCTGGGCTTATTGATTTTAAACCTTGCCTCCAGTATTCCGGATTATATCTTTACGGAAGCCGGATTAAGCTTTCTTGGAATGGGGCTTCAGGCACCCAACACAAGTCTTGGAATATTGATATCACTGGGGCAGACAACGATGGATTTTCATCCGAACCAGCTGTTTTTCCCGGCGGCGGTGTTATGTGTGATTGTCCTTGCCTTTAATCTTTTTGGTGACGGTTTAAGAGATGCGCTTGACCCGAAGCTGCGTAAGTAGGAGGAGATCTTTATGGGAAATTTATTAAAAGTTGAGAATCTGCGGGTTTCTTATCATACCTATGCCGGAGAAGTACAGTCTGTAAGGGATATTTCCTTTGACCTTATGGAAGGAGAAACTCTTGCTATTGTAGGTGAATCCGGCTGCGGCAAATCTGTTACGGCTAGAACCATATTAGGTTTGAGCAGTACCGGAAATATGGAGATAAAAGACGGCAGTAAGATATTATATCAAGGCAGGGACGTATTAAAGTTTACCAAGAAAGAGCTGAGCACTTACAGGGGCGGTGAAAGTGCCATTATCTTTCAGGATGCATTGACTTCCCTGAATCCTACCATGACTGTAGGAAAGCAGATAGCAGAGAACCTGATCATGCACCGGCAGATGAAGAAAAAAGATGCACTTATAGAAGCTGAAAAAATGCTCCGTCTGGTAGGAATACCAAACCCTGAAAAGCGTGTAAAGCAATATCCGCATGAATTTTCCGGCGGTATGCGCCAGAGAGTTATGATAGCAATAGCCTTTGCCTGCAATCCGAAACTTCTGATAGCCGATGAGCCGACAACTGCCTTGGATGTTACAATTCAGGCACAGATAATGGATCTGATAAAACAGCTTCAGAAAGAAAATAATACTGCCGTAATTCTAATAACCCACGATCTGGGCGTGGTAGCAAATACTGCGAAAAGAATAATGGTTATGTACTCCGGTAAAATAGTTGAGTATGGGAACAGCAAGGACATCTTCTATCGTTCGAAGCATCCTTATACCATGGCTTTGTTAAAGGCAGTACCCAGGCTGGATCTTGAAAATAAACAGGAACTTGACTCCATACCCGGAGTACCACCGGATTTGATCGCACCGCCAAAAGGCTGTCCCTTTGCTTCCAGGTGTAAGTATTGTATGGAAATCTGCTGTGAGGAAGCACCAGAGATGACAAGCTTTCATGAAGGTCATGCCGCTGCTTGCTGGCTCCATCACCCCGAGGCACCAAAAGCTGATAATCCATTTGCACAGGAGGGGAGAATAGAAGAAACGGAGGCGGTTACAGGATGAAGGATAATAAAATAATATTAGACGTAAAGAATCTGGATAAGTATTTCCGCCTGGACAGCGATTCCGTACTAAAGGCAGTAGATCATGTCTCTTTTCAGATTCAGGAGGGTGAAACCTTAGGACTAGTAGGAGAATCCGGTTGTGGTAAGACTACCTGTGGCCGTACTGCCATCGGCTTATATAATAAAACAGCAGGCAATGTCTATTATAAAGGACAGGATGTTCATGAGTTAAAAGGAAAGGGAAAGCAGAATTTTAAGAAGAATGTGCAGATGATCTTTCAGGATCCTTATGCCTCTCTTGATCCCAGAATGACTGTTGCAGATATCATAGCAGAAGGAATCGATATTCATAAACTTGCTGCAGGCAAAAAAGACAGAGATGAAAAAATATATCATTATCTCAATCTGGTAGGTTTGAACAGAGAACATGCGGGAAGATTTGTCCATGAGTTCTCAGGAGGTCAGAGACAGAGAATCGGCATAGCAAGAGCATTGGCCGTAGAGCCGGAATTTCTGGTGCTGGATGAACCAATATCTGCACTGGATGTTTCCATACAGGCGCAGATAGTAAATCTACTGGTGAGACTTCAGAAAGAAATGAAGCTAACCTATCTCTTTGTGGCCCATGACCTATCTATGGTCAAACATATTTCAGATAGAGTAGCAGTTATGTATCTGGGGAAGATCGTAGAAATAACAACCTCTGACAAACTGTACCGGAATCCTCTGCATCCATATACCCAGGCGCTGCTGTCAGCAATACCTATACCGGACCCGGAGATTGAAAGCACACGAACTATCATCAAATTAGAAGGAGACGTACCAAGCCCCATCAATCCGCCGGAAGGCTGCAGATTCAAAGGAAGATGTAAATATGCAACAGCTGCTTGCGGAGAAATAACCCCTGAACTGCAAAATATCGGGGATGACCATTACGTGGCATGTCATCTATATAATAAGAACAATTAGTATCACAGCCAATCAACTGTCAAAAGGGAGGAACCAGCCTTTGAAGTTAAAGAATTACTTAATGGATATTCTAAAAGCAATGGTCATAGGCCTTATAACCAGCGGAACTGTCATAATACTGATTGGAATCATAGCACTTATCGTTAACCGCGGATCATTATTACCAAGCCTTACAGTAGTCAGAAGTGCCCTATGTATCATAGGAGCACTGGGACTTATAATATCAGCTGCCATGTTGATAAAGAAAAAGAATGATGTATCCGAAGACTATGAAAAAGAGTGGCGAGCACACTTTAAACAGTTTAATCTTCTTGGTGTTATACTTACTGCTTCTTCCGTCTTACTCCTTAGTGCAGGTACAATTGACAGTCTGCTTTATATATTATGATAGGAGCCTTGTATGCTCTGGGAGCTAAGAAAAAGGATTTGATGTTACATTATCTGTCCTTACCGGTAGTAGTGACTTTACTGGCAGGTATTATCGGAACGCTTCTTGGTTTTAGTAAATACGGTGTCAGGCGTGGTCTTTTCTGATAAAGCACTGGATATCGACGCCGGCAGGCTCTATGCAGTCACAAGCAAAGAGGACATAATCAAAAGTGCGGAGGTTTTCATTGCAATGATGCTCCCTATGATACAGTTGCTGGTCGGTGTTGTGGAATGAGTAGGTAATGAACCAGAGAAGTAGAGATTACATGAAATTATCATAAATAGTGGAGCAATTAAAGTTAACAATTTCACAAACCTGTGGCTTGTCGTATTTGAAGATATGGATTTACTTGACTGCTCAACCTATATAATGATAAAATTATTACAAACTGAATTACAGTCGTTATTATCAGTAATAAAAGGAGGATATTTAATGATAGAATATATATATGATACTCAGTTATTAATAGAAGGGCAGAATTTATCAGAGGATGAAATAAATGAATATATAACTGCCAACATTGAAGGTGACTGCTTGTTGGCTGTTGGTGATGAGGAATTGATAAAAATTCATTTTCATACCAATACCCCTTGGAAAGTCCTTGAATATTGTGCTTCATTAGGGGAAATCTATGATGTAGTAATTGAGAATATGAAACGACAGGCTGATGGGTTAAATGGTTAAGGTCTTAAAGAATAAGGTCTTAAAGAATAAGGTCTTAAAGAATAAGGCTAATTATGAGATTATTGCACTATTACTATACTATTTTTTGTATTTATCGAAAAATTTAGAAAAAGTGCACATTATGGAATTCTTTGTTGACTAATAACAAAATATATATTATCATTTAATTGAAAAATCAAATAACGCTGACATCAATCGGTTGGACAGGAAACTGTTTTCAAGTCATCGGAGCTAATAGGGGGAGCAGCTCATGATGCTTAGAATGCAGTTTTTTTTTAACCATATACAATAATAATAGTAAGGAGCGATTCTATGTCAATTGAAACTCTTGCAGCAATCAAAAAAGCGGAAGATCAGGCACTTGCCATTGCAGAGGAAGCAAAGCAGGAAGCAGCAAGACTGGTAAAAGAAAAAAGAACATCCGAAAAACAAAAAAATGCAAAAATATTGGAAACTGCAATGGAAAGGAGAGTGGAAATACTTAAGGAAGCTGAAAAAGCGGCTGAGGCGCAAGGACTGCAATTGGAAACAAGTAATCAATCTGTCTATGAAACATTGGACAATCCGTCTGAAACAAAGGTGGAAGAAGCTGTTAATCAAATAATAACGAGGGTATTAACGTATGGCAGTTGAAAAAATGAAGAAATTAACGATCATCACTTTTAAAGATGTTCGTGAAGTTGTATTAAAGGAGTTTCAAAAAGCAGGAAATATTCACTTCAAAGAATTGGAGCTGAGCAGCCTGCCTCCGGAATATCTTTTTCTGTCAAAGGCAGTGCCGGTAGAAGAGAATGCTTTAACAGAACAGAAAGCTGTTGTTGATAATACTATAAAAGCACTGAATCCCTATATTCCGAAAAAGAAGCTTACTGATAAGAGACCCAATATCACCTACGAAGAATGCTGTGCTTATCTTGAGAATCCAGAGTTAGCTGAACTTCATAAATCAGTAAGAAGCATTTTGGAGAGGAAAGACAGTTTATCACAGGAATATATGAAACGAAAGACCGAAAATGCACAGATAGAACCTTATATCTTCCTGGACTTCCCTGTATCCGAACTTAAAAAATTCACAAAGGTTTATGCAGTTTTGTTATCTGTTCGGGGCGACAACCAGAATGAAATAGAAGGACTGACGAATCAAATTCCGGAGGCTTTTCTGGAAAAGCTGAGCAGAATAAAGCAGGAGGATATTTATCTGTTTGTTGGTCCGGCAGAACAAAGTGAAGAAATACGAGATTATCTGAATCAACATGCATTAACAATCATAGATCTATCATTTGATAAAACTCCGGCAGAATTAATACATCTAAATCTGGAGCGAATGAATGAAATTCAGGAAGATATCAACTGCTGCAATGAAGAACTGCAAAGGTTTAGCAGTGACTATGAAAAAATACTGATTGAGAAAGATGCAATAAATACTTGTCTTAGTCGTAACACAGTAGTAAATAATTTCCTGAACAGTAACTCCATCGTATATATGGAAGGCTGGATACCTGAAGAAAGTTTAGAAGCTCTGAGGGAAATGCTTGAGACAGTAATTACAGATAAGTATTATCTGGCTGCAGAGGAAGTAGACAGCGAAGACTTAGAGGTTCCCGTCAAGCTGAAAAATAAAGGATTATTTGCGGCATTTGAGAGCATTACGGAGATGTTCAGTTTACCCAGATACAATGAATTGGATCCAACTGGTATTTTGGCAGTATTTTATCTGGTATTTTTCGGAATGATGGTTGGGGATGCCGGGTATGGAATATTGCTTACAGTTGCTTGTTTTTGTATCTTAAAGTTTGTGGATATGGATGAAAAGAGAAGAAAGTCAATTCAGCTTTTCTTTTACCTGGGTATAGCTGTCATATTTGGTGGGATTGTATATGGAAGTATGTTTGGTCTGACCTTCTTTGCACCTATCCCTGTTGAAGGCGGAGGACATAAGGCAATTCTTGATACTCAGTCTGATATCGTGATCATGCTGGTGCTGTCAATGGCGGTCGGTTTGATTCATATCTTCAGTGGTTTGGTTATGAAAGCTCTTAATTGCTATAAACAAAAGGATTATGTCGGTATTATCTGCGATTCTGTTTTATGGATCTTAACACTATCCAGTGGAATCCTTTTATTGTTAAGAGGTGCCGGCATTATGAGTTTTGGAAGCACAAAGATATTTGGTATGGTCTTTGGCATTTGCATTGTGGGGTTGGCAGCAACACAGGGAAGAAGCAGCAAATCCATAGGAGGCAAAATTGGTGGTGGTCTATATGGCGTCTATGGCCTCAGTGGTTACATTGGGGATATCGTATCTTACACCAGAATTGTAGCACTTGGTTTATCTGGTGCCTATATTGCTTATTCCTTCAACCTGTTATCCGGTCTAATACCCGGAACCATAGGTCGGATCCTCTTTGGTACTATCGTGGCTGTGTTTGGTCAGGCTCTGAATTTTGGATTATCCTTGCTAGGCGCCTATGTGCATAGTTGCAGGCTTCAATATGTAGAGTTTTTTGGTAAATTCTATAACGGGGGAGGAAAAGCATACCGTCCGTTTAAAATAGAAAATAAAAATATATCAATTAAAAAATAATTTATTTGGAGGATTTAATAATGACGATTGCGAACTATTTTTTAGAAAACGGTGGATTTATATTTGCTGCTCTGGGTGCGGTGTTTGCCGTAGTCTTAGCGGGTATTGGTTCCATGAAGGGGTGTGGTCTTGCAGGGCAGGCTGCAGCAGGTATTATAACGGAGGAACCTGAAAAATTCGGTCAGGCATTGATTCTGCAGCTGCTTCCGGGTACACAGGGTTTATACGGTTTTATTATCGGCTTCCTGGTTCTTTTACAGCTTGGAAATGAGCCTACAATGGGACAGGGACTCTATCTTCTTTTTACCGGTCTTCCCGTAGGACTGGCAGGACTTTTATCCGGTATTGCACAGGGTAAAGTATCTGCAGCAGGTATGCAGATACTTGCCAAGAATCCTGAGCATAACACAAAGGGAATTATCCTTGCAGCTATTGTTGAAACATATGCTATCTTAGGCTTTGTTGCATCTATCATCATGTTATTTGTTACCTATCCGAAATAATAAACTTGCCGTGTGCTGAAAGGGAGTGAAAGATTGGGTAGTTTAGAAGATTTGACCCGCAAAATAATTGAGGATGCGAAATTACAAGCTGACGAAGTCATAAAACAGGCGTTGGATAAAATAAACGTGGAACTTGATGAAGAAGCTAGAAAAAATAACATTCATTGTGAAAAGATTAAGCAAGATGCAAAAAAGAAAGCGGAAGAAATATTCCGCAGAGGCTTTGCAGAAAAAGAGATGGAAATCAGGGATAAGAACCTGTTCGTTAAGCAGAAACAGTTAGATAAAATATTTCATGAAGCATTGATAAGACTAAAAGATTTAAGCCTGGAGGAGTACTTAAAGTATTTAAAGTATACCCTTTCTGGGAAGGATTTGAAGGGGTATGAAATCTTTCTTCCGAAAAAATATAATACAGAAGAAGACGATAAAGCCATAATGAAACTCCTTGACGAGATCAGCGAAAACAGCGTTGCTCTGTCAAATATTGAATACCGGTCTATTGGAGGTGGATTTATCCTTATGAAAAATGGAGTGGTAGAGAATTATACCTTTGAGACCTGGATAGATATTATACGGCAGGAGTCGGAAGGTGAGGTACTGGAAATTTTATATGGAAAGGGGAAATGAAGTTGAAGGATACTGATTTTATAACTGCTTCAAGTTATATAAGAACCCTTGAAAATAAACTTTTGAAACGAACCAAACTGGATAATCTAGTGGCAATGGACAGTTTTTTAGACGTCCTGAAAGGACTTTCACAAGGCAATGATTACAGTATGTCTTCGGTTGGCAGCCTTGACCAGGCAGAAGAGTGTCTAAAGGAAGAGTGGAAAAGGGTAATCAATCGTATGTATGAGGTAAGTCCCCATAAAGAAGTTATTGAACTGATTGAAGCTCCCCATAAGATTCATGCCATACGTTATGCTCTTAAGACTGGACATACACAGTCAGAAAGTATGGAGCAATTGCCTGATGAGCTTAAAGAAATTATGGGAAAGGTACTGGAATCAACAGAGGATAATCAGAAACGAGAGATAACTCTGGATAAGTTAATGTTCGAATACATGAGAGGGCTGGCACATAAAATCGGGAGCAGCCTGATAATAGAACAAATAGGCATGCAGATTGATTTTTATAATATTAAAGCGATGTTAAGAGCAAGGGAAATGCAAAAGGATATAGCATTCCTGGAATTCTGTCTGGTGGAAGGCGGAAATCTTAACAGGGATTTATTTTTACGCTGTTACAGTCTTCCAATGTCTGCGATAACAACTGCTTTTACCTATAAGTACTGCGGTAAGGAAATAAAAAAGGGCTTGGAAAGCTATGAAGAACATCATAACTTTTCAGAAATAGAAGTATTGCTTCAGGATGCTCTTATAGAACACCTGAAGAAAGCGAAACTTATAACCTATGGTGCGGAAATTGTTTACGCTTATCTGACAGCAAAAGAAAATGAGCTTCGTCAGATCAGACTGCTTCTGACCTGCAAGGCAAAACAGATATCCAATACGATACTTATCAGAAAGCTGGGTGAGAGCTATGTATAAGATGGCAGTAGTCGGAGATCGTGAATCCGTATTGATATTCAAAGCTTTCGGCGCGGAGGTTTTTGGAGTTGATGTAACAGAAGCCTTGGAAAATCAGAAGCTTATCAATCGTTTAGCAAAAGAAAGTTATGCCGTCATTCTTATTACAGAGCAGGCAGCACAATATCTGCTTGAAGCCTTGGAGCATTATCGAAAGGAAGTATTACCGGCAATACTGATTATACCCTCTGGAGATGATGCCCTTGGGATTGCTGAGAAACTTATGAAACAGAATGTAGAACGTGCGGTGGGAGTAGATATACTGCAGCCGGAAAATTAAGATATAGAGAGGAGCGGTAAAATTTGAGATTAGGCACAGTTACAAGTGTTGCAGGACCCTTGGTCATAGCCAAAGGTATGAATACTGCTAAAATATATGATATGGTAACTGTTTCGGAGAAACATTTGATTGGTGAGATCATCGAAATGCGTGGAGACAGAGCTTCCATTCAGGTGTACGAAGAGACCTCCATGTTAGGACCGGGCGAGTCAGTATATGGTGAGGGAGAGCCATTAAGTGTTGAACTGGGACCAGGCTTACTGGAATCTATGTTTGACGGAATTCAAAGACCATTGGATAAAATTCTTGAAAAATCCGGAGATTTCATAAATCGAGGGGTGCATGTTGATTCATTAAACAAAACAGTGAAATGGAACTTTGAACCTGTAGCAGCGACCGGAGATCAGGTGCGCCAGGGAGATATTATAGGCGTGGTACAGGAAAATAATATTATTCAGCATAAAATCATGATACCAAAAGGTGTTGCAGGTATCTTAAAGAGCATTGCAGCCGGTGAATTTACAATCGAAGAAACTGTTGCAGTAGTTGAAAAGGAAGACGGTTCCAGGGTCAATGTCTGCATGCTTCAGAGATGGCCTGTTCGTAGAGGACGTCCGGTTGCCCGGAAAATGATGCCGGAGAGGCCTTTGGTAAGCGGACAGAGAGTTATTGATACCTTCTTCCCGGTAGCAAAGGGGGGAACAGCTTGTGTACCCGGACCCTTCGGAAGTGGAAAGACTGTAGTTCAGCATCAGATAGCCAAATGGGCAGATGTTGATATTGTGGTATATGTAGGATGCGGCGAGCGCGGTAATGAGATGACAGATGTATTAAATGAGTTTCCGGAGCTGATTGACCCAAAAACTGGTGAAACCTTGATGAAACGTACCGTATTAATTGCAAATACCTCCAATATGCCTGTAGCAGCAAGGGAGGCATCCATATATACTGGTATAACAATAGCCGAATATTACAGGGATATGGGATTTTCCGTGGCTTTGATGGCAGACTCTTCCTCCAGATGGGCAGAAGCCTTAAGAGAAATGTCCGGGCGTCTGGAAGAGATGCCAGGTGAGGAAGGTTATCCTGCTTATCTTGGTTCTAGGTTGGCAGAGTTCTATGAAAGAGCCGGAGAAGTCGTATGTCTGGGACAGGATAAGAGAACAGGAACCCTGACAGTTATCGCAGCGGTTTCTCCTCCCGGCGGTGACCTTTCAGAACCGGTTACCCAGGCTACACTCCGTATCGTTAAGGTATTCTGGGGGCTGGATGCAGGACTTGCTTATGCCAGACACTTCCCTGCCATCAACTGGCTTTCTTCTTACAGCCTATATACTACCGGACTCACTGACTGGCTGAATGAAAATGTTGATCCAGACTATACAAGATGCCAGACGGCTGCACTTGCACTGCTGCAGGAAGAAAGCCGGCTGAATGATATTGTTAGACTGGTTGGATATGATTCTCTTTCCCAGGAAGACCAGTTGAAATTAGAAGTTGCAAAATCCCTTAGAGAAGATTTTCTTCAACAGAATGCATTTGTTGAAGATGATGCATATACTACTCTCAGCAAACAATTTAAGATGCTTCAGACAATCTTGGAATTTTATAAGATGTCCAAAGAAGCTCTTAGTGCAGGTGTTTACCTGAAAGAAATACTGAAACTTCCGGTACGGGAGAAAATGGGACGTATGAAGGAAATTCCAGAGGACAAACCGGAAAGATTTCTGGAACTTATGAAACTAATCGATTTGGAGATGGATAACCTAATCAGTGAAAGAGGTGGCAGGAAATGATAAAAGAATATCGTACCATATCAGAAATTGTTGGGCCTCTTATGGTAGTAGAGAAGGTGGAAAATGTCCGTTATGATGAGATGGTTGAGGTTAGGACTCAAAGTGGAGAAATCAGGCAGGGACGTGTTCTGGAAATTAATGAAAAAAGTGCAGTCGTACAGCTCTTTGAAAGAGCAGATGGTATTCTTATGGAGGAGAGCTCCGTACGTTTTCTAGAGAAACCACAGGTACTTGGTGTATCCATGGATATGCTTGGGCGCATCTATGACGGTATGGGTAGACCTATTGATGATGGACCTAAGATACATCCCGATAAGTACATGGATATCAATGGAGTTGTAATAAATCCTGTTGCCAGAGATTACCCTTCTGAATTCATTCAGACCGGCATATCCTCCATTGACGGCTTAAATACCATGGTTAGAGGTCAGAAGCTTCCTGTGTTCTCCGCTTCTGGTCTTCCCCACAAGGAATTGGCAGCACAGATAGCAAGGCAGGCTAAGGTTAGAGGAAATGATACGAATTTCGCGGTAGTTTTCGCGGCAATTGGTATCACCTTTGAAGAAGCGGAATATTTCATTCAGGATTTTAAGAACACTGGTGCGCTGCAAAGGACGGTAATGTTCGTAAATCTTGCCGATCATCCGGCCATTGAACGTCTTTCTACACCACGTATGGCGCTTACGATGGCAGAATATCTGGCATTTGAGAAAGATATGCATGTACTGGTTATCATGACAGATATTACAAATTACTGCGAAGCTCTTCGTGAAGTAGGGGCAGCCCGTAAGGAGGTTCCTGGAAGGCGTGGATACCCTGGATATATGTATACTGATCTTGCAAATCTCTATGAGCGCGCCGGTAAGATCAAGGGTAGAAAGGGTTCCATCACTCAGATACCGGTGCTGACCATGCCGGAAGATGATAAGACCCATCCTATTCCCGACTTGACGGGATATATTACAGAAGGCCAGATAATTCTTAATCGTGAATTATACCGAAAAAACATATGGCCGCCGGTAGATGTTCTGCCTTCCCTGTCTCGATTAAAGGATAAAGGAATCGGAGCAGATAAAACGCGTGAAGATCATGCAGATACCATGAATCAGTTATTTTCAGCATATGCTCAGGGAAAGAAGGCCAGAGAACTTTCAGCAATTCTTGGAGAATCTTCTCTTTCCGATACCGATAAGATATATGCTAAATTTGCAGATGCATTTGAAAATAAATATGTAGCACAGGGATTTAGTGTTAATAGAAGCATTGAGGAAACGCTTGATATTGGATGGGAATTATTATCCATGCTTCCGAAATCTGAGCTAAAACGTGTAAAAGAAAAGTTCATTGAGAAATATCTACCCGGAAATTATCCTGAGAACATGAGCGGAGAAATCTGATAAGAAAGAGGTGCAGCAGGCATGGAAAGATTGAATGTGAATCCGAACCGGATGGAGTTAGCTGAGCTGAAGTCGAAACTTACAACAGCAAAACAGGGACATGAACTGCTAAAAGGTAAACAAGATGAACTTGTACACCGTTTTATAGAACTGTTAAATGAGAGCAGAAGACTTCGGACCAGACTCACAAAACAATTTACAGGTTTATATCAGGATTTCTCTCTTGTAGGTGCAGAAATATCTCCGGAATTTCTGGAAGAAGCTTTAATGGCTTCCGGAAGTTCGGCAGCTTTAAAGACATCTGAAAAATCCATAATGGGTGTTAGAGTTCCTGCCTTTGATTATACATTGGCAAAGGAAGATATTAATTATCCCTACAGTTTCTCATATACCAGCAGTGAACTGGATGTCTCCTTGCGTAAATGTCATTCCATGATGGAGGAAATTATAAAGCTTGCAGAACTGGAAAAGGCTTGTGAACTATTGGCAAATGAAATTGAGAAAATCCGAAGAAGGGTAAACGCACTTGAGTTTATGACAATTCCTCAATTAAAAGAGAGTATCCGTTATATCCAGATGAAGTTGGATGAAAATGAACGCGGTAATCTTGTTCGGCTTATCAAAGTTAAAAATAAAATAAAAACACAGACAGCCGCAGAATAATCAGAAGGAGATGTTTCAAAACAGAATTCAAGGTTTTGAGGCATCTTCTTTTTTTGTTAGAATGTAAACATTAGTATTGTATTAAGCTGGCAAGTTTAAATCTGTAATGAGAGTTGGCAAACTTTATGAATCAATTATATTAAGGATTATAGAAACTTATCATAAATTTTGTGTTAAAGGAATAACAAGGCTAAAATTGCTGTGATTGAAAATAAGATAGTAATATTTATATATTTTGGGGAGTTTACCGTGGCTGTTTAGGATAGAAAATTCATAGAGTTAAAAATCTTATTCAATATTTACTATAATTTGCTGATGTTATCAGGGGATTATAATTGAAGGCGTTTACTATAGGTAATTTGGTATATTTTTATAGAATTTCCGTAAAAAAGCTGTAAAAATTGAACATTTTGTGCTATAATTAAAATTGTATGCTAAAAATGAACAACTTCGTTTTTATTTTAACATGATTTAAATCATAATGAGAAAGAGGGAATACTAATATGGGCAAAAAATCATTTTTGGGCGGAATCCATCCCTATGACGGCAAAGCTTTCACAATGGATAAACCCATAACAGTTCTGGTACCCAAAGGGGAGTTGGTGTTTCCCATGTCACAGCATATAGGGGCACCGGCCAAACCTATAGTGGCTAAGGGGGATGAAGTGTTGGTTGGACAGATACTAGGTGAGGCACCGGGGTTTGTATCAGCCAATGTAATCAGCTCGGTTTCAGGAACTGTAAAAGCCATTGAAAAGCGGTTAACTTCCACCGGAAGACTAGATGAAGCTGTCATTGTAGAGAATGATCATACATATACATCTGTCGAAAATTTTGGCATTGAACAGGACTATGGAAAGCTCTCAAAGGAAGATATCCGGAACCAGATTAAAACAGCCGGAATAGTCGGTTTGGGAGGAGCAGGTTTTCCGACACATGTAAAGTTAAGTGCAGAAGAAGCTAAAATCGACTATCTGATAGTAAACGGTGCGGAATGTGAGCCTTATCTGACCTCAGACTACCGCCTGATGTTAGAGGAACCAGAGAAAATAATAGAAGGTTTAAAAATACTTCTGAAACTTTATGATAAGGCAAAAGGTATCATAGCGATTGAAGACAACAAACCGGAGGCTATACGGATATTAACGGAGCTGGCTGTGAAGGAAAGAGATATAGAGGTCAGGAGTCTGGCCACAAAATATCCGCAGGGCGGTGAACGTCATTTAATTTACTCGGTAACAGGAAGGAAGTTAAATTCTAAAAAACTTCCAGCAGACGTGGGCTGTATCGTGGATAATGTATATACCATTATATCTGTTTACTATGCAGTTTCAAATCAGATTCCGCTAATTGAAAAAATAATAACCGTGTCCGGAGATGCAGTGAATCAACCCGTTAATTTAAGAGTCAGAATAGGAACCAGTTATATGGAAGTTCTGGAAGCAGCAGGAGGATTCAGCTCCCAACCGGAAAAGGTTATACTAGGCGGACCAATGATGGGTGTTCCGCTCTTTAATCTCAATATACCGGTTACTAAAACTACTTCTTCATTGCTGGGATTTTTAAAGGATGAAGCAGCGGTAGAGGAATCGGCATGTATTCGATGCGGAAGATGTGTCTCTAAATGTCCCTTACAGCTGATGCCTTATAAAATCGCAGAAGCTGCTATGCGTTCGGATGAAGATGAATTTGTTAAGTATAACGGATTGGAGTGTTGTGCCTGCGGTTGCTGTTCTTATATATGTCCGGCCAGAAGAGGACTGACACATGCAATTATACAGACTAAAAAGGAAGTACTGGATAAACGCAAGAGAGCTTAAACTACAGCAGTTATATTTTCTGCATTAAGCTTATACAATCCTCTTAATAAAATATTAAATTATGGTTTTTATGAGTATATAAAATGGTATTATGTGGGAAGAGTGAAAGAAAAAATAGTTACGAAAGGATGCCACGAAAGGACTCTTTCACTTCTTTAGGTAGTGGCTGTATCCCAGGAAAACCTGTGATATAAGGATGTAAAATTGAGCGAATTATTTCATGTATCGGCGGCGCCTCATACAAGAAGCCCCATTACAACGAAACATATTATGCGGGATGTAGTTATAGCACTTATGCCTGCAAGCTTATTCGGCATTTATAATTTTGGCCTAAATGCATTATTGATTCTATTAACAACTGTTACTGTCTGTCTCCTGACAGAATATATCTACTGTAAGGCTATGAAAAAGCCGGTAACGACCAGTGATTTCAGCGCTGTGGTTACTGGTTTGCTGCTGGCCTTTAACCTTCCGGTAGGCCTTCCGCTTTGGATGGCAGCATTAGGCGGAATCTTTGCAATAGTGGTCGTTAAGATGGTATTCGGAGGATTGGGACAGAATTTTATGAATCCGGCCCTTGCAGCCAGAGCTTTTCTGCTAATCAGCTTTTCGGACGATATGGCTGATTTTGCAGTAAAGCAGATAATCTCCCCAAAAGTTACAGATTACATATTACATGGAGCTATCGTGACAGATGGAGTTTCAGGTGCAACACCTTTACAGGTGTTAAAGGCCGGAGAAAGTGTCAATCTGTTCAATACTTTAATAGGTTCAGTAGGCGGAAGTATAGGTGAAACCAGTGCTCTGGCCATTATTCTTGGAGGTTTGTATCTGATATTCAGAAAGGTAATTTCCTTTAGAATCCCTGTCATATATATTCTTACAGTTGCTGTCTTCCTTCTGTTATTTTCAGGGGAAGGTGCCGATATGAATTATTTGATGGGGCAAATTCTTGGCGGTGGTCTGTTATTAGGAGCATTCTTTATGGCAACAGATTATGTAACAAGCCCTGCTACACCAAAAGGACAGATTTTGTACGGATTACTATTAGGTGTATTAACAGGAATTTTCCGTGTCTTCGGAAAAAGTGCGGAAGGTGTCTCTTACGCCATCCTGCTGGGCAACATCCTTGTACCTCTGATTGAGAAAGTTACGATACCAGCTCCTTTCGGAAAGGAGCGTGTTGCCAGTGAAAAATAATCAAAAAAAACGCTCTTCGTTGCTTAAGGATGCTCTTATATTATGTGTAATTACTCTGATAGCAGGACTTTCGCTTGCCTATACCAATGAGGTGACAAAAGGGCCAATTGCAGCAAAACAGCTTGAGAAGAAACAGGAAGCATACTCAAAAGTTTACACGGATGCAAAAGAAATCATACCTGACAATGAACTCACACAAGCTGCAGCAACAGCGGATTTAAGTCTTATGGATAGTTCCTACCGCAAGGTTAAAGTGAATGAAATCAGCAAAGCTGCAGATGTGAATGGTAATACCATCGGTTACATTATAGCAATTACAACGAAGGGCGGTTATAATCCTCCCATTTCAATGGTTATAGGTTATAGCAATGAAAAAGTGATTACAGGCTTTGAGTATCTGACCTTTAATGAATCAAAAAGTGTTGACGTGTTGAAAAATGAATACCGGACCCAATATATTGGAAAGACAGGAGAGTATTTTTCTTTTGATAAAGATGCTGGAACCAAGGTTGATGCCATATCAGGAGCAACTATTTCATCGAATGGTATTATTGACGCTGTGAATGCCGGAATAGGATATTTAAATGAGTATGTAATAGGAGGTGCAGGTCAATGAAGCAGAACAAATACACAGAACGAATATTTAACGGTATCATAAAAGAAAATCCTACCTTTATCATGATGCTTGGAATGTGCCCGACCCTAGCGGTAACTACTTCCGGAACAAATGGTATATATATGGGGCTTACAACAACAGTAGTACTAATGTTTTCTAATTTACTCATTTCGGTGCTTAGAAAAGTAATACCGGATAAGGTCAGAATACCGGCCTATATCGTAGTTATTGCTACCATGGTGACCATTGTTGAGATGATTCTAAAGGCATATATTCCGGTTCTAAATGATAAACTAGGGATCTATATCCCGTTGATTGTGGTAAACTGTATTATTATGGGAAGAGCAGAAGCCTATGCCGGAAAGAACTCTGTCGGATTGTCTCTTTTTGACGGAATTGGAATGGGGCTTGGATTTACCCTTGCGCTGACTGTAATAGGAAGTATACGTGAATTACTGGGAGCAGGCACACTCTTTGGTCTGCAGATAACTCCTTCTTCATTTAAACCTATATCTATCTTTGTAATGGCACCGGGGGCATTCTTTGTCCTGTCTATTTTGACAGCTCTACAGAATAAATTCAAACTGCCATCAGCAACCAATGGTTCTTCATCAAGCACAACCCTTTCCTGTGGCAGCAATTGTGCCGGTTGCAGCGGAAGCCATTGCTATGCAGGAACAAATAACAGTGACACTGTAAAACAACCTGATAAAAGTGCGGTGAATAATAGCGGGAAGGAGAATAAGTAATGGTTCAGCTTATCTTAATCTTAATAGCGGCAGCATTTGTTAATAACGTAGTATTAAGCCAATTTCTGGGATTATGTCCTTTTTTGGGGGTTTCCAAGAAAACGGGGACAGCAGCAGGAATGGGGGCAGCTATCATATTCGTCATCACTTTATCCTCAGCTCTTTGCAGCCTTGTTTATGGCTTTATCCTTAAACCCCTTGGTCTGGAATACTTAAAAACCATCGTTTTTATCCTGCTGATTGCCTGCCTGGTGCAATTTGTTGAAATGGTACTGAAAAAGCACAGTCCTTCCCTTTATAATTCTCTTGGAGTATATCTGCCACTCATTACAACTAACTGTGCGGTACTTGGTATCACTTTGATTAATGTACAGGAGGAGTACGATTTCATCACTAGTATCATCAGTGGATTTGGAACTGCAGTTGGTTTTACAGTTATTATTGTCATAATGGCAGGAGTACGTGAACGTATCGAGCATAACGATATACCAAAAGCGTTTCAAGGTTATCCTATCGTATTAATCGCTGCCGGTCTTATGGCAATTGCATTCCTTGGTTTTGCAGGAATCATATAAAGGAGGGGTTTAGATGTATATACAGGCACTGTTAAGTACAGCCGGTATACTGGCTGTGGATCCCGGGTTAATCGGAACAGCTACAGCAGTTGTAGGCGGAACGGGACTGATCATTGGATTATTTTTGGGTTTTGCGGCAAAAAAATTCGAAGTGGAAGTTGATGAAAAGGAGTTACGGGTTAGAGAACTGCTTCCGGGAGCCAACTGTGGCGGATGTGGTTATGCAGGTTGTGATGCTTGTGCAAAGGCAATTGCTGATGGGTATGCCAAAGTTGATGTATGCCCTGTTGCTAATCAGGAAGCATATAATGCTATTGCAGAAGTTATGGGGTCAGCTGGTGAGGTAAAGGAGAAAGAAGCAGCTTTTGTTAAATGTGCTGGAACATGTGATAAAGTCAAGCTTAATTATATTTATTATGGTATTAAGGATTGTAAGAAAGCTGCGATGGTACCAGGTAATGCGGATAAGAAATGCAGTTATGGATGTATGGGTTTTGGTTCCTGCGTGAAAGTTTGTCTTTTTGATGCTATGCATATTGTAGACGGAATTGCTGTTGTTGATAAAGAAAAGTGCACAGCCTGTGGTATGTGCAGGAAGGAATGTCCGAATAGCCTGATTGATATAATTCCTTATGAATCAGGAACTCAAGTATCCTGCAGCTCTAAAAATAAAGGTAAAGAAGTAAAAGTAGCTTGTTCTATTGGATGTATCGGTTGTAAGATTTGTGAAAAGCAATGTGAATTTGATGCCATTCATGTAACGGATAACCTGGCCTCTATAGACTATAGCAAATGTACCAACTGCGGGAAATGTGCTGCGGCTTGCCCAGTAAAAGTGATTCGCACCAGATAAGTACACTCACTATAAGATGTAAATACCTATGTATCTTTAAAGCTGCATGATTATGAAACAATAAGATAATCATGCAGCTTTATATATTGAATATTGTTAAAGTCTTAATTCGTTTTATTTCTAAGGAATTTGTTAATAATCGAAATACTGTCTGCCAGGTAGTAAATCTTTAAACTCCAGATGTTTTTCCATCAAATTGCTGATAACTCCGATAAGTTTACCATTTATAAGGGCACAGATTACAGTTCCGGCTTTTACGCCCTCGAATTCAAACAAACCAAAGAAAAGAAAGGAAAGAAGAATACCAACCAGACAGCTGGCACAGTCATAAATGGTCTTGAAAGCAGAAAGCTTTATATGAAATTTTTCTGATACCTTCTTTACAAATAATTCGTACACTTCCGGTGAGATATAAGTATGGAACATAAAAGCAACACCAATCGCACAAAGCAGCAACCCTCCAAAGAAGAAGATTATCCGCATGGCAACCGGAAGTGTATCGACCTGGGCTATTAAATTCATGCTTACATCTAGTACGAGGCCATAATAAATTGCAGTAAGAAATGAAAATAAATAGGATATTCGGAACTTTTTAAGTAACAGTACCATGAAAATAAGCAGAATTGCCTGCAACATATATTCAGCCATACCAAAGGTAAAGAAGGGATAGGTAAGTGATAATTTCTTAAATACTAAATAAGCGGGAGCCACAACCATGGAAACACCAAAATTCGCTTTCTCCATAATTGCAGTACCAAAAGCAAGCAGTATTATTCCTAATATATAAGATAACTCTGTATAAAAAACAAGTTTCTTCATTAAACCTCTCATTCCGCCGCTAACTACGGCATTTTCTATAGACCCCGAAAAAAAGCATCTCGCCTGTTTAATATAGAAACAGGCAAAGATGCTTTTATAAGCTTATTATATATGATTTTTCAGCAAATTTCAACTTAATACATTACATTTTTAATCTTTTTATCCAAGCAGTATCATATATATGCTTACGTTATGAACGGTATTGGATGAAATATTATTATAACAATAGACATCATAAATATATCTGTAACCATAGCCTCTGACATTAGTTTGTGTTAAGATGGACAAGTTGTCAGGAGGAGTCATTCATGAAAAAAGATTATACCAAGACGATACGCACCTGTTTTATCGGATACATAGTACAGGCAATCGTTAACAATTTTGTACCGTTACTCTTTATCACATTACAGCAAAGTTACAGTATACCCTTAAGTAAAATCACCTTGCTGGTTACGATCAACTTTGGCTTACAGCTCCTGGTGGATATGGTTTCTGCGGGTTTTATTGATAAGATAGGATATAAGGTATCAGCGGTAGCAGCGCACGTACTTTCTGCTGCCGGTCTTATCGCACTTACTATATTTCCCGATATTTTTCCGGACCCCTTTACAGGGCTACTTGCAGCCGTAGTAATTTATGCTGCAGGTGGAGGTTTATTGGAAGTACTTATCAGTCCTATTGTAGAGGCCTGCCCAACAGATAATAAAGAAAAGGCTATGAGTATGCTGCATTCCTTTTATTGTTGGGGACAGGTAGGAGTGGTACTCTTATCCACCATATATTTCGCTGTATTTGGTCTGGATAACTGGAAGTACCTTGCTATTTTTTGGGCAGTGATACCAATTTACAATGCAATTATGTTTGCCAGAGTACCAATTGCTGCTCTGGATAACGGAGAACAGGGAGGTTTATCTTTCAAATCTCTGGTCCGGAATAAATTATTCTGGCTTCTGATGCTCTTTATGGTATGTGCAGGAGCAAGTGAACAATCTGTCAGCCAGTGGGCATCTGCCTTTGCAGAGCGGGGACTGGGAGTCGGCAAGACAATAGGAGATCTGGCAGGACCGATGATGTTTGCCATTATGATGGGAACCTCAAGATTAATTTATGGAAAGTATGGAGACAAGATCAACCTGAATAAATTTATGCGATACAGTGTAATCCTTTGTATCGGTTCCTATCTCTTGATCTCCTTATCAACCCTACCGGTGCTGGGACTGATTGGCTGTGGTATCTGCGGCTTATCTGTTGGAATCCTGTGGCCTGGAACTTTTAGTATGGCATCCGCTAACATACGGGGTGGTGGTACTGCAATGTTTGCATTTCTAGCACTTGCAGGAGATTTAGGCTGTTCAGCAGGGCCGACTGTAGTTGGGATTGCTTCCTCTTATTTTGATAATAATTTGAAAATAGGGATATTGGCAGCTACTGTATTTCCGGTGGTTTTAATTATAGGACTGCTTCGAAGAACGGGTGTGAAGCAATTAACTTAATAGTACTTTGTAAAATACGATAGACGCTTAAAAGCAGCAATATCAGAAGGTGAATTTCTGATATTGCTGCTTTTTTCTTACTTAATTTATAGGAAGGAAGACAGACAGTATATAGCAGAGAGACTATTTTTGTAGTTCAGGCAGTGAAGCTGACTATAGATATAAAGTTCTTTTTTGTTGTCATACGGACGGAAAAATACCCAAAACAGAAAAACTCATGCTTCTTATCCCTTTCCATAGGCGCATTCGTTCTTTCTGTTTTGTGTATTTTTCCTGAAATCGTATAAATTTAACTTTAGCACGTTAAATCAATCATTTAGAACTTTTGACTATCTAGTAAATTTATTATACAGTGAAAAATATGAATGGAATTATATTACAATCATACATACTAAAAATCTTTTGATGTATTTACATGGTTTAGAAATCCTGAAAGTGACAGAAGTGTAAGTTTAGAATTATATATGTAATGTTAATCGATGGAAACAGGAGATGCCTTTCGTTATACTTATTGCATAAGAACAGTCAGATGTGTCTGAGAACTCTTTGTATCTTTGTGAAGACTCCACTCTTAGAGCAATTGCAAGAGACCGCAAGGCGCAATTTTTAGTGCGTAGCTGTGCTCTGTTCCTAAAATTGTAAAACAGAATACTGCATAGTGAACATTTATTTTCTTATAAACTTTACATTCCTTTAGAAAATATTTAGTAATTTATAAAGTTAATATTTATCTTTATCCTTTATACTAACCATGTAAAAAGCAAAACAATTGAAACTTGTACATAATTACAGATTGATATGGACAGTGGGAGACTGTATGAGAAAAAGAAAGATTACACCGTTAGATAGTATCACAGTTTTAGGGCTGCTGTTGATACTATTGTTTATATATTATGGCTATAAAACAAAGATATTTGTATCAATGGAAGCACTGCATGATTTCTTGGAGCAATTCGGAATCTTTGCAGATCTCATATTTATTTTAATACAGGCGGTGCAGGTGGTAATCCCTATAATTCCTGGTTCTGTAGGCTGCCTGGCAGGAGTGGTGGTTTTCGGTCCCGTAAAGGGTTTTATATACAATTATACAGGTATTTGTATGGGATCAATGGTAGCCTTTCTGCTTGCAAGACGTTATGGCATGGCTATGGTTGAGAAGTTGTCTAAACCTGAGCTGATAAAGAAATATGGCTCCTGGCTGCATAGTGATAAATTTGATAAATGGTTCGCATTAGCTATTTTTCTTCCCGTAGCTCCCGATGATTTCCTGTGTTATCTTGCCGGAATAACCAAAATATCCTTCCGTAAATTTACTTTAATCATACTTGCAGGAAAACCACTGGCAATTATAGCCTATTCTTTAGGTTTGAATTTGATATTTACAGCATTTATCCAATATATAGTACCTTTCTTTAAGTAGCAGTTACCTTTTTTATGCAGCAGGATTTATTATCTAATTTTATAATAAATGAAAATGTCTTGGGGTGAAAAATACACGTTTACTCCCCTTAATTTATACGCGTGATAAAAACGCAGATTGGAGCTAAGTATGAAAATATGGTTATATAAAGGCGGATTAAAGTTAATATCCAAAAGCGGTATCGGTAAAGCCTTTGAGCATCAAAAGGCAGCCCTTGAGGAAAAAGAAATTGAATATAGTACGAAATTTAATTTTGGATATGACATAGTACAGATTAACACCATCTTTCCGGATTCTCTGATAGTTGCAATAATGGCAAAAATAATGAGAAAGAAAGTAATATATTATGCTCATTCTACCATGGAGGATTTCAGGAATTCCTTTAAGGGTTCCAATTTCTTTGCAGCCTTCTTCAAAAGATGGATTAAATTATGCTACAGTATGGGCGACATAGTGATAACACCTACTGAATATTCAAAAAATCTGTTAGAAGGATATGGCATCAACAGAAAAATAATAAGTCTTACCAACGGAATTGATCTGAACTATTATAAAAGAGATGCTGAACTTGGAAAGCAGTTCAGGGATAAATATCATTTTAATGAAAAGGATAAAATCGTTATTTCTGTTGGTCATTATATTGAACGAAAAGGAATAGAAGATTTTGCAGCGCTTGCAGAAAGACTCCCGGAATACCAGTTCCTTTGGTTTGGTTATACGAATTTAAATCTGGTGCCATGTCATATCAGAAGTATAATTAATACAAAATTGCCTAATCTGCATTTCCCCGGCTACATATCCAGTGAAGAGCTGAAGGCAGCCTATAGCGGCAGTGACCTGTTTTTATTTCTGACTCATGAAGAGACGGAAGGAATAGTATTACTGGAAGCCCTTGCAATGAAAATTCCCATTCTTATTCGTGATATCCCAATCTATGAAAGCTGGTTTAAGAATGGAAAACAGGTATATAAAGGCAGAGGTCTGGCAGAATTTAAAGTATTAACGAAAGATATTCTTGAAGGAAACATTCCTAATCTAACAGAAGAGGGTTATAAAACAGTACAGGAGAGAAGTCTCTCTAAAGTTGGGAATACCTTGAAGGTTACTTATACAGAAGTATTGAAACCCACAGCAGTACGTCAAGAAAATATGAAAAAAGGAATTCCAACGGCAAACGCATGCCATTTTTTTATTGACTAACCAATAAAAAGATGTATAATAAGTAGTAATAATACAAAGGGGTATTGCATATCATCTCTTTGTATAAGCTCATTAATACGGTATGAGCGTTTCGACCAGGCGACCTTAAATTGCCCTAGGCTACATGAGTAACTGATCAGACTAACGTTTTATAATAAACAGTTGGTTCTGGTTTGTGTCTCTTTGGCCTAGGGCTTTTTTATATTTCCCGCCAGGAGAAAAGCTTAGGGTGTGTATGAAAACTCAATGAAGTTTAAACACATCTTAGGGAAGAGATAGAATGTGAAACAATACTGTCGAAAAGGAGTAGATCGATAATGAAAAAAACAATCAGTTTCTTTTTAAATGGAACCATAAGGGAAATCCAAGTAAAAGCAGAGACTACAGTATTGGAACTGCTTCGTAATTCCCTGGAACTTAACGGTATTAAGGAAGGCTGCGGGGAAGGAGACTGCGGTGCCTGTACGGTTGTTATAGGTGAGGTAAGGGAAGGAAAGGTTCATTACAAATCGGCTGCAGGCTGCCTTTATCTGGCTGCAAAGCTTGAAGGAAAACATGTAATTACCATAGAAGGCTTGGGAGATAGAGAGAAACTCCATCCAATTCAAGAAGCAATTCTTAAGGCTCATGCAACACAATGCGGGTTCTGTACACCTGGAGTCAGCCTCTCAATTCTGGCACTATTTCTTGAAAGAAAGAATCCTACAAGAGAGGAGTTTCGCAGGTATCTGGAGGGAAATCTCTGCAGATGCACCGGTTATGTATCTATTCGTAAGGTACCGGAATATTTGGAGGAGCTTATCGTCTGTTCTGAGGATATCAGACCAAATTACTTAACGGAAACTGAAGAAAAACAACTGAATTTCATCCAGGAGGACATATACACGGACGATGGAATTCACGGCTTTTACTCCCCGGTTTCAGAAGAAAACCTTCTTGACTTCCTTCAAAGTCACCCGGAATTTACAGAAGGAAATAACATACGATTCCTAAACGGAGGAAGCGATGTGGTAGTAGGGATTAAGAAACATGGGCAGCATTACAGACTGTTACTGGATTTAAGTCGTATAGAGACCCTGCAAAAGATTACATATGACGAAAAGAGCCTAACCCTTGGCGGAGGTGTTTCATTAGCACGAATGATAGATACTGTTCAGGATATCTTTCCGGAATTCTCTGATACCATGCTGAAAATGTGCTCTGAGCAGGTGCGCTCCATAGCAACCGTTGCAGGAAATATCGCCAATGCTTCCCCGGTTGCTGATACAGTTCCTCTTTTGATGGCTGTAGATGCAATACTTACCATTAATGGCGGAAAGGGTTTAAGAACAATACCTGTCAGAGATTTTTTTAAGGGCTATAAAAAGCTTGCGAAGCAAGCTGATGAATGGATTAACTCCATAACCATTCCGCTTGGAGAATATAACTTTATCCATTTTGAAAAAGTCAGTAAGAGAAGAGAAGTGGACATCTCATCAGTCAATTCAGCCATTGCACTGAAAGTAGAAAACGGTATAATTAAAACAGCCCATGTGGCTTCGGAGATGTTAGAGGAAGTGCGGAATACAGAAAGGCAGTGTTACAGAATCTCTTAATGAAACATTATCTGGCTTATGAAGGCAGTCAGGAGGTTGATGGTCATGAAGAATGAATGGAATCCGAATAATACCAGGCAGGGCGACTCTCAAGATAGGAGGACCCAAAATGGGCAGCACCAATATGGGCAGGTTGGAACTTCACCGCTGCACATCAGCGGACGTGACCATGTGACAGGCCGTTCACAGTTTATAGATGATATCCCAAAACCACGCAATCTGCTCTATGTCAAATTTCTGCCAAGTCCCATAGCACATGGCAAGATTGGAAAGCTTGATACACATAAAGCAAAGGAACTTTTTGGAGTGCATGCCGTCCTTACAGCAGAGGATATTCCCGGTGAGAATCAGATTGGTGGAATCATCCAGGATGAGGTCTGTCTGGCACAGGGACATGTACATTTTGTAGGAGAACCTGTTGCCATCATTGCAGCAGAAAGCCCTAATATAGCAGAAGAGGCACTTAAGTTAATAGACCTTGTGATAGAAGAAGAAACACCGGTATTAACAGTGAAGGAAGCTCTGGAAAAGAATCAGTTTATAGGTCCCGTAAGAAAGATCGAGCGGGGAAATGTGAAAGAAGTCTTTGCTGACTGTCCTAATTATCTGGAAGGTGTTATCTGCAATGAAGGACAGGAGCATTTTTATCTGGAGACGCAGAGTGCACTTGCCATTCCCGAGGACAATGGCGGAATTACTGTATATTCCTCTTCCCAGAATCCTAATGAAATACAGAGAATGACTGCTAATGTTCTTGGGATCCCCCAGAATATGGTCACCGTAGACATTAAAAGGCTTGGAGGCGGTTTTGGAGGCAAAGAGTCACAGGCTACACCATGGGCTTGTATTGCAGCGCTTGCAGCTTATCATACCGGGCGGCCGGCTGAATTAATTCTTACCAGAGATGAAGATATGCTGTGTACCGGTAAAAGGCATGCTTTTGAAAATTATTACAGGGTTGCATTTGATAATGAAGGTAAAATATTAGCTTATGAGGTAGAACTCAATTCCAATTGCGGTGCAGTTGCTGATGTCAGCACCTCTGTTCTGGAACGTGCCATGCTCCATGCTGAGAACAGCTACCGAATTGACAACATCCGAATTATCGGAAGGCCCTGTAAGACAAATCTTCACCCGGCAACTGCTTTTCGGGGATTTGGCGGACCACAGGGAATCTTTGCTATAGAGAGCGTAATTCAAAGAATCGCATATGTTCTTGAATTGGATCCTTACGATGTCAGGATGAAGAATATATACCGGCAAGGAGATATCGCGCCTTACGGTGAAGAAGTTCTTAATGCAGAGCATATTGAAAATGTCTTTGCTAAATTAAGAATTGACAGTAACTGGGATGAGAGAAGAAGACACATCAAAGAATTCAATGAGAAGAATAAATATTTTAAGAAAGGTATTGGTGTTACGCCTGTAAAATTCGGTATATCCTTTACAGCAGCCCACTTAAATCAAGGAAGTGCCCTTGTACACATTTATCTTGACGGTTCTATCTCTGTAACCCATGGAGCTATTGAAATGGGTCAGGAGGTAAATACAAAAATTGCTCAGATAGCTGCTACGAATTTCGGAGTACCGTTACAATACATCCGTATAGAAAGTAATAATACGAAGCGAGTGGCTAACACTTCACCTACTGCAGCTTCTTCCGGCTGTGACTTAAACGGTCATGCAGTGGAGAATGCTTCCTTTGAGATTATGAAGAGACTAAGGGAATTAGCAGGCAGACTCTACCCGACTTATGAATTGATTTTTGAAAATGGAACTATATACCCAGTAGTAAATGACAGCACAGATTATAATAATCCGCTAATTTCTTTTAAGGAACTGATAAAAAAGGCATACTTTGAAAGAATTGATCTGTCCGCCCATGGGTTTTATGCAACGCCAGGAATCCATTTTGACAGGGAGAAGGGGCAGGGGCATCCCTTTCTGTACTATGTTTTTGGTGCAGCAGTAAGTGAAGTAACGATAGACTTATTAACGGGACACACTAGCCTTGATTATGCCTATATTCTACATGATTGTGGCTGCAGTATTAATCCAAGAGTGGATATTGGTCAGGTACAGGGAGCATTTTTGCAGGGTTTGGGCTGGGCGACTATGGAGGAATTGGTGTATAATGATAAAGGAAGACTATTAAGCAGCTCACCGGCAACCTATAAAATACCTACAATCGGAGATGTGCCGGAGGAACTTCATGTGGAACTGCTGGAAGGAAGTATCAACGAACAGGGTATCAAACGCTCCAAGGCAATCGGTGAACCACCCTTTGTTTACGGCGAATCGGTGTTTTTTGCAATTGTAGATGCCCTTAGTTCTACGGGGAGGTATCCTGTGGATTTAAGTATACCGGCAACCCCGGAAAAGGTATGGCGTGAAATCAATCGGAAAGTGTGAAGAAGAGCATCTTCACACAGAAAAACTCCAAAATGAGCACAGAAAGTGCTCATTCAGAACTTTTTCAAGAATTGAATGTGATGTAGAAAGGTGTGAAGAAGGAGCAGCTTCACAAAAAATAAAAAATAAGCACATTAGGTGCTCAACCTGGTCTATTATAAGATTAATAAGTGTACACAGAAATGGAGAAAGAAATGAAAGAAGAAAATAACAAAGTACGATTAACTACCATGTCTACCAAGGCTGGCTGTGCAGCAAAGTTCGGCCCCGGAAATCTGGCGAAGGTCATGGCACATATGAACATGCAGGAAAGAAAAGATGATCCCAATCTCATTGTAGGTTTTGGTACCTGTGATGATGCAGGAGTTTATAAAATTGCTCCCGATTATGCACTGATTCAGACAGTGGATTTCTTTACACCTATTGTAGATGATCCGTATACCTTTGGAGCAATAGCAGCAACCAATGCCTTAAGTGATGTTTATGCAATGGGAGGGACACCTTTAACAGCTTTAAATATCTGCTGTTTTTCCACAGGACTGGATCCGGAGGTATATGCAGAAATTCTTCAGGGCGGACTCGATAAAGTGACAGAAGCAGGTGCGGTAGTTCTTGGAGGTCATACAGTTACAGACAATGAAATAAAGTTTGGTGTTTCTGTAACCGGTTCTGTACATCCGGATAAGGTGCTTACCAATGGAGGTGCCAGACCAGGAGATGTTCTTATCTTAACGAAACCCATCGGCACGGGGGTTATCAGTACTGCTTTTAAGAATAATATTATTGAAGAAGCCCAGATGGCAGAATCAATAACCTCTATGAGTACTCTAAACAAAGCGGCGTCTGAGGCTGCTCAGAAAATAGGAGTAAATGCCTGTACAGATGTAACGGGGTTCGGTTTATCCGGGCATTCCTATGAGGTAGCTGCTGCGAGTAATGTAAACATCAGGATTAATCTCTCTGAACTTCCGGTTATGGAAGGAGTATTAGAGCTGATTGAAAAGGATTGTATACCAGGTGGCGGATACAATAACAGAAATCATTACGAAAAATGGGTGGAATTCGAAGGGAATATCTCTGATACGAAGAAAGCACTGGTATTTGACCCTCAAACCTCAGGCGGATTATTAATATCCGTGCCGAAAGAAAAGGCGGAGGCATTGGTGAAGGAGCTTGCAGAGAGGAAGACCTTAAGAAGTCAGATAATCGGTGAAGTTTTACCAAAAGCAGAGGGAGATAAATATATAACCTATTACGAAGGGAAAGCAGAGTAAAGAGTGGAGCGGCAGTATTGCCGAATTGCGTATGATCTGCAAAGGATGTAAAGTATGAGTGAATTAATAATTATTAACAGCGAGTTTATGGGGAAAGGTAATGATGAGCTTGGTAAAACTCTTACAGGAGTATTCCTGAGAAAGTTATGGGCACAGGAGAAGAAACCGGATGCTATTATATTATACAATTCCGCAGTGAAATTGATTGCGGAAGGCTCAGAAGCACTAGATGCTATGGATGGTCTTAACAGCAGCGGAGTAGATATCTTAGCCTGCGGTACCTGTGTGGACTTTTATAACTTAAAGAATAGCATTAGAACCGGGAGAGTCAGCAATATGGAGGAAATCTGTTCTCTGCTCATGCAGGCAGACAAGGCCATAACCATTTAAATACCGAAAAGATATATTATTCTTCGGAGAGTAAACCTAAGAAAAGAGTTTATGATGAGACTTACAACAGCATTAGAACTGGAGCGGGATAATAGGAAAGCCATAATGATAAGCATTGTGGGGGGAGGCGGTAAAACTTCTTCACTTTTCACACTGGCATATGAACTGGCAGGGGAAGGTAAGAAGGTACTGATAACCACTACAACGGCAATGTATAATCCTACAGAAATTAATAATCCCAATATTTCCGTGTTAGGTGACCACGTTACAGCAGAAGGTAAATTAAAAGGAATCTCAAAAGAGGCGGCAGAAAGAATCTATACTGACAATCAGTATGCTTACATCCATCAGTATGCTTACATACTGGTGGAAGCAGACGGCTCCAAGGGGCGACCAATTAAAGCACCGGCTGAACATGAACCGGTAATTCCTGATACTACAGATATCATGATTGGTGTTATTGGTATGGATGCATTTGGTATGGAAATTACAGAAACCAATGTACACAGACCTGAAATCTTGACCGTGCTTACGAACTCTGTTAACGGTATTGTGGATGAGGAAGTTATAGTTAAACTTGCATGTCATCCACAGGGATTATTTAAGAATTGTCCTGTCTCTGCCAGAAAAGTTCTGCTTCTTAATAAAGTATTCAATGAAAGAACGAAAGAAACAGCAATTAGAATCGGTTATACTGTATTAAGAGAAAGTGAGACTATAAACAGGGTAATCATCGGAGCGGTTAGAGAAGAGGAACCTGTAATAGAGCTTATTAAAGGGAGTATTTTATGATTGCTGTAATATTAGCAGCCGGGTTATCAAAAAGATTCGGCGGGAAGAAGCTTTTAGAGAAAATTAATAACAAACCCATGATTCTGCATACAGCAGAACTGGTAGGAACATATGAATTTCGGCAGAAGGTGCTGGTATACTCTGATGAAGAGGTAAAGAAGGCTGTTCAGGCTTCTGCCTCGACATCTGATTTCATATTTGTTCATAACACTCATGCAGAAGAAGGTTTAAGTACCTCAATAAAACTGGTAGTAGAAACATTGTTTCAAAACCAAGTTATAGAAAACCAAGTTATAGAAAACCAAGTTATAGAAAACCAAGTTATAGAAAACCAAGTTATAGAAAACCAAGTTATAGAAAACCAAGATAAAGAAAGCCAAGATAAAGAAAACCAAGATAAAGAAAACCGAGATATAGAAAACAGTAATAAAGAAAATCTAAATACAAACCGAGAAGGCAAAGAAGGAATCATGTTTTTCGTTGGTGATCAGCCGTTTCTTAATGAAGGGACGATAAGAAGGCTTGACGATGCTTTTACTGAAGGGAAGGGTTCCATTATCGTCCCAATATATGGCGCTAACAGAGGGAATCCTGTTATCTTCTCCACCAAATGGGTGGAAGAATTAAAGAAGCTGGAAGGGGATGTCGGAGGACGTATTATTATCCGGCAGAACAGTAGTGAAGTTTGGGAAGTGCCAATAACAGATATAGAAATCGGACGGGATATAGATACAAAAGAAGAATACAATGCTGTACAGGCTGAAAGGATATCGGAGTTACATGGAAAGACAGAATAAACTGGTCGTTGTCAGAGGGGGAGGAGATCTGGCCTCAGGAGTGGTACACCGGCTGATAATGAGCGGCTTTCAGGTTGTAATACTGGAAATAGAGAAGCCAACAGTAATAAGGCTAACAGTAGCTTATGCAGAAGCAGTATTTGAGGGAACTGCTACAGTTGAGGGTATCAAGGCAATGAAAGTAAAGGGAGTTTCAGAGGTTTTACAATGCCTAGAGGCTGGTATTATACCCATACTGATAGATCCTGATGGAGAATGCCTTCTGGCGTTAAAGCCTAAAATCGTAGTTGATGCCATATTAGCGAAAAGAAATCTTGGTACCCACAGGGGTATGGCACCTATTGTAATAGGATTAGGGCCGGGCTTTTGTGCCGGAGAGGATGTGGACGCAGTAATTGAGACCAACAGAGGTCATAACCTTGGCAGAGTGTTCCTTGAAGGCTCTGCAGAACCGGATACCGGAGTTCCCGGAGTTATCGGCGGATTCGACTACCAGCGTATCTTAAGAGCTCCGGCGGATGGAGTGATTCGCAATGTACGGGATATCTGCACCAATGTTAAGTGTGGCGATATCATTGCTTATGTTGATAACCTGCCGGTTATATCAAGTCTTGATGGCGTTTTGCGCGGATTGATAACAGATGGATTGTCAGTAAAGAAAAATCTGAAGATTGGAGATGTGGATCCAAGGTGTAAAATCGAATACTGCTATTCCATATCCGATAAGGCCCGTGCCATCGGGGGAGGAGTCTTAGAAGCAATCATGTACTTTTTAAGTAAAGAAAGTGAGAACTGATATGAACATAGTAAACATTAACGGACAAGAGTATCAGTGGGACACTGATATGGCATTGATGGATTACCTGCGGGATGTACTTGGGATTACCTCTGTAAAAAATGGCTGCAAGGAAGGTGCCTGTGGTACCTGTACGGTAATAATTGACGGCAAGACAGCAAGAGCCTGTATCCAGAAGCTTTCCAGACTGGAAGGGAAAAAGATTCTGACCATAGAAGGATTTACAAAAAGAGAAAAAGAGGTATTTTCCTATTCTTTTGCAGCCAGCGGAGCAGTACAATGTGGGTTCTGCATTCCGGGAATGTTTATAAGCGGAAAGTGTCTGATTGACCAGAATCCGAATCCTACCAGAGAGGAGGTTAAGCTGGCGATTCGAACGAATATCTGTAGATGTACAGGCTATAAGAAGATAGAGGACGGAATCCTGTTAGCGGCTCAGTTTTTAAGAGAGAATTCAGAAGTTCCGGAATTGACCCAGACCGGCAAAGTCGGTGAGAAGACCTGTCGTATTGATGCAGTTCCAAAAACACTTGGAACTGCCAGATATGCAGACGATTACAGCTTCGAGGGAATGCTGTATGGAAAGAATGTCTTTAGTAAATATGCAAGAGCAAAAGTTCTTTCAATCGATTCTTCAAAAGCCTTGTTAATGCCTGGAGTAATCGCAGTTTATACGGCAAAAGATATTCCTGGGAAACGGTATATCGGACATCTGGCACAGGATTGGCCGGGTATGATTGCTGTGGGTGAAGAAACGAAGTGCTGTGGTGATACGCTGGCTATGGTAGTGGCTGAGACGAAGGAACAGGCTATAGCTGCTGCTAAGGCAGTAGAAGTCGAGTATGAGGAAATGATACCGATCTGTACGGCAGAAGAAGCTAAAATACCCGGTGCCCACCAGATTCATGGAGAAGGTTTCACGCAGTTTGGCAGGTTCATTATTCCGGAAAACAATTTATTTGACCACGAAGAAGTAAAAAGAGGGGATGCAGAAGCTGCTCTTGCGAATTCAAAATATATTGCCGAAGGGACCTTTACCCTTCCCCCTACGGAACATGCATTTATGGAGCCTGAAACTGCCATTGGAGTTCCTGACGGTGATGGTATTTTGGTAATAACAGGTGGCCAGGGGATTTATGATGAGTATCATGAGATAAGTAGCTATCTTGGATTTCCCATGGAGAAGCTGCGCATACAAAGTGCAGTTGTGGGCGGTGGCTTTGGTGGAAAAGAGGATATGAGTGTACAGCATCAGGCAGCCCTGTGTGCCTATCTTACTAAACGGCCTGTTAAAGTATTCTTTAGCAGACAGGAAAGTATAAATTACCATCCCAAAAGACATGCCATGGAAATCTACTGTAAAATCGGCTGCGATGAGGCTGGAATCTTACAGGGAATGCAGGCAAGACTGACTTCTGATACCGGTGCATATGCTTCTCTTGGAGGGCCGGTACTGCAAAGAGCCTGTACCCATATCGGAGGTCCTTATAACTATCAGAATATCGATGTAGAAGGCAATGCCTATTTTACAAATAATCCTCCCGGGGGAGCCTTTCGAGGTTTTGGCGTAACACAATCCTGTGCAGTAGTTGAATGCCTGATAAATCAGCTGGCAGAAGCAGTAGGGATCACAGGCTGGGAGATTCGTTACCTTAATGCAATTAAACCTGGTCAGTCACTGCCTAACGGGCAGATAGCCGATGAAGGTACAGCTATGGTTGAAACTCTGGAAGCTGTTAAGGTTGATTTTGAGAAATACGAAAATGATCCGGATTACTATGTGGGAATAGCCTCAGCTATGAAAAATGCCGGTGTCGGTGTAGGAGTTCAAGATATCGGCCGCTGTAACTTAAAAATAATTGACGGAAAAGTACATGCAAGATCTTCTGCCGGTGCTATCGGACAGGGAATTCAAACGGTACTTCTGCAAATGGTCTGCGAAGCCACAGGACTGTTACCTTCTGATATTATAGTAGAACATCCCGATACCAGATATACGCCAGACTCAGGTACCACAACTGCATCCCGGCAGACAGTATTTGCTGGAGAAGCAGCCAGAAGAGCGGCAATCAAATTGAAAATGGATTTGGAAAAAGGTAATAAACTATCTGACCTTGAGGATAAGGAATATATAGGGGAATTTGAATACAAAACCGATCCTATAGGTTCTTCTAAAATTAATCCAGTAAGCCATGTAGCCTATGGCTATGCTACCCAACTCTTTATCATTGATAAAGAAGGAAAGGTTATTAAAGTTGTAGCAGCCCATGACATAGGAAGAGCAATAAATCCTCTGTCAGCGGAAGGGCAGGTGGAAGGAGGGGTAGCTATGGGACTTGGCTATGCTCTTACTGAGGATTTTCCATTAAAAAACGGAATCCCTCAAGTCAAGCTTGGTACCCTTGGATTATTTAAGGCAAACCAGATGCCTCTTGTAGAGACTTATCTTCTTGGAAAGAATAATCCAGATATCGCTTTTGGAGCAAAAGGAGTAGGGGAAATCGTATGTGTATTGGGGGCACCTGCCTGTCAGAACGCCTATTATAAGAAAGATGGCATCTTCCGTTATAAATATCCCCTTGAGAATACCTATTACCGAAAACCTAAGAATTGATATAGGAATATAAATTGAATTGTAGTTTCCTCTTAACCAGATTTAAAAAGCTTCCTTATAGGGAGCTTTTCCTGGTTAAAGTAAAAAGGCTTAATTTAGCTGTATATGAACACCCAAGATATTATAAAAGGCATATTCTTCTCTTGTATGGCAGATGTTAAGCTGAATACAAAGGATAAAGAGGAGAGTATGCTTTTTTTATTTTACAGGAAGGTCTTGACAATTGTATAAGACTGTAGTAGTCTAAGAATGCAGACTACTACAGTCTTATACAATTGATACGTGAGAGAAAGCGCTTTCTCTTAGAAAAGAAGATGAAAAACAGGTCAAATTCAGTTTCAAACTTCTTTCAAAAGACTTAATGCCGTTGTATCGGCGGAAATGAGGAATAAATGACAGTTAAACTTTTTGAATCAGAATTGAAAATAATGGAAGTGATATGGAATACAGGAGATACCACTGCAAAGTATATTGCTGATGTTCTAAAGGAGGAGACAGGATGGAACAAAAATACCACCTACACCTTGATTAAGCGATGTATCCAAAAAGGAGCCCTTGAACGCTTTGAACCCAACTTTGTGTGCCATGCTCTTATTACAAGGGAAGAAGTACAGGAAGCTGAAACCGATGAACTGATAAATAAGATATATGGAGGGTCTGTTGATAATTTGTTCGCAGCATTATTAAACAGAAAGAAATTATCAGAAGAACAGATTGGGAAACTTAAAAACATTGTAGAAGGGACGGAAGGGAAAGGGAAGGAATGAATTTCATTGAAATGACTTTATCAGCTTCCGTTATGATAATGGTAATTACTGTTATTCGTACGGTATGGATGAACAAATTGCCTAAAAAGGTATTTCTGATATTGTGGTTAATTGTATTAATAAGATTACTGATACCCATTAACATAAGTTCACCTCTTAGTATCTATACAATATTTAGCAGCACCAGAGAAACTGCTGAGCAATATATATTTCAGCCTGAAAGTATTAATAGCAAAGCTGAAAGTAATAATAGTATCGATATTTCTAAGGTACAGACCGCTTACTATCCCTCTGAACTAATTGCAGGAACAGAGACAGGGAAAATGAATGTACTATTGATAATATGGGGTATGGGACTACTGATTTTATCAATTTATTTCTGTGTGAATTATTTTCGCAGTAAAAGAGAGTTTGCCATGTCACTTCCTGTTAAGCAGCCTATTATTGAGCAATGGCTTAAAGACCACAGGATAAGGCGTAAAGTTGAAGTAAGACAGTCGGGACAGACAAACGTTCCGTTAACCTATGGAATATATCATCCGGTTATCCTAATGCCCGGTAAGACGGATTGGGAAAATAAAGAGAGGCTGAAATATGTCTTGATGCATGAATTTACTCATATCTGTAGTTTTGATAATGGTTTAAAATTACTCTTTGTAGTGGCTTTATGCATTCACTGGTTCAATCCCCTTGTCTGGGTGATGTTTCTGCTCTTTAACAGGGATATCGAATTGGCTTGCGATGAAGCGGTTGTAAGAAAATTCGGTGAAGGAAACAAATCTTCCTATGCACTTACTTTGATTGGTATGGAGGAAGAGAAAAGCAGCGAAAACCTATTATTTAGCAATTTTAATAAAAACTGTATTGAAGAAAGGATAACAGCAATCATGAAAATAAAGAAGCTGTCAAAATTGGCTATTTGTGCTGCAGCAGTGCTTGTCATTGGTATCACCACAGTCTTTGCAACCTCTGCGGCTGAAAAGGATGTCAAACTTATACCGATACCGGAAATCAATTATACCAAAGCAGAGTATAACATGTTGGAAGCGTTACAGTATAAAGGCTATCAGGAAATGAGCCTTATAGAATACCGGATGAAATTAATACAAACTGTTGATAAAAAGGAATATATGGAACTGATAAACCGGATAGGGCGGGATGAAAAGATAAAAAATGTTCGATTTACAAATGAGACAGCAGATTTTTTAATAAATATTGTAACGGCACTATTAAATGATTGGAATGGTTTTCGTATCAATAGTACTGTTGATGGCAACTCAGATAGTGATTCATCAGGTATATTGGAATACACCATTGGATGTAAAGTAACAGATGGAATTTCCCTGACAGTAAAGGAATACAATAAATCTCTGAATGGAATTGTTGGTGATATGTCTAATTTAGTAAAAAATAATGATTCCAGCAAACCGTATAATTGGGAAGCAATAGTGACCGCAATAGATGATATTAAAAAGAAATGGTCTGATAAAGCTATTCAATATGATATAACATATTCTTATCAATTAGATGGCAAATTATATCTTAGTATAGAACAAGTTAGAGAAAAAGAAAAAGAAGCAGCTGTCCAAGCTGAAGCAGAAAGAATAGCCAAATGAAAAAAAGTATAATGCAAGTATGAACGAAGTTAATGAAGACGAAAATGTAAGGTAAAATATCATAATTAACAAATAGTAGACAGCACGTAACATTGAGGTTAAAATAAAGCTACATATATTAACTAACTGGGGGTATAGGGCAAATGAAAATGAAATTAATTTTGCGAAACGGTCTTCAACAAGCTTTATCCCATGCAGAGTAAGCAATAGTGAACTATTCTGTATGGGTAATAAGTTATCTTACTTTGTAACATTAATGTTGGAATATTGAATAAACTTTATCTATTACAAATGTGAGAAAGTAGGCTAAACTTATAAAGTCAACTACTGCTGGACTCTGCACTTTATTTATCAATTATAAATAAGGAGCGGATAACATGAAATATATAAATGCAGCAGAAGTATTACCGGATTATCTAATAGCAGAAATCCAAAAACATATCAATGGAGAGGTTATATATATCCCTGCCGGTGAAGAACGATCCAAATGGGGCGAAAAAATGGATCGAGGCAATATTTTCAAAATAGAAACCTTCGGATTAAATTACATCATAAAAAGGGGTACAATAGAAGATATAGCAGTAGAATTTGGTCTTGCTTATGAAACAGTTCGAAAGATTGTATATAAACCCTGATAAAAAAGGCTGTTGCGAAATGAATGTAAGGCTGTAAAAGGCTCCATGGTTTACCTGAAATACACTGCCTAAGAGACATGTTGACGATTTCGTGTGCTAAAAAGCGAATAATTTTTTCTACGATTGTAGCACGCAAAATTGGTAATGTGTCTTGAAGCCGGTGTGGTGAGGAATGCCATAGGATCTTTTACAGCAACATTGTTTAAATGCAACAGCCCTTTTTGTAATTATTGAAGTGAAGTCTGAGTTTTACTCTCAAGTTTATCATTTACAAATACAATTACAGCATTTGACGTTCCGTCTTTGCCGTACCAAACATAAGTGATTTTAGTGCTTTCACCAGCTTTTGTAGTGTCGAGTACATCTCCATCCGCACTGATAAGTTTAGCTGCCTCAGCATAGCTGATTCCGCTATTCAAAGAATTGTATTTACTTAAGGTTATGTAAGAGGCCTCGGAATTACCGGTATCGTCAGAATTTGATGAATCTCCTGAGTCGCTTGTATTATCCTGAAAGATCATTACGGCTTCTGTACTGGCGCTAACTTTTATATTACATTGATATGTTTTTTTGCCATAGGTGGCAGTGATAACAGATTTTCCTTTTGCTTTAGCAGTAACTTTCCCTTTGCTGGTTACAGTTGCAACTTTTTTATTACTGCTTGTCCACTTTACTTTTCCAGTGACCGGCTCGTAATTTTTTAGGATTTCTAAAACAATAGTTTCTTTTGGAAACAGGGTGTAATTATCAGAACTTATGGTATAAACTGTTGCGGCATTTACCCTAACCGGCAATAATAGAACTATAGCGAGCAGTAATATTATAAACTTTTTCAAATACATACCTCCTCAATTCTTATTTAAACTTTCGTTCGGAATTTCTCATTACGCTTTCATTATATCATGCATAAAGCGTATTCATGATCTTGGCTCCCATCGGAATTCACAAACAAGCTTGCAATTCCTCATTAAGCTTTCATTATCATGAACATAAAGCGTATTCATGATCTTGGCTCCAATCAGAATTCACAAACAAGCTTGCAATTCCTCATTATGCTATTTCATTATCATGAACATAAAGCGTATTCATGATCTTGTGGCTCCCATCGGAATTCATAAGCAAGTTCACAATTCCTCATTACGCTTATATTATATCATAAAAACACAGGAATACACATAGGATTAATTTCATTTAATAGGTTAATACAACTTGTAAAACGACTTTATTATTGTTATGCTATAGGAAGGTAATAAATAGTACCTTTTATTCTAACAAATATTATAATTTGATTAAAAACTTAATAATATTTCAATCATATTTTAAATTGTTAATTCATAGAAAATACGATATAATAAGGCTAGTTATATGTTGACGGTAATATAGCGGAGGAATTGTAATGGATAGAAGGAATTTCACTGATTTGGGTGAGGAAATAAGGGATATAGTCCAGAATGCAGTGAATAGTAGGGACTTTCATCAGTTAAATAGAGATATAAGCAGTACAGTAAAAGGTGCATTAGATGAAGTGAAAGATGCTCTTAATTCAGGATATGGCAGTTATCGAAATATTCATTGGAACTCAAATGAGTCCATGAATCGTGACCAGAACGAACATAAAAATGAGAACAAAGAGAATTATAAAGAGCAAAATTACAGGAAAAACAACGAGAATAACTCCAGTGCGGGGACAGACTACAAAAGAAAGCAGCAATACGAAGCCTATAAGTCTTCCGTACCGCCGAAACAGACAAATACCTCAGTTACTAATCAAAGGCAGCAATATCCACAAGTGCCGGTGGGTAAAGTAGCAAGTATACTCTATACAGTATTTGGAAGTATTGGAATGAGTCTTTTTGGGATAGGAGCATTTGTTCTGGCTTTGGTTGGGTATATGAACAGTAAAGCAAGTTTGTTTACGATAGCGCTTTCTTTTATACCTTTTTTTCTTATAAGCTGTACATTGTCTGCCAGAGGTGGTTCTTTAAGAAAAAGACTGAGACGATTCCGACGTTATACAGATTTGTTTAAGGGGCGACCGTATTACGCTATTAATGATCTTACTTCTGCTTTAGGACTCAAACGTAAGTATGTGATAAAAGATCTACGAAAGATGATTAATATCGGCATGTTCCCAGAAGGAAGGTTTGACGAGCAGGAGACCTGCATTATGCTAAATCAGGAAAGCTACAAGCAATATCAGGAGCTGCAGAAGAGTATTCGCATGCAGGAGATGTCTAATGTTAAGAAAGATAACATGGAGGGACAAGCAGGAACATCCGCTGCCAATGATTATGAAGTCAGAAAAGCTATAGAAGCCGGCAGATCTTGTATCCAGCAGATAAGAGAAGCAAACGATGCAATTCCAGGTGAGGAGATATCAAAAAGATTAGATCGTTTGGAAGAAGTCATCGGTAAGATCTTTTTATATATTGAACAGCATCCCAGCCAGTTGACAGATATCCAGAAGTTTATGGATTATTATCTTCCGACTACCTTAAAGCTGGTAAATGCCTACAAAGAATTCGATAGATTATCTGTTGAAGGTGATAATATATCAACCGCTAAGAATGAGATTGAAGAAACGCTTAATACAATAAATCACGCTTTTGAGAATTTGCTGGACAGCCTTTATGAAGATGTGACCATGGATGTTTCCAGTGATATATCTGTATTGGAAACACTTCTTGCACAAGAAGGTCTGACACGTAAGGATTTTGTATCGAATGAATAAACTGGAGGATAAATAAATGAATGGAGAAACACCTACCTTAACCTTTGACCCTTTTGAGGAGGAAGTAAAAGAGCCCTCTCTGCTTAAGATTCAAGAGGAGAAGCAACAGGTTCAGCAAATTGATGAAAGTACACTGACAGTAGAAGAAAAGAAAATGGTAGAGGACTTTGCCAGTAAGATAGACCTTACGAAATCCAATCTGGTGCTTCAATATGGAGCAGGTGCCCAGAAGAAGATTGCTGACTTTTCAGAATCTGCGTTGAATAATGTTAAGACTAAGGATCTGGGGGAGATAGGAAATATGCTCTCAGATGTAGTAATGGAGTTAAAGAGTTTTGAAGCGGATACAGAAGATAAAGGTATCCTGGGATTTTTCAAAAAAAGTGCTAATAAGCTAAACATAATGAAAGCGAAATACGATAAAGCAGAAGTAAATATCAATAAGATCTGTAAGGTATTAGAAGCTCACCAGATACAGATGCTTAAGGATATATCCATGCTGGATAAAATGTATGAGCTGAATAAAACCTATTTTAAAGAGCTGTCCATGTACATTCTGGCAGGTAAAAAGAAGATTGTTCAGGTTCAGGAAGAAGAGCTGCCTAAATTAGTTGAGAAATCCAATGTCAGTAGATTACCTGAGGACGCTCAGGCTGTTAATGATCTTGTATCAGTAATAAATCGTTTTGAGAAGAAGATACATGACCTGGAGCTTACCAGAATGATATCCATTCAAATGGCTCCACAGATTCGATTGGTTCAGGGAAATGATACATTAATGACCGAGAAAATTCAGTCAACGCTCGTTAATACAATACCTCTTTGGAAGAGCCAGATGGTACTTGCTCTTGGAGTAGCTCATTCCACACAGGCTGCAAAAGCACAGAGAGAAGTAACCGATATGACAAATGAGTTGTTAAGAAAGAATGCAGAAACCCTTAAGATGGCAACTATTGAGACCGCTAAGGAATCCGAACGCGGTATCGTTGATATTGAAACACTCCGTACAACCAATGAATCTTTAATTTCTACATTGGATGAAGTTCTTCGTATTCAGACAGAAGGCCGCCAGAAGAGAAAAGAAGTAGAAGTTGAATTAAACCGTATTGAAAATGAATTAAAGAATAAACTGCTCAGTATGAGAGGATAAATAATTCAGCAAAGCACTTACAATTGTAATTAATGAAAGAAGCATGGAAGTTCTGATATTCAGAATTTACCATGCTTCTTTTAAATACATTAAGCTTTTCTTATTCCACGTAAGATTAACAACGCTAAAGGAAAGTGCAAATATTTTAGCCCACATTGTAGGACTTACCGCTGTCTGCTTTTGCTATTGGTATTTTACAGGTAATTCCTTGATGCATTTGGCGTGTATAAAAGATCCAAACAATATTAAAGAAATAGAAGTGTAGAATTTGACAAATAAATATAATGCTTAATAAATACATATATTTCCTTTGGAAGTATAATTGAATATGTAATAAATAATTATAAGGGGTTATTATTACATCTGGACAATGGATATAATAATTGATTTTGACAAAAGGGGAGAATTGTACGGTATAATGAAAACGAAATGATGAATTACAAACTTACATGTGAATTCTGATTGGAGCAACGAGATTCTGAACAAGATTTATGTTCATAATCTCATAAGCACATTAAGAAAAAAGAATGAGGATACGAAATGGATATCAGGGACTTCGATAAGATTTCTCCTTTTATACGGATGATGAGAATTAAGAAAGCAACTGCTATGAGCGGG
>JAQSXJ010000121.1 GCA_029256725.1 Anaerocolumna sp. | reverse complement strand
AATGTACCAGCTCCTTTTGCTTCACTAAACCCCTGTCTTCTTTTTCTTTCTAGTTAGTACTTATTTATACCATTTATACCAGAAAACCTTTCATAGCTGTATGATATTGGTGATGCAAGGAATAATCCTTCATTTACCACTTTTTATTTCAACATATTTCTCTATATTATGGATTACATATTTTCTTTAATAATCAACTCTTTGTCTTGCGCGTATCTATTTATTTCTGCAATTAACTTATCTTTATACAATGACATTGAAAAAGGAATTTGTCTGCCACCTTCTTCATCTGTATACTCTGGAAATATAATAAAATTGTCTCTATCCATCTTCTTAACTATGTACTCATTTCCTTCAAATTCTCCATTACGAATACCATAAGAGATAACAAAAGCATATAATTCTTCATATAATTCTTTTGAGTTTATTTCTGCTTGTAAAAATTTTGACATAATATCCATTCTAAAACTCCTCCTGTGATTTATTTAATTGGATATGCACTTAACATGCCTCCATCTTCTGAAATTACTACTTTTAACATAGTTTCTCCTCTTGTACCTACTGTTTTTCCAGCATCAATTATTATTTCGTAACTAACATTACCAGCTTTAGTAAGTCCATTATCTGTAATTGATTTAACCGCTCCATTTTGCATCGCATCTTTTAAAATTGACTCTGCAGCAGCTTTACTATCACCCAAGAATTTTTGTCCATTTCCTCCTGTTGTAGATAAATGTTTTGGCTTAACATATGCCGAATCAATATCAAAGAGCACTGTTTACAGCTATACCTCCCCCGATGCTCATGGCTGCGAGACCTGCCGCTGTTAATGGTACTCCTGCAATGGCACCTACTCCGGTCGCATCCAAAGCAACACCTCCTGCGCCTCCCACTGCACCAAAGATAAATGCACCGGCTCCGGCAACCATTAAGGTGAAGTCTGTTACCGTCTTTCCCAGGTTAAATGCTTTTCTATCAGATTGAAATGGTTCTGCTGCTCCACCTAATGCCTGTAATAATCCGCCAAAGACATTATTATCTACTGCTACTGCTGCACCTACCATAAAATCATTTATATCCATTAAAGGATTATAAAAGCTTTTAATAATATCCAATAAATTAACATTATCATCTTTCGTACTATTGTTCAAGCCGGAAATATTCGTACCTATGTATTTTAGCAACTGGGCTGCGCTAACATTTAATAAATAAATTCCCGCTCCTTGTACCATTTTGATATAATCATTGAACAATTTTATTTGATTTGCTGCCTCAAGCATTTTTACATATTCACGCTCATACCAATCCTTAATAGAATTTTTAAGGGACTCGAAATTCATTTTTAGCTTGGCCAGTGAAGCAATACACATAAGCAGGATCGTTTTATTCGCGTCCGTTAATAAATCCAGAAGCTTAACCCACCAATCTTCAAGCCTATTAGCTTTCTGATGTTCCAGAGAATGCTCACCTTGTCCTGCAATAGTATCTGCTACTTCCTGATCTATCCCGTCTGCAACTACAAGGAGATTTGTAATCTCGCCTGAAAAATGATAGAAGGCTTCGGATTTCTGTCTTAAGGCTTTGATTTTATCTCTAACGGAATCGGCTACCTGAATCTAATATCCGGAAGAGTCTCCTGTCACATTATTTATATTATTAATAATCGTTTTTTCTAAGTCTTCACTATATTCCATTGCCTCTTTTCCCAAGACTTTAGAATATCGTGCAATAACTTCCAGATGCTCATATTTCAATATAAAATCCGACATGCAACACTTCCCTTCCTTTATTATTGATTTACGCTATAGTTCAAATATTTTATTATTCCAATCTTATTTTCTGGGCGGTTTCATAAACTGACTGGTACTTACTATCTGCCATCTGCAGATTTCTTGACATATTCTGAATTACCTCAATATAATTGGTAATATTCTTTTCCCATTCATTACCATACTTTTCAAAGAATGCATCTCCTGCCTGTGTATCCCAGCCCTCTTTAATATCCTCCACCGCAACAGACAACTTTGCCTTCAGATCTATCATTCGCTGAGCTTGTTCGTGATAGGTTAATTTTGTTTTTTTCAGCGATGCTTCATTTATTTTTAGCATAGTTCTCAACTTTCCTCACTGGTTGTTTTGAATTAATAATGCTGCCATTCCATCCATGGTACGAATTCTTGCTTTCGCCTCATTAGCCTCTTCCGCTCTACCCATCTCGGAAAGAATCGCACCTCGGATTGCATACAATTCTCCTGAATCTTCTCTAACTTTAAGAATATAATCTGAAAGTTCCAGAGCATTTTCATACATTTTTAAGTCCTTCAGGCATAACATCCTGAAAACATAGGCATCCAGATTATTGGGATTTTGTAATGAGTAATTGCGTAAGTTTTCAATCCCCAGCCTGTATAATTCATTTGCTTCTGTTTCTCTGTTTAACATACGTAAACAGTAAGGTTCATAATAATAGGCCGGCAGGTTATAATCTCCGATTGTATTTATACCCTTAAGTGAACGGGCACAGGACAAAGCCAACTCATATTCTCCCATAGTGATATAACAGTTCATCAATAAGTATTCCGCTTCAGGATCAGCTTCAGGCGGAACTTTCGCACCGGAAGCTGCAACTGCATTTTTTAAACTATCAATTGTACCCTGCATATTCCCCTGCAGCGCATAAATTTGAGCATGCTCTATTGCTCTCCTGCGCTTGTCTATTTTACTCTCCACTCCGTTTCCTTCTGTCTTTAATAGTTCCAATGCTTCTTCGAACCGGCTTTGATTAGCATAAAGATTTGCCTGATCAAGAATAAAATCCGGGTCCTCCGGGAAATTATCAATTGCTTCCTTCACTGCCTTATGTGCTTTATCAAACTCTTTCATATCCGAGTACAGGCGGATTATCATATGATATCCCTCCGCATTATCCGGGCATTCTGCTGTCATCTCATCCAGGGTTTGAACAGCTTCGTGATATTTTTTCTGCTTTATGTAAAGCATTGCTTTTTTAAGACGTATCTCACCCCTTAGCGGAGCCTTGCCAATTGCCTTTGTATAGTTTCTAAGGGCTAAAACAGCATCTCCTTCTTCTTCATACAGGATACCCATATTATAGAATATCTGCGAGTCATCATATCCGTTCGCAATTGCCTGGTTGTAATACTGAATTCCTTTTACCTTCTCACCTTTCAGTAAATTAATATTTCCCAGATGGAAATAAACTTTTCCCTCTTTACTGTCAGCCTTTATTGCTTTTAAAAATGTTTCTTCTGCCGATCCGTATTCTTCCATATTGATATATGCACTTCCCATACCAATATAAATGTCGGGATTAAATGGATCCTCATTCTCTGCTTTTTTGAAATACTCCAGTGAATTTTCACTTTTTCCATTTGCCAGCAGCACTTTTCCCTGATTTATATATTCAACAGCCAGTACCTCATTCATATCCTATCATCCCTTTCCCTCTTGTTAACTATATAATTGTATTTACTTCTTCCCTCTTCCAGCTATAAAAAAGACTTGAGTATATGGCGTTTTATATATCTGGAAAAGGGCAAAAGCGCAATTCAACTTATATTAGTTATCTCTGCAAAAATAATATTAATTGACCGTTTTCTTACCTGTAGTAGTTGCAGCAGCACGTGTTCTTTCTTCTTCTCTTCTTTGCTCTTCTCTGCGTTCTGCCTCTCTTCGTTCCTCTTCCAATCGTCTCTCTTCAGCCCTTATTGCGGCTTCAGTAGTACTTATCTGGTTTTTTAAACTTGTAATTTGTGCTTCCAGCTCTGTAATCTTATTTTCGGTAACTGATTTTTCACTTAACAAACTGGACTTAGCATAAGACAGTTTGGGATCTGATTCCGGATCTTGCTCTCGTTCCTTTTCAACTACATCAGAAAGCTGTGTCATATTGCTGCTTCCCTTCACTCCATCTAAAATCCCATCAGATATATCTCTGGTTTTTTTTGTGATACTGCCGGCAAAGTAATCAAAATTACTGCTTAAGTCAGATATTATATTTTTTATATCATTCAGCCTTACCTTCTGCTCTTTCAGTTCAGCTTCTGCTTTTTTAAGACTTTCATTATAGCTGGACAACGAAATTACTAAACTGCTTAAATAACTCATGCCAAACTTCCTCTCTCCAATTCATGAATCCATTATTTTATCTCTTTATCTGTAAAAATTAGTTTACAAGATTTTTACTTAACTCCTGATCAGTTGTACTGTATGCATTCAAACCATCAACTAAAGCATGATACAATTCATTTAAGATATCCTCGATATCCGTAAGCTGCAAAAAGATTTCATCATATTCTTTCTCGAAAGCCTGTCTTCCTTTTCCGCTCCAATGCAGAAGCAATTCAGAAGTTGCCTGCTTTACGGTTGTCCGTATACTATTGTATTCTTTAATTCCCTCATCAAAAGCGAGAATAGCCGCATCCATTTTACTGGTATCAAGTTTCCTTATAATGTTTTCACTCATGATTATTCTCCATTCTATGTATGTCTCTTTATTCGTATATGCTGCTTCTGACAAGGAAGACACCTTCTCAGGACTTTTTAGGTTGAAAAAATCCGAAATGGCTGTTACAAAATGAAATGTAAGACTGTAAAAGGCTCCATGGCTTTCCTGTAATACACTGCCTGAAAGACATGTTGCCGATTTCGTGTGCTAAAAGCGAACAATTTTTGTACGAATATAGCACACGAAATTGGTAATGTGTCTTGAAGCCGGTGTGTGGAGGAAAGCCATGGGGTCTTTTACAGCAACATTATTTAAAATGCAACAGCCCCATCATGTTAAAGCAAAGCTAATATTTCATTAAATTTCCTCGTCTGTTCCATATATGATTTTCTGTTTCTGAACACCTTTTTCTGTAATAAAATAAGAATCACCAAGTTCAATCTCTTTCCGGTACTGTCGAATATAATTAATTGCCACTTCAGTAAACTTGAGATTTGAGAGATCTTCAAATACAAAGGTATTTTTACTATCCTTCAGCAGCTTCAGAAGCTCAGAGGCGCCATAAGCAACAGGTGCGTTCTCAACATCTGAAAATAAGAAGCATACTTTAAGCTGTCTGTAGTTTTTAAGTATATCTTTTAACATATCAATTGCATTTTTGCTGATACCGTTAGCACTGTATAAATTACTGTTCTTAATCACAGCAAACAGCAGCGGTTTATTTTGTAAGGCTTCCATTCCGCTATCCATTAATAACTCCAGTCTTTCTTTCAGTTCAGCGTTAATTTCTTCGAGTATCGGTTCAAACTCGTTGTAATCAACTGTATACTTTTCAACAATACCGGAAGCTTTCAAGGAACTCAGTCGTTTCTGATAATCATCCACAATATAGGCTTTTACCGGGAAATCAAACATTCCCTGTCTGAGGTAATGGAAAATAACTTTTACCAGATTGGTTTTTCCGCTTCCGTCACGGCCAGTTATACTAATCAGCTGCATTTTCATGAAATCCAGGTAATTCAATTCTACGGAATCATAATCTATTCCCACAGGTACACGGTATGAATTCTGCTTGTTGTATTTAAGATTCTTAATCATATACTCATAATTTAACAGCTGCGGGACTTCCGGAATACGTCTTGCACAAACGTCACCAAATCTTTCATTGATTGTCTTTACATACACCTTTATTCCTTCTACTCTGTCAATTTCCTTCTCACCCTGGAATGCCAGGTATGTCTGATATTCATAAATATTTTTATTAATTTCTACAAGCCCTCTGCCCGGAACATTTTTAGGTTGTATTCTGCACTTGTCAAATACTGCACGATATTCATCAGCACAATCATACTTATACCAACGGAATTACCTTCCCTGCAGATGTTAATTATGTTCTCCTCATATTCCGGATACAGTTCTTTCAAAGCAAGAAAGTTATCCACCATTACAATGATATTGTTCATATCCGTATATCCTGCCTCTTTATAGGAGCTAAAAGAGGTAATACCGATTTTGGATAACTTCTCCTTTCTCTCTTTAATTTCTGTGTTAAGCATTTTAATAAGATTCTTTAGTTTCTCATCATCGGCTGCCAGTACAATGCCACCCAAATGATTCAAACCATCGAAAACACTTAAAGCCATTGAACCGAAGTCCAGTATATATAATGATACTTCGTCCGGTGTATATTTATCTGCAATACCACGTATCATTGTCTGTAGCAAACAGGTTTTTCCATACTGTGAAGATCCAAGAATGAAAGTATTTCCGTTCTGAATATCCATGGATATTTCCTTCTGCTGCTGATTATTCGGATCATCATATATACCGAGCCTTACGAGAGTCTGCAGCTCTTGTTTCCTATCCATTGTCTCTTCATAAACAATTAGATCTGCAAGAGGTGGCATACAAATTCCCGGAAGTTGTTCAATATGTCTATTCTCACAATAATTATGTATGTAATTCACCACAGCTTCTAACTGAGTATCTGATTCTTTATTAGAGGTTCCTTTTTTACTGATATAAACTGGCGTCCTTTTTCCTGATAATGAGATACTGGAAATAATATGTTCTTTCTTCATTGCAGATTCGTCCATATTAGTGGAAGCTCCGCTGTATGCCGACTGGAACAATTCAAAAATTTCGTTGTTACCTACTTGTAAATATGCTCTGCCCGGCTCCTTGATTTCTGCTGCCAAAGGTGTCTTTAATACTTCATTACTGTCCTCTTTATTCTGAACCTTTAAACACAGCTTAAATTTGGAATTGGACCATATCTGCGCATCAACCACACCACTGGGCTTCTGGGTAGCAAGTATCAGATGTACACCAAGACTTCGACCAATTCTTGCCGCACTGATAAGCTCCTTCATAAAATCCGGCTGGTCCATCTTCAACTCGGCAAACTCGTCTACTATTAATATCAGATGAGGCAGCGGTACTTGTACTTCTCCCTTTTTAAATAATTTTATATATGCATCGATATGATTAACATTGGCTGCTGCAAACAATTCCTGGCGCTTTCTGAGTTCTGCTTTTATGGACAGAAGCGAACGATCAATCTCTCTGCCGTCGATATTGGTAATAGCACCAACCAGGTGGGGCAGATTCTTGAACTGATTTACCATACCACCACCTTTAAAGTCAATGATAACAAATCCTACTTCATATGGATGGAAGAGTGTCGCCATTGACAGGATATAACTCTGTAATATCTCACTCTTACCCGAACCGGTAGTACCGGCGACCAGACCATGGGGTCCGTGATGCTTTTCGTTCAAGTCAAGATATACAACGTCTTTCTTCGAGTTGACCCCTAAAGGAGCCGCCATGGATTTATAAACTTCTGAGGTTTCCCATCTTCTATCAATCTCTAAGTCATCAACATTAAGTATCCCCAGTAATTCATACAGGGAAATGTTCTTTGTAAGTGAGCCTTCCAGACTGACTTCTTCGCAATAGACAGGTGACAATTTAACAGCTACATTCAGAGCAATATTGTCATTAATATATTCGTATCTGAAATTACTAACCTTCGTAGAATCTGATTTGTCTATCAGCTTACCAAGATATTCATTCCTGTTTAATATAATGATTTTCTGGCAGCCTAATGGCAGCAGTTCTTTGTATTCTTCAAAAAAGATAAATGTTACACCCAAATCTTTTGCCTTTTCTATATATTGGGAAATCGGATGACGTTTCATTCCGATTTCATTATAAACAAATACTACAATCCTTGGATTGACAGCTTCTGAATTTTCCCTTCTGGATAATTCTTTATAAAGATATTCAAAGAGTATATTCCTGCTTTCTTCGTTACAAACAATATTTCTAATACCCAAATCATCATTTTGCAGATGCGGCAATAAACGAATCCATTCTATATTCCTGGAATATTCTTCTTCAATAACAAAGAAGATCTTTACGTCACTGTAATATTGTCTAATACAAATGTCTAAAAGTATATTCTTGCATAGCTCCCTGATATACATTTCATCACCTACAACTCCAACTGCACCGCAATCAGTAAGCTTTAATACAACAGGGGCATCATTTAACAAACGATATTCTTCTGTAATCTGCTCCGGAATCACTGCCATGGAGTCATCCGATTCAAATCTTTCAAGTTTTTTATATTCTATCTGACGCATGGATTCAGACTCGCCAATTCCCAGTCTAACATCCAGAAAATCTTCATCCTCATACCCTCTGTTAAAGAGGTCTCCAGAGAAATCTTCCACCAAACCCACTTCATTTTCCAACGAAAAATATGTACTGCTAATGATTTGCAATTCTTCTCTTCTTTTTGCCTCAATCTCATCACGCTTTTTATCTATATAATTTGAATAGGTTTTCTTTCTGTCTTTTGTAGATTTTCTATACTCCTTATCCTCATCAATCATCCCATAGACAGAAGTTAAAATACCTAATCCCATGGAACAAACACTAAATAAGATAAAAGAACCGCCACCTCCCATTACTCCACGCAGGACAACCGTCAGTCCCAGTGATGCAAAAGCAGGTGCCAGTTTCATAATAACATTTCTTTTTGGTTTATTAGGCTGCTGCGGGGGATCCAGAATAGATATCTTCTCATTCGGAATCAGAGAGATAATTCGAGTATTTCTGTTAAATTTGGGATACTCAAAATGACTCTTGGCGTCACCTGTAACACCATAAAGCAGTGAAGGTATATCCAGGCTGCTCATGGAAGAAGTATACAGCTTTCCTTCCTTATAATAGAAACTGAAACCAAGTATGGAAAAGAAGTCATAATCTTTTATCTCTGAATTTTGCCTTACTTTTAATCCATTTACGTATAATCCGTATCTCGTACCATTATCTGTAATAATAAGCTTATCCTGTTCTCTGACAAGGATAACGGAGTCCGCCCCTATCAGCTCATCTCTTAAAATAATATCACAATTTTCACTTCCACCTATTGTCACCTGATGACTATATGAGATATCTATTTCTTTTGCATAATCTTTCTTTTCAAAGTCAAAGTCCATTACAAAGCTTACTCTGAAAATTTCCTGATTAGATTTTTGATACTTTAAGATGAAATCATCACCATGGGATAATTCCCTGCTAACCAGTTTCATTACTCCATCTGAGGAAATGTAAATATTTTCATCACATCTTATCATCCAATCCCCGTTATTGTTAGTGAATCTTATTTCAAAGTCCTCAAAAAATTTTTCTTTCGCCAAACGAATATCGTTGTGCTTAAACGTTCCCAGCGTTATTTTTTTACTTTCTACCGGCAGTTCGATTTCTTTATAAATTCGCTTACTGAATATAATAATTTTATATCGCTTATCCACTGTACATCCCCTATTCCATAATATTAATTGTTGTACCGTTTCTCAGACCGTACTCTGCTATTGTTTTATTCCCCTTTAATAATGCAATCGGATTTTCTGTCTTTAGAAAACATTTGGATAAATCCCCAGTACTAAGTCCCAGCTGAAATCCTTCATTTAAGCCTATAATCAACTCATTCACCGTAATGTCCAGTGGTATATCAACATCAATCCTGGTATTCTTTTTATGTATATATAAAATAGCCGTAATTCTATCACTGTTCATAAATATCTCCTTCTTTCGCATCAAATGAACATAAGAGCAAGCTTTTGAATACTTCGGTTATTTGCTATAAACCCTTCTTCTGAATCACTATTCTCTGACCAATCTTCAATATATTCACTAATCCGGCAGCTATTTGCCAAATAACCATTAAGCAGATAATTCTCTTTATTCTGCTTGTATTTATTACATACAAAGACAAATCGCTCATTATCCGAACAGTCTATATTTCGTAACAGGCAATCTAATTTATGCACTGCATTTTTGTCCTGCCCTGCAAGGATAATCGTATGATCCGATACCCCCATAAGTCCAGATAAATCTTCTGTAAAACCAGTGGCCCCATCCACAATGATATAATCATAATCCTTGGAGTCCTTGATGCCGTTTATCAAATTAATATAATCTTCAATCTTGATATTCAGCGAGGGAAGTGACAGGTGAAATGGTGGTAATATATCAAAGGCTCTGCTAATAATCTTTGTTTTTAATGCTTCATAGACATAATCCTTCTTATCAATCAGCAGCTTCTCTGTTCCGCTCTCCATAAAAGGCAGTTTAGGAAGAACACTTCCAATAGTTTGCAGACTGTCAATTCCTATAAACAATACTTTTTTCTGATATTTAGCAAGTGCTTCACACAATGCAGCAGAAACAGCAGACTTTCCTATTCCTCCAACAGGGGAATAAATCATAAGTATTTTTGTTTCTTCCTTACTGCTCAAAGTTTCCGATCTGGCAGAGGATTTACCAATAATTTCAGCATAAATCTCTTTAACACTTGTATATTTGTAAATCCGATTTGCATCAACATCTCCGGTATTGTTATTTAAAAGCTCTTGTTCCATAAGTATAAAAACACTGGCAATATTATGCCGTTCCAGCTCAGCATCGTAAAGTTCTTCATTTATTACAAGTATATCCACCCTCTGAGGAACAGAGAAATATTCCTTTAGATAACCGGAATCCGTAATAACGATAAGGTCTGCTTTATCCTCCAAACCATCGATGAATTTACGTTCCAGAGGCATTAAATATTTATCATCCGTATCTGCTAGTACTATTTTTATATTTGCCATTTACGATTTCCTTTCATATACTATTTCTTTCCTTAAATACTGATTACTCAGTGCTTTTCATGTTATTTGTTCTTTTTTCCAAATGAAAAAAGCTTTTTAACACCAGCAAGCATATCGTTGCTATCTGCTGCCCCTGAGGTCATTCCATCTTTTTTCTTAAATCCGATTCTGTGTTTCTGTCCCGTATAACCGTTTGCCTGCATATCCTTAAGGTATTCCTGAACCTCTTCCAAATTAAATGCTACATTACTCAGATTCTCACAGAGAGATGTAATATACGGATTACGATTGTTATACGCATTCAGAATTACTGAAAGATTCGCTTTGAGTTCTGCTTCAAAGATACCGTAACTTATACTGTCTGACTCATGGTTAACCGGCAGGTAGATCAGATTAACATTATAATTATCACAATCTACAAAAATATGGTCAGGTGATACCAATACATTCTCGCATTGCATAAAACCGTTGCTCTTAACCATAATAACTGCGTCAAGAAACTGTACCAGCAACGGAAGCATTTCAACAAAATTTAAGCCTGGCATGAGCGTCTCCAATGTCTTAAACCTTGATGTATCATATAGCAGCTTATCCTTGCCGTTGTGTGAAACCTTGGTACATTTGATAAATCCGTTTTTTTCCTGCCCCATTAATACCTTATAGCCTACAGAATAAAACAATGACGGCGATTCCAGAATATACGCATGGTTCTGCGTATCCTTTATCTCAGTTACTTTATCCATGACGTTCATGATAATTTCCCCCTACTTTTAACTATTTTCTGCTGTTCGTTTTTTTTAATCTGGTATGCTTCATTATGATTCGATTCAGTTCCTTTTCTGCTTTTTCTTCCTCGATTGTTTCAGGCCCGGCAGGATTGGACAGAATCCATAAAATAAATGCATAATACTTTGGAACATCTGATTTCATTATTTCGATTTCTTCCATTGTGGGATAATACCGAAATGACGAAAATTCAATATTATCAACTATTGAGAACAAATCATCCATTTTTTCATGTGTCATGGTAACAAAATTTCTATCCTTCATAATTTCGATATTTTCTTCTAAAGTCTTCAAATTTATCCTCCCATTCCAACATATGCTCGTGATAAGTAGTAGTTTGATTTTTGCCGTGCTGTTTTGAATAATATAAGGCCTGATCACATTTTTCTATCAGTTCCTGAGCCATAGCTCCTCTTTGATTATTCTCTATCAAGCCAATGCTGACAGTAATAGGTCTCTTCGTTCTGACCCATTCGGCATTATGCTCATAGGTTGTCTCACTAAAGCTTTTTCGAACTCTTTCCGCTATTCTAAAGGCTTCATCATCGGTTGTTTTCGGTAACACAACCGCTATATCTTCACGCCCATAACGGAATCCAGTATCCTGATCACGTTTAACCTGTTTTACTGTATTAACCAATGTTTTCAAAACATAGTCTCCAAAGGGCTGACCGTAAGTATCTTTTACAAACTTGAAATTATCAATATTAATAATAATTATGCAAAAGGGTGCCATTAATCTGGTCCTCTCCTCCACTTCTTCATAGAAGGCTCCACTGTTATATAACCCTGTCATATCGTCTCTTTTGGATTTATCCATAAAAAATTCTGATTTTGCACTGATAGATAGAGTTTCTTCCGTATATCTCTTAATAATCATAAATATCTGGACCAGCACCATGAGAAAAAGAATCAGGTTTGACAAGATATTAGCTTGAAAAGGTCTTATAAATATAGAACTGCCCAGCACTATGATCATAAATGCAAAGGTAACCATACTCTCCAGTTTAATCATTTCAATATCTTTTTTTAAGGTAATTGCAAAAAGCGGAATAATTAAAAGTATGGAGACTGGTATAAAATTGCTGCAAATAATTGCATCAACCGCATAATATAACGTTGTGATACTTAATGAGAGGATAAGCTTTCCTTTATCGGTTATGTCATCGAAGTTAAGATAATTATTACGCCCAAACCACAAGACCAGTTTAAAAACAACAGGTAACACTGCAAATATTATCCCTAACACACTAATATGAAATAGAAAGATTATTGTATAAAAAACTACTGAAAATATTAAATTTAGTGTCAGCAATCTGCCGAAAAAATTACAGAAATTACTTTCCTTCATTTCGAACTCCTTTACCACCTTTACTGTTTTAGATAAATTGTTTTTTATCAAGCAAACAAAAAATAAACATTTCTAAACATTAACAAACAATAATACAAAATAAATCAAAATTAAAACAATTAAGATGGATATGACTATTAGCACAGGTTTTAGATTTAATGGGGATCTTTTCTTACCACTTTCATCAAACATTTCTGTAATCTTAATACCCGTCGGTTCATGGCTGTTAATATATCTAACCAGCCAAATAATTGCCGCTAAGATAGCAACAATAACAAAATAGCCATAAAAAAGCCTAATAACTACTAATAAATTATGTAAATTAAAATCTTTCTGTAAAATTTGCAGATCATGCATTTTTGTTATGTCCTCCAACTATTTTTCAATATACTTAATATGACAGAAAACCAAACAATAATGTCGATTAATCGGATAAAACACTTTTTAACCTTTTAAATGCAAAAAGCTCCTTCACTTTTCAGACAGTTTTATGCAGAGAAGTGCTGGAGCCTTGTTATATAAATTATTCCTATTGAGTCTTATAGGTTGTATCAATTTTATTAAAGATATAATTGTAATCCGGAGTGTATCCGGCTTTAGCAGCTTCCTCTACGCTGCCAAAGTACGCAACTGCTTGAAGTTGTACAAGGCTACTGTCAGAGATTTGAGATTCATAACAATATTTTTTCTGATTATTACCATCAAGATATCCAATGACATGGACTTTTTTAATCACCTTCAACCCCGATATCTGGGCATTTCTGACTTTTGCCTGTCCGGAAAAATCTACATCCTTCATTATCAGTATCAGGCTTGGGCTGTCAATTTTATTAAGTCCGCTGGAGGTCTGAGCAGATGGAATATATACGGTATAGTCCTTGTCGCTTCGCAGTCCTGCTATGGCATCAATATTCTGTGTTATGGCATTTGTAATCCTGGTGTTTATTGCCCTGGAAACCGTCTCTTTACTTAAAGACATACTTTGACTCGGTGTTCCGGCTTCACTGGGGTTAGTTTTAATACTTCCAATATCTGCATAAGCTACACCGCTTGTTAAAGCCATTGTATTTGCGTTAACTCTTATCCATTTCTCAGATCCCAGACACACTGCTATTTCAGAAGCCAGTTTGTCGTTATCGTCAAAGGTCTTAATCGTATAGGGAAGTTTAGGAGACCAGTTAAATTCAAAAGTATTGCTGTGTACCTCTCCTGTTTCATTAACCTCTGACATCAGGGTTATATAATATCCGTCATTTGTTGCCAATAGAGCTGTTGCAATGCTGTCTTCAATATATTTCAAATTATCTTCATATAATGACATGTCATAATTCAAACACATCATTTCTTCAAATGCAGGCAAGCACAAATTGGGACTTAAAGTTGTCTGATTCATATCCTGATAAGTAAGTTCACTGTTTACACTTGCCAATGAACAATGAAAGGCCATCTCTCCCGAATATTCTATTGCTTTTGATAACCTGTCAGTATCATACTCTGTTGTAGCAAAATGTTGTAAGCATAACAAGCAGACAGCATAATGCAACGAAATTAAATATCATAAGCCAGTTTTTCAAGATGCACAGCTCCTTTTTGCTTTATTTTTTGCCTTTATTTTTTGCTTCTATTTTTTCCCTTTATTTATTTTCTTTATTTTATTTTAAATTTTATTGTTTTCGTATTTCCAACTTTATCGGTTACAACCAGAGTATACGAACCTTTTACAGATATCTTTGCTCCGTTCTTTATCACCTTATTGTTCAATTTAGCACTTTTAATACCGGATTGCTTATCACTGAATTTGATGGTTTTTCCTGTTTTATAGGTTTTTCCGTTAGCGACTCCGGTAACAGCCGGTGCTGTTTTATCGATATTGGATACATTTACTGCATACAATAGATAATTTCCAAGATAATCACGTATCCGGAATGTATAGGTTCCGTTGGAAGTAACGGAATAACTCTTCCCGGTTAATGCTTTTGTAACACCACTCTGATAGGTTGACCAGGTATAATAGTCATTGATCTGAGCTTTTGGTATATTACCTTTTGTAACCAACAGTTCAGAATATTCAAAGGGTATATCAAGGGTTATCTTGACATTTCCCTTCGTAAGCGAGGTAGTATTTTTCCAGGCATCTAAAACATAAGGTGTTTTTTTTACTTCTAAAGAGGTTATGGTTGTACTGCCCTTCATAGTAATAAAATAAGTTCCGGTCTCCAATACTCTTGTTATGGTATTATAGTCTGCCCCCTGAGAATTATAAGCCTGCTCGACGATATTGGCATCCATTGAGTTCTTTAATACACAAGCAGAACCACTTAAATTGATATCTTTTAAATCCTTGAAATTGAAACGAATGGTTACAATACTTGGTTCAGTTATATCGAATCGGTAATAATCAATAGGTGCTGTAACACTTAGAAAACCGGTCTCAGCTTTGTTAAATGATACAATATTCGGATTTACTTTTGAGGATGCATAGACACGCTCCGTACTATTAGCTAATTGACCGACAATGCAGGCACCTACAGTAGTAGCAACATAGGAATAATTATTATTGACTGCTTTTAAAGAATAATTGAAATAGTAAGTACCTGCATCCAGTAAAATCAAATGATAATTTTTTTCAGTTGTCAGGGTTGCCTGAGAGCCCACCAGATCAATACCCTTTACATCTCTGGAAAACCAGATAACCGGATTAGTGACTTCTGCTGTTTTCCAATTCAAATATGCCTTTACGACCGTAGGTTCATTGATAACAACCTTACCGACTCCTGATATACCTACAAAAGCTATAAACTGGTTGGTTGCCGGATACTGCAGATTATCCACTGAGGTTGTATAGGTGATCGGCATCTCAGTAGATGGGGAAATATCTGCATGTACTTTTTCAGGACTTATTAAAAATGTGATGGTAAAACATAGGATTAGTCCTATTATTTTCGCAGCGAAACTATTTTTTTTCATATTGAATCCTCCGATTTCATTAGTGCACCATTTTAGCCATTGTCAGTGAATAATTTTCATCATCCACCCCGATAAATAAGTTTAATATTTTTTGATATGCAGACTCCGATTTTTCTACCAATTTGATCTGAACTACATCTCTTTGATTTAATAAACTGATATCATCAGCTGCTATATAAGTCGTATTAACATTTCCGTCTTTTTCAAGTGTTGCTGTTTTCACAAGCCGGTTAACCTGAACGTCCAGTACCATTCCATAAGAAGATACCTTCAGATAGAATTTATTCATGTCATCATTGGTTATCGTTTTTTTGTCTGTTACCACATCTAAAAAACTTGTAACTTCATTCAATAGTTGTCTTCTGTTTTCCATCTCGGTGACACAGTAGGAATTCACCAGTGGGGCAAGGATTAGCATGAAAAACACTAATATAAGCGAGATTATTCTTGATAAAAAACCTTTCATTTATATCTGATACTCCAGTCCCGAGCATCTTCCCCCTTTCTCTTCACCTTTGTGACGGATATTGTCATCCATAATTTCTTTATTAAAATCATCATTCTGGATGACAATAACTATTCTGCTTGATTATTAATTTGTTACTGCAAAGTTATAATAGGCATTTTTTGTTTTACCGTTATTATCTGTCTCATATTCGTATGAAATCAAATACCTGGTATCCTTTTCATCGTTTTGAATGGCACCTGCCATATATTGACCATAAATTGTCAGATATTCTTTGTACGTATAATCAATATTAAATTGGGTACTATGAACTTTCAGACTTTTAGGAGCCGGCATATTGGAATCCTGTATTTGGGTAATCAACATCAACTCTGCTTTCGAGAGACTTGCATCATAGGCTCCGTATTCCGTTAAGACATATGCATTATTCTTAATTGTTGTGTTCTTATCCTGCATATAGGCTTCATTATATCCGTATGCTCTTTTATTAGTCATAAAAGTAGAAGAGACTCCTGTTACAATACACAGTGCCAAAACTATCATCAGAATACCTAAATCCAGTACTTCCATTGCTTCGTTTTCCATTGATTCGCACTCCTTCTATGGTGTCCATACCGCATATAAGGTGAATTCACCAAACAGCACAAGATTCTTCACTTTCTGACCATTGGCGTAGGTTACATTGCTGCCTTTTGTTATGGACCATCCAGCAAAATTATAACCTTGTCTATAAAATGAATTCTTTGTCAACGCCTGGTCTTCTACGGAGTCATAGATGAATTCCTGGCTGGCCATGTGTCCGCTGCCGCCGTTTGCATCAAACTTTACGGTGTAAGAATAGGGATGAATAATTAAATGATACTGCCCTAACATTTCATCATACTCGGTATCCAGCTTAACTCTTCCTTGAAGATGATCCAGAAGACACGGACTGTCACTGATCAACTCGTATTTTCCATGTACATTATCACATATAAAGCAAGTCAGATCGTGAATCTCAGTAGAATTATACTGTGTCAGCGAATATACAGCAGCCGTTGGCAAAATAACACTGTCGTAAGACAACGATCTCAGATTGGCATTGTTGGTTTCTAATTCCGCTTCTGCCATCGTTGTATAAACTTTGTCTCCCATCTGCTTCCCAACATGGATGCCATAAATTACATAAACAAGCAATATTGAGATGAAACCCATCATTACACCGATTTTTACCACATCAATGCCTTCATACCCAAATCCCCGCTGCATCTATCTTCCTCCTATTGAGCTTCAAACCTGTATATTTTTCTTAGTTTAGTTTTATCAATGGCAACAAAAAAATTATCATAGATATTGTCCTTCATTACTTTATTAACAAGATAATCCTGTGTCCATAAAATCGTAGGAAATTCTACTAATCCCGGATTCTGAAGATAGGAAAGATAGAGATCATTCGTTATCGGAAATGTCTTAGCATCTATGGTTATATAGTAATCATATTGATTATCATATTTAAGGATGAACTCAACAATATCATTACCGGAGATACTCTCACCATGTTCAAACAAATAATCGGCTGCTTCATTACGCAACAGCTCTCCCTGATTGGTTATCCAGGCTTCCCGATTATATAACTGTCTTGCAGTTATTGATAAGAAGAACAGGATTATGCAGAATATACCCATGGCTGCCATATTTACTGCCAGTCTGATAACATCCTGTAATTCTTCTCTTCTCATAAAAATACCTGTGCCTTTCTAAATTGATAGCTAAGCTAATATCTAATAAATGCAATACCGGTAACTGTTCCGGAAGAATTATTATTATAAAATCTGTAGTCTTTCACATCATTTCCATTGTAGATCAGATAAGGATGAAACAGTGCATTCAGATCAACACCTCTGTCAGCTGACATTAATGCTTCCATGGTATAATTTGAAGGATTCTGTTCAGCATTCTCTCTGGTCAGATGAATGGATTTCCCTGAAGAATTCGGTATATCCACATAAACTTCAATGCTTCCGTCTCTATAATTTCTTATAGCTTCCACAACATCATCAGCATAAAGACACTCACTCTTATAATTTGCATCTTCTTCTATCTTTGAAAAGCCGGTTTCATATTTACCAAATTCCCGGTACTGCCTGATATTATGGGCTGTTACAATCTTATTGTTCTTAACTTCGGCGAAGTCATTTTTTATCCCTACAAAGTTAACAACAAAAACCAAAAATATAGCAACTGTTAAAAATTCAACACCGATCGTGATCATTTCCTCCAGTGTTTCTCTTGTCATATCAACCACTCCTTAAAAAAACGAGTTGGGAACAACTAACTTTAGATGATGTCTGAACAAATACAACACCGCAAGTAGAACCGGTAGAGTCCTTAATTAAGGTAGACATATACTTGGCACCTGTAGGAATAAATTCTCCTGTACCCTGTTTTCTCATGTTTGAAACACGATTATAATAAGTGATTGCACCACTGGTTGGATCAGTATCAAAAGTAGCTTCTGTTTGAAATGCACCGTTCTCCATATTTAGAGTACCACTTTCAAGAACAGCATTATAATTTACTCCCCAATAACCATCAATATTATTTCCTGCACTGTCTCTAGCAGGAATACCGTTCATTGTTACTCTTATGACAGCATTATTTCCCGTTGTAGTTAATCCCGGACAATTTCCAGGATTATTCATATTATCTACCATACTTCTTGTTGCAATAATAATTGCAAAAGGTTTACCCTCAAAATTAGAGTAAGCTGCTTTAACCTTTGTACCCAATACTGTCTGCTGGTCATAATCTTCAAACTCTGATTGCTCCACGGTATTAAGCTGAGTCGTCACCTTATCAGCACCTGAATTTGTTATAGATTTACCAACTGTAAAAATTGTAAGACCAATTACCAAAACAAAGCCAAAGGCAAATAATGCCGTTCCAAGTTTCGATAGGTCAATACTCTCGTCTCCCATTCCTGCCATATTATCATCATTCCTTTCTTTTGTTTAATTTTTGCAGATATAAGTTATTATCCTGGGAAGTAATAATAACCGGACCGGTTGCTATTGTTAAAACCGGTTTGTTTTGTTTGTAATTCTATAGTTAATATGATAGAGATTTTTTAAAACTGTATTTTTTCTCCGATTTTTAGAGCTTATTTTTTCATTAATACCCGACATCATTTCTGTAAATCCCATATACATAAGAGGAAATACAAAGAGCAGAATTAGTGTCATCATAAACGGCATTTTCGCTCTTTGTCCGCATTTGTTTCTGCGGTCATCAATGTTATTTTTTAATACTTCATCACGGGTATTACACAAATGCTCCCTATTTTGTATCAAGTCAATAAAGGCTTCTTTCAGTGACAATTCATCCACGGTCATTTTCATTTTTTCAATAAAACGTTTGAAATCCGGAATCGGTGTTTTTTCAATCATCATATTCAATTCTTTCATTGGATTGGAGGCATAACCCTGATAACAGTAGGTCAGCATATCTTTATGTATGGTTGAAATTTGGGTTAAATGTTCCAGGGCTTCCATGGTATCACAATTCATTGACATTAAAATGGTCATAATTGTCTGCAGCTGCAGGAATTCCTCTTCCTCTTCTTCTTTTAAGAAGTTGTTTCGTTTCTTCAGAGTTATGTTCGGCAGAAAATAACCTATTACAGCAATGACAAAAGCGATGTTGATGTAATACCAGTAGAAATGTACTTTTTTCAGCCAGTCATATTTTTTGGTAAGTCTTGTTTTTTGATCTTCCACCTGTAAATTGTTAATATCCGGCATAGTCCCTCTAATCAGCTGGGTCAATTCTTCCTGTTCTGTTTCCTTTAAGGTTCCCTTCATCCGTTCAAAATCAAATTTTCCTCTATCCCTTAAACCTATGTATGTCAGATCCATCTTATATAATTCTTCCTGCGTATATAAAGGTTCTCCGTTTTTATCCTTGTATTCCTTCTCATCAGATATCATTGATAAGGAACCTGTATAATGAAGCATGTAGCTCCTGCCGGCAATGGTGGCGCTAAAAAACAACAAAATAACAAAACAAAAAATAACAACTGCGTATAAAAGTTTTTCAACATAGAACTCTTCAATTGATTTTTTTGAAAATGAGTTTTCAAGCTTTTGTTTTAGAATCCTACGTTTCCTGTTCTTAGGTGCGAGATTTTTAATAAATTGATAGATTCTCCTATTCTTTAACAGATTATGAATAAATAAAATCCTGTCATCTTCCTTTACTACATGCATGCTGTTTGCTTTTGATATATAGTCATAACAATAAATACAGGCAACTATGATTAATATTCTGATTATATAGCCTGCCATACCTTCTATAATAATGGAGGTTCCGGGCATGTACTTTAGAAGAAACCACTGAACAAATGGAATACAGGGTATTGGTATTAAAGTAAGATATTCCAGTTTACCAAACTTCATAAACTGATAATCCTGTCTTTCCAGCTCCTGGTTGATATCCTTATTCATAAGCAGCAGGGTTGAAATGAAGGTAGAATTTCCTTCCGCATCATATTCATCTCCTGTATTATTAATGGAATAGCAAACATAAGCAAGTGTTTGAATAGGTTTGAAAGGGGTTGTTTCAAAGAACTCCTTAAGCCTCAAATCTCCATGGGTTGAAATAAGTACACTGTGAAGGTTCTCCATTATTTTAGCTATTCGGTTCCCGTAAGTCGCTGTTTCGAGGGACTCTACGACATCATTACATCTCATATACTCAAGTCGGATGGATTCCATTGCATATTTTAACTGTGTATACACGATGTAGTTAATGCGTTCCATTCGTTTCTCCAACATTGTCGTTAGGAGGATATACGCTAATACTCCGCATAATATTACACTGGTAATATCACTGAAGATAATCAGTGCAACGGAAATAGTAGCAGCAACACAGACGATGGTGGCTGTAAGATATTTTGATAAAATAACCTTAATTTCATTTTTACTGTATACAGACATGGAAGAAAGCTTTTTCGTCATTACTCTTATGTAAGTCTTTAATACCGGAAACTTTTTATATTCTTCATACAAACAGCAATAAAACGCTTCTTGTTTCATCTGCTTTTTATAGTTTGTTTTTTGTTTTGCAAGCCATAATATTACTGCCCCTGCGACAAAGGTTAATAATAAAATTACCAATCCGGCAATCATTACAGGGGAAGCCATTATTTCTGATAAATATTTCATTGTATCCTCTGCCTCCTATTGTACATTGCCATTATTCTCCCATATTGAATTGCTGGGCTACCATACTCCTGCTGCTTAGAAATGCAACCGCTGAATTGAAGTCTACTGCATTTTCTTCTGCGTCTTTTGCATTCTCGAATTTAGCAGTGTCATCATAAGCTGCTTTTCGGGCAACTCCCTGATAATCTTCAACAATCTCACCCTTCCAATAATAAGCCATGAATTTGTCAAACTCCTCCCGCTCCTTCTTGGAAAGGGTACC
>JAQSXJ010000120.1 GCA_029256725.1 Anaerocolumna sp. | reverse complement strand
GTTCGACTTGCATGTGTTAAGCACGCCGCCAGCGTTCATCCTGAGCCAGGATCAAACTCTCAAATTAAAGTTTAATCATTTTCAGAATTAACATTGGCTTTTCAAATCTAAGATTTGAACAATTGTTATTTCCGATAGTTACAACCTAAGTTGCTACTACTTTTTTACTGTTTTAAGGTGTACCATTTCTGGTACTGTTCTTTTTCAATCATTAAGACCGAAGCCTTAAATCTTGAATGAAATTTATAAGAAAATTTCAGGGTTGTTATACTGTTCAGTTATCAATGTTCATATGCATTAACGCTATCAATTATGACTGTTTTTTGTGTTCTTTAGCGCGTCAGCAAGATGTATTATAGCACCCCCATATATCAATGTCAACACATTTTTTCAAGTTTTTCAAATTTTTCTCTCAATTTCTAAAATGGTGCATCACATACATTTCTAACCATTGATTTTATCTGGCTTTTAATACGGTTCTATCACACTGAAAGTAAGGTTACCTTAACCGGTACCAAGTTAAAAATATTGAATTTTATTAATCCATTACACAATTTTACCTAGATATTATTCTAAGCAGTTTTAACTTTCAGTAACAAGTATACTATCAAGTTATTGGTAGACTTACTTAACTCGAATACAAATCATAATACGCTATATCAGCTCAAAACAAATCATATTATATACTTTCTTCTCTAAATATATTTGCTTTCAGGCCATTTCAACTTACAACATATTCCGTCTTATGCTATTACAAGCTATTATAATAATCACTCTTATGCTATTTCAAGCTATTATAATATTCCTCTTATGCTATTCCAAGCTACTATAATAATCACTCTTATGCTATTTCAAGCTATTATAATAATCACTCTTATGCTATTTCAAGCTACTATCATATTCAGTTAGCCATATGCTTTTCCAAACTACTATCATATTCAGTTAGCCATATGCTTTTCCAAACTACTATCATATTCAGTTAGCCATATGCTATTCCAAACTACTATCATATAATGTCAGTCATACGCTTTTCCAAACTACTATAATATTCAGTCAGTCAGATGCTATTCCAAACTACTATAATATTATGTCCGTCAGATGCTATTCCAGCTACTACAACATTCACATTTCTGCTTTTTCAGGCCTCTCTACAAGCTGTATAACATTATTATGATTTTGATTGGATTTATATAGTTATCACTAAATAAATATTAATTGCATGCCAATTCTCATCTTACTAAGATCATATTTTATTATCGGTTCATCTCACTTTGATAGCCCGTATCCTTATGGTTGGCAATAATACGTTCTATTTCCTTCCTGTCAGAAGAGGGCAGATCACCCAGAACTGTATTTTTCACTGCACAGCAGGCATTACCAAACTCCAGGGCAGACTTGCAGTTCCCATATTCCAAAAGACCAAAAAGAACACCTGATACATAAGCATCCCCACTTCCTATACGATCTACTACCTCAATATGTTCATAAGGCTGTTCCTCATAGAAACAATCCTCATCTTTACAATATATAACGGAAGTAAAATTATGTTTTTTCGGACTTATTATTGTTCTTTTGGTTGAAGCTAATATACTTATGTCATATTGGGCTGCTAATTCCCTTAGGATATCTTTTAATTCACCTGTCTTAAGGAAGGTTCTTCTTGCTGTCTCCTCTGAAATAAATAGGATGTCAACGTAGGGAAGTATCTCTTCAATGGTCTCTCTTGCCTTTTCTTCTGTCCAGAGATTGGCTCTAAAGTTAACATCAAAGGATATAGCTGCTCCCGCTGCTTTGAACTTCTTTATTAATGCAACAGAGGTTTCTCTTGCCTGTCCGGATAAAGCGAGTGAAATACCGCTTGTATGAAATAATCTTGTCTTTGAAAATACTTCCTCATTGATATCCTCAAGCCTGATAGTATTTACCGACGCATTTTTTCTGTCATATACGACAGTAGGTTTTCTTGGATATACACCATACTCGTAATAATACAATCCAAGCCTTGCCTCTTCACTGTCATCATAAATCAGCCAGTCATCACTTACTCCACAAAAACGTATATTGTTCTTGATAAAGGTTCCTAATTCTGTCTTGGGTATCTTTGAGATTATACCGGTTCGAAGTCCCATGAGAGATATTCCGGATACTACGTTTAGTTCTGCTCCCCCTGCTCTTTTCTCAAACACACCACCTGATATTAATCTTTCATTGATGGGAGAGGACAATCTTAATAAGATTTCTCCAAATGCCAGTGCATCAAATTCTTTCTTCTCCTGCAATAACTTCATCTTAGCCCTCCTATAAAGGTAAGCTGCCAGAATTCTTCTTACTCTGAGAATCACTGGCAGCTTACTTGTATTACTTTAATAATATCTATTAACCTGATAGTCTCTGCTTATTTCTGAAGAAGGTGAACTGCATAATCGCCAATTTCTTCTTTTAAATAAACAGCAACTTTTTTATTATTCTTATCGAATTTTTCTGTGTCTGTATCAAAATGGAAACCTCGGCTCTCCAGATGATAAATTGCTCTTTCCAGATAGTTGGTTGCTATGGCAATATGGCCATGTTTTCCAAGATACGGCGTCTTCATGACCTCAATTCCAAGGCCTGCAAAAATAGATGAATTTCCTGCATTCTTTGTAAATCCAAACAGATTATCAAAGGAATCTGCTATTGTGTTTGCTTCTGTTTCATCGGTAGCATTGATTCCGATATGTCTTAATTCAAAGCCAAGCATCTTTGTTATTGCCTCTTTTGTAAGATCTCTTATCTTGCCAAATTCTCCGTTTTTAACAAGTGCATCATTTACCATCCAGCTTCCGCCACAAGCAATGATTTTCGGGAAATCCAGGTAGGATAACAGATTCTTCTCGGTAATACCTCCGGTGGGCATGAATTTCATGTTAACATAAGGCGCTGACATAGCCTTTATCATATTAAGCCCTCCTGCTGCTTCTGCCGGGAAGAACTTAACTACATCAAGACCCAGTTCAATGGCCTGTTCTATGTCACTGGGATTTGCACATCCGGGAGTTATAGGTATGCCTTTATCCACACAATATTTTACTATTTTGGGATTAAGTCCGGGGCTTACTATGAATTTCGCTCCGGCATTAACTGCTCTGTCAACCTGCTCGGTTGTAAGTACTGTTCCTGCGCCTACAAGCATCTCAGGAAATTCTGAAGCCATTATACGAATGGATTCCTCAGCTGCATCTGTACGGAAAGTAACCTCTGCACAGGGAAGTCCTCCATCAATCAATGCCTGTGCCAATGGTTTGGCATCCTCTACGGAATCCAGCTTAACTACGGGTACAATACCCAGTTTCTGAATTTGTTTTAATACATCATGCATCTTTTATTCACCTATAACGGGATAGGTAATATCCCAGCCACTATTTATGGCCGAAAGCCTCTTTCGTGGCGTCCTTTCTTTCTACTTTTTGCTATCAGCCTTTACTTTATTAATACGATCATCTTCACTTTCAAGTATAACTCAAGGTCTTGTTAATTTCTCTAACGATATTGAACATTTTATTGATTTTCCCGTACTTCCTGGAATGTGTCTAAAAACGCTTGTGCCGGGTGGGACGTTCCACTTTGGAGAAAGCGATTTGTGTGAGACAGCAAGGCATGATTTTAGGGGAGCAGTAGTGCTGCGTTACAAAAATTCCACTGCTGTATATGACAAAATAGAGCATTTAAAACAGTACATTGCGTTTCGGTATACTGTAAGTCAGTATATTTAGGATGGCTCAGTAATCTTTCAAAATGCTCTAAGTCTATGGATTTCAGATATTGTATTATTCTTACGTTATGATAATAATACCTGGCCTAAATTGGTAATAAATCTAAGCAGCATGTTATTATTATATAGAATAGATAAAAAGGTACTGTCATTAATCATTTGAAAAACCTTTTGTCCGCCTTCCGTACCTGCAAATACTGTTAGTACGAGAAATAATACCCATACCACAACAATTCCCTGCAACAGACCTGCCAGCAGTCCGGCTGTTTTATTCAAGCCATTTATAAGCGGCAGCTTGCTCAAGATATCAAGGGCTAAGCAGATTACACTTAATGCTATGCTCACAATAATAAATACTACCAGAAAAGCTCCTGCATTAATTACCATCCTGCTGACGGACTGACTAACATATTCTTTAAAATTATCTACCGCCATCGCTTTATATACTTCTTTGTTATTATTCTCCACCAAAGATTCTCTCATGGCTTTGGGAAGAGGAAGCTTTCCGATAAAACTCACCTGGTCGGTTACTTTATCATCTTTGTCTCCCTTATCTTCATAATCAATTATTTTCTGTATTTTCTTTGTGGTAAAATCCATTAGCTTTTCATTTTTCTGTGCTTCTTTGCTAATAATTGGGCTTACCCAGATAGTAAGCATGATTGCTATTATCGTTGAAAATAAGGTAAAGACTGTACGTATAAAACCCATTCTTCTTCCGTTTAAAACAAACCCGATTAAGATTGCTGCTACTACTATTAATACCCAGTTTATGGGGCTCGCCGATGCTAATACCATCATTTTAATTTCACCTCATCAATTGTTTCATCATTAATCATTATGTATCTGTTGCGGCCGGGTGCAGGTAATATCTGTGCTATTTCTTTTTCAAAATGGCTGGTCATCCTTACTTTGCCGTTCAATTGATAAATAAGCCAGTCACGGCTGGAGGTCAAGACAATCTCTTCTCCATTTAAACTTATAGTACTGTAAGAGAAATCTGTATTTTTTCGAAATACAATATTACCGTCCAGATCATATACAACAATTCGGCTGTTGTCCGTATTGTCAGCATCCTCCAGTACAAGACCTATGTAACTTTCATTATAAAATACCGTTTTCACTTTACTGTCTAATTCTTTTTCAAATTTAACTTCCGGTGTTTCCTCCATTGTATATATTGTGAACTTATCATCACCGAAAGCGCAGACTAAATTATTATTAATGAATTCCACATCAGGAATCAGCGTGGTTTTATAGTCATTAGCTCCAACTACTTTATCAATATAACTATCTCCTACACCTCCAAAATTAAAGAAGGTAACTTTATTTGATAGTTCTCCTTTTGTAAAAAACACATAACTTGTTACTAGTTTGGTTCCATCTTTTGAAATGCTTATATCAACAGGAAAACCATCTTCTTTTTCAGTTGTTCTTCTACTGACGATTTCCTTTCCACCCTCTTTGACGTAATAGTTTACATAATTTTCCCCTTTGCCACTTAACAGCACGGCTGTGACTCCCTGAGAAGCTATTACACTCTTAATGATTGGATTATTCAATTCATTAGAAGACTCTATTCCTTTTGGTCCATAGATCTTAAGCTGTTTACTGTTCCTGTCACTTACGGATACATAATCTCCATTGACAGATACCTGGGGGTCCTTCATCTGATAGGTGTCATTCCATAATTGATTTCCGCTGCTGTCAGCTGCCATAATTCCATCCCTGCTCACACGAATATAGCCACTGCCATAGGTGTAGTATCTGGCGGAACCTGTATCACTTTTTTTTATAGACTTTATTACCTCATAATCTGTGTATCTTTTATTGTTGATTGTATAGAATACGCCAACTAAAGCGATAACTGCTGCTATTACCCCAAGTATAATCAAGGTTATTACTCTTTTTCTATGTTGACGTTTTCTGATCTCATAAATTCTTAATTCCGGTTTTTCCAAAATTACTGCCATATATGTACCTTTCCCACTCACCGTTCTCTTTCGTCCGGATATCACAATTACTAGTGCTTGTACTATTATAACGTATTTTATTTTATAATAACACTACATTTTTGTAAGCTTAAGTAATCCATAAGACTTATGGCGCTGCTTTTTTAATAATTATAACATTCCTACTTGGCTATAGCAATTTACAATCTTTGTTTTTCCCACTTTTTAACTTATTTTATTTTCCTCTAAAAAAAGACGCCGCTTAAGAAGGGTATCCTAAGCGGCTATTGTATTAAGGCACTATAAGCTTCTGTCCGGCCATGATTTTGTTTTCATCTACTATGTTATTTAATTCTTTAATCTTATCCATATAAGTATAGGTGTTATAAAGTTTAAAGCTGATACCCGCCAAGGAGTCTCCGGCTTTTACTGTATAATATTTTACTGTGGCATTAGAAGAAGCCGGCTCGCTGTCTTCCTCTCCTTTGGTGTCCTTTTTATCAGAATTATCAACCACTGACGTACCGGTATTCTTTTCGGTGTTTTTCTCTGTATCCTTTTTCGTATCTTTTTCGGTGTTATTATCTGTATTTTTATCTGTGTCATTATCTGCATCCTGATTCTTTGATGTCTCTGCTTCTGAATTATCAACTACTTCTGCTGGCTGTGTTTCCTCCGGTTCCGGTGTGACTTTACCTTCTACCGTATCTACTATAATGCCTTCACTGTCATTTTTAGTATTTTTATCAGTTGTTTTTGTTTCATCATTTTTACCTGCTGTCTGGGTATCTGTATTCTTATTTAGATCCCCTGTGTCGTCTTTTGAGGCTATATTGATGTTTTGAGAAATAGTACTAAGTGCAGACTCCATTTTCTTGATCCTGTCATAATTGTCTAACATAGTAGCCGCTATGACCAGAACTATGATAGCCAACAGAGAACTGGCAGCATAGAGAAGCCGTACAACACTTCGGTCTTCCTTTACCTCTTTCTTCTCCTGAATAATGCTTCGGATTTTTTTCGTGGTCTGATCGCTGTATACTGCCTCTTCCCTTATGGTCTGCTCTTCTTTGTTCTCTATCATATAGTTCTGCATTTCTTCGTTTTTCTCATAATATATGTAATAACCGGGCTGCTTTACCAGCTGATTGCTTTCGCAGAAGTAAAATGCCTCCTCCCGCTCCATACTGTCCATCTTTAGCAATAACTTTTCATTTCCTGAAAAGTTATCCGTATGGACTTTTCTGATCTTATCATTGCTTTCTAAGTAAAAGCCCGGACCTATTAGTGCCCAGCCCATTATTTCCACATCGGTAAAATACTTCTTAATATTTTCATATACACTTGTCCAACCGCCATCAGAAAGTGTAATCCCTGTGGAAAAATCAGTATTTCTCATTTCCACGGCTCCCTTGATGAACACATTCTTTGCATCATCTGTTTTAACACTGTAACCCAAAAATACTGCTGCTCTTAACTCTCCCGGGTCTGTGTCTGCCAGCTGTTTTAAAAAGGTCATTACATAATCTTCCACATAGATTACCCGTCCATGATATAAGACATTTCCTACCTGCCTTATATTTTTAGGCATTTTTATTGTTACGGTATTACCGTTATTCTGTCCCTTTGCTGATAAATTTTCCATTATACAACCCACTATATATCCCAGGATTAGCTGGGATACTGCCACAATTAGATAGGAGTGAAAGAATCTGTATGTGGCTTCCTTTCTTAATCTATTTTTCCCTTCACTCTTTCTTCCGTTAGAACGAATACATTCGTACAAGTTCCTCTTTTTACCTTTTATGCTAGCACATGGTGGGTGATATTTATGTCAAATCCTACCCGTATTTTTGTAAATATTATCCTTTTTATTAGTTTTATTTCTCCGAAATTTTATCTCTTGTCCGTTACTCTTCCTTAACTTTACATGTAAATACGGTATTTGCGGATACTTTGTTGAAATATGACCTGTTAATTATTACTAATTTGTGACTAATTTAATTTTTTACGGTAATACTTTTGTTAAGTAAGAATAAGGTATAGTACGAGTATTAGTAGGAGGTTCCGATGAATAAAGAATTGGATATAGAGAGGAAGTTATATTATTTCAATACAAAAGAACGATATTCCGTTTATGAATTCAGCAGTCGACTGCAGAATTTATTACAAAACAAACCTGTTAAGGGCCGTCCGATTGTCTTTCTTTGCATAGGTTCTGACCGGGCCACCGGGGACTGTCTGGGTCCGATTGTTGGATATAAGTTATCTAAAATGAAGCAGTATGACATGATACTTTACGGCACTCTGGAGCAACCCGTTCATGCAAAGAATCTAAGTGACACCATAAATCACATTCAACTTCAGCACCCGGGTGCCTTTGTCATCGCAGTAGATGCTTCTCTCGGAAAATCCAGTCATATCGGCTATATTACCCTAGGTGAAGGTCCTCTCCTTCCTGGTGCCGGTGTCGATAAGAACCTCCCTCCCGTCGGAGATATTTTCATAACAGGAATCGTAAATTTTTCAGGTATGCTTGACCATATGCTGTTACAGACTACCAGACTGAATGTTGTTATGGTGCTTGCAGATTACATCTGTGCCGGTGTTAATTATTGCTTTTATCAGCTCTCAAAAGCTTAACAAAAGGAATAGACAAATCTAAAACTGTTAATTTACTTGATAAAAATAGATGCAAAGTACCTGTCACAGGGTAATAAAAAAGGGGCTGTCGCACTAAGTAATTAGTGCTCAGCTCCTTTTCTCTGCAAAAAAATAAATCCCAAACTTTAAAAGTAAGGGATTTATGGTAAAATATTAGTATGCGAATACCAAATAAATTACTTAAAAATTATACTTCATTTCAAAACGGATATCAATTAAAACTTCCGCTAAATCTTGAATGTATAATCTCAGAAGATGATTCT
>JAQSXJ010000119.1 GCA_029256725.1 Anaerocolumna sp. | reverse complement strand
GTGAAAGAACAGGCAACTGCAATTTCTATGATTTTATTCATGCCAGTGAAGATATCTTTCAGTTTGCAATGACGAAGAAACAAGTCAGAGAACTGGAAACAGAATGTCATGAACTCTTAAAAGGTGCAATGTAAGGAGTATTGCAATCCCATTATTATACTTTATTCTGTTCTGAAACCGGCAATCAGTGCCTTTAATTCTTCCGCACGGCTGTTTACATTACTGCTGATTTCAGCAATAGATAACATGGAAGCTAAAATTTCCTCTGATCCAGCAGAAGTTTCTTCCGTAGTTGATGCATTTTCCTCTGCGCTGGCAGACAGACTGCTGATATGTGATACCACGTTTTTACAGCTATGGCTCATTTCCTGACTGATAGAGTCTAGGGTTTCTATCTGCACATTAATTACTTTCAGGCTGTCAGTAATGGAAGTATATTTTTCTTTTGTATCAGTTACACTGTTCGTCTGGGTTATAACGGTTTCTTTCACCAGATTGCTCTGTTGGTTGGCAAGCTGTGCGTTAAACTGCAGATCTTTTAACATCTCATTTATGATATCTACAGAATGAGAAGACTGTTCTGCAAGCTTTCTTATTTCATCTGCAACGACTGCAAACCCTTTACCGGCTTCACCGGCTCTGGCGGCTTCAATGCTGGCATTTAAGGAGAGGAGGTTTGTCTGTTCAGCAATTTCAGAAATCAAGGTACTGGCTTCACCGATTCTTACCGCGCTGGCATCTATTTTCTCAATAACTTCAAGTATCTGATAGAAAGCCTCTTGGCTGCTTTTGTTAACTTCTGATAAGGTGGTAACCAGAGCAAGACCTTCGTGTCCGGCCTCATTAATTTGTTTTGCTGCCTGTGTTAAGACAATTGAACTCTCGTTGTTGCTTATAATAATTTGTTCCAGTTTTCCAAGTTCCATAACGGACTGTTCAGTATCAGAAGCCTGAGAAGTAGCTGTGGACGCAATTTCTCCGATAGCCTTTGCAATTTCTCCGGTAGCTGTACTTACTTCTTCGGCATTTCTTGTCATCAGATTGGCAGAGTCGCTTACCTCCATAGAAGTTCTGTTTATTTGTCCTACGATTTCTTTTAAGGAAGATAATACGGTATTAAAGGAAGTCGATAATATGCCCAGCTCATCTTTACCATCTAATTTCAAGGGTTGTAATGCCAGGTTCTGTTTTGCTAATTCATTCATATTAGCAGTGATAGCCCGAAGGTGCTTTCTTAAGTAATTTATCATCACGAAGGAGAGCAGTAATATCAGGGCGATAATTAATATTGTAAAGACCACAACCTGCAGTATCTTATCTGCAATATTCTCTTTTAGCTGCTGTGAGGAATAATCTCCGTAAAGCACCAGCAGATCCTGCATATCGTCAAGAGAGCTTCTGGCAGCATTAAAAGCCGTTTCCATGCTTCGGTAATCCCCATCCCCTGTCGCAGGATTATAGGAAGCTTTCCAGATATCATAATTACTATTGAACTCTTCCAGTAACACTTTTAAGGTCTTGTCTTTTTCTAGATAACCGTTAGGGTCATCTTCGGATTCAGAGCCATTTAGCGAAATAAATAGACTATGTGGAGTATAAGAATCAAGGACCTTTTGATTATTCTTTAGTATTTCTGTGATTTTATTGGCGTTATCGCTTGCCTGCCGGGCATTTTGCGAATAAACGGCGTTTAAGTCTATTAATAATTGTTCATCGGAGGTATCAGCTGAGTTAATCTGCTGTACAGCCTGATCCGCTTGATAAAAGTCTCTGTCACTGCTTAAGAGACTGGTATGAACAAGATATAAATCGTTGTAGAATATTTCCTTACTCTTATTAAAGGTAGAATTGTTATCTGCAGCGTACACATAAAGCAGCAGAATTAATTCCAGAATAGCAGGAATAATAATAAGCAGCAGCTTATTTCTTAAGGATAAATTTTTTAACATTGAGTTCCTCCTCACCATTTGAAAGGTATCGTATAATACTTTAATTGCAAGATATAGATTGTACTCTCCGATATCTTAGCATGATTATAGCAAAGAAGGTTTATAATATCTACATATATTTTTAAAATATAACAATAAACGACAAATAAGCAGTTGCTACCCTTATGGCTGCAACTGCTTATTTTATTAGATAAATACTCTGGGGGTATTTGATATTATTGTTTTTCTGATTTGCAATGGTTATAATTTACCATTTGGATCTATATATATTTTGAATCCTTTTTTAACCACCTATGTGTATATAATAACTTGAATATATGGTGCTCATACACCTGAGGGAGGTTAATAAACTTAATTCAACCAACTGTTATATTTACTGATAATCTTTCATGTAATCCCCATGCGCTTCAATTAATTCATCACACATATTTCTAATATCCTCTGCATTTAATTCAGCAGCGGTGTGAGGGTCTAACATAGCGGCCTGGTATATATAACTGCGGTCTTTGGTTACAGCAGCTTCTATGGTCAAAAGCTGAGTATTGATATTTGTCATATTCATAGCGGCACATTGTACAGGAAGACGTCCTACGTGGCAAGGATTGATACCTCTGTTATCTACTAAGCAGGGAACTTCTACACAAGCATCGGCAGGAAGATTCTCAATAAGCCCTTTGTTTAGTACATTACCGCCGATTTTATAGGGATTACCGGTGACAACTGCTTCCATAATATAAGAAGCATATTCTCTGGAACGAGCGTGAGTAATGTTTCCGTTATCCAGGATTCGTTCCTTTTCAGATTCCCAGTCAGCAATCTGTTTAATGCACCTGCGTGGATATTCATCAAGAGGAATGTTGAATTTATCAATCATTTCAGGGTAACGGGATTTGATGTAGAGTGGATTGTATTCTGCGTTATGTTCACTGGACTCGGTACAATAATAACCAAAATTTCGGATATAATCAAATCTTACCATATCATCGTGTTTTTCTTCGGCATTTTTCTGTGCAGCTCTTTTTTTGATTTCCGGATACAGATCATTACCATCCCGGTCTTTTAGTTCTAAAAGCCAGCCCATATGATTAATACCGGCAATCAGCTCTTTGCGACCCTCTAATTTATCCTCCATTCCCAGCTTCTTTAAAAGACCTTCTGAGCAAACCTGAACACTGTGGCATAAACCAACAGTCTGTATAGTTGAATAACGCTGTATATAACCTGTAAGCATCGCCATTGGATTGGTATAGTTAAGAAAGAGTGCCTCGGGGCATACTTCTTCCATATCTCTTGCGAAGCCTTCCATAACAGGAATTGTACGTAGTGCTCGCATAATACCTCCCATACCCATGGTATCAGCGATTGTCTGTCTTAGACCGTATTTCTTTGGAATTTCAAAATCAGTTATGGTACAGGGATCATAACCTCCTACCTGTATGGCATTAACTACAAAGTCAGCATTTTTTAATGCGGCTTTTCTGTTATCGGTGCCTAAATAGGTCTTGATTTTTGCACGGCCTTGATTTATGTTTTTGTTGATTGCTTCAAGAATCATCTGCGATTCTGAAAGTCTTTTGGTATCAATGTCATAAAGAGCCAATTCACTTTCCTGTAATGCCGGTGTACACATGCAATCACCTAATACATTTCTGGCAAATACAGTACTCCCGGCTCCCATAAATACAATTTTAATCAAACTTTCGTACCTCCTGTTTCAATTATTGTTATAATTGGATTTTACATTTTTAAGGGAGGAATGTCTTTCTATTTTGTTTCTAAAAATTTGTCATTATGTTGTAACTTAATTAGTTTTACGGTAATTAAGTGGTGACAAGCCGTAATTGTCTTTGAAATAATTCGAGAAGTAGTGCTCATCGTGAAAGTTTAAATCCAGGGAGATTTCTTTAATGGTCATATTTGTATTTAGGAGCAGCAGTTTAGCCAGTTCCATTTTCTGTTTCATTAAGTATTTATAAGGTGTAATACCGAAGGCTTGTCGAAATATTCTAATAGTTTGCGAGGGTGAACGATAGATTAACTTACTAAGCTCATCAATTGACACCTGTTCTTTATTATGCTTGTCCAGATAGGTTTTCAATAACAATGCTTCCTCAGATTTGACAGCAGTATCAGTAAAATGAAGCTCTTTTAAGCAAAGTATCATATCAAAGAAAATAAGAGCGGAAGCCCTCTCAAAGTCCCTATTATTATCTGTACTCTTTGCAGTTTCCAGTATGCGGAAAAAGAAAGGACTTAAAGGGACATCTTTCAGAAGCATCAGGTGATTCAGGTTATAAAGTGAAAAAAGCATTTCTATTAAAGTTCCTTTGGCATTAAACCATATCTTGGTCCAGGGTTTATCTTTGTGCGAATAGTATTCATGACTGCTTTTTCTCTTTAAGATATAAACATCCCCTTTTACTGCTGTAAATACTTTTCCGTCACAGATAACAGTGCCTTCACCCTCGAGAATATATTCGAAAACATATATCTCACTTGATTTTCTGGAGATTCGATAAGATTCATCGCAATAGGATATCCCTGTCATTTCTATATAAAACTCAGCTTCTTCAAGGTCACCTTGAAGGAAACTGTAAATATCTTCGTGCATGCGTATAATCCTCACTTTATTTATCATTAAATCTATTTTTTATATCGAATTATAGCATTATAATACAATTATGTTCAAAGAAAGTAAAGTAAAGAACTCAATAGTAACACGAGATGCCACTTTGAAAATTGAAATGCAACGTTTGTAATTGAAAACTGAATCTTTGTAAACGAAACGCAACTTTTGTAATCAAAATGTAAAGTGAAAGTAAAGTGAATTATAGCAACAAAAAATTAGTTGGTAACAATATACTGGAACCAGCAGCCAGGAATTCTAAAGGAGGAATCTAAATGAGCAATCGTATAATGAATTTTACAGGGGAAGAAAAGAAAGCCAGAGAGGAATATCCAAGACCACAATTTGTTAGACAGGAATGGATGAACTTAAATGGGGAATGGGAATTTGAGTTTGATTTCGGTAAGAGCGGTATCGATAGAAAGCTGTTTGAGGGCGGTGCTTTCTCAAGGAAAATACAGGTTCCTTTTTGCCCGGAGAGCAGTCTGTCTGGAATCGGATACAAAGATTTTATGAACATGGTATGGTATAGAAGAAGTTTTTCCCTCTCATCGGAAGTGGGCAAGAGGGTGTTATTGCACTTTCAAGCGGTAGATTACCATACCAGAGTGTGGATCAATGGCAAAAAAGCCGGAGAGCACAAGGGAGGATATACTCCTTTTACAATTGATATTACTGATTATGTAACAGCAGGAGATAATACACTAACCCTATGTGCAGAAGATGATGTCAGATCTGCAACGCAGGCAAGAGGAAAGCAATGTGAACAATATTTTTCATCAGGTTGTGATTATACAAGAACTACCGGTATATGGCAGACCGTTTGGCTGGAATTTATTCCAGAGAGCTATCTTAATAATTTTAAGTTCTATCCAAATGCATCAGCTGGACTTCTGAATCTGCAATGTGACTTAAAGGGGGCAGCAGAAGGGTTGATTTTAAAGGCAGAAGCTTATTATAAAGGTAAGTTCATGGGGAAAAAAGAGTCTCTTGTCTTAAGCAATGAGGTAGAACTTAGCCTTTCCTTATTGGAGAAGTACCTTTGGATGCCAGGAGAACCAAATCTTTATGATCTTAAGGTCTCTTTATGGAAAGGCGAGTCTAAGGTTGATGAGGTAGTAAGCTATTTTGGGCTTAGAGATATCTATTATGATAAAGAAGGAGTACGCATAAACGGCAAAAAAATATACCAGCGTCTGGTACTGGATCAGGGATTTTATCCGGAGGGTATCTATACCGCTCCTTCAGACGAAGCATTGAAGAACGATATTTTATTGTCCATGGAAATGGGCTTTAATGGTGCCAGACTCCATGAGAAGGTATTTGAACCACGTTTTCTGTATTGGGCTGATCACTTGGGATATCTGGTATGGGGCGAATATGGCAATTGGGGACTTGATATTACTAAGAGTACCGCATTGGCAGTATTTCTTCCGGAATGGATGGAGGCGGTTAAAAGGGATTTTAACAGTACAGCTTTAGTAGGCTGGTGTCCTTTTAATGAGACATGGGATCAAAACAACACAAGACAGGAGGACTCGGTGCTTCGTATCGTTTATGAAGTGACAAAAGCTATTGACGGTACCCGTCCCGTTATAGACACAAGCGGTAATTTCCACGTTGTGACGGATATCTTTGATATACACGATTATGAGCAGGAGGAAGAACTGTTTGCTGAGAAGTTTAAAGCCATGGGAGAAGGAGAGGAGACTTATGTAACCTTTCCTGACAGGCAAAGTTATAATGACCAGGCATATTTTGTATCGGAATACGGCGGTATCTGGTGGAGTGAAGCCGATTCCGAAGGCTGGGGATATGGTAAAAGACCTGGGAGCCGGGAGGAGTTTCTTAAGCGATACAAGAGTTTAACAACTACTTTGTTACGAAATAAGAGGATAAGCGGATTCTGCTATACACAGTTATATGATGTGGAGCAGGAGGTTAATGGCCTTTATACATATAATAGAGAAGCTAAATTCGATCCGGCGCTTATTCGTGAAATAAATGTACAAAAAGCAGCTATTGAAGAATAAATGGGTATGTGCGATAATACATTAAGATTAATACGAAAGTTGTACAGCCCTGCCTAATTCAAAAATCATTTGTAATGCCAAAGGAAACTGTACAAATTATCTTGATTATTTTGATTTGATATATACAATGTTACAGTGAAAGTCAAATACTAAACTCGCATTATACAAATGACTCGCAGAAGGTCTATAGGGTTAGGAGAAATATGAACAACAAATCAGATATAAATATTTATTATTGCGGTAAAGAAGCCTGCAGTCCCGGTCATTATTTCGGTCCGGCCATAAGACCCCATTATCTGCTGCATTTTATTTTAAACGGCAAAGGTGTCTATGAGTCAAGAGGAAGCAAATATAATGTGGGGAAAGGTGAAGCTTTCCTTATACGTCCTCAGGAGATTACTTATTATGAAGCTGACAGGGAGGAACCATGGGAATATGCCTGGGTTGCCTTTGATGGGGAGAAGACGGAAGAAATGCTAAAGAAAGCAGGTTTTACCCAAGAGAATCCAATTTGTGATATCTTGCGAGTGGAAGACTGCGGCAGCTATCTTGACCGGTTAGTTGCAAAGTTTGACAAGGCTGACAGTAATGAGTACGAACTTATCGGTTTGTTTTATCTTATTTTTTCTACTGCTGCAAGAGTGTATCAGAAGGAAGAAGAAGCAGCAGAGCAAGGCTATTATGTGAAGGCACTTACCTTTATCCGGCATAATTATGGGTACGATATCCGTGTTTCAGATATTGCAAGGTATGTAGGAATTGACAGAACCTATCTGTTTAAGATATTTAAACATTTCCTGGGCAAATCCGTGAAAGAATACTTGACAGAATACCGGATTCTGACTGCTAAATATATGCTTCAGCACACAACTTATAATATGACAGAAGTTGCTTTATCCTGTGGCTTTTACGACTTATCTGCCTTCTCCAGGAATTTTAAAAAAATGGAAGGTGTAACGCCAATGCAATATAGGGGTACCCTAAATAAAAATGTAAAAGACAGCACAGAAGAGGAGTAACAAAACGAAACGGTTTTGCAAACTGCACTGAAAGAAGGTAATTACGTTATGACACTGGATCAATTAAAGATCGGGAAGAAAGGTCGCATAACTGTTGTAACCGGAAAAGGTGCTTTGCGAGACCGTTTATTGGATTTAGGGTTAACCCCTGGAACGGTAGTTATGGTACGGAGAACTGCGCCTTTTGGGGATCCCATAGAAATCAGCCTTCGCGGATATGAACTTACACTTCGCCGTCAGGATGCCAAAAATATTGAGGTTGTTGAGGATAAGCTATGATTACGTTTGCACTGATTGGTAATCAAAATTGCGGTAAGACTACTCTTTTTAATCAATTAACTGGTGGGAATCAGCATGTAGGGAATTTTCCAGGAGTAACAGTTGAGAGAAAAGAAGGGATGATAAAAAATCAGAAGGAAATTATGGTCGTTGATCTGCCTGGAATATATTCTTTGTCGCCCTATACCAAAGAAGAAATCGTAACAAGAGACTTTCTTATAAAGGAACAACCGCAAGGTATCATTAATATTGTAGATGCCACTAATCTTGAGAGAAACCTTTATCTGAGCCTGCAATTAATCCAGTTCGAAATTCCTATGGTTATCGCCTTAAATATGATGGATGAAGTCAATGCCAATGGCGGTACTATTGACATCAAGAAAATGCAGGATAGTTTAGGTGTTCCGGTAATTCCTATATCAGCAGTCAAGAATCAGGGAACTCAGAAGCTAATCAGTACAGCACTTGAAACTGTAGTAAGCAATCTTATTCCCAAGAAGCAAAATTTCTATACCGGTCCCTGTGCTCACACCTATACAGATATTACAAATATTCTTATAAAAGCTGATAAAAAGACTACGAAGGCTCCCTTTCATGCCATAAAGCTTATGGAAAATGACAGTAGGGTTAAGGAAGAGCTTAATATGAAAGAAGACCTGCGAGAGATTATTGAAAAAAGGATACGAAACATGGAGAACACACTCCTGACAGACAGAAAAGCAGCAGTAGCGGATATGAGATACCGCTTCCTTGACAGTTTGTGCAGTGAGACAGTAGTGAGACCAAGAGAAAGTATTCATAAGATAAGAAGTCTTAGAATTGATAATATACTTGCAAACAGATATATTGGTATTCC
>JAQSXJ010000118.1 GCA_029256725.1 Anaerocolumna sp. | reverse complement strand
ATAGAAATCCTTAACTAAAGTATCAACAAAATTGGCATCTTCACTGTATTTTTCCATGATATCCAGAAAAGAAATATAATCGTTTCGTACATTTGTATCCATAAAGGACAGCAGAGATTTTGAATTGACTGCCAGATTATCAACGGACAGAGTTACTTTACCTGTGATACTTTGTATTTCTTCCACCGCATTCTTTGATTCCTCGGCCAGCTTTCGTATCTCTTCAGCAACAACGGAAAAGCCTTTACCAGCTTCACCGGCTCTGGCTGCCTCGATAGCTGCATTTAATGCCAGGAGGTTGGTCTGATTGGTAATCTGCATAATAGATTCAGATAATACATTGATCTGTCCAACAATCTTAGATTCGTCGATGGAGAGCCTTAATTTGCTATTGACCGCTTCTAACAGTTTATAGGTTTCCTCCTGAGAGATTCGGATATGGGATTTTACATCGGCTGCTCGCTTGCTAATTACATTTACTTTCTCAGCTCCTTCAGCAGTTTTTATGGCTATAGCATGAACCGTATTATCTATTTCCATAGCCGAACTAGTCATTTCTTCGCTGGAGGCGGCTGTTTCTTCCATTCCGGCTGACAATTCTTCTGTAGTTGCAGAAATATCTGAAATGGTACTGTTTAAGGCTAACATATTCGTTTGAACTTTATCCACCAGATTATCGGTTCCGGCAGAATAGTGGCTGACATTCTCAATAATTCCCCTGATGTTTCCGATGAATTTATTAATGCTGCCAGCAAGCTGGTTGATTTCATCTTTGGTTTTGATTTGGATTGTTTTGGTCAGATCACCGCCTTGTTCTGCAAGGAGATTTAATTCGCTCTTTAATATGCCCAAAGGTTTTAAAATTGACCGGATAATAATGAACACCATCACAAGGCTTATGACGGATAATACAAAGACAACAATAATACTGTTTCTGGTGGCGCTCTGGTATAGATTATTACCGGATTTCATTTCTTTTTCAGCTGCATTTTTATTATAATCAACCAGTTTTAAAAGAAGAGCTGATATTGTATCAAAGGCAGTTTTTGAATCACTATCCATAAGCTCTAAAGCAGAAACTGTATCTTGATTTCTGCTAAAGCTTATGGCTTTATCATGAAGAGCAGTATAGCTTTGCCAGCTTGTTAATATCTGGTTATATAATATTTCATAATCGGAGGTTCGGATATACTTTTTATACTCTTCTAATTTTTCATTAATCTGATCTTTTCTTGCATTCAGATCTTTTTCCACTTCAAGCTTTGAGGAAAGCACATCATTAAGTATATGATTATATTCCTGAATTCTGTAGTTGGAGGTCATGGTGTTGAGTTCTTCAGAGATAATGATTCCGGGCAGCAGTTCATCATTCATGGTACGGGACTTTTCATTAATAGAATTCATCATATGTATAAAATAAGTACTGAGAATTATCAGCATAATAAGAATGCTTACAATAAGAAAAACTAGTTTACTTTTAATTGTCTTTAGCAAGTTAGGTACCTCCGGCGTATGAGTATTTATAAATAAAAAAAAGAGGAGGGGTAATAAGTACCCCGTCCTCTTTAATGGGGATAGTTTAGATGATCGTCATCTATTCCATCTAGTATTTCTTTTACAAATTTATTGGCAAGATATTTTGCCATATTCAAATTCATATCAAGGTAATTACCGCAGTTAAATGCAGCTGCTCCGGGAACCTCACCGGTAAAATCGCCTATGAAAGTATACATCTCTGTAATCAGGGGGACAACATCTGTTGAAGTATAATCCCCTGCCAGTATCAGGTAGAAACCTGTACGACAGCCCATAGGTCCAAAGTAAATGGTTTTATCCTTATAGACAGGATGATTTCTTAAAAACGTTGCACCCAGATGCTCTATAGTATGGATCTCCGCAGTATTCATGACCGGTTCATAATTCGGTCTGGTCATACGTATATCAAAAGTGGTAAGGGTCGTGTCACCAGCTTTGTCTTTCCTAGATACGTAAATACCCGGCAGCAACCTTAGGTGGTCTATGGTAAAGCTTGCAATCTGCTCCATAATACTCTCTCCTTCAGTTAATAATTTTGACTTATTATAACATAGATAAGATACAGTTAAAAGTAAAAAATTTTCTTTACATTTGGAATCACCCCAAGCATACCAAAAAGTAGTATACTGCAACTGGTTTATCAGCTATAATATATACAACGAAACACACATTTCCAAGTATAACAAAACATGATTGCGATATGCAACGTATTATTTACACAGGACGACCTTTCTCTTTCGAAGGGCAGTAACAGCTTAAAGGAGAGTCTTATGACTGACAGTATAATATTTGATCTAGATGGAACACTATGGGATGCAACAGACGGAGCAGCAGTAGTTTGGCAAACAGAAGCAGCAAAATACAGCGAGGTTAAGGATGTTATAACAGCGGATAGATTAAAAGCCTTGTATGGACGGCCTTTAGAGGAAATAGCAGTAAAGTTGCTTCCTGGTGCCAAGACTGAGACTGCACTTGCTATTATGAGAGAGAGCGTTATCAAACAATGTCCATATCTTGAGAAAGATGGAGGTATTCTATACCCTGGCTTAATCAGTACCTTAAAAGAGCTTAAGAAGAGCTATAGACTGTTTATCGTAAGCAATTGTGAGGAGGGGTATATTCAGTGTTTTCTAAATGCTCATAAACTGTGGGATATTTTCGAGGATTTTGAATATCCTGGCAGAACTGGTAAGCTGAAAGCAGAAAATATTAGGCTTGTAATGGAGAGAAATAATCTGCAGTCACCCGTATATTTAGGCGATACGGAAGGAGACTGTGCTGCCGCAAAGAAGGCTGAGATACCATTTATATATGCAAGATATGGTTTTGGTGATGTGAAGGATTACAACAAAGCTATCGATAGCTTTACAGAGCTGTTGAACAATATTTGATATTGACTTTAGTTTGCTTATTGGAGTATACTAAATACAGAAAAAGAAAAGCCGATAATTAAGAGTAGTAAGCAGAAGTTTCTGTTTTCAGAGAGTTGCCGTAGGGTGGAAGGCAGCAGCAGAATCTGTATGAATGGACTTATAGGCTCGGGAGGAAAGGAATTATTCCAAGTAATGCCCGACGGGATCTTCAGCCGTTATCATTGAAGCGTATATTTTGGTATATGGATTGAGCGGGCGTGTAAGCGCCAAACCGGGTGGTACCGCAGAAGTGAACATGACTTTTGTCCCAGTGATATTACAAGCGTAATATTCTGTGACAAAGGTTTTTTTTATGTAGTAGTATGAATTTATAGGTTAGTGGAGGTATGAAATTATGTTAGACGGAAAGAAAGTATTATTCAGCGGAATGCAGGCAACAGGAAATATTACCCTGGGAAATTATATGGGAGCTTTAAAGAACTGGATTGATTTAAACAATGACGATAGCTATCAATGCTTTAATTGTGTGGTAGATCTGCATTCTTTGACTGTAAGGCAGGATCCTGCCGAGCTTCGCAAGAGAGCAAGAACACTGTTAAGCCTTTACATTGCAGCCGGTTTGGATCCTGTTAAGAACTGTATTTATTACCAGTCACATGTATCTGGTCATGCAGAGCTAAGCTGGATCTTAAACTGCTTTACCTATATGGGAGAACTAAGCCGTATGACGCAGTTTAAAGATAAATCAGCTAAACATGCAGACAATATAAATGCAGGACTCTTTACTTATCCTGTACTTATGGCAGCAGATATTCTTCTGTTTCAGACAGATGTAGTACCTGTCGGCGCAGACCAGAAACAGCATCTTGAAATAACAAGAGATATTGCTGAACGTTTCAATGGAGTATACGGAGATGTATTTACCATTCCAGAACCTTATATTGGTAAAGTAGGTGCCAAAATCATGAGCCTACAGGAACCTGATAAAAAAATGTCCAAATCTGATGAGAATGTTAATGCTACAATATATCTTATGGATGACCCGGATACTGTTATTCGAAAGTTTAAGAGAGCTGTAACCGATTCTGATAATGAAATACGTTATACCGATGAAAAGCCGGGAATTAAAAATCTTATAGACATCTATTCCGCAGTTACCAATAAAACCGCAGGGGAAGTTGAAAGAGAATTTGATGGAAAAGGATATGGAGATTTCAAACTTGCAGTAGGGGAAGCGGTTAACAGTGTATTAGTGCCTATACATCAGAGAATGGATGAACTGTCAAAGGATAAAGCTTATATAGATGGAATAATAAAAGAGAACAGCGATAAAGCAAACTATTTCGCAACGAAAACACTTCGTAAGGTACAGAAAAAGATAGGCTTACCAGAAAGAGTACGCTAATATACTATGCTTTTACAGCAAAAGAGGCGAACAGAAAGGCTGTTTGTATATGAAAATAATTTTTTTAGAAACCGATACACTAGGGGATGACGTTGACTTATCAGTCTTTCAATCATTGGGTGAGGTGACAAAGTATAATAGAAGTGATCTTTTGCTTAATCGTGAGAGGATAAAGGAAGCAGATATTCTTGTTGTGAACAAGATTCCTATGAATGAAGAGAATTTAAAAAATGCAGAAAATCTTAAGCTTATCTGCATTACTGGTACAGGAACCAACATCGTTGACTTCCCATATGTGAACAGCAGAGGAATAGCTGTAGCAAATGTAAAGGGATATTCAACCCAATCTGTAGTCCAGCATACCTTTGCACTTTTATTTTACCTTTATGAGAAATTAAGTCATTATGACAATTTTGTTAAATCCGGCGGATATGTAAGCAGTGATATCTTTAGCTGTTTTGATGAGAAGTACAACGAACTATATGAAAAGACCTGGGGAATAATAGGTCTGGGTAATATAGGAAAAGGAGTTGCTGCCATTGCCAAGGCTTTCGGTTGCCGGGTAATCTATTATTCAACCTCTGGAAGGAATCAGAATGAGGAATATGAGAAAGTTGATTTTGACACTTTGCTAAAGGAAGCTGATATTATCTCTATCCATGCACCTTTGAATAAAGATACAGAAAATCTCATTGGGGACGAAGCACTTAATAAGATGAAATCTACAGCTTTATTGTTAAACCTTGGCAGAGGGCCGATTATTGATGAAGCTGCCCTTTACAATGCTCTATCCAAAGACTGGATTGCAGGTGCAGGTCTTGATGTATTAAGACAGGAGCCAATGGCTGCAGATAACCCTCTACTCGCTATTAAAGACAGCAAAAAGCTGATAATAACTCCACATATAGCCTGGGCAACGGTAGAAGCCAGGAGAAGATGTGTAGCAGAAGTATTTGAGAACATGAAAGCTTTCTTAAAGGGCGAGGATAGAAATCTCGTAAAACAATAGAATTCTTTCAAATCATATAATAAAAACAGGACAGACCAAGGATGAATATATCAGTGGCCTGTCCTGTTTTGCTATATTTGATTAGTGAATTAGTGATTAGTGAATTAGTAATTAGTGATTAATGAATTGGTGATTAATGAATTGGTGATTAGTGTATTGGCGATAGTACTTACTGCGTTGACTTTACTTCATTCCATTTCTGAATGTAGAGGGTATCCATATCTTCACCAAGGTAATGATAGGTGGAACAACGCTCCAGCACATCTGCAGAAGGGAAGGCAACCGCACTGTTTTTGATATCTTCGTCTTGGATTAATTCTCTGGCTGCTTTATTTGGTGTGGAATAGGTTATATATTCGAAATTCTTTAACGCTATTTCTGGTTCACACATAAAGTTTATCCATTTTTCTGCATATTCCTTATTTGGTGCGTTCTTAGGAATAACCCAGCCGTCGATCCATACATTGGAGCCTTCTTTAGGGACAACATATTCCAGGTCGGGATTCTCTCTTTGAGTAAAGATAGCTTCTCCAGAGTAGATAACACCAATAGGGTTATCCCCGCCAATCATTTTATCCCTTACCTGATCTACAACATAAGCATCCACAAGAGGTTTCTGAGATTGCAATAATGCTTTTGCTTCCTCTAACTGAGCTTCGTCAGTTGTATTAATGGAATACCCCAGATAACTTAAGGCAATTGCGAAGGCATCCCTTACACTGTTAATCATAAGGATGTCACCGCTGTAACCATTTTTCTCAATAAAATCTTTGTCAAAGAGAGCAGCCCAGCTGTCAATAGGTTCCTTAATCATGGTTTTGTTATACAAAAGACCTACTGTTCCCCAGCAATAAGGTACACTGTATTTATTTCCGGGATCGAACTCCGCAGCACTTTTTAAATAAGTAGGATCGATGTTAGAGATATTGGGAACATTTTCATAGTTGATTTCAGCAAGAAGATCTTCCTCAATCATCTTCTGAATCATGTAATCAGAAGGACATACGACATCGTATTTAACGGAGCCGTTCTTGATTACCGGATACATATCTTCATTCTGCTCAAAATATTTTAGAACAACCTTGATTCCAGTTTCCTTCTCAAAGAGATCTACGACATCGGGATCGATGTACTCGCCCCAGTTGTAAACATAAATCTTTTCACCATTTCCGCTGGAACAGCCGGTTAGAGTCGCAGTGCCGGTTAAGATAAGGGTGCACAGAAGCAGCAGTGCTAGCATTCTTTTCATAGTTTATACCCATTGCATACCGCAGGCTGACCTGCGATACTGCCACAATTAATAAGGAGTGAAAGAATCTCAACGTGGCATCCTTTCAATTTATATTTTTCTTTCACTCTTTTTCTTTGATGTGTAATATAGCTTGGCAGCCATTATTAAGCTTTGCCAAGTGCCTTTCCAGTATTATCCCTGTCATTTCTGCGATTGATTAAAATCAGCAGAATCAGAATACTTACAAACAGCAGAGTAGACAACGCATACATTTCAGGTTTTATACCCTTACGTACTTCGGTATAAATTATGGTTGATAAGGTGTCAACACCGGCGCCGTTGGTAAAGTAGGTTATTACGAAATCATCCAGTGACATGGTAAAGGCTAATAAGAAGCCTGAAAATATTCCGGGAAAAATATCCGGCAGTATAATCTTAAAGAAGGCATAGGTTTTGGTAGCTCCAAGGTCAAGTGCTGCTTCGTATAGGCTGACATTCTGTCTGGCAAGTCTTGGCATAACACTTAATATTACATAAGGAATATTAAAGGTTATATGGGACAGTAACACACTTGAGAAACTCAACGGATAACTTAATGCTATAAATAAAAGCATTAAAGAAATACCGGTTACAATGTCAGCATTCATCATGGGAATATTTGAAATACCAAGTAAAATTGTCCTTGGCACCTTTCTCATGTTATTGATAGCAAGACAGGCACAGGTGCCGATTATAGCTGCAATCAATGCGGATAGAAATGCTATAATCAGGGTATTCGTAAGCGCTTGCATTATGGCTTCGTCCTGAAACAGACTATTATACCAGCCTAGTGTAAAGCCGCCCCATTTGGAACGGGATTTTGATTTGTTAAAGGATAAAACAATCAATATAAATATTGGCGCATATAAAAATAGCAGTATAAGTCCTAAATAAAATCGGGACAGAAATTTCTTTATCATATCTTCGTGCCCTCCGATTCTTTGTCATATTTGGCAAGCACAGCCATACTTAAGAAGATGAACACCATAAGCACCAGAGAAAGACCGGAACCGGTATGCCAGTTATTAATCGTCTTAAATTGCTGTTCTATGATATTTCCAATTAACACTACCTTGCTGCCTCCCAAGATGTCGGAGATAACGAAGGTGGTTAGAGACGGAACAAAAACCATAGTAATACCGCTGACTACGCCGGGTAAAGTCATAGGTAATATGATTTTTATAAAAGTGACGAAGGAATTAGCTCCTAAATCTCTTGCCGCATTAACATAATCATCACTTATTTTTGCAAGAGAATTATATATAGGCAGAATCATAAAAGGAAGGAAATTATAAACCATACCGAATATAATTGCGCCTGGTGTATTAATCAAATCCAGTGCAGGCAGATGGAAAAATTTAAGGATAGTATTGATTACACCTGTTTTCTCCAGAATATTCTGCCAGGCCAGGGTCCTAAGCAGAAAATTCATCCACATAGGAAGTATAAATATCATAATAATAAAGGAATTATTCTTTAATTTCATACCATGCAATATCAAGGAGAGAGGATAGGCAAGGATAAGGCATATCACCGTGCTGATAACGGACAACTCAAGAGAAAGCCACAGGGCTTTCAAATTAATGGGATCCATAATCAGTGCAAGATTACTTAAGGTAAGTCTTCCCTCTTTGGCGGTAAATCCATAGTATATTATGATAAATAGCGGAACAATCACAAATATACCCATCCAAAGCGTATATGGATAGGAGAGCCATTTCTTAGTTTTCATCCGGTGTCACTGCCTCCTCATCCTCAGACTGAGGTTTATTCATAATATGGATATCAAAAGGATCTACTTTAATGCCGACATTACTTCCAACCGGGCAGAGATCAGTACTGTGAACCAGCCATTCATGACCGCCAGCAAGAACTTCCATTTCATAATGTACGCCTTTAAATATCAGGGAAGTAACCACACCGTTAAGCGTTCCTTCTGTTTCTTTGACAAGATCGATATCCTCTGGTCTGATAACTACGTCTACGGGCTGATTCTTTCCAAATCCCTTATCCACGCAGGCGAATTTGGTACCAAGAATACTTACAAGTCCATCTTCAATCATGATAGAGGAGATAATATTACTCTCGCCGATAAAGTCTGGATATAACCCTGATTCATAACTACAATCGTATCAGACATGGTAAGTGCCTCTTCCTGATCGTGTGTAACATAGATAAAGGTTATACCAAGTTCATTCTTAAGACGGATAAGTTCGTATTGCATATCCTGGCGCAGTTTTAAATCCAGCGCTCCTAAGGGTTCATCCAGGAGAAGTACCTTTGGTTCATTTACGATTGCTCTGGCTATTGCTATACGCTGTTGCTGGCCGCCGCTTAAGGAATCCGGTGTACGATTCTCAAAACCTTCAAGATTAACCAGCTTTAAGGCATATTTTATCTTATCCTGTATGTAGGATTTGCTCTTTTTCTTTATTTTTAATCCAAAAGCGATGTTTTCGGAAATAGACATATGAGGGAAGAGTGCATATTTTTGAAATACTGTGTTTAACTGTCTTTCATTGGGGGGAAGTTTGGTAATATCTTTTCCGTCAAAAAGTACTTTACCACTGTCAGGATTCTCAAAACCTCCAATAATACGAAGGGTGGTGGTCTTACCACACCCACTTGGACCTAAGAGGGTTAAAAATTCATTTTCCTTTATATAGAGATCCAGATTGTCCAGAACAACATTGTTGTCAAATTTCTTGGTTATGCCTATTAAATCAATAAGTTTATCGCCAGACATGATAAATCCTCCTGTGTTTATTGTAAAATAAAGTACGTTTCACACCAGTTTAATAAAACCATACGTCTGTTTAAGTATGATTCTAAGTTAAAAGCTTGGTGGTGTGGATATCCACAATAGACTGGCGCCTTGCTTATCAGAAGCAGAAATATAGTGATTCTTGCCAGCTTTATAATAAAAGGATTCGCCCTTTTTTGCTTTATAGGTTTTGTTCCCTATATGAAGTATAATACTACCATTTAATACATATCCGAATTCTTCACCTTCGTGGGGAGTGTCCGGATAGGTGGAACCGCCGGGTTCCAGGGTCAGGAGAATGGGTTCCAGCATATTCTTTTGTGCATTCGGGATAATCCATTGTATACAGTTCTTAAGTTCGGGATCGATTTTTTCAAAATAATCACTTTTCTTAAATACTACCTGTTCTGTTGAGGTATCGGAAAAGAACTCTTCCAGATTGGTTCCAAGACACTGTAAAATATCTACTAAGGTAGCTATGGAGGGACTGGTCAAATCTCTTTCCACCTGGGAAATAAAGCCCTTTGAGAGCTCCGCCCTGTCTGCTAATTCTTCTTGGGTCAGATTCTTTTGTACTCGAAGTTCCTTGATTTTTTCACCGATTTTCATCCTGTGCTCCTTAATAAGATTAAACTCAAAGTTTAGTGTTGCTAAACAGCATAATCATTATTATACACAGAATTAATGTCCTGTCAATGGCTTATTTATTTTTATACAGGAAAATGAATAGTAACTAAAAAAACTTCATAAACCCTTACAAATACTGTATGCGGACAGATCATCAGCAAACTGTATATTTGAGGTTTATGAAGCTTTTTTGAATGCAAAAGTTAATGTTTAAATAATTGAAGGGATAAGTATCATGATCTGTTTAATCCGGTAGTCATGCGGGAGAGGATCTTATAGATTTCTCTTCCAAGGCTTACAGCAACAACTGTGGTTACCAGATCTTTTGCTAACATCAAAGGAACGGAAGGCAATAGCCAGGTTCCGGTTATCTGATAATAAAACAGAAGACCCATAACATGGCATATCAGCAAACCTAAGATACTAAAGAAGATTCCGACATGATAGGATTTTCTGCTTCCAAGACCAGTGAGAAAGACCATAGGGAGGAAACCGAATAAATAACCGCCGGTAGGTCCAACGAGTGCGTCAATGCCTCCGCCAAAGTTAGCAAATACAGGAATCCCGATCATCCCGATGAGAAGATAAAGGAATACAGATAGTAAGCCTGATTTTTTACCAAGAATGGTACCAATAAGTACAATACCAAAGGTCTGAAGGGTTACAGGTATACCTCCCGGTAGCATAAAGGATATCTGGGAAAGTACAGCTAGTATTGCTGTAAAAAGCGCAATTTGAACCATTTCCTGAGTTGTTAGGAATTTTCTTTTCATAGTTAGCTCCCATCTGCGTGCTCTTGCACGTGTACAAAATAAAGGGGGTGTGAAAATACTTTTCTTTCACACATTACTTTCCTTACTGTTATTTAAAAAATTTAATGATAGAATCCATTCTGGAAGTAATACTTACGAACAACATGTCTACTAAAGTGACAGCAGCCATGGATTCTACAACAACGACAGCTCTGGGAACAATAACAGGATCGTGACGACCTTTGATATTAATACTGATATTCTCACCGGATTTATTTATTGTTCTTTGAGTCTGGGCAATGGAGGCTGTAGGCTTTACGGCGGCACGGAATACGATTTCAGAACCATCACTTATACCACCGAGGATACCACCTGCATTATTGGTTACTTTGCTGACTTTTCCGTCTTCAGTGTATATAAAAGGGTCATTGTTCTGGGCACCGGTTTTTTGTGCAGCGGAGAAACCTGATCCGAATTCAATTGCTTTTATGGCACCTATAGATAGGATAGCTTTTCCAAGGTTAGCATCTAACTTGTCAAAGACAGGTTCACCAATCCCAGCCGGAACACCGGAGATTATACATTCAATAACACCGCCTACTGAATTCTGTTCCTCCATCTTCTCCTGCATGAGAGCTTCTGCAGCAACAGATGCCTCAAGATCAGGCATAAAGAAAGGGCTTAAGGGAATGTTATCTCTGTTGCATTTTGTATAATCAATGTTAATGTTACCGATAGATTTGGTATAGGCGCATAGACTGATTCCAAGTTCCTTTAGGATAGCAGAAGCGATTGCTCCGGCAGCAACCCTGCCGATAGTTTCTCTTCCTGAGGACCTACCACCGCCCCTATAGTCGCGGAAGCCGTATTTGGAATCATAAGTATAATCTGAATGACCGGGACGGTAGAAACCGGCTATTTCAGAGTAATCCATGGATATCTGGTTTGTATTGAGAACAGCCAGTGATATAGGAGTACCGGTTGTTTTACCTTCAAAGACACCGGACAATATCTTAACGGTATCTGATTCATTCCTTGGGGTAGCATATTGGGTCTGACCGGGGCGTCTTCTGTCCAGAAAAGCTTGAATGGTTTCTTCCTCAAGCGGAAGTCCCGCGGGGCAACCATCTATAACAACACCTATTCCTGAGCCGTGGGATTCTCCCCAGGTAGTTATGCGAAACATTGATCCAAACGTTGAACCTGCCATATAAAACCTCTTTCCGATTTATATTTTTATTTGTAGTAAAGCTTTATCTTTAACTTTGAGTTTTACACGTTAACGTAAAAAACTTTATTGAATTTATATAAGTATATAAGAAAACTATTTGTTAATCAATATCTTTTGAGGACATTTTAAAAATACAATTCATATATTGTAATGATTGGTAGAAAAATAGCTTGAGAATAATTTACCTGAAGCACCAGGAGGAACGTCTTCTATTCTTAAATATCTTTTATATCTAAAATCTAAGTTTTATAATCCCAGCTATTTTAGGGCGTTCTATATAAAGTGAATAAAGCGTTGATAAGTAATGTTAAAATTCAACTTATGTAATAGTATAATTTACATTTACAAGGAGGTTACTATGCCAAATTATTATTATGCAAACAGAGGTAATGACAACCAAAAGGCAAAAAGCATGCAGGATAACGGGATTAATCCGGGTTATTCATATATAGACAAGAAGAATGAGAAGGTTGAAAAGTCATCAAGAGATTTGGTTATAGAAGGAAATTCAGTTTATGAAATAGATCCGGACTGTTATGAAAGAGTAAGACAGAACAGGCATAGTGGAAGGTCGGACTGGAATAGAAGATAGAACAAAAAAAAGCTGCCATAAGGCAGCTTTTTTTTGTTTGATGTAGCTTCTAACTGATAAAGAATGATTAGAAGGAGTTTCCGCATAAGCAAAGGATTAAGATGATCCAAATGATTGAGCCGCCTCCGTCATTGCCGCATCCGCATCCATTGTTACCAAAGCCGCCACCAAAGAATCCGTTACCACCACCGCCGCCACAGCAGCAAAGTAAGAGGAGAATAAGAATCCATGAACTATTATTGCCGCCACATCCGGAACCGCAGTTAGTTGCTGTTAAATCACTCATGTAAGAGCCTCCTATTTGTTATTACAATGTATAATATGAATCTGAGCTTGCCCTATTTCCTATATTTATAGAAGAAATTGTTGTGTTTTTCCGACAAAAAATTACTTAATTGCATTGTCCCTTGTAGAGTTACTGAAATTTTGACCCAAAATCGCGAATTAGGCTTGTAACTTTTAAGTTGTCTCAGCAGTTCACTATTGATATAATATTGGTAATTTATGATAGTTATCAAAATTTGTGCCTGCCTTCTAAAGTTTGCAGGTTATGAGAAAGGCAGGAATATTAATATGAGAATACTTGCGGAAGAAACAATGGCATTGATTGTTGATATACAGGAAAAGTTAATTCCTGTGATTAAGGATAAAGAGGACTGTATAAGAAATGTAAAGCTCTTGCTGGAGGGCTTTACGCTGCTTCAAATTCCCTTTATCGTGACTCAGCAGTATACCAAAGGTTTAGGTATGACAATACCAGAAATTAGAGACAGGGTAGATAACTTTCAGTATCTGGATAAAATATCATTTAGCTGCTATGAGGATAGAAGAATAAAAGAAGAGATAGATAAACTTAAAAAGAAGAATATAATTTTATGTGGTGCGGAGGCACATATCTGTGTACAGCAAACTGCCATTGACTTAAGAGCAGCCGGTTATAATGTAATTGCCGTAACAAACTGTATCGGTTCTAGAAAAGCGGAAGATAAAGAAGCCGCACTAAAACGTTATGAATATGAAGGCATCATAAATGCGACTTATGAATCCATATTATTTGAATTAACAAGAAAGGCTGGCAGTGACACCTTTAAAGCCATCTCTGCACTTATAAAATAAATGGAATAATCTCCTTTTCTAATTAATATAAATAATCGGAAATTCTTTTTTTGAATTTCATAAGTAGCAGCATTCTTTATTGTTGTAGTCGATTGATTATGCTTCCTAAAGAAAAATTCTTATATAATAACATTTCAGTCTTTATGAATCAAACTAATCAAACGTCACGCTAGAATATGAATATTGGTGAAATATAAGACAATTATTGAGAGAAACTCTAATTTACGAATAATAATAAAGAAAACGATAATTATTATTGAAATACGATTTAATATGAAGTATAATATAGTCAGATTTTAGAAAAGGAGGAGAACTATGTACAATTTATTAGTAGGCGGTGCAGCAGGTCAGGGTATAGACACCACTGTTGCAATTCTGGAGAAGCTGCTTAAGCACTCCGGTTATTATATTTACACCACCAGGGATTTTATGTCCCGTGTACGCGGCGGCCACAATTTTTCTATGATCCGTTTTGGAACCGAGAAGATCAATTCTCACAGTGACAGAATTGATGGTATTATTGCATTAAATGATGAGACCATTCATCTGCATAAAGATAAACTAACTGAGAAGGGATTTATCCTGTGTGACAGCAGCTTGGAATATACTGACGACAGAATAATCAAGCTGGATATGGATAAGAAAGCGAAGGAGCTTGGAAATCTAAGAGCATCAGGCAGTATTGCTATTGGTGCTATATTAAAGCTTTTTGGTGAACCGTTTACATACGTGGAAGAAGTTATGCCACGAGTTATAAAGAAAGATTTTTTAGAAGTTAATTTAAAGGCAATTCAGATTGGATACGACAGCGTTGAACCTGTCTTTGAACATTTAGAGGGACCTTTTAAAGATTATATGCTGATTTCTGGCAGTAAGGCGGTTGGACTGGGAGCAGTTGCCGGTGGGCTTAAATTCTATTCGGCTTATCCTATGTCACCTTCCACAGCAGTAATGGAATATCTGGCTTTTATCGGTAATGTTTCAGGCGTT
>JAQSXJ010000018.1 GCA_029256725.1 Anaerocolumna sp. | reverse complement strand
TGGCAAGAATTAAAGAAAATAGAAATGAAAGTTGGGTAAAGTTAGAGGTTATGAAAAAAGTTCACTTTTAACTTGTACTTTTTCTTGACATAGTACCAGTCATGCGCTAGGTTCGTGTATGAACTAGTTTGAGTCATGCGCTAGGTTCGTGTATGAACTAGTCTGCGTCATGCGCTAGGTTCGTATATAAACTAGGTTGAGTCATGAACTAGATTCGATTATTAACTAATTTGAGTCTTGTACTAGGTTCGTGTATAAACTAGTCTGAATCATGCGCTAGGTTCGTGTATGAACTAGTCTGCGTCATGCGCTAGGTTCGTGTATAAACTAGTCTACGTCATGCGCTAGGTTCGTGTAAAACTAGTCTGCGTCATGCGCTAGGTTCGTGTATAAACTAGTCTGCGTCATGCGCTAGGTTCGTGTATAAACTAATCTGCGTCATGCGCTAGGTTCGTGTATAAACTAGTCTGCGTCATGCGCTAGGTTCGTGTATAAACTAGTCTGATCCATGAGTTGGGGGCAGGCATATACTAATTTAAGTCATACGCCATCTTTAGGTTAAACCAATTCAAGCCATTAGCTAGTTTCAGGTAAAATCAATTCAAGTCATGAGTTGCAAGCAAGCATAAATTATTTATATCATAAGTTGAATTCAGAGATATATAGCTTTTGTGGTGTAACTGGATTCAGTCATACATAGTTGATGTCACAAACTAGGCATGGCATTGCCTAAATTAAAAAACATTTCAGCTTCAGTGCCTACCCCTATGATTCTTTGTGTAAAGTAAAAAAACAGAGAACCCATATGAGCTCTCTGTTTATATTAATAATAAATTATATTTGTTTTCAAACAGTGATTATATTACCTCTGACCATTCTATATAGTTAAATGATTAGTGTGTAATAACCTGCTCTGTCTCTTTATCAAATACATGAATCTTTGTTAAGTCAAATGCTACTTTGATTGTATCGCCAGGTCTAGCAGTTGTACGAGGATTTACTCTTGCAGTTACATCGAACTGATCTACTGAGAAATACAGGTAAACTTCAGCACCTAATAACTCGTATACTCTTACAGTTGCATTAACAACACTGTCAGGCGAGCTGCTGATGAACATTTCTTCATCTTTAACATCTTCAGGACGAATTCCTAAGATAACAGTCTTGTTCTCATAACCGCCTTCAAGAACCTTCTTGCCCTTAGCTTCAGGTAATTTGATGGAGTGTGAACCAAACTTTAAGGAAACTGTGCTGCCATCTTTTACTACAGTAGCTTCAATTACGTTCATCTGAGGTGAACCGATGAAAGTTGCTACGAATAAATTGTTAGGCATGTTGTACAGGTTCTGAGGAGAATCCACCTGCTGAACAACACCGTCTTTCATAACAACGATTCTTGTTCCAAGTGTCATAGCCTCTGTCTGATCATGTGTTACATAGATGATTGTTGTCTGAAGTCTCTGATGTAACTTGGAGATCTCAATACGCATCTGTACTCTTAGTTTAGCATCCAAGTTGGATAAAGGCTCATCCATAAGGAATACTTTAGGATTACGAACGATAGCACGACCCATGGCAACACGCTGTCTCTGTCCACCGGATAAAGCCTTAGGCTTACGGTCTAATAAGTGCTCAATGTCAAGGATTTTAGCAGCTTCACGTACTAATTTCTCGATTTGGTCTTTAGGAGTTTTTCTTAACTTAAGACCAAATGCCATATTATCATAAACAGACATGTGAGGATATAAAGCGTAGTTCTGGAAAACCATCGCGATATCTCTGTCTTTGGGTTCTACATCATTTACTAACTTATCTGCAATCCACATCTCACCGCCAGTAATTTCTTCCAGTCCTGCGATCATACGTAATGTTGTGGACTTTCCACAACCTGAGGGTCCTACGAAGATGATGAATTCTTTGTCAGCGATTTCAAGATTAAAATCTTTAACAGCTACAAAACCATTGGGGTATGTTTTGTTGATGTTCTTTAAAGATAAACTTGCCATTTTATAATTTCCTCCCTAAATTTTAATGCCATCATGTTCTCTGTCTTGTACTATTACTATATGTCTCACTATACACTATTAGCACAATGAAAGCCATATCCCAATTCCACAAATTAATTTTTGCCATTTTGTGTACTTTGTATATTCAACTTAAAAATAAGTACTTTTACCGATATTTTGTTGACTACCCGTTAATTTTACTGTCTATATTCTCTAAAACCCTCACCCATAACCTCTCTTGCATCACTCACAATGATGAAAGCTCTGGGGTCGACTTCCGAAACCAGTTCTTTTAATTCAACAATTTCCTTCTTGGATACTACACAGAATAACATTTTCTTTTCTTTATTAGAGTACATTCCGGTAGCGGAAATACCGGTGACCCCCCTGTCCAGATCAGCTATAATGCGTTCAGCAATTTTTTCGTAATGTTCCGAAATGATATATGCCATTTTGGCAAATTTAAGGCCTTCCAGAATACTATCGGATATCTTTGCGGTGATGTATACAGCAATTATTGCGTAGAGTGCCTTTGTAATACCAAAGCTGATAATACCTATTGTAACAACGATAGCATCTATTACAATAAGAATTCTTGGTACTGTATAATAAGGAATGAATTTATGAATTATCATTGCTAACATATCCGTACCACCAGTAGAAGCATTGGCAGCAAATACAAGTCCAATTCCTACACCACCGATTACTCCGCCAAAAACCGCCGCCAGCAGGTAGTCGTGTCCGAGGAAATTAATATCAGAAGGTACGAACGCAAGGGCTAAGGTGAAACTGATCTCAGCTAAAAAAGCATGTTTAACAAAAGTCTTACCACGAACCAATATAGCCGCAATAAACAAAGGCACATTCAGTGCCAGGTTGGTAATCCAGATGGGTATTCCACCTTCAATGACTAAACCGGTCAATTTCTTTATTACAATAGCAAGACCGGACAACCCTCCTGTTACCATTTCCATAGGTTCATATACCAGGTTCACAGACACTGCCATTAAGATTGTTCCTACTATAATAAGTATATAGTGGGTAAATTTATTTTTATAAACATGCATTTCCATATCGTATCGCCTTTTCTGTAGGTATTTTTTCAACTATTATCAAGCTAAACATTATGTTTAACTTCAATAATTTGTTATGGCCCGGATATACATTTATCATGATACTGTATATTCTTATTTAATTTTAGCCCTTTCACGGTTCTTTATACTTTTGATTTTAATCAGAGTTAGAGCAGAAAAATTTCTCATGGATATTTTATCCATTATGAGCCATTTTATAGTATAACAGAAAAGTTTTAGATAGACAAGACAGATTAATGGGTACCTCTTGAGGTCCAATCTCCATTGACATTCTTATTAGCATAGTAGATGATGTAGTCACCATCCTGAAAATTAAAGGTTATACCACCATAACTGGTCTTCTGATACTGATACCCTTCTTTTTTCCACATGTTACAATAGCCGTTAGGGCTGTTTTTTTCATTAATATAGCTTAGGTTAAGTGCACCGTCTTTTACAGTTGTGAGGTCAAAATTCACGATGATATAGCCATCTTTTAACCAAAAGGATTCTTTATAATTCAGTCCGCCATTATTTATTGCATATTGGGTCACATTAAAGTCTTTTGGTACAATATGTACTTCTGCTGGCAGATAATATTCCCCATACCATTTCTGTACGCTTGTTGCAACTTGAGCTTCTGTTACTGATTGTGGTAATGATGCTATCCTGCCGATAAAGGTACGAAGACTGGATGGAAGCATGATATTCATAAAATTATACACTTTTTTAACCTGTGCTTTTAACTGCTTCAATGTAACTTCTTCAAAATTGGCGGTTCTTTCTAACTCACTTTCAGGAATTCCCAGGTATGGATCACCGGTCTTAATAGATTTAACATTCTCAAGGTCGATGTTACCTCCCATCTTTACCATTGTATTTTCCTTGCCAGCAAATGTTTCAGTATAATAAATATCAACTTCCTGACGATTGTTACCATTTCTATCTACAAAGTAGAACTTCGGCTGTATCCTTACATAATCATCACTCTCAGCCATACTGCCTACAGTTGTTAACGAAAAGCGTGTCATATAACCTGTTTTTAATATTCCCTGGTTCTTATATTCCGGATGGCTGCCATTTACCATAGTTATCGTATTTTTAGCATCCTGTCCAGAATTGTTTCCATTCTGGTCTTTTGTACCAACGGTATATTTAAATCCGGTCATTTTAAGGGAGTTGGATAACCGGAATACCTTTTCCCAGATTGGATAGTCTGTAACGTCATAAATATTCAATCCGTATATTCTTCCAGATATCTGTACAATGGAGCTGTCCTCTGCCACGTAGTTATCAAGGCTTATATTCGCTAGGTCTTCCACTTTCTCCAATCCATCATTCGCAGCTGCATTGATGGAAGTGCTCCGATACCTGATTTCATATCTTCCTTCAGGAACCCACGTTGGCACGTAAAACAATGTGTTCTCAGCAACGCTTGTCCAGGTATTCTTAGGAATATACGTGCCGGCCGTCGAACCACCTTTATATACATCAAAAGCAAATTTTACTTGCCTGCTTGAAATATATTTTGAATAATCCCGATAACCATACCCAGTAATATCCCGATGACTACCGGTTGTAGGAAGTGTTACGTAAAAGGGTCTGTCAAGTACCAAAGATGCATAAGCTGTATCCGGTGTAATCATCTGGTTATCCTTCCGATTATCTTCCACCATACCATCGCATACAACAGGAGTGTGTACTACCACTGGATTAATGTCACTTATTTCATATTGCTCTTCAATTTCAAAACTGGATTCATTACCAATGTTCACCACAGGTTTATAAGCCACTATTCCTTCGCTTGAATATTCTTCATTTGCTCGTGTACCTGGTATCACCAATCCCGATTTATAGAATACATTCTCTCCTATTTCTTCCTGTCCTTCCGGAATTGAAATAGGATTACTTGTTTCTTCTTCCTTTTCTGTATCTGACATAAGCGTTTGTCCATTAAAAATTAGCTTGTCATTCTTACATTTAATCTTAACCAAGGCATTCTCAGCTTTGTCTTTCCAATCCTCTGATGGGATAGATGGCTCTGTTGAACCGCCATTAATTGTCTCACCAGGCAATACTATTTCTTTGACCTCTCCATCTCTAAGTGGTGTTACTAGATGGTCTCTTTCCACTGTTGAGTTTGTATAGCTGACCGAAGGTGCTGTATATCCAGATGGATTCATTATTTCAATACCATCCGGTAAAGCATCATTAATCACTATTGCTTTATCAAGGCCATACACTGCTAAGGCATCAATATACCAGTATGAATACTTTCGCTCGATATAGTATGTCTTTGTGATTGGTACGGTGGAACTCCTATTATGATCTTCTCCCCCTGAATCTGTTTCCGTCCAGGTAAGTGTGTAATTCTTTTTTACATTTACCGGATAGACTTTTGTTCCTGATTTTTTGATAAAGTTATAAGCTGATAGATACTTGCTTGTTTTTACATTGACATACAGGCTTTCTGTTCCCGGTATTCCCTCCAGGACATCATAGGCTTCATTTCCTCTCGTATCAGCAGAAATAACGGCGGTTGGGTCTATCATCTCAACTTCTCTTGACATGTCGTCTTCTGTTTCACTGGGAAGTTTTTCACTAAATTTACGGTACATTGCAACAATCTTTAGCCCCTTATCTTTGACTGTGTATTCTCTATCTCTTAAATAGCTGATTGCTGTAGTATAATCACTAGCTGATAAAAAGGGATTGATATCCGTTTTTCGATTTCCTACGTTCTTCCTTGGCTCTCGGAGATTGATGTAATATAGTCTGTAAAGATAGTATTTCGTTCCATCTATATGATCAGGGATCTTTGCACTATTGGTTTTAAAGGTTGTATTTTTAGTTTGAGCTGCATAACTTTTTGTATCGTACTCTGAACTTGTACCATTACTGTAAATTCGTCTTTCAATTGTAATAGGTTCTTTATTCTTAGTACCATAATGAAATATTAATGGCAGGTCAAAACGATCATTGAAATCATTCGGATCATTCCATGATTCTGCTGTAGCAATGCCATAAGGTTTTCCTGACAGGTTATAGTAATCAACGTCATTTTCCTTGTCACCATAAACTGTATGAAAAACACCATTAAAATAAATTATATCATTTTCTTTGACTTCATCTAGTTTCGTCTTACTAAACGCTTTATTTACTTGATCAATATTAAAAGTAAATGTGACATATACCCTTCCATCAGTACCTGGAACACTTGTTTTCTGCCCATCTTTAAGTTTAAAAACAGCATATTCTTTGTCTTTTCTTGGAAAACCGTCACTTATATCGCGACGAACAGTAAAACCTATTGTACTCCATCTAATTTTAGAAGTAGATTTTGTGTCCCTTGTAGTAAATGTTATTTCTCCTGTTTCTGTATTCATAAGTAAAATTGGTTTATCGTCATCATCATCGGCATGTGCTGTTATATTTGGAATTAAAATCACATAAAAGAATATAATGATGAACAACCCCCTTATAGCTCTTTTGATTGCCATTAATAACCCTTACTCTCCTTTATAATAATAATCGTCTAAAGCATCACCAAATACTGCAAAATCACTTCCGTTACTCCCCCCATTGGCTGTCCCTACTTGAATATCATAAACTCCATCAAACCATTTATCTTTGGTTAATCCCTGAAAATTCACATGTCCCCTAGAAAAAAACAAATCATTCTGATTTAATTTATCTCCATGAAAAGAAACTTTAAATTTAATAAATACTCTAAAATAAAAGTGAAGATCTTTATACATTACTGAGGGTTCCACAGATATTGCAGAGCTTTTAATAACTATTTGATTTTTTTTCACATAATTCATATATTCCTTTATTTCATCTGTGATTTTTTTATCAACAGAAGCAATATTATAAATAAAATAAGTACTGCGCAATTGGTTTAACCAAGTATTATTTATGGTCCGATAATCTACGTTTAATCGATATTTTAAATTGTCTTCAACCTTTTTCACCCAATCGTCAGTAAAGTGATATATACTTTCCTCTTTTAATAATTCATTTTCTTTTTTTGTTCTCTCATATACGGGCGAAGAATAATCCTTTCCTTCTACCGGATTCCAAGAGTAAGTCCTTATCTGATACAGAAATTTCATCTCATAAAAAGAATTCGGAAACGCTTCTAATATATAAGGATAGCTCTTTGCGTTCTTCGGAAGATTTGTTGTTCTTATCAATTGCCCATCAGGACTTAATTTCGCTCTTCCCTTTGTATTACTTAATAACGCTACAACCTTTTTAGCATCAGTTGTTGTCATATAATCATAGCCGTTAAACGCTCTGTTCTGTATGTACATGCCGTTGCTTTTACCCACAATAAGTCCTTTTGCATAAACTTTAGCTACGGCATCCCTTTTACCGACAGGTATTTTTTTAATATCCGATATTCTTTTTGCTATGATAACTTCCAGCAAATCAGGATCTACTTTATCACCATGCAGATATTCATCCGCACGATTAAGAAGTACTACTGCATCTACTCTTGTTAAATCCGCTTTATAATCTTTGAAGTCCCCTTCTTTTACAATTCCGGCAGCTAATGCTGCTTTCAAGTAGGGACTCGTTGCTGTAGTATCTACTTCAAGTCCAACGGCAGGTACCAGAAGCTTAATAAAATTATAGATTTTAATTTTATTACTTGCTGCTGATACAGGCTGTGCTGGTGTTAAAATACATGAAAAAATAATCGTTAACACTAGCAACAGGCATATTCCTTTGCTTTTTAAGATTTTTGTAGTCATTTTAATACTCCCTCCATCATCTTTCTTTTGTTTAAAGTAATTTTTTTAATTCCTATGTAGAATAGTCCTTATCTGAACAAACAGAAATCTCTAACTATTACATTACATAATATTGTGTTATAATTACATTAAATTTTTTATATTATTTTATTTCCTTTAATTCTCTATTTTCTTTAATTCCTATTATTCTTTATATCACGTTTACTTTTATCACTCTAATTTTTTTATCACTTTAGTTCTTTTTATTACTTTAGTTTTTTTTATCACTTTAAATCTAAAAGCCTTTAATGATTTAAATCTTTACACCTCATAATATAATTGCATGTATACAACATTAGCTAGCTTTCCAACTTGTTATATATTCGTCTATGATTTTCCTTTTATTTCATGAAATTCACAGAAATATTTACTAATTTTACCACACCTACTTAAAAATGACTATAGTCATAACCGGTCAATTTCGGAACTTTGTCACATGATTTTATTTAGGTTAGTTGTATGATATATGATAATCTTGGATATTTAATTGAATTATTTAAAAGAAAAAAACCGATGTGATTCAAGAAAAAGCGTTTAAATTATACATTTATTACCGAATTAGTAATACTTAAAATTTTTAATCGCTAGCATTTAATTATCAATAGGTAGTAGATTGTAATTAGTTATTTATTAGTTGATTATTAGTTAGTTGGTTATTAGTTGGTTTAATTATATCAATAAAAAAACTCTTACAGTACTATAACATATATTTCCACTTTAGGCAAGCATTCCTTCATGGTATTTTTGCTTTCCGTGAACTCATAATCAATAAGGACATAACGCAGAATAAAAATAAAATAATACGATATGTCCTTATTAAGCTACACCCCAGCACACAAAACCTCAATCATTCTATAAATTTACCTAATCACCTGCTATTCAAAATCAAATTCACCATCGAAATAATCCTTTAACTCAATATAAGGTATCTTTACCTGTGTCATGGTATCTCTGTCTCTGATGGTAACAATTCCTGTATCAAGTGTCTCATCATCTATTGTAACTGCATAAGGTGTGCCGATAGCATCACCCCTGCGGTATCTTTTCCCGATATTTCCGGCATCGTCATAGGTTACCATATATCTCTTCTTCAAAGCTTTGTATATCTCTGTTGCTTTCTCTCCATGACGTTTTTTGATCAAAGGCAGGACATTTATCTTAATTGGTGCCAGTGCTGGGGGAATACGAAGTACCAGTCTGGTATCCCCTTTATCCAGCTCTTCCTCTGCAAGAGATTCCAGCAATACCGCAAGAACGACTCTATCCAGACCATAGGTGGACTCAACAATATACGGAATGAACTTTTCCTTAGTCTCTTCATCATAATATTCAAGACTTTTACTGGAATACTCCTGATGCCTTGTAAGGTCAAAGTCCGTACGGTTATGGGTTCCATTGATTTCTCCCCAGCCAAATGGAAAGAGATATTCAATATCGCAAGCAGCCTTTGCATAGTGGGCAAGTTTATCATGGTCGTGATGTCTTAAATGTTCCCTTTCGATTCCTAAGAATTGAAAGAACTCAATACCATAATTCTTAAAATACTCATACAACTCCTCATCCTCTCCTTTTTTGCAAAAGGTCTGGTATTCCATCTGCTCAAATTCTATAGTACGAAAAGTGAAATTTCCCGGTGTAATTTCATTTCGAAAAGCTTTTCCGATCTGACCTATTCCAAAGGGCAGTTTGGTTCGCATGGTCCTCATTACATTCAGAAAATTCACATACTCTCCCTGGGCATTTTCCGGTCTCAGATATATTGTTGCGGAAGTCTCTTCCGTAACTCCCCTCTGTGTGGCAAACATCAGATTGAACTGCCTTATATCCGTATAATCCGATTTTCCGCATTTCGGGCAGGGAATCTTCTTCTCCTGTATATAATGAAGCATTTCCTCCTGGGTCAGGGTATCTGCATTTACTTCATCTGTAAAATCATTTATCAGGTTATCAGCTCTGTGTCTGGAATTACAGCTCTTGCAGTCTAGTAAGGGGTCTGAAAACCCTGACAGATGTCCGCTGGCTTCCCATACGGTAGGATTCATCAGAATATCTGAATCCAGTTCGTAGCTGCTATCCCTTGCCTGTATAAAATAATATCTCCAGGCATCCTTAATATTGTTCTTAAGCCTCGTTCCAAGAGGTCCATAATCCCAGGTATTTGCAAGCCCTCCGTATATTTCACTTCCTCGGAAAATAAATCCGTACTGGCTGCAATATGCCGTTAAATCCTCCATTGTAAATTTCTTCATAATAAGCCTCCATTTTGTTTTCTTATAGGATTTTTATACGAAACTACAAACTATGGGAGTTAAGCTCCCCTTATGAAAATAAGCTTTTACTGGCAGTTATCTTATAATAGAAGATAGCGCTTCCCACAATAATACTTAATATATTCTTCCTGAAAGAGCAATACCGCCCATTTCGTGGGGCTTTCCCCGGATTGGAGGGGCAGCATCATAGTTCCTAACACTGCCACATCACCCGCCCAGAGTACTTCTTTTAATAGGAAGTTATATTTTTTGCATAAAAAAAGCCCTAAGCAATCAATAATTGCTTAGGGCGAACATTATCTGTCCGTGGTACCACCTAAATTCAGGATAACCTGCACTCTATGACGGTACGAGCATACACTTTATACCGCTTTCCCTGGTAACGGTGGAATTTCCGGTGGCCTCTACTTGGGTTTCCCCGTTCAATCCACAGCTTAAGGGCGCCTTCCCTGCACTTTTTCATAAAGATTCGCACCAACCATCTTTTCTCTGTTATCAAAGCAGCAGTTACTATTCCCTGTCATAGCCTTTTCGTATTGGATGTATTGTATCACAGCTTACTCCAGGAGGCAAGAGGAAATACATAAGAGCTTTTAAAGTTAAATATTAAGACTTTAATGAATTTGCAATCCTTGTCCTTTTCGGATATAATCTATAGCAATAAAATCAATTCGGGAGGTTCTATGAAATCCAAAACCATACTGATAACCGGTGCTTCCAGAGGTATTGGAAAAGCTATTGCTTTGCGCTATGCCAAAGAAGGTTTCCGTATTGCCATTACCGGCAGAAACCATAAGAATGAACTAATGAAGACCAAGGCAGAGGTAGAGAGTCTTGGCTCACCCTGTCTGGCTTATTTGGGTGATATGGGCAGTTATGCTGCTGTTACGGAACTTTTTGGTCTTATCAAGAAAACCTTCGGTCCAGTGCACATTCTGGTTAATAATGCGGGCATTTCACATGTAGGGTTATTTACCGAAACGGATATTGAAACCTGGAATTCAATTCTATCCTCCAATCTTACCTCCGTTTATAACTGTTGTAATCTGGCAGTTCCTGATATGATACGAGCTAAACAGGGTAAGATTATTAACATCTCCTCTGTCTGGGGTATTAGCGGTGCCTCCTGTGAGGTAGCCTACTCTGCGTCTAAGGGTGGTATGAATTCTTTTACAAAAGCTCTTGCTAAGGAACTTGCTCCCAGTAATATTCAAGTAAACGCCATTGCCTGCGGCGCTATTGATACTTCAATGAATTCCTTTTTATCTGTTACGGACAAAGAGTCTTTAGAAGAAGAAATTCCGGCAGGTCGTATGGGGCGCACAGATGAAGTGGCTGAACTCGTGTGGCAATTATCTAACGGAAACGATTATTTAAACGGACAGGTCATAGCCTTGGACGGTGCCTGGATCTAAGATCTAAGGTAGAACAAATTAATATTACTCGCAAACATTAGTACTGTTAAAGTCTATCGCAATACTATCTAGCTGACGATGTATTAATTTTAGCTGCTAACCTACCAATGTTTAAGTTCATATCTATTGAGTCTAAGATAGCAGGGTATTATTCTCTGACTATGAGCCTATTAATGTTTAGTCCATATAGCCAGAATGTGTCTGAAAACCACTTAACTGCTTGTGCCGGACTGGATATTACACTTTCTGTGATACCTTTCAAAATAAAGAAGGGTATGATTATAGAAAACATAAGGGTTACGTCTCTAAAAATGCTAGGCAGAGAATACCTCAAAGTGGGATGTTCAGAGCGGTGCTACGAGTTATCAAACACGCCCTAATCACTGGAGGTATTTTACTTGAAGCTAAAGCAGCTGTGGCCCCTGTATTACTGGAGGTTATTAAAAGACTGCCAAACCAAGTAAAAAGACTTTGTGCAAGAGAAAATATCCCCTGCCCAAAGTCTTTTATCAATCTTATCATTCCTATTCTATTGGCTAAATCTATGTAAAATACTATCTTTATCCTATAACCATACTAACTTTCCTTTTAAAAAATAAAACTCAAGAATGCTGATAATTAGAAAGATTATTTAACGTCTCTGCCATACCGACAATCTCCTCTACAAACTCTACGATAGTCTTCATAGCCTCTTCCTGCTGCCTGGTTATTTCCAAAGTGGAGCTGCTCATATCACTTGTTTGAGCTACAGAATTGTTAATCTGTGAAGTAAATTGCTGTATGCCATCAACTGCCTTTCTGGAATCATCGGACATACGGTTAATCTCTTTTGCAACAACTGCAAAGCCACGTCCGGCTTCTCCTGCCCTTGCTGCTTCGATAGAGGCATTAAGTCCCAGCATTTTGGTCTGGTTAGCAAGACCTTTCACATTCTCTGAGAGTTTCTCTATCTTTTCAGATACCGTACTTACATTCTGTATCTCATTGTTTAACTGAGACTGGTATTCCGTTACATTAGTGGCTGTAGCTGTTAATTCTTCTACGGTAGACATCATCTGCGTTACACTGTCATAAAGCTTTTCTACGATTCCTTTCAATATAAGCCGCTGATACCCCATCTGTGATATCTCACTTGTAACAATAAATAACAAATCTGCTGCAGCTCTTAGCTGTTCCTCTGAAACAATCTTTACATTGTCAAGTGCATTCAGATACTCATCAGGATCTACTCCGATTTCTTCTGCTATCTTAATGTATTTTTCTTTCTGCGGTGCCTCCGGCAAGACCTGACCTCCTAAAACAGAGCCAATCTGCTTTCCATTTATTATAATAGGTGCTCCAAAATCCATAAGCCCGCTGCCACAGTAATAAACTGCCGGTTTGCCAGTTCTGGCACTCTCCTTGCCACCAAAAGCATCACTTTCTCTGCATCTTCTTGCACCTTCCTGGGTTTGTCTTGAAAGCTTCATACAAAAGTCCGTAAAATTTGATGGCTGGGTAACGGGTATGCCATTATCATCGGTGGTCAGTCCTGCTACTCCTATAGCCTTTGAAAATGCATCCTGAAACTTCTGCAAAAACTCCACACTAATAATCTCTGTCAATGAAATATTGTCCAGCTCCTGATAATTCCCTCTTCTGTCTTTACTTCTTGCCGTATCATCTGTCATAATTGCTCCTATCCGCTTTGGGAAATTCCCCGCAATTTTATTGAATAACAATTTAAGACTGAATCAATATGCTTCAACTGCCATATTTAGGTATATTATACCAAATAATTCTTTGTTATTCAACTATTTTACGACACATTACACTATAATAAGACTTATTTTGATATCAGCGATATGTAGCAATTATATATTACTAAAGTAAGCTATATTTCAATTAGTCATTTCTTCATTCAGATATTCCTTCATTCAACCTTATATCATACAGATATTCCTTTGCTTCAAAGTGTCTGATGCCATCCATACTGTCATATATCGTATCATTCGTGTAGTGAAAACCTAACTTTTCCATGACCTTTCCGGAATTGGGATTATCCTTTGCATGATAGGCAAATAACCTGGTCTGTCCCAGGTCCTTAACAGCAAACTGAAGTATCCTTGCCACTGCTTCCGTCGTATATCCCTGATTCCAGCAGTCTCTCATAAGGTTATAGCCAACTGTATACATACCTCTAGCTTCTTTAAAATATATTCCACCGCTTCCAATAAGTTTGTTGTCAGATTTTCTTACAAACCCCCAATCATATTTATCTTCTGCTGCTATATTAGCTTGAATGACATGGAGCCATTCTCTGGTTACCTCTTTGTCAGAATGTGTGCTCCAACTCATAAATTTTGCAACCTCAGGATCACTTGCCCAGTTCTTAAAGATTTCTTCTGCATCCGATTCCTTTAACGGACGAAGAACAAGTCTTTCAGTTTCCAATATCGGTGTTATCATAAACTTACTCCTTTCTCAAAATATCCAGACTATGATGCGTTGCACCAATTAAATCCTGCCTCTCACATACGGCTAGGTGGTATCTTATATAGTATTCAAATAATTCCTCATCCATTTCTTCAATTACTTCTCTCATATAGTTGGTGGCACCGTCTGTCGCTACGAGATTGACTCTTTCCACTCCCAATCCTTTGGTTAACTCTTTTATATCCTCCGTCCGTACCAGTTCAAAGAGATCTTTGGGTGTGGATATGCAATGGAAATCTTCTGTCAGCATGTTCTTTTCAAGACATTCCCTTAAATTGTTCTGTTCAAAGCAATATTGCAGCACGGTAGCATCATTCATACAGTACGCTACCAAAATATGACCACCTGTTCTTGTAACTCGTATCGCCTCTCTTAGTGCCTGTTTCTTCTCTTCTTCCTTATACAGGTGATACATCGGTCCAAGTACCATGGTCATATCAAAGGTCTCATTAGGATATACAGATAAATCCAAGGCATTTCCTTGTCTTGCATTAATTTTATATTCTCCTTTAATTTTGGACTTTAGGATATTCAGATTATGTTCTATAAGTTCAACAGAATCTACCAGATATCCTTCATTGGCAAGAGCTATAGAATACCTTCCGGTGCCTGCTCCTACTTCCAGGATACGACATTCTCCTTTGTCTTTCTCAGGAAGATATTTGTGAATATAGGTCATTGTGGTAAGATACTCCACCTGCCCGTATTTACGCAATAACCTCCCTTCCTCGTCATAACCGCTGTAGTACTGTTCCAAATAATTGACTGCTTCCATGTGTACTCTCCTTTCAGGAATTGTGCCGGATGTATGCATTCTGCAGACAAAAAAACCGGTGTCTGCTTATACAAACACCGGTTGATAATATACTTTGGTCCTGTTTCAGAATAAAAAAAGTTCCTCATGACCTGGTCCGGTATCTGTATTAGATGATATATGAGGGGATGGCGCGTTAGTATAACCGGCGTTAACAGAGTAACCCCAGCTCATGAAATACACAACTTTTGATGTTTTCATTATTAATTGTGCCATAGTGTCCTTCTTTCTGCCTATTACGGCTTCACCAGCATCCCGATAAATATATCATCCGTCACTGACGGTTCTTATCCAGATGGTCATTACATATGTTGAGATATTTAACTTCTTCAAAATATTAAAACGCTATCTAATTCAGCTATTTTTGCTGAAGTTTAAAACTAATACATCAACTTACATATATACTTTTTTGTAATTATAATCGTTTTCCTGGAAATGTCAATTATTTTTTCTAATTTGTTATTTTTACTCTCCTTCTTCCTCAAAAGGCCTCATAAGAGGAAACAGAATCAGATCCTTCAGATTCTCTTCTCCTGTTAATACCTGAAGGATACGGTCAACGCCCATACCCCAGCCGGAAATAGGCGGCATACCATACTCCATGGCAATAATATAGTCTTTGTCCATAACCATGGCCTCTTCGTCCCCTTTACCATGGGAAGCTGCCTGCTCCTGTAAACGATTGTGCTGTTTAATAGGGTCTACCAGCTCGGAGTAGCCGTTAATTACCTCTGCACCGTTAATAATCAGCTGAAACCTGTCGGTTATCTCAGCATTATCATCCTTCGCTCTTGCCAGCGGAGAAAGATCAATGGGATGTTCCACAAGAAATACCGGGCCTGTAAGCTTTGGTCTGCTCACCTTTTTATACAGCTGGTCTATCAGATTTCCCCTTCCAAGGGTTTGGAGCTCTGTCGAGGTTTCCAGCTTGATATTCTGCCTCCTAATTTCTTTAAGCAATTCTTCAGCACTTTGAAATTTGTCGATATCAATACTACAGTCCCTCTCTATTAATTCTTTAAAGGTCACTACCGGCCACTCTCCCTCAAAACAAAGTGTCCGTCCATTTACTTCAATTGTGTTACTGCCAAATACTTCATAGACAGCCTGAGCAAGCAGCCTTTGGGTAAACTTCATATTGTCCTTATAGTTGGCATATGCCAGATAGCATTCCAGCATGGTAAAATCCTGTAAATGTGTTGGGTCGATTCCTTCATTGCGAAAACATCTGGCAAATTCAAATACTTTATTGAACCCGCCAACTACTGCTCTCTTTAGATAGGTTTCCGGTGCAATACGAAGATATACCTCCATATCCAGTGCGTTATGATGGGAAACAAAAGGCTTTGCAAGTGCTCCGGAAGGCTTATTGATAAGTACCGGTGTTTCAATTTCAATATAAGCCTCATCTTCCAGAAATCTTCTGACCGCCTTTACAAAACTGCTCTTTAACAGGAATCTGTCTCTGGTATTCTCATTCATGATCAGATCCAGATACCTTTTACGGTAACAGCTGTCCTTGTCACTTAATCCATGGAACTTTTCCGGCAGCGGCTTAAGCGCCTTTCCCAGAAAAGTGAACTGGTCAGCTCTTACTGTCTTCTCACCTGCCTGGGTGGTAAAGATTTCTCCGGTTACTCCTACAAAATCTCCAAGATCCAGCTGCTTCTTGACAAATTGATAGACCTCTTCTCCCAGTACCTCCTTCTTAAGAGCAATCTGTACTCTGCCTTCAATATCACCTAATACTCCAAAGGTAAGCTTTCCCATACGTCTAATGGACAGCAGCCTGCCTGCTATACTGACTTCTGCGGTACCGTCACTCAGACTTCCTGCCTCCTTTAAGGAATGGGTAAGGGGAAATCTTTCCGGGTAGGGGTTTACCGTCTCCCTTATCTGATTTAACTTTTCTCTTCTTATGATTTCCTGTTCTGTTAACATATGTCCTCCTTTTCTATGCTTTATTCACTTGTTATAGGCTTAAATAAATACTGTGTTTTATATGATATTTTTATTTATGATTTTATGTTGATGTCACCCAGACATTAAAATATTGCAATAAAAAAAGCCCTCCTCCCTGATTTTATTCAAGGACGAGAGCTTAAGCTTCGTGTTACCACCCTGTTTCATCCCTTTTTCGCAAAAGGAACCTCTACAAGTACGAACTTCCAACTTTTTGTCTTCGGTTGATACTCTGGCGCTGTAATGGGCGCTCCCATCGTAGCCTCTGGAGAATTATCTCTTTCGGTACGCGGCTCTGAGGCTTTTTTCCACCATACCTTTTGCGCCTCTTCTCAGCAAACTGAGGCTCTCTGTGGCATCCATTATAGTGTACTCTTCTCTTCACTGCCTTTGATTTATAGATTTTTGTTATGGTAGCATATTATTTTAAGTCTGTCAACATCCTAATTTCAATGAGTTTGTTTAACACCCATTTTATGAGTTTGCTTAACAGTTATTTTAATGAGTTTGCTCAACACTAATTTAATGAGTTCGCTCAACACTAATTCTAATGAGTTCGTTCAACACTAATTTAATGAGTTTGCTCAACACTAATTTAATGAGTTCGCTCAACACTAATTCTAATGAGTTCGTTCAACACTAATTTAATGAGTTCGCTTAACACTAATTTTAATGAGTTCGCTCAACACTAATTTAATGAGTTCACTCAACACTAATTCTAATGAGTTCGTTCAACACTAATTTAATGAGTTCGCTCAACACTAATTTAATGAGTTCGTTCAACACTAATTTAATGAGTTCGCTCAACACTAATTTAATGAGTTCGCTTAACACTAATTCTAATGAGTTTGCTCAACACTAATTTATGCTTTCATAACCATAACTTTAATAACAACATTTTTAACAACGATATCTTTAACAACAATACCTTTAATGAGCTTACTTAATACCATCCCAACTATATTCTACAAAATCTAACCCGCTTAGTAGAATATTGAAAATTAAGAAATCTAACTTTCACTAAGTAAATGGTAAATAACCAGTCAAGGTCAATAAGTTGCCGCCCGGTTGGGGCGGCGGTATATTTACCGTGTTTTTAGTTTTCTGCAATAATCAGGCAATTCCTCTGACCATGGCATCAGTTCTGCCAGTTTATCTTCTGGAACATTATTTCTTGGATAGTGCATTAACTGCTCCAGCAGATAAGAGAAGTACTCATACGGCTTAAGACCATTTGCTTTTGCTGTTTCAGCAATGCTGTATAAGGCAGCACTAGCCGCTGCACCGTTCTTCGAATCAATGATATGCCAGCTATGTTTACCAACACAGAATGAACGAATACTTCTTTCTGCATCATTATTATCAAGAGGTATTTCCGGATCCTCCAGAAATACTCTTAAAAATTGTTCTTGATGGATGGAATAATCAAGAGCACTTGCCAGTTTCGAGCTTTTATCCAGTCCCTTTTTACTGGCATGCTCTTTTATCCACGCAAAATAGGCATCCACCAGAGGCTTGACTGAGTTTTTTCTATTATCCAGTCTTTCCTCATTGGATGATTTTTCATACATATGATCTACATGATAGATAGCAGCGATTCTTTTTACTGCTTCAGCTGCTACTTTCTGCCCCGGTGTGGAAGGACCGTTTTTTCCACTGGCTTTTACAATCTCAGCGAACCGTCTTCTGACATGGGACCAGCAGCCAGCAACCTTCAGGTCATCAGACCGTTCCTTCGCCAGCGTGTGGTATACCTGATAACCATCTGTCACAAGAGTACCTTTGTATCCTTTTAGGAATTCTCTTGGAGCAGCAGTCCCTCTCGTTCCTGGATACTCGTAAAGGAAGACCGGTGGCTTTTCCGAACTGCCAGGTGAATGGTAGACCCACATGTACTGCTTGCTTTTTTCCGGCATTACGAATGGTGTCTCGTCACAATGTATATGATGGCTTTTCATAATCTCTGTCTTCATCCTGTCATGCACCGGACCAAGATAGTATTGGTAAATACGAATCATCCATCCCGCCATATCCTGTCTTGGAATGTTAACATCATTCCTTAAAAACTCTTCCGAGAGCCGGTTTAGTGGTACTGCATTGACATATTTGGCATTAAAGATAGCTCCTGCCAGTTCCGGGGTAAGGATGCTGTGACTTAATAGACGCAGAGGAACCTCTGCGCGGAGAATCCCGCCTGTATCATGATTTCCTGCATATACCTTGATGTGATGCTCCAGTACTTCGAAGTGAGCCGGTACATACTTAAGCTCCTTGTATATTTCATCCGGCAGAGAATGCCATCCCTTTGGAAAGTGTTCTGAGAGCTCTTTTGCAGTACGTTCATGCGGTACGACGATGGTCTCGATATCCTTCAGATTGACATCACGCTTTCCTTTGGAACGAGGCTTGCGCTTACGAACGAGAACTGTTTCCATATCCAGTTCTTCGGGAATTCCATTCTCAATCAGTGACTCAGCCTCGTTGAGGATACACAGGTTTTCAAGGTCAAAAGACAATTGGCCTTCTGTCGGCAGAATCTTCTCAGATTTTTTACCAAACCGATTCTGTGTAAGAATGGAGATTTGATCCCTCAGATTTTCAACTTGATGAAGCATCTGCTCATTCTGTTTTTGAATGGTGGTATTCTGCTCCGAAATAAGCTGGAAACTTTCATGCAGCTGCAAGTAAAGCATAACAATCATATCTTTAGAAAGATTATTCAGTTCATCCTTAGTAATAGTAGTCTTTTCCATAGGATTATTATACCATGAAACGCTCTGGAATTCAGCATATTTCTGGTATATTTTAGCTTGAAAATAACGGTTTTAACTGTCAAGGTGCTTATAAAATCGGGGGTTAATAGAGTTCCGGTTTTACCTTGGATATGATCTTTTTTTGCTCGATGGAAAGTCCCTCCATCAGCCATCGGAATTGCTGCTCGGTAATTGATTGTGCTTCCTGCCTACTGCGTGGCCACTTTAGATGACCGCTGGTCAGCCTTTTATATAAAAGCAGCCAGCCATCGCCCTCATACAAAAGTGCTTTCATCCGGTCTGTTTTTCTTCCACAAAACAGATATATACTTCCGGGCTCAGTTGGATCAAGCCCAAAAGACCCACTGATGATAGCTGCCAGTCCATCCACCCCACGGCGCAGGTCCACATATCCGGTACAGATATAAATGTGCTTAAAACCGGCCGCATCATTAAGCATTACGAACCACCTCCAGCACTCTGGAGAGAAGTTCCATTGGAGTTGATTCGCTAACTCCCAATACAGTATTTCCAATAGCGATAGTCATTTGATAAATAAAATGGTTGGTTGATGCAGGGACAGTTTTTTCCGGGAGTGCTGGCAGTTCAACAAAGCTGTTATGTATCAGAGCTGCTTCTTTCACTTTTCTAAGCCAGTAGTAATAGGCATGGCGTGATAATTGATGCTGTTTACAGTATTCATCGACCTTTAGACCGCTTTGGCAACGGTCATTAATGATTCTGGTCCACTCACTGAGTCGGATCTGGTTAGTTGCAAGTCGTGTATCCATGTGGAGTTTCTCCTTGAGTTCTGTGTGAAAAGTTAGTTAGAAATTTTTTCAACTTTACATCATTATCTCAATTTTGTGAAGAACCCGAAAGTAGACTAGTTATTTACCATTTACTTCACTAAGGCTATACTTACTTCCAATAGCACTTAACTCCTGATACCATGTATGATTCCTCAGACCTTTAATACCTGAAGCAATTCCTCGCCAGCTGCTGCCATTTCTCTTTCTATCTCTAACACCTGTTTTAACAGCTCCGCCTGTTTTTTTCGAAAGTCCTTACTGAAATTACGTCCGGTATCGATTTCATTATAGTGCACCTTATCTGCTGCAGCCTTCTTAGACTGGTTTCTGAAAGTCGTAAGGCTTTCTGCAATGTCAGCATATTTTGTACTTAACAGACGGATTGCCTCTTGAAATGCCTCAGGCGTAAAGGCGGCGGCTTCATTTAAATAAACCCCTGCACTCCTTCTGGCATCAATAAGATTTAGGAGGGTGGTATCGTTGATACCGATTCTTCGGTCAATCTCTTCGTGGCTGCTATGCCCATCCCATAATTCTTCTCTTAACAGCCCCTCAATCCATCTCTCATAGGCTTCCTGTCCCTGATAATATCCATTCTGCACAGGTGCCTGGAAAGACTTTATCAGTAACTCCAGTGATGCAAGCAAGCTTTCATAATCCGAAGGTTTATCCTTACTTTCTCCGATATGTGTTATTAGAAAAGGCCAGAAATCCGCCTCCAGATAATCCATTCCTCTTTCTTTTAACAGTTCCCCATCAAAATAAGTTCTGCAAAGGAGCGTCTTACCATTATCTCTGTAACCGGTTATAACACCCCATTCCGGTGCAATCCTTAAGTTAATGGCAATAACAGGTTTCCCTTCATTAATATCTGCAACAATCCTATGCCTCTCTGCTGTCCTTTCTTCTTTTCTAAGTCGGTCAGCCCAGATCTGTTCATAGCCTGTCGCCTTAAAGAGGGGAGTGGAGTAATCATAGGCCACCAGCGCATCCACAGCGCTGTAATCCCAGACCTCCGTAAAGGCAATTCGGTAACAGGCGCCGGAAAGGCCCATCAACTGTTCATAGGTATAACTCTCTCCCAGATATTGAAAGGCTCTGGTCAGAGCCCCTGCCCAGGTACAGTCCATGCCCTTCTCCCATTCAAGAGGAGCAATGCCAGCCAGTTCCGCACAGGACGTATCTTTTCTGAATAAATCCTTCCCGTCTTTGGAATAACACAGCACTTCACCTTCTCTGCAGCTGACTACATGAATCCCTTCACCATTGCTATAGATCAGTGTCAGATATTCCTGTTTCTCGGTCTTTGTAGAACTGGGGAAACTCTCATGCCCCACAGGTATCTCTTTCCAGGCAAAATAATCATAGTGTTTTATCTTTACCATGCAATCTCTGTAATCCTCCCGATTGCCATAAAATGCACCGATTATCTGCCGGTTTTCATCCTTTTTGTACTTGCCTTCCTTAAGGCTCAGGGATAGAAATCCATCTTCTGTAACATAGTCATGAAAAGTTCCTTCCGGTGTGCGGTAAGTTACTGCCAGTATCTTAACCCGCTCACTATCCTTCATAAAACCCATAGTCTTTGAATTTGCACTGATATATAAAGCATTCCCGTTGATATTGCTGTTAAGTATCCGGGTAACATCCACCTGCGTTTCTCCGTCCGTAAACACAGCCTCCAAGACAACCAGTTCCTGGGGCAATAACAGAGAATCTATAGTAGTTCCAAGTATTCATGCTATACCAGGTAACAGATAAGTTTCCGGAAGACTTTTACCATTCTCCCATTTACTTACTGCCTGAGGTGTTACGTGAAGCAGCTCTGCAAAACGTTCACCTGTTAGATTTTTTGCTTTTCTTAATACCGCAATCCTGCTACCCATTTTTTCATTATCTATCATTGCAGCTCCTATCTGTGTGCTTTAACACACGTATAAAATACTAACTAACAGTAGTTAAAATTTTTATTTTTTATTTTACAATCATCTCTATCATAAGGGGCATATCAATGCTTCGCTCTTACGAAGGATTCGTTTGTCATACTACAGCGCTGTATTTATACTATAATAGTTAATGGAGCCTTTTTCCATATATTCAGGATTAAGTTATGCAATAAATTCTAAACCACTGGTTGTTTATCATCAATATTTCTTCATCTGATATGTTCTGCTGTTACTAATACCTGCTACTATTTTCTACGGTTATTCCCTGCTGATATTTCATGCTATTATTCCCTACTTCTATATCCTGCTGATATTTCCTGCTATTATTCCCTACTGCTATATCCTACTGATATTTCCCGCTATTATTCCCTACTTCTATATCCTACTACTTCTTCCTGCTGTTATTTCCTGTAGCAACTACCTGTCTGCCATACTAATCGCTTCAATAGCCACACTTCCGCCCTTAATGACCTCAATGCGGTTGGGAAAGGAACTCTTAAACAGCTTGATCAATGCATTATTTTTACTCTCCGTATGAACACATTCCAGAAGCAGATTACTGCGGTCACAGTCTATTATGGATATTCCGTAAATCTGCGCAATATGGAATACCTCCTCTTTCTCTCCTGCATTCAGACTGTTAACTTTTATAAATAATATTTCCTTCATGTGAATGGGAATGTCGGTAAAGTCTACAACCTTAATTACCTCAACGCTTCGATTCAACTGCTTCTTTATCTGCTCAAAGGTACTCTCATCACTGGTAACACTGATGGTCATTCTGGAAATCGTCTCATCCTCCGTCTCGCCAACCGTTAAACTGTCCAGATTGTAAGATTTCCCGGAAAAGAGTCCGGAGATCTTTGCAAGAACTCCAATCTCATTCTCAACATAAAGTGAAATCCATCTCTTTTTTATTATATTCTCTGCCGCTTTTCCCATCTCTTTCTCCTGCCTTCCTAAATCATGTTATCCAGTACAATATACTTTTCTTTAAAATCTTTTATATTAATTCAAGTGTTAAAAACTCTCACAATATGATTTCAGGTAATTTATACAAAATTCTGTCCCGTCGATAAATGATTATGAAACTCTTGTCCTTTTTTTGCATTGTAGTCTCTATCTATCCGGTATTTCAGAAAACCACCCACAAGTCCTATGCGTGATCAGCTTTATCCCTTAAATCCTTAATCCATTACCATTTCACTTAAAGGTTTTCCGGTAGGTACAATAGGATACACATTGGCCTCGGGCTCTATGATGAATTCTATCAAGGTAGGTGTATCTGTCTTCTTAAGGGCAGTCTCCAGTGCTCTTTCAATATCCTCGGTCTTTTCTACCCGGATTCCTATTGCATCATAGCTTTCTGCCAGCTTTACAAAATCGGGACTGTATTTCGGACAGCATTTTTCAGGATTCTTACAGTCCTTTTTGCAGCTTCTTCTGGCAGTGAGACAGGTATAGGCATACCGTCCTCCATAGAACATTTCCTGCCACTGGCGTACATTTCCAAGATAAGAGTTATTAAAGACACAGAGAATCAAAGGAAGCTCTAAAGCAACTGCTGTTGCCATCTCCTGTATGTTCATCTGCATTCCGCCGTCCCCGGAAATACACACTACTGGAGTACTTGGGTTACCAAGCTGCGCTCCGATTGCAGCCGGCAGTCCGTAACCCATAGTGCCAAGTCCGCCGGAGGTCAGAAGCTTTCTGTTATGGTCCATTTCAAGATACTGAGTGGTCCACATCTGATTCTGCCCTACATCCGTTACTACAATAAGGTCTTTGAATTTTTCATTTATTTTATTGATAATAATTTCAGGCGTCATGCCTTCGTATTTCTTCATTTCCAGAGGATGCTCTTGCTTCCAGCTCTTAACCTCTTCTGTCCACTCCTTAATGGGCAGAGTTTCCGCTTCCTCCAATATTTTTAAAATAGCGGTTTTGGCATCGGCTACGATAGGTATATCCACCTGAATATTTCTGGAAATGGACGCTGCATCAATATCAATATGAATAATAGAAGCAAGCTTAGCAAACTCTGTAATTTTCCCGGTTATACGGTCATTGAACCTGGTACCGATGGAAAAGAGCACATCACATTCACTGATCGCACGGTTGGCAGCATAGTTACCATGAATTCCGATATTGCCGATGTACAGCGGATGATTTGTGGGAATAGCACCTTTTCCCATTATGGTAGTGATAACCGGCATACCAGTAAGTTCAGCCAGACGGGTAAACTCTTTACCTGCATCGGCGATGTTAACACCTCCACCTACTAAGAACAGGGGCTTCTTCGCCTGACTTAAGATACTCAGTGCCCTTCTTACCTGGCCTACATGGACACCCGTATTGGGCTTATACCCTCTGATGGATACTTCCTTGGGATATTCGTCGCTTCCCATAGCCTGCTGGATATCCTTTGGCAGGTCTACCACTACCGGTCCCGGCTTACCAGACCTTGCAATAAAGAATGCTTCTTTGATAATCCTTCCCAGGTCTTTTCTATCTCTTACTGTTATGGCATATTTGCAGATATTTCTGGAGATCCCTACGATATCTACCTCCTGGAAGGCATCATTGCCGATAAGATGGGTGGGTACCTGTCCGGTAAAGCAAACCAAAGGAACGCTGTCATAGTTGGCAGTTGCAATACCGGTAACCAGATTGGTGGCACCGGGTCCGCTGGTAACCAGACAGACACCTACTTTACCAGTTGACCGGGCATAACCGTCTGCTGCATGTATCAGCCCCTGCTCATGTCTTGGCAAAATAACCTCAACTCCCTCTGAATCATAAAGTGCATCAAACAAATCGATTACCTGTCCTCCCGGATAGGCAAAGAGTGTATCTACACCTTCTTCCTTCAGTGCCTTGATAAAAAGTGATGTTCCTTTAATTTCCATGGTTCTCCTCCTTCTAAACTGTCCGGCAACTCAATATACCGTAAAATGGGACGATAATAGTACACCTAATATTCATCCAAAGTTAAAATCGCAAAAAAGCCCTAAGCTAAAGTTTTAGCTTAGGGCGAATAATTATCCGTGTTACCACCTAAATTCAGAGAAAAATCTCTGCACTCATTACGATACGGACTCTCTGTCATAAGTTGGTTCTCAAAGATATCGATACCGCTTTCCATGTAACGGTGGAAAATCCCGTTGAAGTCTACTAAAGAACTGCGGTATCCATAGGTTTACCGGTCGCTCCCGTTGGGTTCACTGCTCAAAGGCTACTTCCATACTTCCTGAATGAAGACTTTCACCTGCCGTCTTCTCTCTGCAAATCGGATTAGTATGTACTCCTCCTTGTCACTGCATTTAATATATAATTATTAACTTGTATATTTATTAGTTTACAATTTATCATATATGCTTCAATCTGTCAATGTAAATCTAAAATACTTTTTTTTTACTATCAAAAATTTTTTAAATACATAGTACTTATTAATGATTCAAGCAAAAAAGCCTTTCTCCCAAATGAGTACAGGCAAATTGTACAAACCAGAAAGAACGAATGCGCCTATGGAAAGGACTTCTTATACCTTGAAATCGAAGCATTCGTTTTTCTGGTTTGTACAATTTGCCGTCCCCTTGCGAAAAAACTGCCCCTTTTGCCACTTATACTTTAATTCAGCTCCAGAAGCATCGCTTTCACATTATCCTGGTTTCCAATTTCTTTAAATCCATTTTCCAGATACATATTTATGCTCCCCCTATAATGTGTTTCCGCAGGAGTCTCCGCAACTACAGGAAACGCAAGTAAATGGTCAAAACCTTTGTTCTTAAAGTCTTCCACTGCATATTGAAGCAGTAATCTTGCCACTCCCTGTCTTCGGTACTCAGGATGTATTACATAACAGATGGTACAGCCTGTCCGTTTTCCCTCTATCAGATGTCCAACATCTTCTGAAAGCCTCGGAAATCTTACGATATCATTGGCACTGCACCAGCCGATGCATTTATCTCCGTCAAAGGCAAGATACCCTTTCATATTCCCCTTACGTATATCCTCCAGGGCTTCTGCCTTATTGGTCTCACCGCTTTTTGCTGCCCATTCTTCTATACTGCAGTCGCTGTAATAAAATCTGCAGAAACAGGTTGCCCAATGAGGGGTAAGACTAAAATCCAGATTTCCCAGAAAATCTGTAAATACCTCTGCATTGCTGCTCTCCAGAGGTTTAACCGTATAATTCATCCATTCCTTCTCCTTCATGGTTATTTTCGCTTATTCTATCAACAATGCAGCCCTTCGTCAAGGAAGGGATTGGTTTATAATTATTTTCTACCGGTAAGGTAATATACCGCTACCTGGGTACGGTGGGACAGATTGCCTTTCTCAAGAATGGTACTGATATGATTCTTTACGGTCCCTTCACTGATAAAGAGCTTCTCTGCAATCTCACGGTTGGAGAGGCCTTCTGCCACAGTCCCTATCATATCCATCTCTCTGGCCGTGAAAATACTGCTGTCAAAGCCTGCACTTGCTCTGATACCAGCGTCTTTGAATTTAGAAAAGACTTTTCCGTCCAGAATATTAACACCATGATGGATGGATTTAATCATCTGTTTTAACTGCTCCGGGGTATGATTTTTAATCAGATAACCGTCCGCACCATTCTTAATAGCATTTCTACCAGCTCATCCTCATCGAAGGTGGTCAATATCAATATCTTTCCGAGGCTTCGCTGTACGATTTCCCTTGTTGCTTCGATGCCATCCATAACAGGCATCTGGATATCCATCAGTACCACATCCGCTTTCTCTGCCATTGCCAAATCCAAAGCCTCTTTCCCGTTTTTGGCACAGCCTACCACCTGGAATTCTTCATCTACACTGAGAATTATTCGCATACCGTCTCTGACAAAATCACTGTCATCTGCAATTATCACCTTTATTTTCTCCATTCCTTACTCCTTTACTGACACTGTAGACAGAATCTCTGACTGTGGTTTTTTTATGAAAGCGGAATAATCATATTAATCAAAAAACCCTCATTGCTGCTGATATCAATATAACCGTTTACATTGCGTACCCGGTTCTTCATGCCCTGAATTCCCATTCCCTCTTTTAGTAATTCGCAGCCGTTACCATTGTCCCTGATACCGCAGCGAATCACCTTATGCAGGATAATAATCTCTATGTACTGCCTCACTCTTAAGCAGAACCTCAATATCTCCCTCCGGAAACTCCTGAAGGATGATACTATTTTCCTTGCAGACGGTCTGAAAAGGTTCTAGAAGTTCTTTATAACCACTGTCTTTTTCTACCCGATATCCCACCTTGAATTCTTCCATTTTATAGGCTGAATCAAGCATCTCCCGAAAAGCATTGGCCAGTAAGGCAATCGTGACCAGGGGAAGTATGATCATTAGGATTAAGATCCACTTACTCCGAAGCATCAGTTTCAGATTATTTTTGATCAGAATGAACGGCATGTTACATCTCCCCCTCTGCATAATCTCTCAGCTTTTTGCCGGTAAGGGTTAGAAATACCTCCTCTAAGGTCATTTGAGAATTTTTATCTGAAGTTACCAGTTCCACAAGCTCTTCTTTGGTTCCGATGGCGACGATCTTACCGTTATCCATAATTGCTATTCTGGTACAGATAGCCTCAATTTCCTCCATGTAGTGGCTGGTGTAGATAACTGTCGCTCCCTGGCTGTTGACATATTTGATCTTCTCCAGAATAAAATTTCTGGATTGAGGATCAATTCCAACCGTAGGTTCATCAAAAATAAGCAGTTCCGGCTTATGTCCGATGGCACAGGCAATATTCAGCCTTCTCTTCATTCCACCGGAAAAAGTCTTGGCGAACCCGTTACGTTTATCCTCAAGCCCTACAAATTCAAGTGATTCCGTTACTGCTTTACGGAGTTTATCCCCTTTTAAGCCATAAAGAGAGGTAAAGAGTTCGACATTCTCCCAGGCTTTTAGATTACCGTGAATCGCCAGTTCCTGTGGAATGTAACCTAATTTCTGCTTTACCTTCTTCATATCAGTCTTCGTATCCAGACCAAATAATTCGATACGCCCTGCCGTAGGCTTTACCAAGGAGCATACCATATTCATGGTAGTACTCTTACCGGCTCCGTTGGGACCAAGCAGTCCAAAGATCTCGCCTCTTTTGATATTAAGATTTATATGGTCCACCACCGGCTTATTGTCATATTTCTTCGCCAGTCCTTCTAACTTTAATATAGAATCCATCACTTTTCCCTCCATCCCCTGTCGCTGTTATACCCGCAAGGCTCCATTCCCTTCATATTGCCTGCTCACTTGCAATACTGCTAAAATGGAACGTTTAAAATTATAATGCATTTTCCACACTAACACCCATGCATAGCAATCCCCCTTGCGATACTGCCCAAATAACAAGTGTGAAATGTCCCTTTATTTCACACGAACCAACATTCTGTCCCGCGCTCCAGCACAAATCTCAATGAATTGTGAGCTTCACGTGACAGCATTTCAGATTAATTGTCTATAGTATGTATGCAGTTACACTACAAAGCAAGGAAGCAGATGCACTGCAAAGCACGGAAGCAGATGCGGCACTGCCATAGATCAGGGTGTGAATTATGCTTTTAATAATTCACTCTATTCTCTAACTGTTTGTTACTTCCTTACTTACTTCAGTATAGCAGTTGGATATCTATACTTTAAGTGCCAAAAGATAGAAAAAGCCATGACAAAAGTCATAGCCCACTTTATTTTTTATTCTCAAAGTTTATATTATCTTTCTTAATTGTTCACAATATCTTCAATATTCCTTCAAACTCTATACACATGTGAACGTTATAATAATATCATACATTAAAGAAACAAACACATAAACAAAATCTTTTAAATCGGGTAAATCAAGGCTCCCCAACCTTGTTGACATAAACTTTTTTTCATAAATGGCCGGCAGAATTTCTGCCGGCCCCTCCTCTTTGTATCTGTACAAATTTACAGTACACTCTAGTATAAATACATATCTATAAGTTCCTGTTCTTCCTCTTTTGTCACCTTTAATGCCTCACGGATAAACTCAGAAAAAGAACCGTAATGTTTCTCAGCTTCAAGATAAGCAGCTTCCAGATATTCTGCTTTAACCGTAAGTGCCGTTTCTGCTATTTTACATCTCTCCTCTGAAAAACCCTTCTCTTTTAATTTACCTAGAAGAAAATTGTTCTCTTCTTTTCGCTGTTCATTGGTCTTTAGATAGTCCAAAGATATATCTTCTTTTGCAACTCCAAGAATGGTTAAGATAATTGCAGCTGCCAGTCCGGTTCTATCCTTTCCCGCAAAACAGTGAAACAGCAAAGCCCCTTCCTTCTGTAATAGCAGCAGGTCTATCAGTTTTCGGTAGCTGTATACAGCCTCTGTATTCTGTATCATCTGTTCATAAAGACCACGCATATAGAAGTCCACGGTGCCTATATCCGGTATTGTCTCAAAACTTCCCATATCTGCGCCTGCCTCATGTATTGCCTTTATAACGTCAATATTATGATAGACTGTACCCGGAATCGTGTCATCGGGACTCTCCGTACATTCTTTTTCACCTCTTAAATCTACTATGGTGCGCAATTGATATTCCTTTGTAAGTATTTCTTTATCTTCTTTAGGTAGCCTCACCAGTTCTCCTGAGCGGAGCAGCCTGCAGGGACGTATTTTCCTGCCTCCGATTCCTTTTAATCCTCCAAGGTCCCTGAAATTTACCGGTCTGAAATCCATGAATGTTTCCGCCTTTCTGTGCTTAAACCATATGTCAGACTGTTACTGATTTTAAGTGTAACAAAACCCTTCCTTATAGTCAAATTATATACATATTTTAAAAATTCATAATTATATATAGTTATTTATAGTTTACCATTAATTCCCTATTTACACCAGAACAAATGTTTGGTATAATCCTTTTCAAGGAGGAGAACATATGTTTGATTCAATAATTTTTCATGTGGATGTTAATTCTGCTTTTTTAAGCTGGGAAGCGGTACACCGGTTAAAGCATCTAAACGGTACAATAGATTTAAGAGAGATCCCTTCTGCTGTAGGAGGCGATGTTAAGAAACGAAGCGGCATCATTCTTGCCAAGTCCATTCCTGCCAAAAAGTATGGTATTAAAACCGGTGAGACTCTTCAGGAAGCTTTAAGGAAATGTCCTGATTTGAAAGTAGTCCCGCCTCATTACAACCTCTATGATGAATGTTCTTCTGCTTTTTTTGATATTCTTAGAAGCTTTGCTCCCTCTGTAGAAGCATTCTCTGTAGATGAAGCCTACTGTGATATGACCGGCACTTCCGGTCTATACGGTCCTCCCGTCGCAGTAGCCGCTCTTATAAAAGATACTATACACAAGGAGCTTGGATTTACGGTTAATGTTGGTGTATCCAGTAACAAGCTTCTTGCCAAGATGGCGGGTGATTTTAAGAAGCCTAATCTGGTCCATACGCTCTTCCCCGCAGAAATTCCGGCGAAGATGTGGCCTTTACCCGTTTCGGAGCTGTTCTTTGTAGGCAGAGCAACCGCTGCCAAGCTGTTTTCCTTAGGTATTAAGACCATTGGCGAGCTTGCTGCCACGGATATTTCCATTCTGCGTTCTCATCTTAAGAAGCATGGGGAGATTCTCTATCTTTTTGCCAATGGAATGGATCCTTCAAGAGTAATTGATATACCTCCTGCTAATAAGGGTTACGGTAATTCCACTACCATTCCCTATGATATAAACGATCCTTCAGCAGCCCGGCTGATTCTCCTCTCCCTCAGCGAGACCGTGGGTACCAGGCTGCGTAAAGACTCTGTCAAGATTCAGGTAGTAGCTGTATCTATTACCTACTATAACTTCACCTATGTTTCCCATCAGCAGACTCTCTTTTCCGCCTCCAATGAGACCGGTGAGATTTTTACTGCTGCCAACAGACTTTTTACAGAGCTGTGGAATGGTCTGCCGGTAAGGAAACTTGGCATCCACACCAGTCATGCAAAGCCCGATGACGGCATCGATCAACTGACCTTCTATAACCTGCATACTTGGGAGAAGCACAAAAGACTGGAGCAGGCCGTAGACGGGATCAGAGATAAATACGGCAGTGACGCTATTATGCGGGCGGTCTTTTTAAACAATCCGGTCTATCATATGTCTGGCGGAGTGGCGAGAGAGAAATTATCAGTTAATTATGAGGAAGTGAATGTAGAATGAATATGCCCGTTGATGTTATTGCTGTATTTGATTCTGTTGGGAAGGTCACACCCACCTATGTACGTCTGGAGGATGCGAAGCATGCTCTGATAACTTACAAAATTGAGGATATCTCTCTGTCAAAAGAAGAACGGTATGCCGGACTGTACCATCTGGTTTTTGACTGTTATATACGCTCCGGCGATTCAAAACAACCATTGACACTGTCTTTTAATGTGCAGAACCACCGCTGGCTCCTTCTGTCATAAAGTTGCATTGCATCACAATACCGCAAAGTAGGCGTTCAAAACCGGCAAAGAGGAACATTAATTGTGCCCGGCGCCTTAAGGAATTCGAAACACAAAAGAGATCTAGCTCACACCAATGAAGCGACTTTTATATTCTTCTAAAAACAAATCAAAGTATTTATAAAACTCCTCCTTATCAGCTATATGCACATTATGATCCGGATTTTTCATTTCATAAGCTAAACAATAAGAAATTAAGGATTGCATCTTGTCAAAGTCTTCATCGGAAACTGCATCGCTTCCTTTTGCTCTGATTAGCAGCACCAGACACTTAATCTTTGGCAGCAGATGATACCAGTTCGTATAATAGGTTCGATACGCTGCCATGGCCTGTGAACTGAACATCATGCAGTAACCTTCCACTGTTTCCGTCAGGCTGTTCATGAAATAATGATATTCCAGCTCAGAACCTGCTGCCTGCCTGATATAGTTTTTCGCTTCCTGCAGACTTTTAAAGGGCATGGGCCAGCCTTTTGTAAAAGGAGCCTCTGTCGGCAGCTGCTCCAAAGGCAGAGTACTTCGCCTTTCCGGTCCGTTGGCAGACATATCAAGTATTGCCAGGGCATCAATATAATCAGGATATACAGCACCTAAATATCCGGCGGTTCCTCCTCCCATTGAATGCCCCACCAGTATCACTGAAGCAATCTTAAGGTAATCAAGCAGCTCTATAATATCTTCAGCCATTTCTTCTGCTGTATATCTTGCAATCGGTTTGCTGCTTAGACCATGTCCTCTTTGGTCTGGGGCGATAATTCGGTATTCCTTTCCATAACGGTTAATAAAGTCAACCCAGGTCTCAGCTCTTCCATACATTCCATGCAGACATAATATAGTCTTTTCGTGATTCTGGGTATCGAAGTAAAACATATCAATTTTCTTTAGCTTGGCTACTTTTCTGTAAATCTTAATTGTCTTCATATTAATTTCTCCCCTTCTAAATTTGACTAATTATATTGAAATGGCTAATTTAACAGTACTTTCCTACCCTGTTAACTCAGTAACAGTAAACAGAAGTATTAAATTTCAAGATTATCATTTTTCCAAATTAGTTTTATATCAAACCTTTTCACTAAAAAATTAATTAAAATTGTTTTTTATTTTTTTAAGAGTTTCAATTAGCCTTTCCTTCTCCTCCTGAGATATCTCTTTATAGGCAGTAGCTATTAATTCTTTTGAAATGGTTTCAAACATGGGCCGGAGTTCATCCCCTTTTTTGGTTAATGTCACAAAGACTATGCGATTATCCTCGTCATCCCTTGCTTTATCAACATAACCATGTTTCAGCAGCTTATCTACAAGAACGGTTACTGTTGACTTATCTCTGCCAATTTTCTCAGTTAGATCCTTCATGGATAACTTACCATTCTCAAACAACTCACAAAGAATATCCCCATGGGAAGTAACAAGACCTTTTATTCCCCAGGCTTCCATTTGGGCAATTATAAAACTATTTGCATTTTCCCGCACTTTTGAAATTAATGATATTATTTCTCTTTCATTCATATTTGCATTATAGTTTTATATCAAACTAATGTCAAGATATATTCTGACTTAATCCAATCTATTAAGATTAATTCAAATAGTATATCCTTCGGTTTCGTTTGCTGTAACTATCCTTTCTTCTTGGTAAGACATAGTACATTTTATACTGACTGAGCCTTCCACCTCAAGGTATAGTATGGGATACAAGGAGTCTGACAATGCCAGATTCCCTGTATCCTATAACTACGAACCATACGCTGGTTTTATAAGCTTGCCAACTAATCAATCTATTCCACAAGCATTTCATCTGCCTAGGGTGTGTCTGAAAACTGCTTGTGCCGGGCTGGATGTTCCACTTTGTGGGAGGCAATTTGCGAAAACCAGCAATTTGCGAAAAACAGCAATTCGCGAAAAACAGCAACTTGTGAAAAACAGCAAGGTGCAATTTTAAGGACGTAGTGGTGTTACGTTCCTTAAATTGCAACGCAAAATAACGCAAAGTGGAGTATTCAGAACGGTGTAATGAGTTTTCAGACACGCCCTAAGGTAATCACCTTGGTAGATACCCTTTCTCCGAACCACTCATCATGCTCTACGAATACCAGCGTGGGTTCTAATGCAAGAATCGCCTTCTCAAGCTGTTCTCTAAAGTAAATATCCATATAATTGAGAGGTTCATCAAAGAGAATCAGATGATTTCCCAGAGACAAAGCCCTTGCAACTTCAATCTTCTTTAACTCTCCTCTGCTAAAGGTCTCCAAGGGACGTTCAAACAGCGATTCAGGAAGTTCGAACAGCCGGCATAAATCTGTAAAGAGTGCCACTCGCATCTCATCTTCCCCTGTTTCCTCTGCTAAATGCTGCTTTAGATATCCTTCCTTCCACAAGGGTTCCTGGAGAGATTCCGTAATCTGCAGATCCTCTGCTCGCTGGATTCCTCTGGTTTTAAGTCCGCCGGAAATTATCTTAAGAAGGGTGGATTTTCCGGTGCCGTTTTCTCCCTGAATCCAGATCCGATCTCCTGTCTTTATGATAAAAGACAGTCCAAAGAACAATTCTCTGTTATCATAAGAAAACATGATATCCTTCCCCTTGATCAGCCAGGTAGCTTCTGTTTCCAGCTGCTCAAAATTCAAATCACCAACGGTTTCAAAGTTCTGTAACAGAGATTTCTTTTCGTCTATCTTATCCCTTATCTGCTCCTCGGAGCGCTTTGCCTGCCCCATGTAGGACTTGGCACCATTCGTTCTGGAATGGGTGGCAAAGGCATACTTCTGGGTATTGGCTACCCCTGCCCATAAACGGCTCTCTTTCGCACGTCTTTCCAGCTGGCGTACTTCTCTGGCCAGCCGTTCTCCGGTGCGTGCCTCATATTCATCCTTTAGATCCTTGTTCTGTTTCCAGGTCGTAAAATTACCCTTCTCTACAATAATATCTGCTTTGTTAATAGCCATTACATGATCTATCACCGAATCAAGAAATTCTCTATCATGAGAAACTACCAGAAATCCTTTCTTCTGCCTTAAATACTCCGCTACTTCTCTCTTTCCCTTAATATCCAGATGATTCGTAGGCTCATCCAGCAATAAAAAAGTGTCCTTTCGAAGAAATAGTGCTATAAGCAGAAGCTTTGTCCGCTCTCCGTAGGATAGTAAGGAGAATTCCCTGTCTAACAGTTCCTCTGAAAGCTTCATCCGATATATCTCCTTGCGTATCCGGCTATCCATTTCAAAACCGTCCAGATCCAGGTATTGCTGCAACGCTTCCATATCCGTAAGATTGTCTTCCAGTGTCCTTAAATTTCCAATATACTCTTTTATTACGTCTATTGCCAGAGGGTAATTTACTTCCCTTTCATAGGGAAAAAGTTCTGTTTTCGATTCCAGCTGTATCTTTCCTTTATCTGGCTTTAACTCTCCATGAAGCAGCTTTAAGAGGGTGGTTTTCCCTCTTCCGTTTCTTCCGATCAGTCCTAACTTCCAGTCCGTATCCAGATTTACTGTCACATTGTTAAAGACCGGTTCATAAAAGGTCTTATAACTAAAACTCATATCATTTATAATAATTTGTGCCATATTTTTTCTTCCTTTCCTGACTTATCTTCTCTGTCAGGACAGACACCGAAATTGGGGCGGGTCTATTCTGACTCTTTCATTATACGTAAGCGTATTTTCCACATGACCGCAGTCCCTCCTTATGGTTTATTTCTGTTATAAGTTGAAATTTGCTTTTCTTATTTCAAGCGCACTGTATCCATTCACAATTAGCTAAAACAAAATATTCAGAACAGTTTAGTGAATTTTCAGACACACATCAAGGAAATAATCTTATTGTTAGCATTATTTCTAATTCTATTTCCAACTTATAAATCTATCTTTCTGCAGTCCTCTTTTAAAGGTATAAAAAAACCTACCTTAAACAGATTACCGCAGGCAGATAGACTCCGCATCAGTAACCCCGGTAAAGCGCACTCAAACAATACCCTGTATTCAGGGTCTGTCTTTCATAAAACTAGCGCAATTTACCGTTGTTTAAAAGTAGGTTAATAATCATTATTCTTGTTTCAACCTCTGCTTTCAGAAGTATTTTGTGTTTTGGTTCCAGAGAACCTGAGTGACTTATTTGCCACAACAATTTTACAATAACACAATTTTCCTCTTACGGCAACATATTTTTACACCCTTATGGTAATTCCTTACACACATCGTATTTCTTTCATCATAAATTCTCTGCCGCTTAGGATTTCAGGGTTCTTTCTGCCACATGAAGGGCAGACTCCTTTTGTTTCGGTGAGATGGTATACCTTCTCTTCCAAGGTGGTATTCTCTTCATCGAATACCGGTGAGCAAGACTCCAACCACAACATAGTTAAAATACAATAACCTTTCCATGAAAGGACTACCCTGCCAAAATAACCCAAGGAGAGGAAACTTCTTTACATCAGTTTCCTCTCCTTGGGTTATTTTCTTTTATATCTGCTGCCATATTACCGATTAGCTTGTATCTGTTTTACAGTAAAGGGAAGAACGGTTTCTTCTCCCAAATAACTCTGAAGACCGGTACCTTCCTTCTTCAATAACTCCTTGGCAGCACTCCTGCTGATCTCTAATACCTCTGACAACAACTTATCTGTTCTGATCTTTAGACCATAAGGATTCCTAATTACTAACTCAGGCTTCTCTTCTTCCTTAAGCTTTTTAAGGCTGTAAGGAATATTAGCAGCATCTATCTGTGCTCTGTTAGCTTCAAAAATTCCTTTATTCATTCCATACTTTAGCGCAAGCTCTTTATCATTTTCTAAAAAAGCCTGATATTCGTCTCTTGCTAAGAATGATGGCTTCATTCTCTCATATATGGTAAGGTTATAAGTATGCCTGCACTTTTCACACTGATAGATTAACCAGACATCTATCCGGTTTCCATTGGCATTTACCCTGAAATTGTTGGTACTAATAAAACTTGATCCACTGCCGCATTTGGGGCAATTTCTAAGAATACGATAGGCTTCCTCTGGCAGTAACATATAATAGCTCATTTGCATCTCCTTCTAAAACTGATTTGCAAAGGCTATTTAAGATGAAATATCATTTGATTGTTATTAAACTTACATAGCCTTTGATGAAATTAAAAGCCATGTATTATGATGCGGTGATAACATATAACACCCCTCCTTTTGCTGACAGCATATCACTCCCGGAAGGTTTATTCCACCTCATATTTTTTTCGAAAAAAACAGGTGCAGCTACAAAGATAACCTTGTAGCTGCACCTGTTTCTTATTTCATTTTACCAATAATACGTTGTATACTCTTAACGGACAGAAAATACTTATCGGCAATTTCTGTCCCTTTCATTCCGTTTTTATAGTCAAGATAGATGTTATGATTTCGTTCTTTTAATTCTTCTCTGATACTGGTATTCTCTCCCCAGTCTCTTCGGTTGTTTTCTTTTCTGGGAATATAGATACATTCCCCATCTACATATTTCTGAATCATCTCAATAATTTCATTCGGCAGAATCTGTTCTGCTTTCCTATAGCCCATTGCGCCCTCCTAATAGAATTAATCTTAGGATTAGCAGCAGCTATAACATATTTATTTTCTAAAAATGCAATAGCCGATGCTACGCATTCATAACATGCCTTCGTCTCATATAATAGCCTCCTTTTTGTTCATGTCCTCTGCAGCAATCTGCAGAAGCAGTCTAACATCTTGTATGATACTTACGGAATATATTTTCTTATACTAATTGTAATTTTAACCCATTGAAAGTCAGTTAGCAACTATTTTCAATAAATTTGGAGCTGATCTATGTTGTTTTATTCTATGTTCTCTGTTTTTACGCTTTAACTGTTTGAGTGTATCCGCTTTATAATCATCTGCTCTGTGAATAGCTGCCTTAAAATCGTCTGCTTTATGGATATCTATTTAATAAATAGTTGCTCTTTTATGAACAACTACCACTTACAGTACGATATGGTTTCTTTTAAGAAGTGCTCTTGCAGTCTCAGGCGAATCAACACCTGAAGCATTCTTTACCGGCGCGAATTCCTCCTCCCTGACTACTTCAAAAGGAAGGCACTCTTCAAACAAAGGTATCATATCCAATGCCAGCTCTTCAAATTTGTATCCATTGGGTTTATCCGGCTGAATATATTCTCCTTCCTGGTTCAGATATGGTATTTTCTTCTCCGCTACATGTATGGGTAGGTCTCTGCTTAAAATCTCCTTTAACTTATCCAGTCTGAACAGATAATTTAAAGTAACACCCAGGGAATAGCTTAATTCACCGGAGGGAGTTCTCTCCTGCAGCATGGCTTCGGTCATTTCATAATATTCCACAATCGAAGGCTTGCCGTTTTCTGTGCACAGCACACCTATGCGTTCACCGGGTTCTGCCTTCCTAACCACCTTAGCTCCGCTTGCTTTCCCGGAGCTTATAGTAGCTCCTAAGAACAGAGGGTCTGCAATCTTTTGCAGCACATTATCAACTGCGAATATATTCAGCCACTCAATGCCCCTGGCTTCAAGATCTGTCAGCAGTCCAGCCTTTACCAAGGAGGAAAACCAACCCCCGTTACCGCTGGGAGACAAGGACAGCCTATCCGGAGCTTCCATTAAGAGTTTACCTTCAAAGTCTACGGAAGGATTCATCTCCTGGACAAAGAACTTGATATACGCCTCATTATAACCAAAGTAATGGTGTTCTTTTAAGAATTTGGTCGTTTCCTCATGGGTCTTATCACTGGTCATAATATATAAAGGTATCCAGGTAGCCGTTCTATGTACCACCTCAAGAACATTTCCAAATAGCAACTCATAGATATAGACTTCTCTGGTCACTCCGATGTTATAATTCCCCTTAGGACCGCTGCAGCCAAGTCTGGTACCCTGACCCCCTGCCAAAAGAACCGCTCCTGCTTTATTCTGCTTAATAGCCTGAATACCTGTCTTTTCAAAAGCTTCTCGGTTTGTTTCTATCTGTTTTCTGTCCAAACCGGCAAGAGGCTTAATTACTCCTCTCTCCCGACCGACATTGCCACTTTCAGAAAGTCTCAAAAGCCTCCAATCAAGCTTCTCTATCTGCGCTGCCAAATTTGCCTGCTGTTCATGTGTAAGCCTGTCATAGTACAATAATAGATGTTCCTGGTTATGTTCCTGTAATAACTCCACCAGTTTTTTTCTCTCCATATCCTACTCCTTTATGATGACCTGTTTGCAATGTTACCCCTATCCTTAAAACCTTTCCCTATGATATAATAAGACAACCCGAAAAAAATTACCAAAGGAGCTTATACATGAATCAGGGACAGGAACAATTTTTTAATTTTATACTAGAGAGAGTACAGAATGGCAAACAGGAAGAAGCCAAGGCTCTCTTAGCTGAAAGTTTTGAGAAACAGTCGAATAATACTTTTGATGCCGACTATCTTACTGGTTTTATACCAAGAATGACAGCTCTTTTAAAGGCTGAGCACATAGAAGAAGTGTCAAAAATCATGACCGGATACAACGGTCCTAGAGGAAGTCACTAACAACCTTTATAGATTTATAAATACCGGAGGTCTATAAGAGACCTCCGGTATTTTCTTATATTCCGAGTACTTCTTTTGCTTTTGAAAGCCTTGCTTCAAATTGCAGATAGAAATCTATATCCTTGTCATATTTCATAAGATAAAAGAGATTCAGGATAAGCATGTTGATTTCTTTGATTTTCTTCTCATCTTCTGCATTCTTTACTGCCGTTTCTGCAGCATTTATAAAATAATGCCAGCAGATAAGAAATTTCTCATTTCTCTCTAAATCCTCTGTTGCTATCCATTTGCTGATCTTTACCTGAGTCTTACTACTGTTTCTGCACTCACCAGCCTGAAGAAAATACTGAAAGCTGTTGTTCTCATAAACCCTTCCCAGAGGAAATATTCTGCATATTCCGGATCTGAAGCTGTGAATACTGCACTTTCCTTTCTCATCAAGGAATGAACATTGCTCTTTGGCACCTATCATTTTAAGATTGGGAAGTATGATTCCATCTACCACGTTCAGTTCAAGCTTCCCTGCCAATAATTGTTCAAAGGATACATTAAGTCCGGTTGTCAGCCTATAGGTATCATAAGGATCCAGAATAATGGAATTACCCATGCCGTGACAGCAGGAAGCACTTCCATGGCATCCGTTGCAGCTGGCTTCCACTAAATCGTTAGCACTGTATAATTTACCGTCTGATATTTCATCAAGACTACATTGTCTCTTCATATATTCCTCGCATTCAGCCACCCATGGCAGCAATACATCTAATAGTAGAGGTTGCAGCGCTCTTATCCCGTTAAAAACTGTAAGGGTTAATTCCTAAAAGCCGCAACTTCTTCTATTATAGCATATGTATCAATTCTTCCCAATCATCAATTTTAAGATGAGGTACAACAGGGGGCATTCCAGCTTCACCATCCATGCAGGCGGTATACCATACAGGTTTCATCCCTGCATTATACGCTCCTTCAACATCACATATGGGATTATCCCCGCAAAACCAAATCTGCTCTGCTGAAAGCTTAGCCTTAGCCAGTGCCATTTCAAAGATTCTTCTGTGAGGTTTTCGAAATATATAGTCACTGGAGGCCAGAATAAATTCAAATTGGTTATCCGGAATAAGTTCATTAATCCTGTTTGTAAGGGTATCCGTACCGGCTGTAATATTGCTTATGACACCGGTACGTATTCCTATCTCCTGTAAATGCATCAGAAGCTTCTCAATATTCTCTGTGGATCTTCCCAGCGCCGCATTATCCCAAAAAATACGTTCCAGCGCCTCTGGACTTTCTGCAAATTCCACCTCATAATATTCATACAGATAACGATTAAATGCATAATTGCTTACTTCCAGCAGATTTCTGCTTCTGCTATCCCCAATAAGCGCATTTGCAATTTCACTGCTTAATGCATCTGCCAGTTCCTGTATCTGAAGAGCAGTAACACCATTGGGATTACTCTTTGCAAGCTTTAGCAACGCCTGAGTTCCTCTTACGGGATTAAACTTCTCTTCCCTTGTTAATGTCTGTCCGTAATCAAACAATATCATTTCTGGCTTCTGGTACATCCTATGTCTCCTTCTAATTATCATGGATAAGATCAGTTTCTTCCAATAATTTTGGCTGAATAAGCGGATATGTCCAATTAGTGGGCATTTCCTCGGTAATTAAGATGGATTCAATTTCACTATGGAGCTCACCTTCAAATTTCTCAATTTCAGCAAAATAGAGCATGCCAAAGCTTTCATCAGCCTCAGCTATGCTGTCTTTGTCATGGGATATTATCTCCTCAGTTCTTACAACAGAATAAACGCAGACAGGGGTAATGTCAAATAAAAGAGCTCCCGTTTCTTCATACAGCTCTCTCATAGCCGTATGAAGGATACTCTCTCCAGGTTCTCTTCGTCCTCCCGGAACTTCATAGGTCATACGTTCCTTATGTTTACAAAAAACCCATTTACCCTTTGTCTTAGTCAGAATGACAGCAAACTTTAATTTCTCATCCGACACCTCATCATAAAATTTTACTTCAATCATATAGGCTATTCTCCTTTCGTTTCCAGCTCTCGTATTTCTTTTCTGTGATATCCGATCAGGGTTGTTACAGTTCTACGTACTCTTTCTTTCCTTCTTATTTCTTAATTCCAAATAAGAATCTGGTGACTCTTATCCGTCTGCACAACTCATATGCGGCTACTGTTAGCCCAAAGGAGGTCAGGCATATTATCACATATTGGGTTAATAACCCTTCTATACGGCTAATAGTAAAATATCCTATAACTACAATAATGGATTGGTGGAATATATATAACGGAAAAGCGGCCGGCGTAAAGTAAGCCGTAAACTTGTTATTAAACTCCAGATAACGTCTGCCAATACCCAGTACTGCCAGTATCCCTACCCAGGCTAGTAGTCTTTGTTCAATATCCCATAGCAGCCCTTCGCCTAATCCCTTTTGGTACAGGATACAACGCCAAACGATAAGTGCTACCCATAATAGAGCCAATAATGTACTATGCTTCTTAAGCCTTTCCTGAACTTCTTCCATGCTAAGAATAAAGTATCCCAATAAAAAGTAAGCAGCAAATTCACTGATACTCTTACCTCCAATATTCAAGATAGGCGTGACCAGAGCAATCAGTATAAACATAGGAATAAGCTTTATTAAGGTGAATGTCTCACCCTTAAGCTTCTTTTCCTTATTCTTGTACCTTACCATAAGAGATAAAAAGCAGTAGGAATATAGATAGAGATAGAGGGTAAACCAGAGCTGTCCCGTTGTAAAATGCCCATCATAACCACTCCAGTCAGTCAGATGAAAGAAAACGCTAAGGTGCTCCAGATAATTTCCCTTGTAACCGTTAAAAGATCTATTTGCTATGTAGGTCTGCACCGGTACCAGTAAAAGTATCGCAGCTATGGTTGGGATTAAAAGCTTGTGTATTCTTTCATTAAGGTATTCTTTCGCCGTTCTTTTGTTCAGCGCATATACTGCGGACATTCCTGCCATTGCAAATAAAAGTGCCATCCACCAGGGATACACCGCAATAAGAAATAAACCGGCAGCCTCTGATCCCTTGCTGTGTACATACCAGTTCTCTCCGTAGTTATTAAATATCATAGCCGTATGAAACGGAAACAACAGAAGAATACACAGGTTACGGATATTATCAATATAATATTTTCTCATAGAAACTCTCCTTCAGTCAATTCTAAGACCAGTTTTACTCTTTCTTTATCCAAATTCCCTCCTTTGTCTGGAATAGATACTACAAATTATTTAGTTGTATTATATCAATATGCTTTTGTTAAATAAACCCTTTTTTTCATTTATCGTAAAAAGGAGATCTTTATATTAATGAATATTTCTATTTTAATTTTTTACAACAAAAAAGACCTCCGTCAGCTAAGGCGGGGGTCTGAAGGCAGCCATATAGTGTTCCTGATGTTATTCACTTACCAGAATTTTTTCTATTTCTGCAATATACATAGTATGATAATCTTTCCCAGGATAGAATTTATCCTCAAGTCCTGCTTCAATAAAGGATTCCGAACTAAATTCCTGATGAAACAGCTTCTTACAGATAACTGCTATGCTTGCTTCTTTAAAGTAGGGTGTCTCTCCCTCGTACTGCACTGTAAGATTGGATTTTGTGATTTTATCTTCATCTCTTCCGGAAACGCTTCCCAAGTATGCCAGTTGTTTTTTATACTCTTTCTCATAGAATGTAAGGGAAAGGGTATCCGCACTGTCAATAAATTCTTTTGTATAACGACTGGGTCTTATTACGATAAAAGCAACATTTTTATCCCACATAATGCCTAAGCCGCCCCAAGAGGCTGTCATGGTATTGATCTTATCCTCTTTTTTTGCCGTTACTAACATCCACTCCCTTCCAATTAGTTGAAAAGGATTCTTGTTAAATTCTTCTGCTCTTAATTCTTTCATTCTTAGCTCCCATCTGCGTGCCATAGCACGTGCACTATTTCTATCATTATTTTTTTCTCGCTTAACCTTTCTTCTCCTTGAAGAAACATATTTGCATTGTATGTTAAAATAGTATAATATATTTCGATATAAAGTAATAGTATGTACTTTGAAGTAAGATACTACCCGAAAGGAAAGTAAGAACATGCCAAAAAAAGTTGAAGTTTGTTCCAGACCCATTGAATATACCTTGTCCATCATAGGTGGGAAGTGGAAGATTATTATAATGTTCTGGATATGGAAAAGTGAAGTGTTAAGATACGGTGAGCTTATGAGTTCCATTAAGGGAATTACCCACAAGATGCTCAGCACTCAGCTGAAAGAACTTGAAAAGGACAACATCATCATTCGAACAGAGTACCAGCAGATACCTCCGAAAGTAGAATATACCCTTACTGATAAAGGCCTGTCACTTATGCCCATCTTATCAGAGATGTGCAATTGGGGGAAGGAAAATCTAAAGGAGAACGAATGCCAGAATATCCTCCCTTAATCTCCCTAACTGCTAATGATTAATCTAATACCTTTCCTACGGGAAACGCTTTTCTAAAAAGCCTTCTGATTATAGGGCCTGCCAGTAACAGCTGAAGGGGCAGTGCCATTATTAGATTCTTTGGTATATTAAACATCCAGTTAACTGCCAGCTGATTCCATGCACCGGATCGAAAGCAGGCTTCTAAAGCGCCATATAAAGACATGATAATTACCATAGGTATTACCATACAGCAGGATACTGTTATGGCTTTTTGTATATTGCTGCTTTCTGCTTTGATCAGATAACGGAATGCAAATCCTTTGGCAAATCCAGAAACTATAAATATGTCACAGCATAAGGCAACAATAAAAGCAATAGGAAACCCTGTCCAGGCTTCTTTTATACTTGTCATGGACACCCCTTTCATATGAAGGGAAACATTATAGATACTCATCCAAAGTACCATAAAAAAACACATCATTACTGTAAAAATCATACTTTCTCTCTTGTTCTGCGGCATTTCGCTACCTCTCTTTATTTGTACTTTTACTGATTTGAACGCAAAAAAACAGCAGGTATCCTTCCTAACTTTCGCTACGAATGACACTTGCTGTTATCATATCTTCACTACCATTTGCATCTTTAAAACTCAATCTCTAAATCAGTTAAGTTAATCTTATCACATTAAAGGGATATCTGTCAAATCTTTTAGATTTTTCTGACATGAATTATCTGCTATTATTGCTCTTAAAAATCAAAATATTTGTAACTAATTAGCTTCCTTTAAAGTAATTACAATTCCCCTGGAAAATTACAACCAGCCTAAATTCTTTATTACCAGCATGACCCCAGATATTATCAGTGATAAAATAACCGCTTTTTTCACTTTCTTTTCATCCAGAATACGTGCCAGGTAATTTCCGATACCTAATCCAATCAGCATAAAGGGCAATAGAAAGACAGCTGTTTTCATTATGTCTGGAGTTATAATCCCTGCTGCCAGATACAATATGATTCTAAAGGTATTCTCCATCAGAAATACCATACAAAGATTTCCGCGAAAAGACTGGTTATTATCTGCTGTCCTGCCAACATATGCAGCCAATAAAGCACCGATACCAAACAATCCACATAAAAGTCCTGAAACAGCACCAATTATCCACAAAATAAACGGTGAAGATTTCTTCTTTCCCTGGCTCCTCTCACGAAAGAACATCTCTACTCCAATGCCTGCTACCGCAATCCCAAATAATATCTTAATGACAGTATTATCCCCACTCTTTAACAATAGCGCACCCGGTATACTTCCTGCAACTACAAGAAGTGAAAGAGGCATCCAGATTTTCCACTGAAGAGACTTCTTTTCCTTCCAGGCTATTATTGCATTGGCCGGATACCCTACAATCAGCTCAATGGGTGTAATATTAAGATTACTTGTTCTAAAACTAAGTATGGTGCTAAATACCAGTGTATTAGCAAAAGCACAAAGCCCTTTCACTATATACGCACATAATACTGCTATAATCATCCAATAATCCATTTTAACCTATCTCCTTTTAATTCAGAGTATCTGAAAACTGCCGGCACCGGCTTTTATATTCCACTTTGTTGAAAACAAGTCATGATTTTGGATACTTCGCAGGGTTATGTTTCCAAAATTACAACGCTGAATATCGCAAAGTGAAGCGTTTAGAGCGGTGTAAAGAATTTGCAGATATGCTCTGATTAATCCGTCTTCTTTATTAACAGTTTAGCAGATTAATAAAAAACAACCTTAAATATTCTGCGCAGGATAAGGAATATATTGCGGTGTGAGTTGTAATTCTTTATAAAACAAACTATAATTTAAGATATCTACAGGTATTAAATTGAGAAAAGATATTATTACATTTATCAATATCTTTCCTTTACTAAATAACGAATTGAAACGAGGTACTTCCCATGGAGAATGCTATCTACACGCCGGATAATCTGCAAGGTAAAGCTTCTGATAAAATTCAGATTATAACTGATCCATCTCAAAAAGAATTAAAAGAACACGGCAGTTACCAGTTTCCTGTACTGGTAAGCGAAGAAACGCTTTCCAGGTATACCTCCGGTGTTTTTCTATGGCATTGGCATAAAGAAATAGAATTTACATTGGTTCTATCAGGGAATATGTTCTACCAGGTGAATGAGGATATCTATTATCTCTCAGAGGGAGAAGCTCTCTTTGGTAATTCCAATACCCTGCATACAGGACGTATGGACAAGAATAAAGATTGCCGCTATCTGTCTGTCACCTTCGATTCGAAGATTATATATGGTTATGAGGGAAGTCTTATACAGAACAAATATGTTAATCCCCTTCAACAGGATATAAGCTTCTCTTCTTTGCATTTTGACCTGTCAGAAACCTGGCACAAGGAAGTTATAGGGCATTTGCAGAAGCTTTATGAGATTACAGAACAAGACAACTGTTATAGAGAGCTGGATACTCAGTTACTTCTGCTAAAACTTTGGAGAATACTTGTAAGTAACAGACCACACCAGGTAAAAGAAACAAAGAAATTTGAGGAACTTAATGTCAGAAGAATAAAACAGATCTTAACCTATGTAGAGAATAATTATACTGTAAAGATTGAATTAGAGGACCTTGCCAGACATATTAATTTATGCAAAAGCGAATGCTGCCGTTTGTTTAAAAGATATATGGGTATTTCACTATTTGAATATATAATAGAATACCGTATAGAAAAAAGCCTGTTAAATGTTACAGGCTCTGATATCTCTATAACAGAAACAGCTCTTACTGTAGGTTTTTCAGATCCCAACTACTACTCAAAGGTCTTTCGTAAGTTAAAAGGCTGTTCACCTACGAAATACCGACTGGAATATCACACTCGAATGAAGGATTAATCTCTCCTATCAACTACTATTATTATATTTTATATATAATAGGCTCTTCTTACGCACAAATGAGCTACTACAACATACAATAATGTGAACAGTTTTAAGGAGTTCCCTTATGACCCCCAAAAACGACTATATCCGCCAGTCTTTGGACTTACATCTTTTTTTCGGAAGAATAATGAAAGAACACTCCTTTTTTTTGCAGATAGGTTTTACACCGAAAGATTGTAACTATTCACAGCAAGCAGATGTCTTTCGTATGGAATTCGATAAACTGCTGTGGGAGGTTATCTCTATTTCCAATGGGGTTGTAAGCCCTGATGTTTTGGAGTCCGGAGAAGTCTTCACCCCTTATACAGTAGATGCAGAATTAGCCTCCTGCTTCTTTACAGGCGTCAACATTCCTGTTGAATTAACCAAAGCAGAAATGAATCTGATGTCAGGCAGCTGCTATCCCTCTATCGGTGGGCTGGAACAAAGAGTTTGTGAGATTAACGAAAGAGCTATCAATTTAGTGTGTTCCTTGATTGAATTCAAAACCAATATCTTATCCAATGTTCTATGCTGTAAAATGTTCACGGTCAATTATCCGCTTCTCATTGAACACATTATAAGAGAAGCTACTCTTTATCTGAATATACTCAAATGTCTGCAAAGTGGTGCGGATTTTGCTATTGAAGATGAGGCCTTGGAACAGGAAGCGTTCTGGAATAACATTATGGCAGAGCATGCGAAATTTATCCGTGGCTTGCTTGATCCCACAGAAGAAGATCTGTTTGCTGCTGCCAATAATTTTGGTAATGAATTTGATTTGCTGACGGCAGAGGCACTGGCTGCTATGGATAATAACGTTCCCTTCTCCAAAGTAACTGCTGACAGTCTGGAGGCAACCAAAGCCATTCGTGACTTTAAGGCACAGGGTACACAGGGCATTCTGGAATGTAAGGTAAGATCGATTATTATCCCTCTGCTAGGCGACCACACCTTACGTGAAGCCAATCATTTCCTTCGCTTGTTAAAATCTTTTAAGAAAAATAATAAAAAGTAATTACCAGGGGGGCTGTATTTCAGTCAAGTGATATGCCAAAGCCCCCATTCTAATTAATTATTGCACTTTCCTTTATCCTACTTAATAAAACCGGGAAGAAATCAAGTTATAGCTCCCTTTACTCCGCCTTTATCAGGCGAACATCCTTTATAAGGCAAACATGATAAATAACACGGGATACACTTTTCTAACGTCTCTATTCAACAATAAATATGAAACACCAAATGAAAAACCTGCACCTGCTGCTAAGATTCCCGTTACAAGGCTACCTTTGGTCAGGATATGTACCAGCCCCCAGGATAAAGCAACAACAATTCCTCCGTAGGGGATTTTCTCCTTGCGAAACCATACTTCACAGGCCTTCTGTCCAAAGATTAATATCAACATAAAAAGCACCGTTTCAAAAGCATAATATATATACTGGAAGATGAACTTCACCAATCCCATTTTCTGAAATTCAATTACTAGCTTAAACCCGCCCCAATCCATATACTTAACATATAATAGCAGTGCAATACATAAGACCACAAGCAGCCACTGCCATAGTTTCATTTTCTTCGTATCTGCTTTTAGAATGTCAAAGCCAACTTTCTCTTTTGACTCTTTTACAATAAGATAAGTCACTATCCCCCAGGTTATACAAGTAACCGTCCAGTGAATAATACTTTGACCTACCGTCCATTTATCCATAGCTGCGCCATAAAGTAATGGCTCAATTAGAAAAGCATATAGCATTTCTATCCCTAAACCAGCAAAGGCATAAAGTGCCAGCTCCATATACCTTCTTCCAATACCTGCTGTCTTTTTCATATACGCTCCCTTCTGTGTGCCTTGGCACTTCTTTTCGTTTTTTCACACCTCTTCTACTGACTTTCTTGATATTTCTTCAGGTATGCTGAAATCGATCTGATAGACTTCTTCCTTTAAATATGCATATCATTTTCTGTCGACTATCTCACAATAATAAATGTCCGTGGGGTATATCTTTTTCTGTAGTTTATCATTTCTACCGATAATAATCTGAGAGGCTTTACAGAAATCAATGATTCCCTGAATGCTGGCATTCATCTCCTGATAATGTATATCCATATAGTTTTCCGGTAATTTATCTTCCCGGTATAAATTTATCTTCATGTTAACTCTTCCTTTATCCTGCAGCGATATCTCCATTATACGGAAATCTGATTTAAACACAATGGGAGATAGTTTAACCTGCACTTTATACAGTCTATATTGCATTATGGATATGTTTACTGTTGTTTTTATATTCTTAGTTGATACAATTGGCATAGAGAGAGCACCTAAAAGAAACTGTATGGTTATCCCATACACCAGGTTTTAAGGGTATAATAGTATTTATGTACGGATATGCCTAAATTTCTTTGCTTATCATATACAAAATTGAACTATTTACCTTTAATCCTTGTTCTACAGGAAAGCCATACAGTTTCTTCTGCGTTACTATTACTAATCTATTGAAAACAGTGTCTGATCCCCCAGCAATTCAAAGGTGTAAAACCCTAAGCTCTGGGATACTTCTTTAAAATACAGTGTATCATGATGCTCTTTTTCGGAACCGGGATACTTTATATTTATCAACAGGCAGTAGGATTCTTCCGAAGTGCCAAACCTTAATAACTCTGTGCTTAAATTGCAGTCTTCTGTAACTTCATACTTTGGATTATTCATGATTAATACGACTTCACAAAAAGCACAGATAAACTCTCCCAGGAAAGTATTCTCTGCTGTATCTGCCGAGAATTTAGCAGAATATATACCATCATCTTCTACAAAGATTTCTTTCACTTCTTCCGTTAGCTCCCTATAAATTTTACCGGGAATGATTAAGGTACATACTATTTCTTTTATTTCTTTCATTTCTTCCATCCGGTTGCCTCCTATGGTTTTCCTACAATCATACCTTTAAGTTTGTATAATAGTATAAACAACCGAAATGTAAACTACAATGAATCAAATAGTAGGAGGTATTCGGTGAATTAGTCTTTTCTTTGGTAGTAATATACAAATAAAATGAGCATTACTGCTCTTTCTTCCAGAAGGTCCAGTTTATCATCGGCTCATAGCCTATTTTCGCATAAAAAGGATTATTGCCTCCGGTCATATGAGTTGCTCCCAGAGGTTTCATTCTACGGTACAATTCAGAAAGAGCTGCTGCTGCCAGACCCAGCTTCCGATATTTTGGTACTGTGCACAGAGGTTCCATATATGCCAGATTATTTTCCGGTATCCACCACATGCCTGCCCAACAGACATATTCTCCTGCTTCATTTTCTATTGCTACTGCATACTGCTTAGAGGCATGAGGTGCCTGCAATAAATGGTAACCAGATTCTGCATTACCATGCCAGGGACCTTCCTCCGCTTCACGATCAAAGCCTTTCCAGCAGCATTCCACAGATTTGGCAACATCATATTTTCCCTGTTCTACAAAGTGAAATCCCTCCGGAAGTTTGTAATCCAGTGGTTTATCGAATTCATAGATCATATCCATGTATTCGCCAACCTGTTTAAATCCGTTCTTTCTGGCTACGTCAATGATAGCCTCCTGCCCTTTGAATACTCTCAGCTGAAATTTATCCTCTATATGAGGCATATGTTCATCTGCGTATCTGACCATCTCCTTGGCAAGTTCTTCATATCCAGGTTTTAAACTAAAAAATACATCTGTTACCGGATTTTCGGTAAAACAAAATGCAACGATTTCACCCCGATCCTCCCATATCCGGTTTCTGTGGGTATAGGATTTATCCATCCAGTAGGAGGATAAAGCATACTCAAAAAACGGTGCCGGTACGCCGTTTCTCCAGTCCTTTTCATAAATATCGGTCATAAAAGTGTAGATATCCATGTGATCTGCAAGTATCCTGAATTGTCTTGACGTTATATTTTTCATTTTACTTCTCCATCCCTTAATATACTGTACTTCTTAGATTGATAGTAATTTGTAGGACTTATATTAAGGTTCTGCCTAAACTTATACCTTGAGGGCAATATATTAAGGTCTTGCCTGGCTTATATTCATTAAAGGCATATTAAGGCCTTACCTGACTTATATTCTTTGAGGCCATATTAAGGTCTTGCCTGACTTATATTCCTTGAGGCCATATATTAAGGTCTGCCTAATTTGTATTCCTTGAGACATATAGATCCTACAATTAAATTATAAAATACAACGATTTACAATATCTAGGGACACTTTTCTTCTGAGTTAATCTTGACCCTGATAAAATAATTCTAAAACTATATAATATTTTGAATTTGTACCGTTTTCCTGTAATATGTACCAATAAGCTTCTTGTATCTTTTAAGCTAATCCGCAATACTCTAGAACCTTTTGTGTGCTCTATCTGCTTATCCTGAACTTCCAATCTATCCGTAAAGTTTTTTACAGAATATCTCCTCTTTACAAATCTCACCTACATGCACACAGATGTTATCTCCTTTGTAGGCAGTCTTTGGCTGTATACCACCTCTTACAAACCCTGCTTCTATATAAAGAATTTCTTTGCGAAGACTTCCCCCGTCTTTCAGTAAAATTTCTACTGTCTCTCCAACCGATAAGGTATCCTCTGTAACTTTAATAACTAATAATGTGTATTTATTACCTCGGCGCTCTATATCAAATATCTCATCAATAGCAATCTTTTTACACATCAACTTCTCTCCCTTCATTCCATTACACCCTCAACAGATTCTTTATATTGATTATCCGAATAACTTTAGAAATAATCCTGTATCCAGAAATATTTATAATGATGCCGCCATCTCACGAGTAGTATTTCGATATGAAGTAGGAGACATCCCAACCTTGGCAGTAAATTGTTTTATAAAATAGGTATCATACTCAAACCCTGTAGAACGCGCAATTTCATTAAGGCTCATACCTGTATGAGTTAGCAGATCGCCAGCAACCTTTAACCGGTGGGATAGCAGATACCCCATTGCGGTATTGCTGCATCTGTCTTGAAACAGCTTATTTAAGGATACTCGGTTCAAGTGAGCGCAATTCGTTAAATCCTCCAGGCTGATTTTATCAGAATAATTGGTGTGTATATATTCCAAAACCATATCAACCGGTGATTGTTCACATTGACGGTTCAGATCTTCAAGCAATCCGAGTATCTGTATCAGGTATCTCTTGATTCTGCATACCCACCTGGAATCACTTTGAGCATACACCTCTGTTCCCAGGACAAAGAACCATTCCAACAGTTGAGGATAGGACTTTTCCGTTATAAGTGGCATCCCTGTGTGCATGCCGTCCCTCTCAAAAAGAGATATTCCAGTTCTTATTTTTAACTTAGTTGCAATATAATCCTGACCCTCTGCTACCGGAATACTGTTCAGAAATACCGGATGGAAACAAAAGGACTGGGCAAACGCATTCTCTTTCTCATAAACCTCTACTTTGTCGTCTTTTGATATACACAGGATACCCGGGGCAGTGATTTTTATTGGACGGTCATTTAATGTTCCACAAATACTTCCCGTAGTTAAAAAAATCAGAGTAAACCTCTCTTCATAGGGAAGACTATTAAAATCCTCGGCTGCTATAAATTCAATTAACACCGTTCTACCTTTATGGCGGTCATATTGTGGCATGATTCTCTCCTGACAGA
>JAQSXJ010000017.1 GCA_029256725.1 Anaerocolumna sp. | reverse complement strand
CAATTGTCTCTTTCAATATTCAGTTTTTAGCAAACTACTTGGATCCGAATAACTTTTATGACATAAGCCAGTCCAACTTAACCATCTCCTAAATTTGCTTTGTGAATAAGTTTTTTTGCAGTTCGAGACCTACTGCTTTTCTTTATCTTAGTCAATGGAATACAGGAGGCATTTGATTGTGAGCACATGTATTTACAAGGGCTTTGAAACCATTTGCTTTGTATCCATCCCTTATTATACGCAGATGTCAAGTATCTATACTTAGGAGCTGACGGTAATTAATGGAAGTAAAAAAGACAAAAAAAGAAGCCTTACATAACAAGTTTTGTCAGAAAGGCTTCTATGATTAACCCATTTTTATTTTGTATACAGAATAGGATAAAACTGTACTTTCAATTTTATATGAAAGGATAACTGCACAAAACCTTTTATTCCTCCAAGACATTACTCATTAACAAATTGTACTTATATTTTGTGATAGAAGATATCTGCATCAGGTTCATGTTCTTAAAGGAAGGTATTTGATTTTGCTATCCACTCTTTATTATGTATGATTTTATTTATATTATACATACTCTTAATAAAGTAATGATTGATTCGATATACAGACGTCTAGATATTTAATGCATAGGTTTTATATTTGCTTGTCGTAAATCCACTATTTTTGACTTATTTCAAAAGTGGGTTGTAATCCTGACTGTCATACAATATAATGGATTGGTATCTACATACTGGAAATTTTTAAGAAAGAGGTTATATGAAAGATTGGATTATTGAATTTATGAATCAATTCGGATATCTGGGAATTACTTTTCTCATCGCATTGGAGAATGTGTTTCCGCCTATACCTTCTGAGATTATTTTAACCTTTGGCGGATTTATGACTACATTTACTAGTCTGACTGCACAGGGAGTTATATTATTCTCAACTATTGGTTCATTACTGGGTGCGGCAATTCTGTATGGAGCAGGCAATCTGTTGACAATGGATAGACTGGGTAAGATATTGGATGGTCGTATAGGTAAAATTCTGCGTCTTAAGAGAGAAGATGTTAGTAAGGCGTATGACTGGTTCAACTCCAAAGGAAAGATAACGGTTTTAATATGCAGATGTATACCTGTAATCCGAAGCTTGATATCCATACCAGCTGGTATGGCAAATATGAATTTTTGGATATTCTTTCTTCTGACAACCATTGGTTCCCTAGTATGGAATACGGTCTTAGTGCTTCTGGGAAAAGCTGCCAGCAATTCCTGGGAAAATATTGTCGATAAGACAGACGCATTTACTCATATTACCATAATAGTGCTAGGCGTATTGTTTATTCTGTGTGCTGCCTTTTATTTTTACAGAAAGAGCAAGAAGAAAGAGAAAGAGTAGTTTTAATTCGATTTCCGGAAATGAATTCAAAGCAAGAAAAAATAAACTAAAGTAAGAAGACCGCTGCCGATTATGATTCGTCGGGCAGCGGTCTTTTTATATTCCTATTACAGATTTTTTCGTACTGTTTAAGAATTAAAACGTTTTGTTTTCATTTACTTTAAAAGATTCACAATCTGTACCTTCGACTTTGGAAGTATAGGATTCTGATTTTCCTACCATAATTTTATCAAGAGTACAATACTGTTTCTCACCTGCATGATATTGACATTCTGTTACACTACATCCGATGCTTGAATTAATTTCCATTTTTATAACTCCTTTCTAATGAGCACAATGGCTTTTAGCAATAGATTTTAATTTTCATTGCACTAAATAGAATGGTTTTTTTCATGGTTTTTTATTCAGTTACATATTGTTAAAGCAGTAAAATTGTCTATTATAAAATTTTAAAAAATCTGAATACCGTTAGAATAAACACTCTCAATCTGGTAATTTTTATCCATAATTATAAAATCTGCCTTTTTACCGATTTGTATCGAACCGGTTTCCTTATCAGCACCTATGGCTCTTGCAGGATACAGGGTCGAACTTAAGATAGCCTGTTCTACCGGTATACCAATTTCCAGTACTTTAAGGAAAGCTTTGTAGATAGTTGTCGTTGATCCTGCTATTGTACCGTCATCTAAAGTTGCCTTTCCGTCTTTTACGGTAACTTTCTGCCCGCCTAATTCATAGATACCATCCTCCAGACCGGCAGCACTCATGGAATCGGAGATCAGAATCAGTTTCTCAGGAACTGCCTTAAACATCAGGCGTATAACCGAGGGATGGATATGAATTCCATCACATATGATTTCTGCATTTACGTCACAGTCTGATACTGCACCAATTATACCGGGAGCACGGTGGTGGAGGCCGTTCATAGCATTAAACAGATGGGTTACATGGCTGGCACCAGCTTTAATAGCATTTACAGCTGAATCGTAATCACAGGAAGTATGCGCCAGAGATATTACTTTGTTTTTACAGTATTTTTCTATAAAAGGTATTGCGCCGGGAAGATCGGGATCCAGATCGATGATTTTAATCCTATCGCCTGAAAGTGCATTGAGTTCTTCGTATTTTTCTTCGTTAATGGATAGAAGGTATCTGGTATCATGAGCTCCTTTTTTAGAAGCTCCTAAAAAAGGGCCTTCCATATTAATACCAATGATGCGACTTCCACCAGTACCTTCTTCACAAACTTCTTTGATGTTAAGCATAGCTCTTTTGTATGTATCATAACCAATTGTCATAGTGGTGGCAAGCAGGGAAGTAATGCCGTTTGCAGCATAGAAGGTACACATTTTTTTCAGTTCTTCCGGTGAAGAAGTGGTGAAATCATATCCGATACAGCCATGGGAATGAAGCTCAATAAAACCCGGAATAATAAGTTTATCAGTACAGTCTATTGCAGACTCCTGCATTTCGTTTCTTTTGTGGTTTGTAATTTCTGAAAAATTACCTTCTAAGACCTTTAGGTCTGCTCTTTGGAAACTGTCGTTAATAAAGACAGATGCATTCTGAAATAACATAATAATAACCATGCCTTTCTCATAGCCTGCAAACTTTAAGCCGCAGGCACAAATTTGCGTGTGAAATGTAGCATTAGAGCGTATTCATTGACATTATTCAAAGGAACAAACTACAGTTAGATCAGGGTGGAATTGCAGGATGGAAGCGGGAACATCTGGCGTAACCGGTCCAAATATTGCTTTGTGAATGATCTCTTCCTTGTCAGGGCCGTTTGCAATTAACAGAATCTTTTTTGACTGCATAATGGATTTGATACCCATAGTGATAGCTTTCTTTGGTACTTCATCAATATTTTTAAAGAAACGTGCATTGGCCTGAAGGGTAGTTTCGTTTAAGTCCACGATATGGGTAGCTTTTTCAAATGAATTACCAGGTTCATTAAACCCAATATGTCCGTTATGTCCGATACCTAATACTTGAAGATCGATTCCGCCTAAGTCAGCTATGAGATTTTCATAACGAATACATTCGGCTTCTAAATCTTGAGCCAGTCCATTGGGAACATGGGTATTTTCAGGTTTGATATTGATAGCAGAAAAGAAATGATCATTCATAAAATATCGGTAACTCTGGGAATCTTCTGGCGATAAACCGCAATACTCATCTAAATTTATAGAAGCAACACGTGAAAAATCGATATCTCCTTTCTTATACCATTCAATTAGCTGTTCGTAGGTTCCAACAGGAGTTGAGCCTGTAGCTAGTCCTAAGACACTTGAAGGTTTTAGGATAACCTGGGCAGAGACCACATTAGCTGCTTTCCTGCTTAAATCTTTATAACCGTTCGCTTTAATCAGATTCATGATAAGTACCTCACAATAATTTTTTATAGATGAAAGAATTATAGAAATGTAGATTATATTGTTGTTGTCATTCTTTCGTAGTTTATCTAGTATAACTGATTCTATAGTATCTTATGAAATTCTAAAAATCAAGGAAAATAAAAATAAATTCCAATAATAAAAGAAAAATATTTTTATTTTGAATAAGCAAAAGAAGTTATGCTTTGTAGCATAGGTCAGAATTCATTGACAGATGAAAAGTACAAGGATACAATTCTAATATAAAAAAATTTTTCACCGTTACAAATCTTACTGCTCATTTTAGACCTATTTAAAGAGTTGTTAGTAATAGCAAGAAAGCTGCCGGTAAGAAAGTGTGAGAGATAATTAATATACAAAGGCTGCACAATAAGAGGCAGGTACACAGATGGGAGTTTATATGAATAAAGAAGAAGTACTTATAAAGATAAAGGGAGGCTTGATTGTGTCCTGCCAGGCTTTGGCTGAAGAACCACTACATAGTTCTTACATTATGGCGCGGATGGCTCTGGCGGCGAGCAAAGGCGGGGCTTGCGGCATCAGAGCAAATACACCTGAGGATATTAGATGCATTAAAGAAACAGTAGACTTGCCTGTTATTGGTCTTACCAAAAGTATTTATAAGGACAGTGAGGTGTATATAACGCCAACCTTAAAAGAAGTAACGGAACTTATGGCGGCGCATCCTGATATTATTGCCTTGGATGCTACAAATCGTTTAAGGCCTGGGGGGATTGGATTAGAAGAGTTTTTTCTTAAGGTCAAGGAAGAATTTCCAGCTATGATATTTATGGCGGATTGTGCTACCTTTGAGGAGGCTATGAAGGCATATAGATTAGGCTTTGATATTGTAGGGACTACTCTCTGCGGGTATACAAATGACACTAGTAAGGAGAAGCTTCCTGCACTTTCACTAATGAAGGAGCTGGCAGAAAACCTCCCAATTCCAGTAATTGCTGAAGGAGGCATCAGTTCGCCGGAGGAATTAAAAGCAGCACTTGCCACTGGAGTTTATGCAGCGGTAGTCGGAACAGCCATAACAAGACCGGTTGAAATCACAAAAAGATTTACAAATGCTATAAAAAATAATTAACATAGAGAAAAGAATGAGAGGCTAACATGGCAGGAATACTGGACCGAATAAAAGAGAACTACGCTGGATTTACGAAAGCCGAAAAAAAGGTAGCAGATTATATATTTGAGAATCCTAGAAAAGTGCTGTATACCTCAATTACAGACTTGGCTCAGAATTGTAAAGTGGGAGATACCACAGTATTTCGATTTTGCAAAGAGTTGAAATTAAACGGATATCAGGACTTTAAAATGCTTCTGGCTCAGGATATAACTAAAATGGGAGAAATGAAGGAGCAGGTAGCAGGTATCATTGAAAGTGGAGATGATACAAAGACAATATGTGAGAAGACTCTTTCTGCTCATATGGATGGACTCAGAGAGACTTACCAGTTGCTGGATTATGAACAGGTTGCAAAAGCAGCAGATCTTATGTCAGCCGCCCGACGAATTCATTTCTTTGGAGTAGGGTCCTCGGGAACTATAGCGTTAGAGGCGAAACAGAAGTTCATGAGAATCATACCCAATGTTGAATTTACAGGAGATGCACATATGCAGCATATAGCTGCATCACTTATGGATTCCAGGGATTTGGCAATCATTTTCTCCTATTCCGGTTCTACAAAAGATATGATTGAAGTTCATAAGCTATTAAAGGGAAACGGTTGTCCTTCTGTTATCGTTACCCATTTTGCAAAAACTGCTCTCACCGCCCAATCAGATGCCATTCTTTTATGCGGTTCGAATGAAGGACCTCTTGATGGCGGTGCATCAACCACTTCCATCGTACAGCTCTATATTTTAGAAATCTTATATCTTCAATTTTTTGTAAAGCATTACAACCAGTGTGCTGAGAATAAGGCAAGGACAACAGAGTCTATTTCCGGTAAACTTTTATAATGTCTGGAGAGTCAAAAGCTCTGTGTTGTTGTAATACGGACGGAAAAATACCCAAAACTGAAAGACTCATGCTTCATTCCAAGGGATAAGAAGTCCTAATTCCCTGGACATTTTGTGCTGGGCATATTCTAAAACAGATAACTCGCTAACGCTCAGACAATCTGTTTTAGAATATAGCACAAAATTTTCAGAGAAAAGGACTTCTAATCCCTTTCCATAGGCGCATTCGCTCTTTCAGTTTTGGGTATTTTTCCTGAAAGTGCATAAAAATTAGCTTTAGCACGTTAAATCAACAAGAAATTTTGAGGCTCTAGTATAATGTATTATAAAGAGATAATGAATTAAATATTGCACTAATAAACAGGAAAAATATTACATGTATCTTGTATTAAATATACAAAAATGCATGGACTAACAACTTCATATTGAACATATCCTCTAGTAATGTTATGATAAAATTGCATTATAATAGATTGGAGATGGAAAATATGGATATCAATGTAGAGGTTTTTCAAGCTGCATCCATTATTGTTTCAATCCTTGCCTTTATTGCAGCCTTTTGGCTGTATCGCTGGGTAAACAAAAGGCCTTCTTCCAATGAGCGGATTGCTCATGTAGGAAAGCTGATACGTAATGGTGCAAACACATTTTTAGTGAAAGAATTCAAAGTTTTATCCCGTTTCTGCGGTGTGATCGCAGTTGTTATCTTTCTGTTTTTGCCTGACCCGATATGGGAAGGCGGTCTTTTAGACAATGTATTGATGGCATTGTCCTATATCTTTGGTACTTGTTTTTCCGGTGCAGCGGGAAAGGTCGGTATCAGCATAGCCACTATTGCAAACATTAAATCAGCGGAAGCATCTGTCAAAGGTATCAGACCGTCCTTTATGGCGGGCTTTCGCGGAGGAGCAGTTATGGGTATGGCGGTGGTAGGTTCCAGCCTTCTTGGAGTTACCTTGGTACTATTGCTTACCAATAATACGACAGCTCTTCTTGGCTTCAGTTTCGGTGCCAGCTCCATGGCGCTATTTGCCAAAGCCGGCGGTGGGATCTTCACAAAAACTGCCGACATCAGTGCCGATCTGGTAGGGAAAGTGGAGCTTGGAATTCCGGAAGATGATCCGAGAAATCCGGCAGTAATTGCTGATAATGTAGGAGATAATGTAGGTGATGTGGCTGGTATGGGAGCAGATTTATTTGATTCCAATGTAGCATCTATGGCAGCAGCGCTGGTTATGGCAAGCGCCCTGGACAAAAGCGGCGGCGGAAGCAGCAACGCCAGTATGGTTTTCTGTTATAGTGCATTGGGACTTCTTGCCTCTATCACAGGTGTACTTACAGCAAGGATGAAAGAAGGCGGTAACCCCGGTAGGGCATTAAACAGTAATACTTATGTAACGACTGTTTTATACGGTATACTGACAGCTCTTGCTACATATATATTTAAGTTTGAATGGCGTATCTGGTTTGCCAGTGCCATAGGTCTGGCAGTCGGAGTTGTTATAGGTCTGGCCAGTGATTACTTTACCAATGATTCCAGAAAGCCTGTCCATATGGTGGCCAAAGCCTCCGAAGCAGGACCGGCCTTTACCATATTATCAGGTATATCTTATGGGTTAATGAGCATTCTGCCTTCCATGATAGGAATTGGTATATCCGCATTGGCAGCTTATAAAATATGCGAACCTTTAGGTGCAGGTTATCCCATGTTTGGAATCGCTATGGCAGCTGTTGGAATGTTATCTATTGTAGGAATGATTATATCCAATGATGCCTATGGACCTATTGTTGATAATGCAAGAGGACTAGTGGAAATGGGAGGGCTGGGAGAGAAGGCCCTTGAAGTTACTGATACGCTTGACAGTGCAGGGAATACTGTAAAAGCCGTTACCAAAGGTTTCTCCATAGGAGCAGCAGGACTTACAGTTATTGCATTGCTGGGTGCTTTTATCAGTGAAGTAAATACAGCAGCAATCGAGCTTGGCAAACCTCTTATAACTGGCTTTGATATTCTAAATCCAACAGTATTTTTCGGGCTGCTATTTGGAGCGGCAATACCTCCTTTGTTTTCTGCTATGCTGATGTTAGGAGTGGATAGGAATGCGCAGAGGATGGTAGATGAGATACACAGGCAGTTCAGGGATATCAAAGGTCTAAAAGAAGGCAAGGACGGTGTTGTACCTGAATATGATAAATGCATTGAAATAGCCACCAATGGTGCACTGAAAGAATTAGTGCCTGCAGGGTTAATGACTATTATTGCAACACTCTTGGTTGGTTTTATAGGCGGTGTAACAGCAGTAGGCGGATTTATAACCGGTAATATTGTAAGCGGCCTGATTTTTGCCTTATTTATGTCCAATGCAGGTGGGTTATGGGATAATACAAAGAAGTATGTTGAATCAGGGCACCATGGCGGCAAGAATTCAGCTGCTCATAAATCAGCTGTAGTTGGAGATACAGTCGGAGATCCTTTTAAGGATACAGCCGGTCCGTCTCTCAATACGCAGATAACAGTGGTATCGCTGATTGCTTCCCTTACCGCAACAGTCTTCCTGACAATCTCATTGTTTGGCTGAGTTATGAGTAAATCAGCTGTGAAGTATTGTGTTAAGATTAGATTGAACTGATGAATGAAGACAGAATAAAAATAAATGAAAGAAGGGCTTATGCTCCTGTAATATGGTAGATAACTACCATAAACAGAGCAAAGCCCTTCTTTGTACGCATTTTATAATCTATGCTATAAGTATTTACGTTAATTAAGATGCAGTTCCGATATAAAGTTTAATCTTATCGATTCTCTTTTGCTTAACGGAGATAATCTTAAATACTAAGTTATCAATTTCTATGGTACGGTCTTCGTCATCGCTAGGAATAGCACCCATAGTATCGATGAGGAAACCGGAAATGGTATCATAATTTTCAGAAGAAATACCTAAATCTAATTCATCATTGAGCTCGTCTATAGTGAGCAGGCCATCCAGTAAGTAAGTAGAATTATCAAGCATCTTGATTTTGGGGACATAAATATCGTACTCATCTTCGATATCACCCATAACTTCTTCCACAAGATCCTCCATGGTAACAATACCGGAAAAACCGCCATATTCATCTATTAATACCGCAATATGGTTTTTCGAGACCTGAAGCTCTTTGAATAGCTCATAGATATTCTTGCTGTCAGGAACTAAATAAGGCTTAATTAGAATAGAACGCATATTGACATTGCTGTAGCCTACCTTGATAGCTTCCTTCATATAATCCTTAAAATATAAAATACCGATGACGTTATCAATATCATCCTCATATACCGGGATTCGGGAATATTTTGTGTCCATCAACTTATCTACATAGTTTTCTGTGGGTTCCAGAATATTGATAGCAAAAACATTAACCTTGGGGGTCATGATTTCTTTGGCAAGAGTATCATCGAATTCTATAATGGAATTGATCATTTCCCTTTCATTTTCATTTAGTACACCATGTACTTGTCCCTCATCAATTAAAGACTTAATTTCTTCTCTTGACAGAATATCCTCTTGGACATTTACCTTTGAACCGAATAATTTCATAACCAAATTGGTCGAGAAAGAAAGTAATCTGATAAAAGGTGATGCGACCTTGGATAAAAGATTAACAGGGCCAATTACAAACATACTGATTTCTTCTGTTTTCGAAAGAGCAATTCTTTTGGGAACTAATTCACCGAAAACCAAAGTAAAGAAAGCCAGTATAATTGTTACAAGGAAAAAGGAAATTTCATCTCCATAGGGAATATGAATCTTTAAAAGAAATTCTCCCATAGGTCCGGAAAGTCCGGTGGCTGCAGAACCTGCTGAGAAGAAACCAGCTAAGGTTATGGCAACCTGGATGGTTGATAAGAACTTTGTGGGTTCTTCCATAATCTTTTGCACCAGTTCGGCTTTTTTGTTACCGCCATCAGCGAGCCTCTTAATTTTGTTTTTGTTTGATGATACCATGGCCATCTCGGCACAGGAAAACTATCCCCGTCAGGGTCAGGATCCATTATGATTATTCCTCCTAAAAAATTTTGTGTCTATTATAGCATAGAATTGATATTATAGCAAGGTTTTAGTACTGGCTTCTAAAAAGTGCATCAAAACATAGTAAATACAAGGGAAACGACTGGGAAAAGCAGAACTTAAGCTATTGGAGAAACGTATTTCAGGATTTCATGCTTTTTGCTTTTCCTGTGGGTGAAAATATTGCAGCTGTAAAAGAGTATGATGAAAGTTCAGTACTTCGGTGTCTGGAGCAGGCCGGAATGAGCAGCTGCCGTTTTTGTGATGATATCCTGGTACTGAAAAAGGGTGAGGTGGCAGAAAGAGGTGGTCATGTTATTTTGTTAGAGAAAGATGGTATTTATGCAAAACTCTGGAAAGCTCAGGCAAAGTATTATGCCTAACTGATTACGGTAAGCGGATAAGATATAGGAAATAAGGGATAATACGGTTTATAATTGATAAGCGAAAGCGAGAGATGTATTAATTAATTATACAATTATCTTTATAAAAATACATGTATTTACGCTGCTAGAAATACGAAATTTTTTATGATGTCCTAATTCTAAATTATTGATAAACACTCTTAAATTTATGAATTGTTTTATTGTATACAATTATGCAAAGTCTTGAAAAACCTGTATTTTCAAGACTTTCCTCATGCTCTGATAACATTTTGTCTTAAAAAGGCAGGTTGACAGTGCCCACAAAATGGGTTATAATCGGAAGGAAAGTAAGCGTTTACAAAAAGGGCTGATTTAAGCTGTTTTTCTTGAAAAAATGCATACTTCTTATTGAATTGAAAACTGGTGAATTAAGACGGCAAACAGGTTAATAACATGTTGACAAGTACAGCAGACAGCAAGAAGCAGCTTACGATAAGTTGTATGAAACCGATGTCCCTAAGGTACATAGGAGATCGATTTTTATAAATGTTGGAACGGTACTATGCTAAATGGCTCTGAACAACAAATCATATGTCAATTGACATATCTGATGAAGAACAAGCTGTAATAGCAGATAGCCAGAGATGGCATATAGCTAGAAAGGATGATTAGGTGAAAGAATTGTTACAGAAATTTAATTTTTCTAAAGAATTACAAGCAATACTGGACAGTTGTAAGAGCGTAGTAATCCCTGCTACAAAAGAGGAATTGCTGGCTCTTTCCTTTGGCCCTGAAGGCGGAAACGATTTCGAAGTAAGATATGACGTGGAAGGCAAAGGCTCTGTTCTGGAAGCTACCGTAACCAGATGTAGAAATGGTGTTATCGGTAACTATCCGGAAGATTATATGAGAAGAAGAGATCCGGACTGTAATCTGGTATCTGATGATAAAGAGTCAGATAAACCCAGATATCAGGACCTATACAAAAAAGATTTTAGTGAATTAAGAGAAGCGACTTTTGAATGGCTTAAGAAGCAGGATCTTTTTATTGTACCTGTTATGGCCGGCGGAAGAGAGTATGGATATCCAGCTATTCTCTTAGCTCCTGTTAACGCAGGATTCTTTGGTGCTGCTTTAGCAGATTTACAGGAATTTGTAAGCGTTAATGACATCGAAGGCGGCTTTGAACCCAAAGCGGTGGTTTATCTTGCACCTCCTTTCCGTCATACTCATTTTGATGGAAAACAGGTTGTAGTTCATAATCGTTTGGATGATGTACATGAAGTATTCTCTTACAATCTTTATCCGGGTCCCAGTGCCAAAAAAGGTATTTACAGTGTGCTTTTAAATATAGGTGAAAATGAAGGCTGGACTACATGTCACGCTTCAACTGTTAAAGTTATCACTCCCTATGATAATGAAATTGTTATTATGCATGAAGGTGCATCCGGCGGCGGTAAGAGTGAAATGACAGAAAACATTCACAGAGAGTTAGATGGTAAAGTTGTTCTTGGTGTGAACACCCTTACCAAAGAAAAGACATATATCGAACTGGTGGATGCCTGTGAGCTTCGTCCAATTACCGATGATATGGCTCTTTGTCATACAGATATGCAGAATGAAAGCCATAAGCTGGTTGTTAAAGATGCAGAGGATGGCTGGTTCTTACGTCTTGATAACATAAAGAAATACGGGGATTCTCCTCAGCTGGAGAGTATACTTATTCAGCCGCCAAGACCCTTAGTATATATTAATATGCAGGCTATAGAGAAGGCAACCTGCCTTCCTTGGGAGCATATTATTGATTCCGATGGCAAGCCCTGCCCCAACCCCAGAGTTATTCTGCCCAGAGAGTATGTGCAGAACGTAGTCAGTGAACTTGCTGAGGTTGATATCAGAAGCTTTGGTGTAAGAACACCGCCCTGTACCAAAGAGAATCCCAGTTATGGTGTAATTGGTTTGTTCCACGTACTTCCTCCTGCACTTGCATGGCTGTGGAGACTTGTAGCTCCCAGAGGTTACAATAACCCCAGTATTAATTCTACCAATAAGATGACTAGTGAAGGTGTTGGTTCCTATTGGCCTTTTGCTACCGGAAAGATGGTAACACAGGCTAACCTGCTGCTTAATCAGGTAAAGCATTCCACTCATACCAGATACGTACTGATACCGAATCAGCATATCGGTGTATATGAGGTTGGTTTCATGCCTCAGTGGGTAGCCAGGGAGTATATTGCAAGAAGAGGCGGAGCTAAGTTCAAGCCTGAGCAGTTAGTGGAAGCACGTTGCAATATTCTTGGTTATTATCAGACAGGATTTCCTTCGTCCGGAACTTCAGGCTGAAGTAGGAATTGAAGGTTATGATAAGGGAGCTAAATTATTAGTAGATTTCTTTAAAGATGAGCTGGTTAAGTTTAAGACTGACGAGCTTGATCCTTTAGGAAGAGAGATTATTGACTGCTTCTTTAACAACGGATCTTTAGAGGATTATGGAAATATCCTTCCTATGAGATATTAATCAATCAATAATAACTTGCTGCTATCAGCATAGTAAGTGATGATAGAAAAGAGTATGAGATGAATTGTAAAAAGCCATCTCATACTCTTTTTGTTGTTTTCTATTGATACCTTTGATATTAATTTGACTAAAACATCATATATATAACCAAAACGGTATTCAAGCAGGGTATATGACGCAGGAAGAGCAGAATAAAATAATCAGTAATGACTATATAGATATATTGATCGAGTATGATGTAGATCTCTCGCGTATAAAAGATGTTTATGGTGAAACCATACAGATATTAGATGAAACCTATGCAGTAGCATATATACCTGCCAGTAAAGTCCAGGAAAGGTTAGTAGGTGATATAGGCTATACCGCCATACCTAAATTATTTGGACTGGTGGAATCACCAACTCTTGAAGCTGTTGGACTTAACAGATTATCCAGACTACCCGGACTTAATCTGCAAGGAGAAGGAGTTATTCTTGGGTTTGTTGATACGGGAATAGATTATACCCATTCAGTATTCAGAAAAAGTGACAATACAACCAGAATTATATCTATCTGGGATCAGACCATAGTTAATCCGGAAGCAACACCTGAGACTTACAACTATGGCAAAGTATACACAGAAGATAATATTAATGAGGCGCTAAGAAGTGAATCACCTTTATCGGTTGTACCTAGTGTGGACGAACTGGGACATGGAACAGCTTTGGCAGGTTTGGCGGGCGGAGGTGAAGTGCAGGTAGAAAACTTTACAGGAATTGCAACCTTATCAGAGATTGCAGTAGTTAAATTAAAACGGGCAAAAGATAATATCAGGGATTATCTGTTTATACCCAAAGAAACCGTTGCATATCAGGAAAATGATATTATGGCAGGTGTATTGTATCTTGTTAATCTAGCAAAACAAAGGAATAAACCAATTGTTATCTGTATAGGTCTGGGATCGAATATGGGAGGGCATGATGGGAGAGAACCGATAAGTCTCATGCTTTCGAGGCTGGGTGAAAGAAATGGAGTAGTTATCGTTATACCAGCGGGTAATGAAGGCGCTGCCGGACATCATTATTTTGGTACCGTTGAAGATACAGTCAATAGTAATTTAGTAGAGGTTAATGTTGCCGAACAGGAGAGTGGTTTTACCATGGAATTATGGGGGCAGGCTCCGGGAGTATATTCCATTGATATCACTTCGCCTTCGGGGGAATACATACCCAGAATACCGGCCAGACTAGGGGAAAGCAGAACCATTCGTTTTTTGTTTGAAAGTACCATCTTATATATAAGTTATCTGATAGCAGAAGCTCAAACCGGAGATCAACTCATATTTCTGCGGTTTGTTAAGCCTGCACCGGGAATATGGCGCTTTAGGGTATATGGAATCAAGGATATCACCACTGGTTTTCATATCTGGCTCCCTATGACTGGCTTTGTAAGAGAAGCAACCAGATTTGTAAAACCTAATCCGGAAACTACGATAACAACACCAGGAAATGCAGGTATTCCAATAACCGTAACTGCTTATGATTACAGAAATCAGAGCATTTATTTAAATGCAGGGAGAGGATTTACACGATTAAATAATATAAAGCCTGAATTAGCGGCACCTGGGGTAGAACTACTATGTCCAAGCTCAGAGGGATTTGTATCAAAAACAGGTACCAGTCTGTCTGCAGCTGTAACAGCGGGGATTTGTGCTCTGCTTTTAGAATGGGGGCTCGTGCGCGGTAAATTAATCTATATGGATTCAACAGCTGTAAAGCAATTTCTTATTCGCGGCGTAAAAAGAAGTACGAATGAAACCTATCCCAATAAAGTATGGGGATTCGGCATGATAGATATTTTCAGGACTTTTGACAGTTTAAGAGGAGAGTCTACATTATAAAAATTAAATGCATAAGTTTTTTCTCTAGAAGCATACTTATCCTGCAAGTATTTAAAAAAGAGGATTATGTTGAAACCTCCTGATAATACGTGTGGTAAAGCACACAGAGGTAATTGGGTTGAAAAACTAAAGACTTTGCATCTATGGATTCAGGAATATCAAATCTAGGATTTGTTATTCAGGAAAGGAGTAAATATGCCAAAAGATAGTCAGCCTGATAATAAAAAGGCAAGAATGGAAAAAGCAAATTACCAGACACCTATAACCAGAGAAAACCAGAATCAAAACAGAAATGCGAAGAAACAATCAACGGAGCATAATGATGTGTAAGCATATGCTGTTATAAGAGACAAAGGAGGGATTGATATGGCGAAAGCAGGAATGAGACGCCCGGACCCAAAAGAACCCCATGGAACAATGGAGCATATAGGATATAAGGGTAAGAAAAATGATGAGAAGCCTGTACCGGAGATTCAGGGTAAGGCGAAAAGTGGGCATGAAAAGGCTAATCCCATAAAATTTGACGGAAAATGGTAGACTAAGAATCTGTGAAAGAGAAAAAGTCCTATGGTATTTCGTCTTTTCACTTGAGAGATAAATGGCTTTCAAAGTGTAAAGATAAGAATATCACAGGACTTTTTCTGTTCTGTAAGGCCAGTAAAAAAAACGTGTTATTGGCAGAGAAATGCAATTAAGGATGATTTAGGGCTTGCAAAGATTATATCCGAGTATTATAATAGGGATTAAATTAGTGGGAATTAAAACGGTAGGAATTAATAAGCTGCTAAAATTATGTAGAAAGGTCAGTGATGTATACATGTCAGAGAAATTACTTGAAATTAAAGGGCTCAGAGTGAGTGTAGAGAATAAGGAAATATTAAATGGATTGAATCTTACGGTAAACAAAGGAGAAGTCCATGTAATAATGGGGCCAAACGGAGCAGGTAAGTCTACCCTTGGCTATTCTATCATGGGGCATTCAAAATATATAGTAGAAGAAGGAGAGATCCTCTTTGAAGGTGAGGATATCACGAATGAAAAAACTGATATTAGGGCAAAGAAAGGATTATTTTTATCCTTTCAGAATCCGGAAGAATTAACGGGAGTAAGCCTTGAAAGCTTCTTAAGATCCTCCAAAACAGCTATTGACGGCAAACTGCCTAAAATAATGGCTTATCGGAAAGAGCTGAGTAAGACGATGGAAAATCTTGGCATGGACAGAGAATATGCAGACAGATATCTAAATGTTGGATTTTCCGGAGGAGAGAAGAAGAAGTCAGAAATCCTCCAGATGCTTATGTTAAATCCCAAGCTTGCCATACTGGATGAGACGGATTCCGGTCTTGATGTAGATGCTGTCAAAATTGTCTCAAAAGGAGTTAAAGCCTTTAAAAATAAGCAGAATGCGCTTCTTATTATAACACATAATACTAAGATTCTGGAATATCTGGATGTTGATTATGTTCATATTCTTTCAGAAGGAAAACTGACCATGACCGGCGGGGCAGAGCTTATTGAGGCAGTGAATCGCAAAGGCTTTAAGGCACTTCATAAATAACTTGAGGCTATTTGATCAGTTAGATTGTAAGCCGTGTAAGCGGCAGGATTGAGAGGTAATTATGGAAACAATGAAGAATAAGACTTATGTTGAAGATGTTAACAGAAGTATTTATGACATCAAAGATAAGGTTAATGCCTCCTACAAAGCATCCAGAGGATTGACATCCGGAATCGTTAATTCCATATCACTTGAGAAGAATGATCCGGCATGGATGAGAGAGTTCAGGCAGAAATCTTTAAAAATATACAATGAACTGGATATTCCGGTATGGGGACCAAGTATTGAGGGGCTTCATATGGAGGATATTGTTACCTATGTCAAACCGAACACACAGATGCAGCTGAAGTGGGAGGAAGTACCTGAGGATATCAAAAACACCTTTGAGCGTTTAGGAATACCCCAGGCTGAGCGTACCTCCCTTGCAGGAGTCGGCGCCCAGTATGACTCAGAGGTAGTGTATCATAATGTACGAGAAGAGGTCAAAAGTCTCGGTGTTATCTATACGGATATGGAAAGCGCCTTAAGAGAGCATGAGGATTTGGTAAAAGAGCATTTTATGAAACTGGTAACCCCAAGAGACCATAAGTTTGCGGCTCTACACGGAGCGGTATGGAGCGGTGGTTCCTTTGTTTATGTACCGCCTGGTGTATCCGTTGAGATTCCTCTGCAATCCTATTTCCGTTTAAATGCTCCCGGAGCAGGACAGTTCGAGCATACGCTGATAATAGTTGATAAAGGAGCGAATCTGCATTTTATTGAAGGATGTTCTGCACCTAAATATAATGTAGCCAATCTTCACGCGGGTTGTGTGGAACTGTTTGTCAGAGAAGGCGCAAGGCTTCGTTATTCAACCATTGAAAACTGGTCTAAGAATATGTTCAATCTGAATACAAAGCGTGCTTCGGTAGCGAAAGACGCAACCATGGAATGGGTATCCGGTTCTTTTGGCTCCCGAGTATCCTATCTGTATCCTATGAGTATCTTAAAGGGTGAAAATGCCAAAATGGAATATACCGGTATAACCTTTGCCGGTAACGGTCAGAGTTTGGATACAGGGGTTAAGGTGGTTCATGCTGCTCCTAACACATCTTCACACATGAGTTCAAAGTCAATATCCAAGGATGGCGGAACAAGCACTTTTAGAAGTGCGGTTGTTATGGGAACAGAAGCGGATGGTGCCAAGTGTGCAGTATCCTGCGAATCCTTAATGTTAGATTCTAAATCACGTTCTGATACCATTCCAGTTATGGATATTCGAAACGATAATGTTGACATTGGACATGAAGCTAAGATAGGCAGGATTAGTGATGACACGATTTTTTATCTTATGAGCAGAGGTTTAAGTGAAGCAGATGCCAGAGCCATGATTGTTAGTGGATTTGCTGAACCTATTGCAAAAGAACTTCCTTTGGAATATGCACTTGAGATGAATCAGCTGATACGCCTTGAAATGGAAGGCAGTATAGGATAGAAATAAAAGTTGTGTCTGCGCTGGGCACATGATAGGAAGAAAAAGCAGCGCGGAAATGGGGAAAACGATGATACTGGAATTAAAAGATACCAATAAGCTGCCTATGAAGACTTTTCGTTGGCTGGGTGTAAATGAGCTAAACATCAAACAGGAAATTCCGGATATTAAACCTGTAAAGGTCTCTGAGCTTATAGGAGAGAGCATTGATCAACTTGTAGTAACAAAAGATAATACTTTTTCTATTCAGAAAATCCCCCAGACCGGAATGGGAGAAAATGCGGAAGAATTTATAAAAAATAACAGAAATAGAAGTCTGACTTTAACCTGCCCTAAGGGTAAGAAGTTATCAGAACCTCTATTTATAAATAATCTGCTGGATGATGAGAATGCGGCGCTGGCAGAAGAGATATTCATAGTAGCAGAAGAAGAAAGTGAATTGACCCTGGTTCTTACGTATGAGGGAAGAGAAGAAGAGCCGTTATTTCATGGCGGGTTATTATATCTGATGTCAGGAAAGAATGCCTTGATAAACCTTATACAGATACAGCTGCTGCCGGATTCCGGTGTACATCTGAGTAATATAGGAGCAGAATGCAAAGATGGCGGAAAAATAAGGATTACCCAGTGTGAATTAGGTGCTGGTTATCTGGCAAGCGGCATTCAGGCAGATCTAAAAGGGGAAGACAGTGAGTTTTTGGTGGATACCATTTATTTTGGTGATAAGAACCGATCCTTAGATTTTAATTATGTGGTTAATCATTATGGTAAGAATACAAAAAGCGAGATGAATATTAACGGAGCATTGCTGGACAGCAGCAAGAAAATATTCAGAGGTACCATTGATTTTAAAAGAGGAGCTTCTGGTGCAGAAGGTGCGGAAGGTGAATATACCCTGCTCTTTGATAAAACCATAAAGAATGTATCCGTCCCTTTAATCTTATGCGGAGAAGAAAATGTATCCGGTAAGCATGCAGCAAACAGCGGAAAGATAGATGAGGATAAACTTTTCTATATGATGTCCAGAGGATTAAGTGAGACCGAAGCGAAAAAATTAATGCTGGAAGCCTGGTTTCATCCGGCTCTTAAAAACATCCCCACAGAGGAATTAAAGGAAAAAGTTAAAAATTATGTGAAGGAGAGGATGAGCCATGTCAGCAGCCTGCAGTAATTCGTATATCAATGACTTCCCTTTATTAAAAGGCAATGGTGAAAAACCTATAGTTTATCTTGATAATGCGGCTACTACCCAGAAGCCGGAGTCTGTGCTGGAAGCAATGGAAGAGTATTATAAAGAATATAATGCGAATCCTTACCGGGGACTGTATGATATCAGTGAAAAAGCAACTTTTGAATATGAAGAGGCAAGAAAAGCAGTTGCTGAATTTATAAAGGCAAAAGATGCTGCAGAAATCATATTTACCCGAAATGCAACGGAAAGCCTTAACCTTATAGCCTATAGCTATGGTAAAAGCAATCTTAAAGAAGGGGATGAAATTCTTATCCCAATCTCTGAACATCACAGCAATTTAATTCCCTGGCAGCAGCTTGCGAAAGAAAAAAATGCTGTACTAAAGTATCTCTATACAGATGAGCAAGGACGTCTAAAGGATGAGGAGATAGAAGAAAAGATAACAGCTAAAACCAAAATCGTAGCTTTTGCCTATGTGTCAAATGTAACCGGTGCGGTTTATCCTGTTAAGAAAATAACTGAGAAAGCCCACAGTGTAGGTGCGGTAACTGTTATTGACTGTGCACAGAGTATTCCTCATTATCCTCTTGATGTAATTGAACTGGATGCAGATTTTGCAGTTTTTTCCGGACATAAGATGCTTGGGCCCATGGGAATAGGAGTTCTCTATGGAAAGAAAGCTCTTCTGGAGGAAATGCCTCCTTTTCTTACCGGAGGCGAGATGATTGATTTTGTATCAGAACAGGAAGCAACCTTTGCGCCTTTACCTCAGAAATTTGAAGCGGGAACACCAAATGTAGGAGGTGCAATAGGGCTTAGAGAAGCAATCAGGTATATTAAAGAGACGGGATATGACAAAATTCGTGAAATTGAAGAAGAACTTACAGCCTATGCTCTTGACAGATTAAGAGAATTACCTTATGTTACTATATATGGCGAAAAATATACATCAGTTGACAGAAGCGGTGTAATATCTTTTAACGTTCAGGAGGTACATCCCCACGATGTCTCCTCCTTATTAAATGCAGATGGTGTCTGTATTCGGGCAGGCCATCATTGTGCTCAGCCTTTCATGAGGTATTTAGGTGCGGCAGCTACCTGCAGAGTATCTTTCTATTTTTATAATACCAAAGAAGATATTGATATGTTTATAACGAGCTTAAAAAAAGTTAGGGGGTGGCTTGGTCTTGGGAATTGAAAATGTATATTCTGAAATCTTAAGGGAACATGCGAATTCCAATCATAACAAGCATCATCTTGAACATCCTGACAGGACCAAACGTGGCATTAATCCAAGCTGTGGGGATGAGATCGAGCTGGAATTAAGCATCAAAGACGGAATCATTTACGATGCCTCCTTTGTAGGCAGTGGATGTGCCATATCCCAGGCCTCTGCATCAATTATGATAGATCTGATAAAAGGTAAAAGTCTTAAAGAAGCGGAAGTACTTGCTCAGACCTTTACTGGAATGATAAAAAATGAAATCAAAAATGAAGATGAGCTTGAGATACTAGAGGACGCTGTTGCGCTTAAGGACATATCCCACATGCCTGCCAGAGTCAAATGTGCCGTATTGGGCTGGCACACTCTGTCAGAGGCGATAAATAAAGATAATGAATAAGCTTTAACTGACTGAATAGTCGCTATAACATAACTGGATAATAATCTAATAAGTATGATAATGCCATAGAAGAATGCACTTCGCATCTTTTTATGGCATTTTGGTTATTTCCCATACTTTTGGCAAAAATAATGACTAGGAAAAGTGAGGTGCTCTATGACTAGATTTGATGATATGTATCGCAAGTTAACAAAGGAATATGTTGAAGGAAAGGAAAAGAATATTAATTTTGATGAGTATGATCCACATCAATTGGACTGTCTCTTAAACCCGAAGAAATACCCTCCGATTTTGCATTTTGGTGAATGTTCCTGTCCTCCGGATAAACCTTCTGCCTGTGTGGATAGTTGTATATTTGAAGCAATTAAAAAAGATGAGAATGGTAAATTGATAATTGATAAAGAGTTGTGTACCGGCTGCTGCGCCTGTGTTGATGCCTGTAAGGCGGATAAGCTGACTGCCAGCAAGGACGTACTTCCGGCTCTGACGGCTATTCATGAGGCAAAAGGACCTGTGTATGCCTTGATAGCTCCTGCATTTTTAGGGCAATTTAATGAAGATATAACACCTGGTAAACTTAGAAATGCCTTTAAGTATTTAGGTTTTGAGGGAATGATAGAAGTGGCTTTATTTGCTGATATACTAACCTTAAAAGAAGCATTGGAATTTGATAAAAATATTCTCTCTGAAAAGGATTATCAGCTGACCAGCTGCTGCTGCCCTATGTGGATAGGTATGATCAGAAGAATCTATAAGGACCTTATGCCCCATGTGCCGGGAGCGGTTTCTCCTATGGTAGCCTGCGGACGAACTATTAAAGTACTGCATCCTGAGGCAATTACCATATTTATCGGACCCTGTATGGCTAAGAAGGCAGAAGCAAGAGAAAAGGATATCAGTGATGCTGTTGATTTTGTACTTACCTTTCAGGAGGTTCAGGACATTTTTGAATATGCAGGTATTGACCCCAGCAAAATGGAAGAGAGCGAAAAGGACCATTCCTCAAGAGCAGGTAGGATCTATGCCAGAACTGGTGGAGTTAGTGAAGCAGTTAAGAGTACGGTAGAACGTCTGAATCCGGATAGACAAATCCATGTGAAAACCAGACAGGCAGACGGTGTACCATCCTGTAAGCAGATGATCAATGAACTGCAAGAAGGCAATGGAGATGCTAATTTCTTTGAAGGTATGGGTTGTGTAGGAGGCTGTGTAGGTGGTCCTAAGGTTATGATTGACAGGGAAGAGGGAAGAAAGAATGTTAATGAGTATGGTGACAGCGCCGCTTACCCCACACCCATTGATAATCCCTATGTAATCGAACTGCTGCATCGTTTAGGCTTTGATACGGTAGAGAGTCTGCTGGAGCATAGCGATATATTCACGAGAGAATTTTAACTATAAGTTGAATTTGTGTTTTTCTATTCTCCTTGTATAAAAATGCATCCTTGTATAAAAGCATCTAAGTATAAAAGGATTACTGCCCAAAAAAGCTTTTGGGTATAAAAAAGGCTAGAATAGCAGGCTTTTTTATGTGAAAGAGGTAAAAAGCAAAGTTTAGTTTATCTGGAGGTGGCATTTATCTGGAGGTATTAAACAAATTACAGGTGAGCTTTTAGAATATTCTGCATGGATAGTTAAATATATAACAATCATACTAATTATGGGAAAAATATACCATTGTATGAAATGTTAGGAAAGAGTAAGAAGTCAGTAAATTCTTTGTAGATTTCTTGTATAGACAAAAAGACTTATGTAAAATACTCTATTAATTAAGATAATCTATAAATTTTCTGTAGATTTATTATGGAAAATGGTGTATCATTATTCCCGTGGGTTAAGGAACGCAGGGATTTTATAAGAAGAATTATATGATTGCTTCATTTTCAACGTTAAAAATGCCATAGGAATATAATTTGGTGCAGGAAGATGATAAATTAAGATTCAGCTTATGCAGAATATTTTCAACAGAAAAAATTAGGTGATTTCGTGGAAATGTAATCTGTATCCAGGGTGATTTGAAATAATTAAAAAATTCACAAGGAGGATTAAGGTATGAGAAAGACCAAAATAATCTGTACATTAGGCCCATCAACGGATAAGGGTGATGTAATGAGAGAATTGGCTCTTGCAGGTATGGACTGTGCAAGATTTAACTTCTCACATGCTGACCATGAGGAGCATTATGGACGTTTAGTTCGTTTAAGACAAATCAGAGAGGAATTGGATATTCCCATAGCGGCTTTACTGGATACAAAAGGACCGGAGATTCGTATCGGAAAATTTGCAGATAAAAAAGTTAGCCTGGTAAAGGGACAAACATTCACTTTGACAACCAGACAAGTAGAAGGAACACAGGATATTGTTTATATAAATTATGAGCATCTGGTAAAAGACATAAGTGTAGGAGCTACCATTCTGATTGATGACGGTCTGATAGGTATGACAGTTGAAAGTCTTACTGAAACAGATATCATTTGTACAGTTCAAAATGATGGTGCGATTTCTGACAACAAGGGAGTAAATGTACCCGGCACAAAGCTTACAATGCCGTTTATCAGCCCTAAGGATAGAGAGGATATCATATTTGCAGTAGAAAAAGGATATGATTTCATTGCAGCTTCTTTTACAAGAAGTGCAGCAGATATTATGGAGATTCGCAGGATTTTTGCTGATTACGATCATACAAGAACCAACATTATTGCCAAAATCGAAAATCTGGAAGGCGTTGAAAATATCGATGAGATTATTGAAGCAGCCGACGGTATTATGATTGCAAGAGGTGATATGGGTGTTGAGATACCTTTAGAGGATGTTCCTGTTATTCAGAAGATGATCATCAAGAAGGTATATAATGCCGGTAAACAGGTAATTACAGCAACACAAATGCTTGATTCCATGATGAAGAATCCAAGACCTACCAGAGCAGAATCAACTGACGTTGCTAATGCTATATATGATGGTACCAGTGCGATTATGTTATCGGGTGAGACCGCAGCAGGATTGTATCCTGTGGATGCACTTAAAACAATGGTACGTATTGCTATTCGTACCGAGCAGGATATCGATTATAAGAAACGTTTCCGTTTACTGGAGACAGAAGAGAATCCAAGTATTACAGATGCAATTTCCCATGCAACCTGTACAACAGCTCATGATTTGAATGCAGCAATGATTATAACAGTTACCCAATCCGGACAGACTGCCAGAATGATTTCCAAATATCGTCCTGCCTGCACTATAATCGGATGCACAACGGAGAGCCATGTTTGCAGACAGCTTAATTTATCTTGGGGTGTTAAACCTCTCTTAATCAAAGAAGAGCAGGATACTTTTGTATTATTTGAACATGCTGTAGCTACGGTGGAAGAAAAGGGTTATTTAAAACATGGTGAGTTAACAGTTATTACTGCAGGTGTTCCTCTTAGAACTTCCGGTACAACAAATATCATTAAAGTTCATATTGCAGGAAACCATTATTAATAAAGGCGGGAGTATATGTCGATTATTACACTTCACACTTTGAATGAAAAACAAAGAGAAGAAATAAATCAATTGATTACTGCCTGTAATGAATATGACAAACTTAAGCGGCTGCCGGTTTTAGAAGAGGAGGACAATTATTCTCCCGAACTTAAGAGTTACTATTGCTTCTACCAGAAGAATGTTCTTGCAAGTGTCCTGATACTATATCAACCTTATCCGGATGAAGCCGAGATTTCAGCCTATACCCTGCCTTCGTACAGAAGGCAGGGTTATTTTAAATCTCTTTATGCGGAGGCGATTAAGGAACTTAAGAAATATCATATTTCCATTGCAGTATTAGTCGTTGAAAATAATAGTATTTCCGGCAAGGCCTGTGCAGAAGCATTAAAAGCAAAATCAGGCAGATCGGATTATTTGATGTCTTATGAGATAAAGCTTGATATGAGCTATAAAGAGTATCAAGAGGTCTTTAAAGAGAATTATACTGTAGAGCAGCTTACGAAGAATAATCTTGTGGAAGGGACTGAAGTATTCCAAGAAATTTTTGAATGGGAACACGAAACAGTTCAGGAAATGATGGAACTTTCTCTTAAGGATTCCGGAACACAGACCTTTCTTTTGCGTACAGAAGGGACAGCGATTGGTACCTTAAGTCTTCATCTTGGCAGTATGGATGCCTCCATCTACGGTTTTGGTATCAATAAGAAGAACAGGAGGAAGGGCTTTGGCAGAGCTTTTCTTGTATGGACCTTGTCAGCGCTTAAAGATATGGGAAGAGAAAAAGTTATTTTGCAGGTTGAAAGTGAGAGCATGGAAGCCTTTCAACTATATAAAGATTTCGGATTTACTATTTTAGAACAATATGATTATCATTATAAGAAAATATAAGAACAAGGGGCTGTTGCATTTTAAACAATGTTGATGTAACAGCCCCTTGTTCTTTAGAGAAAATCATGAATTGGCTTAAACTCTGTTGATTACGTAAATATACAGAAAGTTAATATTGCTATCAATGGAGTCAGAATATATGTACATTTGTAAGAGTAACAAGGGACTTGGCTGTGGCATATGATAGGCTAAAAGATTACTTTGAGGCTATCTATGGCTAATCGAATAATTCTAGATGCCGGACATGGCGGTTATGACAACGGTGCAGTGTATTTTGGACGAATGGAAAAATACGATAACCTTGACCTGACACTGGAAATAGGTGAAATACTTAATAACAACGGAGTGGACGTACTGTATACCAGAGTAGATGATATCTATGTATCGCCCTTAGAAAGAGCATATATGGCTAATCTGGAAGGCGCAGATTATTTCGTTTCTATTCATAGAAATTCAAGTCCTACACCGAATACCTACAGCGGTGTTCAATCACTTGTATATGATATGGATGATCCTTCGGCAGTGCTTGCGGCAAATATTAATCAAGAGCTTGAAGAAGTGGGGTTTTCTGATCTTGGTATAACCGTGAGGACAGATCTGGCTGTTCTGCGAAGAACAAATATGCCGGCAGTATTAGTTGAAGTGGGATTTATTAACACAGACTCAGATAATACTTTATTCGATGAAAGATTTGATGAAATCGCTTATGCAATAGCAGCAGCTATACTGGATACTCTTGGTGAGAATGCAGACAGTGGTGAGGAATATTCTGAGGATGAGTATTACAATGAAGAGGATATGTATAATGAGAATGCTCAAAATGGCAGTTCTCCCAATGGATATCAAAATGAAAATTCTCGGAATGGCAGACCTCGCAACGGAGATTATCAGAATGAGGATATGAGGAATGACAGATCACAGAATGATAATCAAAATGGAGAAAGGCAGAATGGAAGTAGCCAAAATCGAAGCAATCAAGAGAATAATGGTATGAGCGAAGAATCTGAAACGGATACGGATTTTAGGGATGGTGAGAATGGTGAACAGCCGGTTTATCACATTCAGCTTGGTTTGTTCAATGATATTAATAATGCCAACAACTTGATCAGGAATTTGATGGAGAACGGTATACCGGCAGATATCATAAGACAGGGTGAGGTTTACGCTGTAACTACGGGTAGTTTTAGCAATCTTGATGAAGCGGCCAAAGAAGAGGATGCCTTAAGACAGATGGGGTATAGCACTTTAATAGTTAGAGATGGCAGGCGTTAATAATCGCCTTAAAAGCTTTGCCGGTTCTGCCTGCATAATTCCTGAAATTCTCTGATAGCGAAAGGTTTTACAAACCGGCAAATTACTTTAAGAAATTTAGTACGAAAGGAAACATATGCAAAAAAACATCATAAGTTATTAGTAATTATTGCATAATGCTAAACTGTTAAGTATTAAGCCATGCCAAGGAGCCGGTATGATATGAATGAGTGGGAAAGACATACGATAATAAGTGAGGCATTTGCTGATTTAGTTGTGGAATACAGTAATAATCTGCAGTTTTTTGAACGTTATCATGATTATACTTATAATTTGATTAATGATAAGTATGCGGTGGTGCATATACCTGTTAAAGATTTTAATGAAAATGCAGTTCAGGAATTCGGTTATCATATCCTGCCAAAGTGTTTCGGACTTACTGCTTTTCTTACGGGTAGGGTAGAAGGCGTTAGTGCACATAGCGTAAATACCAGTGAAAATTCTGGTGTTGGAATCGTGATTGGGATTATTGATACGGGAATTGATTACAGGAATCGGATATTTATCAGAGAGGATAATACAACGAAGATTGAAATGATATGGGATCAGACAATTATAAGTAATAATTATCCCAAAGATTTTTATTATGGCACGGAATATTCGGCAGCAGACATCAACAGTGCTTTAGCTTCTAATAATCCGTTGGATATCGTGCCGTCAATTGATCTGATTGGTGAAGGAACGGCTATGGCAGGGGTCGCTACCGGATTATCAGATGATATTATTGATGTATTAGGAGTAGTACCAGGAGCAAACCTAGCTGTTGTGAAGTTAAAACCAGCCAAAAGTTATCTTATGGATTTCTATGGTATTCCAAAAGATGAGGTTTGTTTTCAGCAAAATGATATTATGATGGGTATCGAATATCTGATAAGAGCAGCAGAAAGACTGAAAAAACCTGTTGTTATCTGTTTGGGGGTAAGTTCTTCCCAAGGTTCTCATAAAGGGGAAGATATCATAAGCAACTATATTAATGAGAATACCAACAAACCAGGCATATGCATTCTGCTGGCCTCAGGGAATGAAGGGGATCAGAGCCATCATTATTTCCGGCTGCTCACTCCGCCTTTTAATTCTGATACAGTGTATCTAAACGTTGGGAAAGAAGATAAAAATTTCACGGCTGAAATGTGGGGAGTACTTCCCAGTCTGCTAAACGTAAGACTTATAGCACCGGGCGGTGAAATTATATATGATCTTAAGTCTGATTTTGCTTCCCAACGTAATATAAGCATAATGTATCATGATATGGTAGTTTTTATAGACAGTTATAATAGTGAAGCATATTCAGAACAGCAGCTTATAATGTTTCGATTTCGAAATATAACGGATGGTGTCTGGCAGTTTATCGTATCAGGTACGGATAATTTGGAGACGGAATTTCATATGTGGCTGCCTATAAGAAACTTTATCTCTGAGGAAACGTTTTTCTATAATGCTGATCCTTATACAACGATATCTGGTCCCGGGAATGCAGATTTTCCTATAACAATTAGTGCCTATGAACCTGTAAGCATCACTCTTGCACCATTTACCGGAAGAGGGTTTACTTCCATGAATTTGCCGAAACCCACGATTACAGCGCCGGGCATTAATCTTCTTGCACCAACTATTCATAATACCATAGTACCTATATCTGGAACTTGTCTGGCGGTTGCTTATGCTGCGGGTATCTGTGCAGGACTAATGGAAGAAGGGTTAAGCCACAATGACAGCCGATTGTTGACTACAGCTGCCATTAAGAATAGTTTAATGATCAATGGCGTCAGAAGACGGGATATGAAATACCCAAACAGAGATTGGGGTTATGGGTATATACAATAATAAAAATGTCAGATTTTTTAAAGGGTAATCCTGTCTGTTTGGTGGGAAGTATTAAAATTTTTGTTAGCCGTGAGTATGATAATACTACCGGCTTTTTTAAGTTCAACGGGAAAGACAGTGTTATAGCCTATTGTAGAAATCCAAAAAATACATGGGCTTATTTTTTTTGTTAAAATGTTGCAAACTGTTACTATATACTTTTCTTTTTCATAGAATTATGATATTATATTCATAACAAGAAAATAAGTTTATATCAAAAATCCTGATATAAAAGGAGCGGTGATATTGAGTAAAATCATCAGATTAGATTTAGATGATACAGAGAAAATGGCACTTACTGCCAAGGCATTATCAGCAGAAATAAGGCTGGAAATATTAAAGCTTTTGTGCAGAGGTAATTATAACATCAATGAAATCGCAGAGCAGTTAAATCTCCCCCAGTCTTCTGCTGCAACTCATGTTAAGCTGTTAGAAGAGGCGGGGCTCATAGCAACCGAACTGGTTCCGGCAGTAAGAGGTTCTATGAAAATATGCAAAAGGGAATTAAGATCACTGGAACTTAACATGGAAACGAACAGGGAAGAGGATTCAGAAATAATAAATATGCCAATAGGCAATTTTGTTGACTATTATGTGGAGCCAACCTGCGGAATTGTTAATGAGAAGAATCATATTGATGAAGAAGATGAACCCAGATGTTTCTATAACCCAGGTAGAACCGGTGCCAAACTTTTGTGGTTTGGTAAAGGATATGTGGAATACCGTTTCCCTAACTATCTGCTGACCAGCAGACAGATTAAGAGAATGGAAATATCAATGGAGCTGTGTTCCGAAGATCATGAGTATAACCTGAACTATCCTTCTGATATAACACTTTGGATTAACGGCATTGAAGCCGGAACCTGGACTTGTCCGGGGGATTTTGGAGGAAGAAGAGGTAAGTTCAATCCTACCTGGTGGCCTGATAAAAATTCCCAGTTTGGAGTTTTAAAGACCTGGAAATTATCAGAGGAGGGAACTTTTATTGATGATATGCCGGTTAATAACAGAACAATTGATACTTATGAACTGGCTGCCAACGCTTATATATCCGTAAGACTTGGGATTAAAGAGGATGCTGTCCATGTAGGCGGGGTTAACTTATTTGGAAACGGCTTTGGAGATTATCAGCAAGATATTCGTATGAAACTAGTTTTTTGATATTTCGTTCAAGGATTACAAGTAGCATGAGTATAACAAAAGTATAAGAGTATAACAAAAGTAAAAGAGTATAACAACAGCTTAAGAGTATAGCAAAAGTAAAAGAGTATAGCAAAAGTAAAAGAGTATAACAAAAGCATAAGAGCATAACAAAGCATAAGAGCATAACAAAAGCTTAAGAGCATAATAAGTATAAGAGTATCATTAAAAGTAACATTTGATATTAGTAAGAATAACAGGAGATCATAGCCTGATTATAAGTGTGCTAGAGCATACAGATAGGAGTTTACAATGAAGAAGGAATTAGTAGCAAGTTTTCAGGAAGTATTTGGAGGTAATGAACCTGAGCTATTTTTTGCTCCGGGCAGAGTTAATTTAATTGGAGAGCATACAGATTATAACGGTGGACATGTGTTTCCCTGTGCACTGACCATTGGTACGTACGGAGCAGCAAGAAAAAATGGTGAGAAGGTATTAAGATTCTATTCCCTGAACTTTAAAGAACTTGGAGTAATCAGCGTATCACTTGAAGGTCTTACCTATGATAAGAAAGATGACTGGGCTAATTACCCTAAGGGAGTTATTAAGACTTTACAGGAAAGAGGCTTTGTAATAGATGAAGGTATGGATCTATTATATTTCGGTAACATACCCAATGCCTCCGGATTATCCTCTTCTGCCTCTGTAGAAGTACTTACAGGTTTTATTGCAAAAGAACTTTTCGGACTGGATATCAGCCTTATTGATATTGCTTTGGTAAGCCAGTATGCAGAAAACAACTTCATTGGAGTTAATTGCGGTATTATGGACCAGTTTGCCATTGCTATGGGCAAAAAAGATAATGCTATATTCTTAGATACCAGCAATCTGGCTTATGAATATGCACCGATCAAGCTTGAGAATGCAAAGATTGTTATCGCTTGCAGCAACAAGAAAAGAGGCCTTGGCGATTCCAAATACAATGAGAGAAGACAGGAATGTGAAGATGCACTCGCATCTCTGCAGACTAAGTTAGACATTAGATCTCTTGGTGAACTTACAGAAGAAGAATTTGAAAAACACAAAGATATAATCGGTGACCCTGTTCGTACACAACGTGCAAAACATGCAGTTTACGAAAATCAAAGAACTGTTAAAGCTGTAAAAGCCTTAGAAGTTGGAAATATAACCTTATTTGGTGAACTGATGAATGCTTCTCATGTATCTTTAAGAGATGACTATGAGGTAACAGGAATAGAGCTTGATACTCTTGTAGAAGCTTCCTGGGCACAAGAAGGTGTAATTGGAGCTCGTATGACAGGAGCTGGTTTTGGGGGATGTACTGTAAGTATTGTTGAAAACGCTAACGTTGATACCTATATCGAAAATGTTGGTAAGATTTATGAAGATAAAATCGGTTATAAGGCTGATTTCTATGTAGTTGAAGTGGGAGATGGCCCTGTAAGATTATAAGAAATTAATATTAAACAATAGCGTGGAGATAAGGCATAAAATAACATGCCGCATAAAATAACATGCCGCATAAAATAGCATGCTGCATAAAATAACATGCAGTATGAAAAAATGCTGCATGAAGGAAGATATCGCATAAAAGCGTATGCCGCATAAAGGCGGAGGAATGAGAGGTAAAGTATGACAGTTTTAGTATTAGGAGGAGCTGGCTATATTGGTTCCCATACAGTATATGAATTGATTGATAAAGGCGAAGATGTGGTAATCGTAGATAATCTGGAAACCGGCTATAAAGAAGCTGTTCATCCGAAAGCAAGATTCTACCAGGGGGATATCCGTAACAGAGATTTTGTTGACAGTGTATTTGAGAATGAAAAGATCGATGCGGTAATTCATTTTGCTGCCAATTCCCTGGTTGGCGAGAGTATGACCAACCCCCTTAAATACTATGATAATAACCTTAATGGAACAAAGGTACTCTTGGAATCCATGATAGCGCATGATGTGAAGAAAATTGTATTTTCTTCCACAGCTGCTACTTATGGAGAGCCTGAAAAAGTACCCATTCTGGAAACGGATAAGACAGAGCCTACCAATTGCTATGGCGAGACAAAGCTTTCCATGGAGAAGATGTTTAAGTGGACGGATAAGGCCCATGGGTTAAAATATGTATCACTTCGTTACTTTAATGCTTGTGGTGCACATAAGAGCGGCGAAATCGGTGAAGCACATAATCCGGAAACTCATTTAATTCCTCTTGTTCTTCAGGTTCCCAATAAGAAAAGAGAAGCCGTTAACATCTATGGCGATGATTATGATACAAAAGATGGTACCTGTGTAAGAGATTATATTCATGTAACAGACCTGGCACAGGCACATATCCTTGCTGTAGATTATCTGGTAAAAGGTGGCGAAAGCGATATCTTTAACCTGGGTAACGGCGTTGGTTTCACTGTTAAGGAAATCGTTGAGGCAGCACAAGAGGTTACTGACTCTAAGATACCGGCTGTTATTACACCTAGAAGAGCGGGAGATCCTGCCAAACTCATTGCCTCCAGTGAAAAAGCGAAAAAAATCCTTGGCTGGAAACCTGAATTTGAAGATGTTAAGGGAATTATTGCAACTGCCTGGAAGTGGCATCAGAGCCATCCGGAAGGTTATAAGTCAAAATAATCTGTAATGTTTTTAATTTATATTAGGGTATGTTCTGAAAATTGCTTGTGCTTTGATGGGTGATACAAATGGTGCAATGAGTTTTCAGGCGCGCTCTAAGTAAGAACGAAAGAAAAATAGAAAATGAAAGGTTGCCGGAAAATTCTTTTGTTCGTTTTATTTATGGCAGTATCGCAGGCAAATCTGTGATATGCAAGGGTGTGAAATATGATTAATGAATATATAAAAGCATTGACTGAGTATGCATTGACTGCAGGTTTAATAGAGAAACAGGATAAGTATTATACCATAAATAAGCTTTTGGAAGTCCTTGAGCTGGAGGAGTATGAAGAGCCTGATAAAGATACCTCTGCCATGGATTTAGAAGAAATATTAGATGGAATCCTTAAATTTGCTGCTGAAAAAGGTTTATTAAAAAGCGACAGTATCGTATACAGAGATTTGTTCGATACAAAGATAATGGGACTTCTGGTTCCTGCACCTTCCGAAATAATCAAAACTTTTAACTGCCTTTACAAAGAAGACCCTAAAAAAGCTACGGACTATTACTACGAACTCAGCCAGGACTCCGATTATATCAGAAGATACCGAATTGTTAAGGATATCAAATGGGTAACTGAAACTGAATACGGCAATATGGATATAACCATTAATCTGTCAAAACCTGAAAAAGATCCTAAGGCCATAGCAGAAGCCAAGTTAAAGAAACAGAGCGGTTACCCTAAGTGCCTCCTCTGTGTGGAAAACGAAGGTTATGCCGGAAGGGTAGATCATCCTGCCAGACAGAATCACAGAATAATACCTATTACTATTAATAATCAGGGTTTTGGTTTTCAGTATTCACCCTATGTGTATTACAACGAACACTGTATCGTGTTAAATAGTGAACATACCCCTATGGTTGGATCTAATGCAGATCTCCCAATTGTAGGCGGTTCCATTCTTACCCATGACCATTTCCAGGGCGGTAATTATGAATTTGCAATGGCTAAGGCACCGATTGAGAAAGAGTTCAAGATAAAAGGATATGAGAAGGTTCAGGCAGGGATTGTTAAGTGGCCGATGTCTGTTATCAGGCTTCGCAGCGAGGACCCTGAGGAACTGGTGGAATTAGGTGATTATATTTTAAAAGCCTGGAGAAGTTACACTGATGAAAGCGCTTTCGTGTATGCATTTTCTGATTTAGAAGGAAAACTGCTAAATACAGCAGAGGCAGAAGAACTGGTTAAGGCAGGTAAGGAATTAGAACCTCATAACACAATTACACCAATAGCCAGAAAGAAAAATGGTTTCTATGAGTTTGACCTGGTGCTTCGAAACAATGTAACAACAAATGAACATCCTTTTGGGGTCTATCACCCGCATGGAGAGCTGCATCACATTAAGAAAGAGAATATCGGACTTATAGAGGTAATGGGTCTTGCGGTATTGCCTGCCCGCTTGAAGGATGAGATGGAAGAGCTTCGTGAGGCAATCCTGTCGGGAAGAGATATCTTAGAGGAGGAGGCTATATACAAACATAAAATGTGGATGGAAGAATTCCTGCCAAAATATACTTCTGTTACGCCTGAAAATATAGAAGAAATCCTTCAGCAGGAAATTGGGATTGTATTTATGAAGGTATTGGAGCATGCCGGAGTCTATAAACGAAATGATGAAGGACAGAAAGCTTTTGACGGGTTTGTAAGTTATATTAATCAATAGCAAATAACGTGAGCATCAGAATGTCAGTATTTCACAAGGGGACGGAAAGTTGAACAAAACAGTAAAACTCATGCTTCGATTTCAAGGCATAAGAAGTCCTTTCCATAGGCGCATGAGTTTTACTGTTTTATGCAACTTTCCTGTACTTTTATGGAAGTAAGATATTTAGATGTTTGACAGTTATATCATAATTAATTATTTACTTAATAAGTATAGAGCTAATCCAGTATAAGGACTTTAAACATAAAAGACATATTACACTGTCACATTATAGGGCAGATGAGATATGTCTTTTGTTTATAATGGTTAAGGAACTTAGTCCAACATATAGTAGCTCTATATGTTAAAGCTAATATGTAGAGTTTTAAATAATGGATTCTCATCTTTTGTAATCCGTGGTTAGTACCTATAGAAATATTTTTAATTGAATGGTTATTTTGCTATTATTGGTACAAAGGTATCTGTAAGATGATAACCCATTCTTTTCTTAAAAATGCGAGGTGTTACGATGTGTGACATGGTATACCTTGTTATTTTGTCGTTACAAGGAGTAGAGAGTTCGAAGCATTTACTTTCATCAATCCAGTTACTGATTTCTTCTTTTGCTAATTTACAATCCTCGTCCGTATCTTTTGAGGTTACAGCAGCGTAAAGACCGCCGGGAAATTCGGTAAGGGCATAGTCGCCAAAATCGTAGCAGTCCTTTGGTACTGCGAATATCCATTCCATATAATTTTCTTTTTCATTGTACCACATAAAATCCCGGGGAGTTATGTAATCCTTTGAATCAATGGCCGACCACCATCGATCAAATTTATCAAACTCCTCCATTGTGGTGATAGGACCTGAACTCACCACTTTTAATCTGGGAAAATCAATAACACGTACATACTGCATAAACAATCTCCTTTCAGTAAATTCATTCTTTATAAGATCATCTTTGTATTAATGATATTTCCTGTTCTGCTATGGCTTTCTCCCAATATTTTTCAGCGATATGAGGCCATAGAACTATACCGCTATCTTCCTTACATAGCTGAATTGCTCTATCAATATAGTTGCTATGTATGTCACTTAAAACGGCAATATCCATTTGTACTCCTCTAATCCTACCTCTTCATTGCTTCTTATAATCGTCATTTGGTGTAATTTAATTAAATATATTTCAGTTATTCTTATTTACACACTTTAAATATTTTATATGTATAGTATAATTATATAGCATTTATTAACAATTATCTATAAAATATTTACAAATATGGGAAATAAAAAAGTGTGAAAGTTAAGCTTCCGTTTGATATCCAAGCTCACTATCTGCTAAAAACCATGTAATGCCGCTGAAACATTGACATACTTCATAGTTAGATTTACAATTTGATATAATATTTTACTTAAATCAATAACTAGAAACCATAAGAAACTAGTACTGGGTGGCCTTCGTTCAAATACCTGATACGGATAAAAAGATAAATATAAGCAAAGCAGTACTAGTGAGCTTATTATTCACGAAAGGAGTTATATGAAAATTACAGAATTTCCGTCCCCCTTATTCAGAGATCCAATTTACGATGGTGCAACTGATCCGGTAGTAATCTGGAACAGAGAAGAGGAATGTTATTATATGTTCTATACCCAGAGAAGGTCTACTTCTGTACAGATTGGTGTATCCAGTATTCACGGATCTAAGATTGGAGTTGCTTCCTCAAAGGATTTAAAGAAATGGCTGTACAGAGGAACTTTACCAGGACTTGATATTGAATCGGGGCACAATACTTTCTGGGCACCGGAGGTTATTTACGCATTAGGAGAGTATCATATGTATGTATCCTATATAACCGGTATACCAACAGATTGGAATTATGAAAGAAGAATGCTCCATTATACAGCAGGTAATCTATGGGAGTGGAAATATGCAGGTGAAATAGAGCTTTCTTCCAGAAGGGTTATTGATGCCTGTGTCTATGAAGTGGAAAAAGGCTTGTTCAAATTATGGTATAAAGATGAAAATCATGACAGCCATACCTACGCTGCCATTAGCAGGGATTTGTATCAGTGGGAAGTGACAGGAGAAGAAATTAGTGACTGTTCCCATGAAGGTGCCAATGTATTTGAGTTTGGTGGTGTGAAATGGATGATTACAGATTTCTGGAAAGGGCTAGGGGTATACCAATCAGAAGATTTTACCCGGTGGAATCGCTGTGAGGCTAATATCTTAGAGAAGCCAGGTATGAAACTAATGGATACCGGAATTGGTCATCATGCAGATGTACTGGTAATAGGCGAAGAAGCATATCTATTTTACTTCTGTCACCCATTTGAAAAGGAAGACAGTGACAGCAGAAAAGCAATTACAGCAGTGCAGGCAGTGAGACTGACTACAGACGGTAATAATTTATACTGTGAAAGAGATGAAGGGTAGGATATGTATAACATTCTGATAGTAGAAGATGATATGACAATAGCTTCTCTGTTGCGGGAGAATCTGATTAAATGGGGATTTCAAGCTGTTTGTGTCACGGATTTTAATAAAGTAACCGAAGCAGTAGCAGAAATATCTCCCCAGCTGATTCTTCTGGATATTTCCCTGCCCTTTTATAACGGTTTTTACTGGTGCAGTGAGATTAGGAAGAAATCAAAGGTGCCGATCATATTTTTAACCTCACATACCGAGAATCTTGATCTGGTAATGGCTATGAATCTGGGTGGGGACGATTACATTACCAAACCCTTTTCCATGGATGTGGTGGTGGTTAAGATTCAGGCACTTTTAAGAAGAACTTATGATTATTATGTGGAGAGCAAAACATTAGATATTAAAGGGGTTTCACTTAATCTTGCAGATACTTGTCTTGAAACAGCCGGACAGGTTATAGAGCTAACCAGGAACGAATTCAAGATAATGAAACTTCTAATGGAGAATAAGAATCGGGTGGTATTACGGGAAGAAATTATGGAATGTCTGTGGAACAGTGATTGTTTTGTAGATGACAATACTCTGACCGTTAATGTAAACCGGCTAAGAAAGAAACTGGAGGATATGGATTTAAAGGAATTTATACAGACGAAGAAAGGCATGGGGTATATGATTCATGATTAAGGATTATCTTAAATACCGCATTAATCTTATACTGCTATTGTTGCTGTTATGGATTTTTTTTCCTTTAGTCAGCTTTCTTTATGACCACGAATTGATATCTATACTTTATGCCTTGGCGCTCTTTTCCTTTATTGTTCTGATTTATTTTCTGATTGATTTTTATTATTATCAGAAAAGATGGAAATGTTTAAAAGTTATTATCGAGAATAAAAAAGTGGAGCTGATGGAGTTGCCCCTTTCTTATAATGCACTGGAATTAAGCTATCAGGAGATAGTTACAAACCTTTATAATGATATGAAAGCTAACCTGCTGGCAATGGAGAAGGATTACCGTGAGCAGATGGAGTACTATACTATGTGGATGCATCAGATTAAGACTCCAATAGCAGCTATGGAACTTACCATAAAGAACAGCCGAAATTCTCTGGATAACAGGATTATCGAAGGAGAGTTGTTTAAAATAGAACAATATGTGGAAATGGCACTGCAGTATGTGAAGATTAAGAATCTGGCTTCCGACCTTGTAATTCGTGAATATGAACTTATAGAAATCGTCAGAACAAGTGTAAAAAAGTATGCCTCACTTTTTATTAATAAGAAATTAAGTGTAACCATTGAACCATCAAGTTTTTTTGCATTAACAGATAGTAAATGGATTTCCTTTATAATTGAACAGCTATTATCCAATGCTGTCAAATATACGAATAAAGGTGGAATAGCGATCTATACGGATGCGAACAGGCTGGTAATTGAAGATACGGGGATTGGTATCAGACCGGAGGACCTTGAGCGGATATTTGAAAAAGGATATACCGGCTACAATGGCAGACTGGATAAAAAAGCCAGTGGTATTGGTTTGTATTTGTCAAAGAAAGTTGCGGATGCAATCTCAATCCGTATTGTAATCAAATCAAAGCTTGGGTTAGGTACAAAAGCAATTCTTGAATTTCCAGAAAACCCTGTTGAAATTTTTGATTAGGGTCCGAAAACTGCAAAGTGGAAAGTCTAGTACTGTGAAATGAGCTTTCAGACACGCACTGGTTCAGAAATCTATGAATGTGACAGAATTGTAAGTTTAAAATTATATATGTAATGTTAATCGATGGAAACAGGCGATGCCTTTCGTTATAATTACTGCATAAGAACAGCTAAGTTGCATGAATGCAGATACAAGATATTTGTATCACTGTAGTTTATAAATACAGATATATAATGTATATATCATTGTAGTATATAAATACAGAGGGAATCTATATAACAACAGCAATCTATAAACAGCAGTTGTAATTTATGAATTAGCGAAACAAAAATAGCAGTAACATAATCAGAAAGGCAGGATCAACATGGAATTATTACAGGTTCAAAATCTCAAAAAAGTATACAGCACTAGATTAGGCGGGCAGAAAGTCAATGCTCTGAATGATGTCAGCTTTGATATAGGAAAAAGTGAGTTCATTGCTATTATGGGAGCTTCAGGCTCCGGCAAAACAACTCTTTTAAATATTATAGCATCGCTGGATAAACCTACTTCAGGTGAGGTCTTTCTGGAGGGAAAAGGACTATCTGTTATAAAGGACAGAGAATTATCCGCCTTTCGCAGAACAAATCTGGGATTTGTATTTCAGGATTTTAATCTATTAGATAACTTTTCGGTGAAAGATAATATTCTGCTGCCATTGGTGCTATCGGGAGAATCAATCGAGTCAATGGAAGCAAAGCTTCTGCCGCTTGTAAAGCGCCTTGGTATAGAGAAACTTCTGGAGAAATTCCCTTATGAGGTATCTGGAGGAGAGAAGCAAAGAACAGCTATGGCCAGAGCAGTTATTACTAATCCTAAATTGATATTGGCAGATGAACCTACCGGTGCGCTGGACTCCAAAGCTTCTTCGCTGGTACTCTCACTCTTCGAGGAATTAAACAAAAATGGCCAGACCATTCTTATGGTAACCCACAGTGCAATGGCAGCCAGCTATGCAAAAAGAGTGCTATTCATAAAAGACGGCGAACTCTTTAGCCAGGTTTATAAGGGTAACGATAGCAAGAAAGAATTTTTTGATAAAATAGTATCTAATCTGTCAGTTCTGTCAGAGGGAGGTGCTGACATTGGCTAAGAATTTCTACTTACGAATGGCAGCGGCGAACTTAAGAAGAGACAAGGGTATGTATGTCCCATATGCCATATCCTATATCATCTTTTCTGCCATCTATTTTATGGTTATCGCCCTAATGACAACAGACGGGTTAAAAAATGTTCCAGCAAACGATAGTATAAAATCGATGTTTGCTTTTGGAATGATTATTATGAATATTACAACAGTTATCTTTATGTTATATATCAACAGTTTCCTGATAAAAAGACGAAAGAAGGAATTCGGTCTTTATGGAATCCTGGGTCTTGAGAAAAGACACGTAAGCCGTATCATTATCTCTGAAAATTTTATATTAAGCTTTATTTCCTTAGTACTAGGTATCATATCCAGTTGTGTGTTCGGAAATTTAATATTCCTGCTGCTGCTGAATGCATTAAAGGTTTCACCTGACAGCCATTTTTCCTTAACCTGGCATCCTTTCGTCATAACTACAGCACTATTTGCAGTTATATTTGTATTGACCACAGCATTTAATTATATACAAGTAAGAATAGCTAACCCTATTGATCTATTAAAAGGAGAACAGATCGGTGAGAAGAAGGTACGATTCATCCTGTTAAAAACAATTATTGGAACCGTATTATTGATTGCTGCTTATTATATGGCGAATACCGTAAAAAATGGGGGTGCTGCTCTTAATCAATTCTTTATAGCTGTTATTATGGTTATCTTTGCTACGAACCTTTTATTTCAGGCCGGAAGTCAGTTTGTTTTAAAATGGTTAAAGAGCAGGAAGAAATTCTACTATAAGGCAAATAACTTTATTGCAATATCCGGTTTATTCCACCGTATGAAGCAGAATGCAGCAGGTTTAGCTAATATATGTATTCTCTCAACAATGGTACTTGTTACAATTTCAACCTGTGTTGCCCTTTATCTGGGACAGGAGGATATGTTAAAGTATAATAATCCCAATGATCTTGAGATAATAGTATTCGATCAGTTGTCAGAAGATGAGATTAGTAGTATAGATAATACCATTGAGAAGGAAGCAAGTGAAAAGGCGATAGAGATTCGTGATTTCTATAAGTATTATGGTTCTACTTCTTCTGTGTTTTTGTTTAATGGTAAAATATTGCCATATAATAGTCCTGAAATTGATCAAGATATACCCATGTATGAATTATGGTCACATCTTCGTGGGTTGCAAGTAGTTCCTTTGACTGACTATATTGCTGTAACCGGGGATAAAAGGGAACTTGCTGATAATGAAGTATTATTAGTAACTGATAAGGAGAATCTTAAAGTAATAGATCAGAAAACCTTTGGTAAGGATTTCGTTATAAAGGATTCCTTAAGTGATACAGTATTTAACATAGGAAAAAATACACCAGTTACTGATGTCTTCCTTATTACATCTGATGAAAAAAACGCTGAAAAGCTAATAGAGCAAATGTTTCAGGAAAAGCAGGAAGAGGCTTTGAAATATAAAGTTATTCTGAATATGGAGGGAAAAGAAAAGGATTTGGTGGAATTCACTAACAGCCTTAAAGAAAAAATATTAAGTGAAAAAGAAGACAAAGCAATTTCTATATCTTCAATTGATTTAAGACGTCAGGAAGATTACGGTCTTTTTGGTGGATTACTCTTTCTTGGGATTTTCTTTACAATCATGTTCTTATGTGCAACAGTTCTGATAATTTATTTTAAACAGGTTTCAGAAGGTTATGATGATAGAGAAAGATATAATATTCTTCAGAAAGTAGGTATGGATGATAAAGAAGTAAGAAAAACAATAAGCAGGCAGATTCTGCTTGTATTCTTTCTTCCCCTTGCGGCAGCAGTACTTCATCTTAGTGCTGCCAGACATATGATATTAAAAATGCTTGAATCTTTCTACTTGTTTGATACAATGCTTTCAACTGTATGCATTATTGGTTCTGGTATTATATTTGCTGTTATTTATGTTTGTGTGTATCGATTTACCGCAAGGACATATTACCGAATCATTAAATTTAAATAAAGAATGAGATGCCCCTGAAATTTTCAGCTATTGAAAGTGATGGGGTATTTTATTGTAGTAATATCTTGTGAAAACTCTTCAATTAGTTGCTTATTATCGTTAGGTGTGCTGTATTAATTTCTGGTATTTTGTGCTATACTTTAAAATATATAATTACAAAAACAAAAGCTTATTTAACAGCTTTCAGATGAAAGGGTTTATATGCCGAAGGAAATTAGTGTATTTGATATCATTGGACCTAATATGATTGGGCCTTCCAGTTCCCACACAGCGGGAGCTCTAAGGATAGCAAGACTTGCAGCTAATATGGTGAAAAACCCTATCAAGCAGGTAGTCTTTACTTTATATGGTTCATTTGCCATGACATATAGAGGGCATGGTACAGACAGAGCTCTGGTAGCAGGAATTTTGGGCTATGATACAGAGGACGGCAGAATTAAGGAATCATTTCACTACGCAGAAGTAGCCGGATTATCCTATGATTTTATAATAAACAAAGAAGAGAAGGATCTTCATCCTAATACCGTTGACATCCTGATAATTGATGAAAAGGGAGAAGAAACCTCTGTAACCGGCATCTCTGTTGGTGGCGGCAGAGCAGAGCTTAAGAAAATCAATGGTGTGGAGATAGATTTGTCCGGAGATTATTATACACTTGTGATAAAGCACAGAGATTTCCCTGGTGTGGTAGCAGCTGTTACACATATTCTGGGTCAATTTTCAATTAATATCGCATTTATGAAGTTGTACAGGGAAAACAAAGGCGCGATTGCTTACTCCATTATCGAAGCAGATGATATTATTGAGGAAGCGGTTATAGATGAAATAGAAGAATTGCCCAATATATATCAAGCCTTTCTGATTGAAAAGCTATAAAGAGTAGGAGATAAAACAGAAGATGGAATTTAAAACAGGAAAAGTGCTGCTTCAATTGTGCAAAGAGAATCAAATTCCCATTTCTGAAGTTATGCTTCTAAGAGAAATGGAAATCAGTCAGACTGACAGGGACACTGTATTTTTAAGAATGGAACATTCCTGGAATATTATGAAGACATCTGCCAAAGATGCGCTTACCAGGAAGCTTAAATCCATGGGAGGATTAATTGGCGGTGAGGCCTTAAAGCTGACACAAAGAAGAATGTCCGGGGACCTCTCGGCTTGCGGAGGTCTTATGTCAAAGGCAATATCCTATGCTATGGGGGTTCTTGAAGTTAACAGTTCCATGGGATTGATTGTTGCGGCACCTACAGCAGGAGCTTCCGGTGTAATACCTGGTACCTTTCTTGCAATGCAGGAGGAGTATGGGTTTTCGGATAAGCAAATGATCATGGCACTGTTCCATGCAGGTGCGATTGGATATCTTATAACTTATAATGCAACAATAGCCGGAGCAGAAGGAGGATGTCAGGCAGAGGTTGGAAGTGCATCTGCAATGGCAGCATCTGCTGTTACAGAGCTGCTGGGAGGAAGCACAGAGAGCAGTCTTCATGCAGCTACCAGTGCAATCTCTAATCTGCTGGGTTTGGTTTGTGATCCTATTGGTGGCCTGGTGGAGGCACCTTGTCAGCAGAGAAATGCAATTGGTGTATCAAATGCTTTAATATCAGCGGAGCTGGCTTTGAGTGGAATTCGTAATGTAGTGCCTTTTGATGAAGCGGTCAACGTTATGTACCGTGTAGGCAAGGGACTTCCGGGTGAACTAAGAGAAACAGCCCTTGGGGGTATGGCAGCAGCACCAAGCGCTTGTGCGTTATGTGGTTTGTGCAACTAATATATAATCTATGAAGTAAGAAGGATTGAAGGGGTAAAAGACAGTTGTTCACTAGGGGACGGTAAATTGCACAAACCAGAAAAACTCATGCTTCAATTCCAAGGTATAAGAAGTCCTAATTCTCTGGATAGTTTGTGCTTGACATATAATGAAACAGATAACTCGCTACGCATGAGTACACTATGTGTACTCAAACAATCTGTTTCATTATATAGCACAAAATATTCAGAGAAAAGGACTTCTAATACCTTTCCATAGGCGCATTCGTTCTTCTGGTTTGTGCAATTTACCTGAAATCGTATGGAAACAAGGCTTTTGATGCTGAAATTATAGTAATGTGTTTTTTGAAAAGGAAGTGTGGCAGATTATAACTGTTATGCTTTCTTTTTTTGTACCAAACCAGTTGATATGGGCTGAGTTAATAAAATGATTGTGGCAGGTTTGGACGTTTCATTTTAGTGGGTTGTATGGCGGGATTTTGGTAGGTGCACGTTTTCAAAATTGTAAGCAGAAAACCGCGGAGTGAGGATTTAAGAACAGTTAAATGATTTGCTAATACATCCTAACTAACAAATAATATCTTAATGATATTAATAAATAATTGATTAAGATGATAATCCCTTTTTAACAAAACCATTTATTAAAATAACATTAGAACACAAATTTATCTTGACAATAATCCTGTGATTGTTTATATTTTATTTATCAAACAATATTATACGTCATATAATATAGCGATCGGGATAATATAATATACCCAGTACTATAAAAATGGTAAATTTAGTATGATTATTGAGTGGTTATTTTGAAAACTGTCAGAAAGGAAGAAGTTATCATGGTATTTAATACAGGAGCAGCTTTACTGGATGCCATTGTTCTTGGTATCGTATCCAAAGATCAGGAAGGTACTTATGGCTATAAAATAACCCAGGATATCCGTCAGGTTATTGAAATATCGGAGTCCACTCTGTACCCGGTACTCAGACGACTTCAGAAAGAGGATTGTCTGGAGGTCTATGATCAGGCATTTGACGGCCGGAACAGAAGATATTACAAGATTACGGATAAAGGAAAAGCCCAGTTAAAACTTTATATATATGAATGGAAGAATTACGCGGCTAAGATTAATAACATTTTTGTGGGGGTGGAAGTCTCATGACAAAGAATGAGTTTATACAAGAGCTGGGATATCTGCTAGTAGATATTTCAGAAGAAGAAAAAAATGAAGCTCTTGAGTTCTATCGGAATTATTTTGATGAAGCAGGACTGGAAGAGGAAGAAACTGTTATAAAGGAATTAGGATCACCAAAGGAAGTAGCAGACAGTATCAAAAAATCCCTTGAGTCTGGAAGTACAGAAGAAGGATACTTTTCGGAGAACGGTTATCATAATGCTTATCAGGAAAAACCCAATTTACCTGTTTTCAGCAGATATACAAGAAACGATAAAGATAAAGACACTAACGGAAGTGATAAAAGCACAGAAGCAGGTAACCGTGGTGGTTATAAAAATAATTATAGCAAAAACAAAGAAGGTTACACAAAAGACTATAAGAACAAGCGTAGTACTGGAAATACTATACTGCTAATTATTCTCTTATTTTTTGCTATTCCTATGGCAATTCCGGTAGCAGCTACAATATTTGGATTATTTGTTGCAGTAGTTGCAACGATGTTTAGTATCTGGATAGCATTCTTTGCTGTATCTGTCGCTTTACTGATTGTGGGTATCGTTCTTGCTATATCAGGAGTATTGCAATTATCCATAGCGCCTGCTCTGGGCTTAAGTTTGGCAGGTGGTGGATTTATTGTTTTAGGTATTGGAATACTTTTTGGTATTGCTACCATATGGATTGCAGGAAAAGCAATACCCGCTGTATTCAACTGGATTAAGATGATCTGGGGCAAGATTTTCCACAAAAGGAGGGTATACGCATGAGGGTATTTTTGAAAAATTTACTACGGATTGCCGGAGGTGCTATAGCTATCGGCTTGATTCTTGGAGTGGTTGCCTTTAGTATGGATAATCAAGTATATGCCAAGTGGAATAAGGTTAATTTTAATCTGGTAAATGGTTGGTTTCATTGGATTGATGAAGATTACTATAATAATAGTGAAGACGATTATAATAAGTACGAGGACAGTAATAGTGGATCGGACCACATAGCTGATACAGAGTCTGGCAATGATTCCAAAGAAGTTGCATCCATTGATGATAAGGATACGGAATCGGTATATCCCATTACTTATAAAGATGTAAGTGAACTTAAAATTTATATATTGGCTGGAAAACTACAGATAAGGGAAGGCGATACTTTTTCCATTGATGTAAGTGATAACGGTGAGAATAAAATAGTAAGTGAAGTAAAGGACGGTAAATGGATCATCAGGGAAAAGAATAGTTCCTCCGGTGGTGCAGGAACCTTAAGTGTGTTCGGAGTTGACATTGATCTTGAAGATATGGAAGGAAGAAATAACGCTGTTGAGATCAATATTACTTTGCCGGAGGATTTTATTGCAAAAGAAATAGACTTATCCGTTGAAGCAGGTCTTATTAATGCTGATACACTTGCTGCTAATACCGGCAAGATAACAGTAGGAGCCGGATCTATTATCATAGATGAGTTGTATGTCAATGAGAAATCCACTTATGAAGTAGCAGCAGGTATGCTGAAAATAAGTGAAGCAGTTATTCATAATGCTAAAATTGACTGTGCTGTTGGCAGTGTGGATATAGACGGAGTTATAACAGGTGAGAGTAGAATTAGTTCTTCCTTAGGTTATATTGACCTGGATCTTGAAGGTAATAAAGAAGACTACGATTATTCTGTTAACTGTAAGCTTGGCTCCCTTTCATTAAACGGTGAAAGATACAGCGGTATCAATACCCAAATAACCCAAAAGAATAAAGCAGCAAACACTATGCTATTATCTTGTGATTTCGGTGGCATTGATATGGATATCGATTGATAACCAGAACTGTTCAGGCAATTTAACGCAGGGTGCATTATCTAAAGAAATATATGGTATAATATAGCTATAAGATTAACAATTCGATTGCTTATAGATACCATATAGTTGTAGTAGTTAAAATTATATTAAATAGGAAAGGAAATGCCGCAGGTTACCCCAGCAGTTGGAATATAAAAAACCATAAGGCTGGTAATTAAATATGCGGCAGGGTGCAGATTATGGAGGATAAGAGATTATACCGTTCAAGAAGTAACAGAATGATTGCGGGGGTATGCGGTGGCGCAGCTGATTATTTGAAAGTCGATCCCACGATTGTAAGATTGGTGTTTGTACTGCTTGCATTTTTCGGTGCCTCAGCGGGTATCTGGATATATCTGATTGCTGCAATTATAGTACCCAATGAACCGTAAAAGCTGATATGGAAGTAAGCCATATGTATCTACAAAAATAAGCCGGCAGCGTCAAGCAGATTCGGCTTGTTTTTGTTATTTTATGAATAGTTATTTACAGGAACAAGTAATTATGATAAAGTATTTTTTAATGACCACGAATAGATATATCTATTCTGGAATCTATGTGATGCTTTAACGGAGGACAAAAAATGCAGAAATTAATTGATATCATAGGGAAGGAAGTTAGGGAGGCATTTGAAAGCTGTGGTTATGAGACTAAATACGGCTTTGTTACACTTTCTAACAGACCTGATTTATGTCAATATCAATGCAACGGTGCGCTGGCAGCAGCTAAAGTCTACAAGAAAGCACCTCTTGCAATTGCAGGAGAAGTAGTAGAAGTACTGTCAAAAAGCAATTCCTATGAGAAGATAGAAGCAGTAGCACCCGGCTTTATTAATATTGTTTTAACCAGTGAATTTATAACCGGTTATGTAAAGCAGCTTTCTAAAGAGAATCAGTATGGCTGCGAGAAAACCGATAAACCGAAAACTATCGTTATAGATTACGGCGGTGCCAATGTTGCCAAACCTCTTCATGTAGGTCACTTACGTCCGGCAATTATCGGTGAAAGTATCAAACGTATTGATCGCTTTTTAGGACATAATGTTATTGGTGATGTGCATTTAGGCGATTGGGGGCTGCAGATTGGTCTTATTATGATGAAAATCAAGATGGACCAGCCGGATTTAGTGTATTTTAAAAAGGATTACGAAGGTGAATATCCAAAAGAAGCACCTTTTACAATCAGTGAACTGGAGCAGATATATCCAGCAGCAAGTGCTTATTCAAAGGAAAATGATGAGTTCAGAGAAGCAGCGAAAGCAGCTACGGTAGAACTGCAAAACGGAGATCCCGGTTATCTTGCTCTATGGCAGCATATCCTGAATGTATCCATTGAAGATTTGAAAAAAAATTATGACAATCTACTGGTGGATTTTGATCTCTGGAAGAAGGAAAGTGATGCACAGAGTTATATTCCCGGTATGGTAGAATATTTGAAAGAGCATGATTATGCAAGAATCAGTGAGGGTGCATTGGTTGTTGATGTTAAGGAAGAGACAGATACCAAAGAGATGCCTCCTTGTATGATATTGAAATCTGACGGTGGTACCCTCTACAATACAACCGACCTTGCCACAATGGTAGAAAGAATGGAATTGTTTGCACCGAATGAGATTCTTTATGTAGTAGATAAGAGACAGGAACTGTACTTTGAGACTGTTTTCCGTTGTGCTAAGAAAACCAAGCTGGTAGAAGAGGATACCAAACTGACTTTCCTGGGATTTGGTACAATGAACGGAAAAGATGGTAAACCCTTTAAGACTCGTGACGGCGGTGTTATGCGCCTTGAGAATCTTATCAGTAATATCAGTAATGAAGTTCTTGAAAAAATACTTGAAAACAGAGAAATGGACAGGCAGGAAGCAGAAGCTATTTCAAAAATCGTTGGTCTGGCAGCTTTAAAATATGGAGACCTTTCTAATCAGGCATCCAAGGATTATATCTTTGATCTGGAACGTTTCATTTCCTTTGAAGGAAATACAGGCCCTTACTTACTCTATACAATAGTGCGTATCAAATCCATTATCCAGAAATACGGTAATGACAGTATTACAACAGAGGCACTTATTCCAGGCAAAACACTTTCTGAAATTAATCTGATGTTAGAAGCATCAAGATTTAATGATGTAGTAGAAACAGCCGGTAGTGAGTATGCTCCTCATAAAATCTGTCAGTATCTCTATGGTGTAGCAAATGCATTTAACAGCTTCTATCATGAGAATAAGATTCTTGCAGAAGAAGATAAAGAGAAGCAGAAATCCTGGATTGCTTTAATAACTCTGATAAAAGGTATACTTGAAACCGGTATTGATTTATTAGGATTTGAATCTCCAGACAGAATGTAGAAATAAGCAGAAATTTGTCTGTCATTTTTAGCGATTTTAACTTGCATTTCATAAAAAAATGATGTAAAATTTGGTGTGTCGATGAGGCCACTCTTATTGAGTAGTTCATCGACACTTTTTTGTAATAAAGCTATAAAGCGTTAATTTGAAGAAGGATAATTGCAGCATCAAATATTCAATTAATTCGTGAAGTATTGAAAAGCACAATTCACCCCCCTGATTTATGGCAATAGTACATCTGCGAGTAGATGTGGCATGCAATGGGAGTTATTATGTAATTAAACATCCTGATTTATACGTGTGCATAGACACACAGATGGGAGTTCGTATGAAAAAAAGTCGACGTATCGAGGATAAGAAAAAAGAGAGCAAAAAGAGGATAAATGTTAAGGAAAAGAAGAAATTAATGGGGATACGCTTTAAATTAATTATTGGATTTGCAATACCGATCTTTTGTATAATAGGGCTTGGATTATTATCATATTGGAAGGCCTCTGACGGATTGGTTAGCAATTATGAGAAATCTACGGAAAATACAATGAAGATGGCTGCTAAATATCTGGATTATAGTTTTAAAGGGGTAGAATCCATCGCTTCGTTGTATACGAAAGATACAGGAATTTATTATTACATACAGAATCAGAATTTTACCGATGACTTTAATAAGAAAGCATATATACAGAGTCTTAGTACAGATCTGGTCAAGAAAACAGACTCTGAATCAATGATTGAAGATATACATATTATTCCGAAATCTCACAGTCAGGTTGCTACTAGCTCTAACCGTTCGGCAGAAGGATTTTATAATGAGCTTAAAAGTGATCCAATATTTACAAAGATATCTGATACCAAAATAGATCATTTCTGGATAGGAAGCCATCCTATAGTGGATGAAAGATTAGGTACTAAAACTGAAGATTATGCTTTTGCTCTGGTGCAGAAATTTCAGATTGATGAAGCTGTTATTATTATAGACATAAAGAAAAGGGAAATCAACAGTTTCCTTAAGGATCTGGATTTTGGGGATGATAGTATTGTGGGTGTTGTAACAGCCGATGGAAATGAAATGCTTATTAAGGCTGGTACGGATAAGAAAAATGAAATGTCAACGATATATTTAGGAGACAACAAGGAAGAGTTTCATTTTACTACAGAGAAATATTATCAGACTTCAGTTTCAGGAGCTGCCGCTAAAGGGCAGAATTATGTTACATATGATGGGAAGGAATACCTTTTCTTATACAATAAAATAGCAGGAACCGGAGTTGTTCTATGTGCTTTAATTCCAAAAGCCAGCTTTATGGAGCAAGCGGACAGTATTAAGTCCTTTACGACTATTATTGTGGTGGTAGCAGCTGTTATTGCTGTTCTTATTGCAGCATTTCTCTCACAAGGTATCGCTTTAAGCCTTAAACATATTAATCGAAGTCTTAAGCAGTTGGCTGAAGGCGATTTTACCATATCCATGGAACACAAACACAGGGATGAATTCATTGTTCTTGCTGGAAATACAAAAGATATGATTAGTAATATGAGAAAGCTGATCTTAAAAGTTACTAATGTCAGTAGGTTGGTTTCTGAATCGGCAGACAGTGTCTTAAAAGCCTCAGAGAACATAGCCGTTGCCAGCAGTGAAATCTCTGTATCAATTAATGAAATTGGCCATGGTATATCGGGACAGGCACAGGATTCCCAAAACTGCCTTGCGCAAATGGATGAGCTGTCCGAGAAAATCAAGACGGTTAATACTAATATAGAAGAAATCGAAATAATTGCTGAAAATTCTAACAATATGATAACCCAAGGAATCGGTACCATGGAAGAACTTTCAAAACAGTCAGAAGCTACCAATGATATTACCAGATTCGTTATGAATAATATCACCGCCTTAGAGCAAAAATCCCATTCCATTGAAAGAATCATACAAGTTATCAATGAGATAGCTGATCAAACCAATCTACTGGCACTTAATGCCTCCATTGAGGCTGCAAGAGCAGGAGAAGCAGGAAAGGGATTTGCAGTAGTGGCAGATGAAATCAGAAAGCTTGCTGAGCAATCTATAAAAGCAGCTGGTGAAATAAATAGTGTCATCGATGATATAATTAAACAGACTACGGATACTGTTAGTATTGCAAAAGATGCGGAGCAGATTGTCAGCAAACAGAACGGCATTGTTGAGAATACCATTGCAACCTTTAGAAATATTGGAGATGGAATCCAGAAGCTGGCAAGCAGTTTGGAGGTTATTGGGCAGAATGTAACTAATATGGATTCAGCAAGAGGGGGAACACTGAATGCTGTTGAAAGTATCTCGGCAATCTCACAGCAGACCCTGGCAGCTTCTGAGATGGTTGAAGATACAGTGCATGTGCAGAATGCATCGGTAAAAGCTTTAGAGGAAGCATCCTTAGTATTGGCAGAGAATTCGAAAGACTTAAATGAAGCGATTAACATGTTTCGTATTTAAAGTGGTATAATTAGCTTATTACTTGATGAAGTAAGCACAGGTGTATCGGAGCATAAGTATTCTGTTTAATACACGTTAAGCAAGCGGGATAAATACTTGTACAGGAGGTAAGAAGATGTATCAATACACGGCTAAACTCATTATCTACAGACATACAAAAGAGAATTCGATTCTCTTTTCATTGGCTGATATTATAAAAAGACTGGATGAGGAATATCCGGTAACGGTTTCAGCAGAAGCAAATGAGAAATATATCAGTGAGATTTACGAACAGATTAACCGGTTGCTGGTTCTGGCTACTGACTATGGTTTTGATAAGAATCTGTGGCAGAATTACCTGGCTTATCTGCTGGCGGTCAGTGAGAATCCCTTTAGCATCAGTTGTGAGAAGAAGGGTACACTTGAAGGTTCCGTTAATGTATTTGCTGGATCAGACCTTCTGATATATAAAAAGCTATCGGAGTATGATTTTACCCGAGTGGAAGAACGGCTTGGGATTAACTGCTTTACAACAATTACTAACTACCAGGCAATTGAGAAAAACGAGAGGCGTTATAACAAAAGTGTAAGTGACAAGATAAAAATGCTATCAGAAGCAATTGCAAAAGCTACCGGTGAACAAGAGCTCTTGCAGGTTGTTACTAGTTTCTACAAAGATTATGGAGTTGGAAAATTCGGACTGAATAAGGCATTTCGTATACAGGAAAAGCAGAATGAACCGGATATCATTCCAATCTTTAATACAGATGAATCTCAGCTTAAGGACTTGATTGGTTATGAACTGCAAAAGAAAAAACTCATAGAGAATACAGAAGCTTTTGTACAGGGGAGAAAGGCAAATAACTGCTTGCTTTACGGAGACAGCGGAACCGGCAAATCCTCCAGTATTAAGGCTATCCTGAATGAATACTACAATCAGGGACTTCGAATTATAGAGATATATAAACATCAGTTTCAATATCTATCCTCAGTTATTGCAGAAATCAAAAACAGAAATTATAAGTTCATCATATATATGGATGATCTGTCCTTCGAAGAATTCGAAATCGAATACAAATATCTTAAGGCAGTCATTGAAGGCGGACTTGAGATAAAACCCGATAATGTGTTGATTTATGCAACCTCGAACAGAAGACATCTTATACGTGAGACTTGGAGTGACAGGTCTGACATGTCAAAGGATGAACTTCACAGAAGTGATACCATGCAGGAGAAGTTGTCCTTGGTTGCGCGTTTTGGAATTACAATTAATTATTCCAAACCTGACCAGAGAGAATTCTTTGACATCGTAAAAGGATTGGCTGAGAAGCATCCGCAGATACAACTAAGTGACGAGGAGCTTACATTGGAAGCTAACAGATGGGAAATGAGCCATGGAGGTCGTTCCGGAAGAACCGCCCAGCAATTTATTAATTACCTGTTAGGTAAATTGAACTGATGCAGTAAATTTTTGATCAGATAGAGATTTTTATGTTAGAGTTTTAATGTTTAAATAATAAAGTCAGAGCTTTTATCAAAGTAAATGAAAACAATATCGCATGATCCGCGAATAAAGAAGAAACGACAGGTTTTATGTAAATTTACAGTTTCAGAATAATAGAGTTTCTTCTTTAGTATAGTGTGGTCGAAAAGTAATAATTGCAACCGTTAAATAATTATCAGTCGAAAATATTACTAAAAATGATATTTATTTTCAATTGAATACAATATGTCGTTGACAAGCAAAATCAATGGGCATATAATATTATACAAATGATAATGGCTTTCATAATGAATAAAGGAGTGTGGTATTATGTCACTAGCATTTGCTGGAATTGGAGAGACAAAAGTTATTGTAGACTTTACGGGCAAGGACGATATCAAGCGCCATTTGCAGGATTTGGGTTTTGTAAAAGGAGAAAGTGTTAAATTGTTATCAGAAAATGACAGTGGTTTTATCATTATGGTAAAAGGTGTCAGGATAGCAATTAATAAAAATCTGGCAACCAAGATCATGGTAGCTTAGGAGGAAAAGAAATGACTTTGAGGGATTTAAAACCCGGCGAGACGGGAACAGTATTAAGCATCGGAGAGAAAGGACCGCTAAAGCGTCGAATCATGGATATGGGAATTACCCGTGGTGTAGCTGTTAAGGTTGTTAAGATAGCACCTTTAGGGGATCCTATAGAGATTAATATCAGAGGTTATGAGTTGAGTCTCAGAAAAGATGAAGCTGCACAAATAGAAGTCAGCAAGTAATAGGATAAGAGCTTTATTACGGGAGGAAATTGAAAATGACAGTCAAAATTGCTTTAGCAGGTAATCCCAACTGTGGTAAAACTACAATGTTCAATGATTTGACAGGTAGTTCACAGTATGTCGGAAACTGGCCAGGCGTAACGGTAGAAAAAAAGGAAGGTACTCTAAGAGGACAGAAAGAAGTTATTATTCAGGACTTACCTGGTATTTATTCCTTGTCTCCTTACACTCTTGAAGAAGTAGTTTCCAGAAACTATCTTATTAATGATAAGCCGGATGCTATAATTAATATTATTGATGCATCAAACATAGAACGTAACCTTTACCTTAGTACACAGCTGCTTGAAATTGGCATTCCAGTTGTCATGGCTCTTAATATGATCGATGTTGTCCGTAAAAACGGTGATACCCTTGACCTTAAGAAACTGGAAGAAATGCTGGGCTGTACAGTTGTTGAAACCTCTGCTCTCAAAGGAATCGGTTCCAAAGAAGTTGCCCAGAAAGCAGTGGAACTTGCAAAAGCAAAGGCAGCAGCTACACCAAAACACAGTTTTTCAAAAGAGGTTGAAGATGCCCTTGCTAAGATAGAAGAGATTATCAAAGGGAAAGTAGACAGCACAAATGAACGCTGGCTTGCTATCAAACTTTTTGAGCAGGATGAAAAAGTATTAGAATCCTTGTCATTAGATGATCGTACCCTAAAAACTGTTTTGGAAGTTGTTCAGGATTGTGAAAACAAGCTTAAGGATGACGGAGAAAGCATCATAACCAATGAGCGCTATTCCTACATAGGTAAAGTTGTAAAACAAGCAGTTCATAAAAAGAATACCTCAAAAAAGAGTGCAACTGATAAAATAGATGCAATTGTGACCAATAGATGGCTTGCACTTCCTATTTTTGCAGTTGTTATGTTTTTGGTTTATTTTATCTCTATTAATACAATTGGCGGAATGGCGACAGACTGGGTAAACGATACCTTGTTCGGTGATTGGGTACCTACAGCCATCAATAACCTTCTGGAGACGCTTGGAACTGCTGATTGGCTGAACTCCCTGATTTTAGACGGTATTGTTGCCGGTGTTGGTGCTGTTCTTGGATTCCTGCCTCAGATGATGGTATTATTCCTGTGTCTGGCATTCTTAGAAGACTGTGGATATATGTCAAGAATCGCCTTCATTATGGATCGTATATTCCGTAAATTCGGATTATCCGGTAAATCCTTCATCCCCATGCTTATTGGTACAGGTTGTGGTGTTCCCGGAATTATGGCTACACGTACTATAGAGAATGAACATGACCGTAGAATGACAATTATAACAACAACATTTATTCCCTGCAGTGCCAAGCTTCCGATTATAGCACTTATTGCAGGTGCTTTATTCCCTGGATCTTCTCTGGTTGCACCTTCTGCATATTTCGTAGGAATGGCTGCTATCGTTTTCTCCGGTATTGTCTTAAAGAAGACCAGAATTTTCTCTGGCGATCCGGCACCCTTTATCATGGAACTTCCGGCATACCATCTTCCTGGTATCAAGGGTATATTAATCCATGTTTGGGATAGAACCAAACACTTCGTTAAAAAAGCTACTACAATAATTCTGCTGGCAACTGTTTTAGTTTGGCTCTTAAGTACTTTCAACTGGAAATTCCAGATGGTTGATATTGAAGATTCCATACTGGCTGCAATCGGTAGAGTAATCGCTCCTATATTTATCCCTCTTGGATGGGGAGAATGGAAAGCAGCGGTTGCTACTGTAACAGGTCTTATTGCTAAAGAAAACGTAGTTGGTACCTTTGGTATCTTATATGGTTTTGCAGAAGTTGCTGAAGATGGTGGAGAGTTCTGGAAAAATATGCAGAGTGAATTCACACAGTTATCTGCATACAGCTTTTTAATATTCAATCTCTTATGTGCACCTTGTTTTGCAGCAATTGGAGCTAACCGAAGCGAAATGGGATCAAACAGATGGACATTATTCGCGGTAGGCTATCAGACAGTTCTTGCATATATTGTATCAACTATTGTGTTCCAGCTTGGAAATTTTGTTACCGGAAATGGTTTTAATGTTGGAACTGCTGTTGGATTACTTTTAGCTATTATTCTAATTTATTTACTGGTTCGCAAACCCTCTGTTAGTAAAGACAAGAAGGCAAAGAAAACAGTAAATGCATAAAAAATATTTTCCTACACTGTTAATTTTGTTTATATAGGATAAACGAAAGACTGTTTATCCGGAAAAGAGGTTCATATGGGAACTATAATTGCAAACATCGTAGTTGGAGCTATTGTATTTGGAGGCATCGGATTTGCCGGTTTTAAAACACTGAAAGCAAAAAAAGAAGGTGCAGGCTGTGGATGCGGTTGTTCCGGTTGCAGTAAAGCAACAGATTCTTGCAATAAATAAAGGTATCAACTGAAACAATAGACGTAGGAATATAGGCAATTGGCCTTTTATCAAGTAAGTGTAGATAAAAGGCCCTTTGTTCTAAACCACTTGTAAAGGGGGATATCAGTCATGAATGCCGCAATTGAATCAGATACTATTTTAGCTAAAATTCATAAAAGAGAAATTATCATTAATGAATTGAGAAAGAAGAAATTTCGTATTACAGAACAAAGAAGATTATTAATTGATGTAATTTTAGAAGACGAATGCTCCAGTTGTAAAGAGATATATTATAAAGCAGTAAAAAAGGATACTACAGTAGGTATCGCAACGGTTTACCGTATGGTTAAGACCTTGGAAGATCTGGGTGTTATAAACAGAAAAAACTTATATCAAATTGACTATAAAAATCTGAACTTAAAAGAAGAACAGACTCTTTATATAGATGAAAATAACGATAAAACCCTTAAAGTACAGAAAGGGTTGTGGTTTACAGAACTACAGAAAATGTTAGCTGCTCAAGGCGTCGAGGATGTTGAAAATATAACGGTATTGATCAAAAGCCAGAGCGATGACAGTGAATACTGTGAAGATGAAGTATACAATAGCTGCAGTTGTCCTAATACAGCTTGTAAGTATCATTGTAATAAGCGAAATATTTCTTAGAATTCTGGTCTTTTTATTTCTTGTAGTGGAAGTTACGGAGTTATTTAGATACCAAGAAGAAACGAGTGATGTAAACTTACTGTTTTTATAAAATGCCGATTGGCTTTTCTTTTACACTTTTTGCAAAACATATTAACGCTTTGTATGCATTAGCAATCATAGATTGTATGAATAATGCCAGAGGCAAAATATATGTTTTTACGCAGAGTGTGGATGAAATGTCAGTCGGCATTTTCTACTGCAATAGAAAAGTTCAGTAATACATATGTTTTTAAAGTAGCAGTATTAATTAGATGTGAGGGAGTATATGATTATTTTCAAAAAAATAATATAAATATTATTGACAGAAACAAAATACTAGTGTACTATATAAATAGTTCACTAGTAACACAAAATATTAAGAGGGTGGGTGTTTTAATAAAAATCCAAATTGTAAAGCAACATTAATGTGGTTGGAGAAAAGAGGTAAATATGGAATTTGATAATAATATCCCAATTTATATTCAAGTTATTCAGGATATTAAGAAAGATATCATTACTGGGGTACTAAAACCCGGTGATAAGTTGCCATCAGGCAGAGATATGGCATTAAAGTATAAGATTAATCCTAATACAGCCAGTCGTATATACCGTGAACTGGAGTTGCAGGAGATTTGTTTTACAAAAAGAGGCCTTGGAACTTTTGTAACAGAGGAGAATGAGAAGATTATAAGTATCAGGAAAGATATGGCTAACGAAATATTGGAACAGTTTATAAATGGAATGAAGTCATTGGGAATACAGAAACAGGAAATAATGATTCTTCTTGATGAAAGGTATGCCAATTAGAAGAAAACTTTAGTTACCATATCACAGGGTTAAATACAAAGAATAAGAGTTATTAAACTTAATGAAATAATAGGAGGAATTCATATGTTTTTGCAATGCAGTAACTTAAAAAAGAAATACATGACAAAGGTAGCGGTAGATAATTTGAATCTTGATATAGAGAGAGGAAAGATATATGCACTTCTTGGACCAAATGGCAGCGGAAAAACCACATTTATGAAAATGGCGGCCGGTCTTGTAAAACCCACCAGCGGAAGTATCACCTTTATGGGAAATCCAATCGGGGTAGAATCTAAAAAGAAAGTAGCATATATGTCAACAGAACCTTTCTTCTATAATTACATGACCATAGATGATGTAGGTGTTTATTATCAGGATTTCTTTGAAGATTTTGATATGAAGAGATATGAAGAATTACTTGTTAGAATGGATTTAAACAAGAAAGACCAAGCAAAGGCACTATCTTCCGGTCTTGCAGCTAAGTTAAAGCTTGCCGCAACTCTTGCCCGTAAAGCAGATCTTTATATGCTGGATGAACCGCTTAACGGAATTGATATTATTTCAAGGGAAAAGATTATGACAACAATACTGGAAGCTGTTGGTGATAATAATACCATTCTAATTTCAACACATCTGGTTGATGAGTTAGAAGCTGTTGTAGATAATGCAATCTTTATAAAGAATGGTACAGTTGCCCTGGAAGGTGCTGCTGAGGAATTAAGGGAGACACATAAGAAGTCCATAGTAGAATTATATAAAGAGATTTATGCTTAAGTAAGCATTAAATGATAGTTTAAAGGGGTCAAAGACGTAGTATTTAAATATAGAAAGCCTAATTGTTGGCGTATAAAGCGTATAGGTGCGCAAAGATGGAGGAAATTATGTTAAAATTAATGAAGTATGAATTGAGAAAGCAGGCATTTTCCAAGTTAATAATTTTAGCGATAGCTTTACTTGGTGAAATCATGTTCTTTACAGGATTTATTATGGATAAAAGTGAAACGATAGGGCTTGCACTTGGGTTACTTAGTTTGTTTACTGTCGGAGCATTATTTTTTATAGCTTTTGAGTCTATTATGACTTTTCAGAGTGACCTTAAACAAAAACACAGTTATATGCTCTTTCTAACACCGAATACCACATATTCGATTATTGGGGCTAAGGTTATAAGCTCAGCACTGCAAATAATGTTATCCGGTCTTGCTTTTGCTTTATTGTTTATAATGGATGGAGCTGTCCTATTGGCGAAATATTCATCTTTAAATGAAATCAATAGAGCCCTTAAAGAGTTTGTAAATTTGCAGTTTAATATAAATCTGGATTATAAATATTTGGTTCTGGTGATATTAGTGATTCTGGTTACATGGATAACTATAATTACACTTTCCTATCTTTCAATTACCTTAAGTGCTACTTTCCTGGCAGATAAGAGAGGAAAAAGCTTTATTAGTTTTGTAATCTTTTTTATTATGATAATCTCTATAGGGAAGTTAGAAGACTTTTTATTGTTTGCATTAGGTATAAATGCAATTAATGATACTTCTTTAATAGTAGGAATACTGTTTCATGTTGTTGTAACAATCATTGCCTATATTACTACAGCATGGATGTTAGATAAGAAAGTTAGTGTATAAGTTACTTATTACTTAGGCAGTATGGCAGGCAGACCTGTAATACTGCCTGAAAACTCGCCTGAATATCTGGAAGTATCAATATATAATTTAGGGATGAGAAATATCTTTAAGCTAATAGTTAATCTACGGGAGTTGGGGAGGTATGATGTTTAAGAACTTGGAAACGGATCGATTGATTTTAAGGAACATAGAAATGGAAGATAGGGATTTCATATTCCATCAATTTTCAAATGATATAGTCAACAGATATTTGTTTGATGCAGAGCCTTTGACGAAACTTGAGCAGGCAGATGAAATTATAGATTTCTACATCTACCCTGAACCGCGATTGCAGCATCGTTGGATTGTAATTCGAACAGCTGATAATGTGAAAATGGGAACCTGCGGATTTCATTGCTGGAATAAGAATGAAGGAATAATTGATATTGGTTATGATTTAAGAGAAGAGTACTGGGGAAAGGGCTATATGCAGGAAGCCTTAAAAGAAATAATCATATATGCAGAAGAGGTAATGAAAGTTCATGAAGTACGAGCTATAATTTCTGTTGATAATGACAAATCCATACGACTGGCGGAAAGCTTGGGCTTTAAGGTAGCAGGTACTGAGTATGTATTATTTCGAAATGAGAAGTATCTTCACAATATTTATAGCCTGTCACTTAGTAAAGGATAAATGAAAAAAGCCTTATAAAGGCTTTCAATTAGTAAATATGAGATTCAATAAGATAGAATAATATATGAAAAATGCGCCAGTTTATAGGGCGCATTTTGCTTGTTATGCAAGAGCTGTTTTAACAACTGTTAACTTGCTGATTTCTTCTCTTATGAGCTCTGCAATAGCATAAGCATAATCCTTAACATCCAATTGTCTTCTCTTTATATCAAAATAAATGATTTCAAATGGAACACTACCTAATAGTTCACCCTCTATTAATAAAAGAACTTCTCTGTTTTTATAATCAAGAGTAACGGGCTTATTAACGGAAGTGAAGGGAATATCACCGATACATAACTTAAAAATAGTTTCCTTAATATGCTCGAATTCGTTTTTGTGATGCTCGGTAGCGTCACTAGTATGAGTAAAATTCATTTTATTCACCCTTTCTTCTTTTTTCCTTCATAATATACTATGCTTTTGAAGATAATGCAATAGAATTCTAAAAATTTTGTAAAATTTGATAAACAAACCATGAAATATAATATTCTTATGAATATAATGTCATTAGTTGAACTTAGTTTTTATTGAAAGGTTGTAAGTATTTGAAGAACATTTGTTTGCAAGTGTTAGAAGTTCATGAAAATGATTTATATCAATAGGAGATTTATCTCCATTGGGATTGACAAAACTCTTTAGGAAAAGTATGATAAATCTCGTATGTTTCAGTTAGTCATAACAAAGATGACAAAATAGGAATATTTATACTTAGACTATTATTCGAATGCGTAAGAATATATTTTGATAGAAGGAAAGAGGTTACAATGATATATTTAGATTATGCAGCCCATACCCCTGTTGATGCAGACGTTTTGAAGGCATTTGGGGATGCAGCACTCCAGTATCCGGGAAATCCTAATTCACCCCATGCACTAGGTCTTGAGGCATTGAAGAGAATGGAAGAAGCTACAGCTCATATTGCCAGTATGCTGTCTGCCAAACCGGAAGAAATAATATATACCTCTGGTGCCAGTGAATCCAATAATCAGGCAATTAAAGGCGTTGCGAAGAGTTATCAGAGATACGGTAAACATATCATAACTTCCTTTTTAGAGCATGCCTCTGTAACAGGACCGGCTGCTGCACTGCAAAATGAAGGCTTTGAAATAGATTTTGTTAATGTCACCAAAACCGGTGAGATCGATCTTGAACACTTAAAAGAACTTTTAAGAGAGGATACCATCTTAGTATCGCTGGCTATTGTAGACAGTGAGATAGGTGTTATTCAACCTATTGATAAGATATATGAAATAGTCAAGGAAAAAAAACACTGTTTTCTTCATGTGGATGCAACCCAGGCAGTAGGTAAGATTCCGGTAGCTTTTGAGCACATGGATTTGTTTACATGCTCCGGTCATAAAATTTATGGTTTGACAGGGGTTGGGTTGTTACTTAAAAAAGAGAATGTTATACTAGAACCATTGATTCACGGTGGTTTAAGTACTACGAGCTTTCGAAGTGGAACACCGGCCCTTGCTCTGGCAGTTTCTTTAGAAAAGGCAATTGAGTTAACTACAGTAAATATTGACCAACACAGAGATCGTGTTGCCAGCATGAATAGAAAACTTCGTAAGGCCTTCGAAAGAAATAAGAACATAGTAATTAACACTCCTGAGAATGGTTCACCGTATATATTAAATATCAGTATAAAAAATATAAATACCAATCTGCTTTTAGCTGCTCTTAATGAAAAGGATATTTATGTTGCGACCAAATCAGCTTGCTGCGCTGTAAATACCGTATCAAAACCCGTTTATGCCATGACAAAGGACAAGAAGCTTTCCCTGGCCACTCTGCGTGTTAGTTTAAGTCATTTGACAACAGAGGAGGAGATTGATACATTTCTTGAGGTATTTGAAGCAGCTCTAAAAAATTAGGTGATTTCAAGTAATGGAGTCAAAAATTAGAGCTAAAGAATTGAAGTCAAAGAATTGAAGCCAAAGAATTAGAACGAATGAAACAGAGTAAATTGTACGTTAGAAAAGAGGAATAATGGATAATTATATAGATATTGAGAGAAGTATTATAAAAAGATTCCGTAAGGAAATCTGGAGAAAATTTATTACTGCGGTGAATGATTATCAGTTAATCAGTGAAGGGGACAAGATTGCAGTATGTATATCCGGTGGTAAGGATTCTATGCTTCTTGCAAAATGTATGCAGGAGCTTAAGAAACATGGAAGAGTTCACTTTGACCTTGTATTTATGGTAATGGACCCGGGGTACAATCCATATAATAGGCAGATTATACTGGATAATGCCGAATATCTTAATATACCGATTACGGTATTTAATAGTAATATCTTTGAGGTTGTTGCTTCTGTGCCGGATTCACCCTGTTATCTTTGTGCTAAGATGAGAAGGGGTTATCTCTATAAGCATGCGAAGGAGTTAGGATGTAATAAGATAGCGTTAGGACATCATTTTGATGATGTAATCGAAACCGTACTAATGAGCATGCTCTACAGCGGACAGATGAAAGGCATGATGCCTAAACTTCATAGCACGAATTATGAAGGAATGGAGTTGATACGTCCGCTCTATATGGTGAAAGAAGCGGATATCCTCGCCTGGAAGAAATACAATAATCTTAACTTCATTCAGTGTGCCTGCAGACTGACAGAAAACTGTATGCTTGGAGACAACGGTATGGGTTCCAAACGCCAGGAAATGAAAGAACTTGTAAAGAAATTCAGACAGACAAGCAATGTTATTGATATGAATATCTTTAGGAGTGTCCACAATGTCAATCTGGATACTATGATTGGTTATCAGAAGCATCAGGTTCCTCACAGCTTTTTAGATGATTATGACAGAACAGAAATCGTAGAAGAGGATTAACTAACAGATTAAGCAGATAACAGAAAGGATGCCGTAAAAGTCACAATCCATAGAAATTGTTGCGGTATGAGACAGGCGTAAACATGAAGACACAGGATTTTAATTATGATTTACCGGAAGAGCTTATTGCACAGGATCCCCTTGAAGATCGTTCGGGTTCAAGACTGATGGTGTTAAATAAGAATACAGGTAACATTGAACATAAAATTTTTAAGCAAATAACAGATTACCTGAAAGAAGGAGACTGTCTGGTTATTAATAATACCAAGGTTATACCTGCAAGACTTCTAGGGGAGAAAATCCATGAAGGTGAAAGCAGCGAGGCTAAAACACCTGGTGCCAGAATAGAACTCCTCCTGTTAAAACGCAGAGAAAATGATATCTGGGAGACTCTTGTAAAACCGGGTAAAAAAGCAAGGACAGGTTCAAAAATAAGCTTTGGTAACGGGATATTGATTGGTGAGATTATTGATCAGCTAGAGGACGGGAACCGATTGGTTCAGTTTAAATATGAGGGAATATTTGAAGAGATACTGGATAAGTTAGGCGAGATGCCCCTTCCTCCTTATATTACACATCAATTAGAGGATAAAAACCGTTATCAGACAGTCTATGCCAAAGTAGAAGGATCTGCTGCTGCACCAACGGCAGGGCTGCATTTTACAAAAGAACTCCTAGAGCAGATTGAGCAGATGAGCATTTCAGTAGCCAATGTCACTCTTCATGTAGGGCTTGGTACATTTCGGCCGGTTAAAGTTAATAATGTTTTGGAGCATCATATGCATTCAGAGTTCTATCAGGTTACAGAAGAAGCAGCTGCAACTATAAATGAAACCAAAAAGAAAGGTGGCAGGATTATTTGTGTAGGTACCACCAGCTGCCGTACCGTAGAATCCGCATCGGATGAGAGCGGTATTATTCATCCCGGAAGCGGAGACACAACAATCTTTATTTATCCTGGTTACCGTTTTAAGGTTCTGGATGGTTTGATTACTAACTTCCATCTTCCTGAGTCTACTTTAATGATGTTAGTTTCTGCATTAGCCGGAAGAGACAATATTATGGCAGCTTATGAAGCAGCAGTAAAGGAACGCTATCGATTCTTTAGCTTTGGCGATGCCATGTTTATATCTTAGGCGTTTTATTATATGAATATAAAAAAGCTGCCGGACATTCAATAATATTAATTGTAATATCCGGCAGTTATATCATTCTTGTTCTATTATTTTCCTAATTTCTGCAGATCATCATAAAAGCCGGGATATGAGATATTCACACAGTCAGCATTCAAAATCTTGGTTTCTCCATCAGCCAATAAGCCTGCAATGGCAAAGGACATGGCAATTCGATGATCGTCCATACTATCTATGGTATTTCCTTTTAAGGCGGTTCCTCCGGTTATTATCATACCATCCTCTGTTGCCTGAACCTTAGCACCTAAAAGAGACAGGTTCTTAACCATAACATCAATACGGTTGGATTCCTTTACTTTCAGCTCAGCAGCATCCCGGATTATTGTCGTGCCTTCTGCAAAACAAGCCATAACAGCTATAATGGGAATCTCATCGATTAGAGTTGGAATAATATCTCCACCAATTTCTGTTGCTTTTAAGTTACTATGGCGAACAAGTATATCAGCAGCAGCTTCAGAATCGGTATTGCGGATGTCAAGAATTTCAAAATCAGCTCCCATAGCTTTTATCACTCGTATAATTCCATCTCTGGTAGGATTAATACCTACATTCTTAATCAGAATTTCAGAGCCCGGTACTAAAAGGCCGGCAGCAATAAAATAAGCAGCAGAAGAGATATCTCCAGGGACCTCAATACGGTTTCCTGTAAGTTCTGTACCCGGATTTAAAGTAACAGTAGTATCCTTAGAAATAATATCTGCCCCCATACTCTTTAACATAATCTCAGTATGATTTCTTGATACATAGGGTTCAGTTACGGAAGTTGGACCTTCTGCATAAAGTCCTGCCAGGAGAATAGAAGATTTCACCTGTGCAGATGCAACCTTTGAAATATAGTTAATACCGTAAATACCGTTACTGACAGGTGTTATTAGTAGTGGAGCTAGACCGTTTCCGGATATACTTCTGATATTTGCACCCATCTGAGATAAGGGTTCTATAACTCTGCCCATAGGACGTTTTTGTATAGAGGAATCTCCTGTTATTGTTGTTTCAAAAGTCTGACCGGATAGGATTCCTGACATAAGACGCATCGTTGTTCCGCTGTTACCTACATCCAGCATACCCTCAGGTGCTTTTAAGCCTCTTAATCCTTTGCCTCGTACAAGTACAGAAGTATTTCCCTTTATATGTTCAATATGTATACCCATTCTGCGAAAACAGCTTATAGTAGACAGACAATCCGCACCTTCTAAAAAATTAGTCACCTCTGTTGTACCGTTTGCAAGAGCACCAAACATTACGCTGCGGTGAGAGATGGATTTATCGCCGGGAACCTGTATACTGCCTTTTAAACTTTTAGAACGTGTAATAATCATATTGACCTCCGGTTGCAATAATTGTTATGTTTAATATCTTGATTATTTATTATATATAATCTGATGAAAGAATGAAAGTACTGTTTCATATTGCTTTGATAATTGCTTTAGCAAATCAACGCTCATATACAATATAGTTATGTCTGCGAAGAAGTACAGAAGCCATATCGCAGGAATTCTGACTGTAGAATTCAATTCGTAAAACACCTTGCTCGAATTCTCGATTATGAATAATACCGATATTCTTAAGACTGATCTGATTGGTTGCCAGTAAAGTTGCAATGGTGGCAATAGCACCTGTCTCATCCATAATATCCAGGTACAATTCATAGACTTTGTTAAGCAGTCCCTGGGAAGTGCCTGGAATGGAATCTCTGTAATCACCGGCTTCTTTAAAGAAATCGAAAATAGTCAAATCCTTTTGCTCAAGAAGAGCAGTTTTCACATCTTCTAAATTGGTGATGTAAGATTCCAGAAAATGCAGGATACTATCTGTGTTCGTGAGACAGATATTCTGCCACATAACGGGAGAAGAAGAGGCGATTCTGGTAATATCTTTAAAGCCGCCTGCTGCAAGTAACTTCATTTTATCCTCTTTGTCGGCAGCTTTTACCGTATTGACCAGGCCGGAAGCGATAATGTGAGGTACATGACTGATTGCAGCTGTTATATCATCGTGTTCATCGGGTTTAAGGAACAACGGAATGGAACCAAGGGATTTTATTAGCTCAAAAAGCTGTGTTTTGATTGATTCAGAAGTGTCCGTAGTAGGTGTCAGGATATAGTAGGCATTTTCTAATAACAGACTGCTGGAATTAGCATAGCCGGTTTTCTCTGAGCCTGCCATTGGATGACCGCCTATAAACTGGTGTCCCATATTAAGTCTTACCGCTTCCTTGCAGATATTTCCTTTTACACTGCCCACATCAGTTATAATACATTCTTGTTTGACAATGTTTTTGATGGAGGTAAGATAAGCAATGTTTGATAATACAGGGGCACACAGAAAGAGAAGATCACAGTCCTTTAATTCCTCTAAGTCATATACTACATCACTAAGTACACCTTCTGAGAGAGCTGCCGATAGACCGGTATTAAGTTTTTCTTTATTATAATGATAGGCTATTAATTTCTGCTTTGGATTCTGCTCTCTTAAGGCATGTGCCAGAGAGCCGCCTATCAATCCAAAGCCGATAAAGCCAACAATAGAGTCGTTCATAGGATTCTCCGAATTTAGAATTTTTTGCCCATTAAGGCGGCAAGTGGACGGAGCTCTTCACAAAGTTTATCGAATTGAGGGAATGTGAGAGACTGAGGACCGTCAGATAAAGCGATTGCAGGGTTTGGATGAGTTTCCACCATAAGACCGTCAGCCCCTACTGCAACAGCACTCATGGAGAGTGGTTTCACATAACTTCTTACTCCGCAGGCATGACTGGGATCTACGATAATGGGAAGATGGCTTTTGGCCTTTATTACCGGTACGGCGCTGATATCAAGAGTATTGCGGGTAGCTGTTTCAAAAGTTCTGATACCTCTCTCACATAATACCACATTTGGATTTCCTTCTGCAATAATATATTCTGCTGCATTAAGCCATTCATCGATGGTAGCAGACAAACCTCGTTTTAATAATACGGGAAGTCCGGTCTTACCTGCTTCTTTCAGCAGATAGAAGTTCTGCATGTTTCTTGCACCAATTTGAAGCATATCTACGTATTTAACAGCAGCTTCAATAGCAGCAAGACTGGTAACTTCGCATACAACAGAAAGACCGGTCTCTTCTCTGGCTTCTTTCATGAACTTAAGACCTTCTTCCTCCAGTCCCTGGAATGCATAAGGTGAAGTCCTGGGCTTGTAAGCACCGCCTCTGAGAATCTGAGCACCTGCCTTTTTGATAGCATGAGCGGTTTCAAAGAGCAGCTCCCTGCTCTCTACGGCACAGGGACCGGACATAATCACAAGTTCATCGCCTCCGATCGTAGTATTACCGACCCTTACGACACTGGGTTCAGGATGGAATTTTTTATTAGCAAGTTTATAGCTTTCTGTTACAGGTACTACGCGGTCAACATCCTCTGCAATTTCTAAGTTTTGATCCTGTAATCTGGATTTGTCTCCTACAACACCGATAATAGTAACTTCATTGCCTGCTGACAAATGGGGGGTGAGTCCCTTCTCCTCTATTATACTGACGATATTGTCAATAGACTCCTGTCTTGCATTTGGTTTCATAACGATAATCATATACTGCCTCCGTTTAAATGTTTTATCCTTCTGTTCATCAGTTCATGGGTAGGATAATTACGCTATGTTAACAAACCGTAAATTATACTGACTTAATCTGTGAACAGTTATAGTTTTTTCGTTCTTACCTATTGTACTCCTAACCATAATTTATGTCAATACTGCAAAACATTAAAGCGTAACAGTTTAAAGTGTAACGGTTTAAAGCGTGAAGCAAGGAAAATACAAGGTATATATGAGATTTCTGTACATATAGTAGAAGAAGAGCTTGGTTTCGTTTGTAAATTTGTAGAATAAAAGAAAAAATAGCTGTAAAAACACATTTAGGTATGAAATGTGCTGATAAAAAATATATGACAGCTCAATATAAATGTCAATTACATATAAAGTAGTTGTAAAATCAGACTAGTTTTAGTAAAATATAGCTATAACACAATATAAGTTGAAGAGAGTTTTTGACTTTGCTAAAATAAAAATATGTAAAGCAGGAGTTTACATATATGCTAAAGGAAAAGCCTCATTTCATCTTATATATATTTATAAAAAATTAGCAATGGAGGAAAAAAGAATGAATGTTTACACTTCGGAAAAAATTCGTAACGTTGTTTTGTTAGGTCATGGTGGCTGCGGTAAGACTACTTTAGCAGAAGCTATGGCATTTTCAGCAGGAATCACAAAGCGCCAGGGAAAAGTAGAAGAAGGTAATACCATTAGCGATTATGATAAGGAAGAGACCAAAAGACTCTTTTCTATCAGCACTTCTGTTATCCCCATTGTCTATGAGGACACAAAGATTAATATATTGGATACCCCCGGTTATTTTGATTTTGCAGGAGAAACAGAAGAAGGACTCCTTGCTGCTGATGCTGCTGTAATTGTAATATCGGCCAAAGCAGGAGTGGAAGTAGGAACCGTAAAGGCATGGGAATATTGCGAGAAATATAACCTTCCCAGAATGTTTTTTGTTACAGATATGGATGATGATAATGCCAGTTACAGACAGGTAGTTGAAGATCTTACCAATCGTTACGGCAAAAGAATAGCGCCCTTTCATATACCCATCAGGGAGAATGAAAAGTTTGTAGGTTTTGTTAATGTTGTTAAAATGGCAGGAAGAAGATTCACCTCTATGGGGAAATACGAGGAGTGTGACATTCCCGATTATTCTATGGAGAATTTAAATAAATTCAGAGAAACCTTACTTGATTCAGTTGCAGAAACCAGCGAAGAGCTGATGGAGAAGTATTTTTCCGGAGAAGAATTCACAGCAGAAGAGATCTCCTCCGCTTTAAGAGAGAATGTAATCGGTGGAAATGTGGTTCCGGTGTTAATGGGATCCGGTATCAATGCCCAGGGACCTTCAATGTTATTACAGGCAATGGAAAAGTATTTTCCAGCGCCGGTAAAAAGAGAGTGTAAAGGAACAGCTGCTAAAACCGGTGCTTCCTTTCAGGCAGATTATAAAGAAGAACTTCCTATGTCAGCTAAGGTATTTAAGACCATTGCCGATCCCTTTATCGGCAAATTCTCACTCATAAAAATCTGTTCCGGTGTTCTAAAATCGGATTCATCTATTTTCAATGCGGAAAGAGAAACAGAGGAGAAAATATCCCGTCTGTATATCTTAAGAGGAAAAGAGCAAATTGAAGTGAATGAGCTTCATGCCGGAGATATCGGTGCTATCGGTAAACTAAGCAATACCGTAACCGGAGACACTCTTTCAACCAAAGCCTTTCCTGTATTATTTGATAAGCCGGTCATGCCGGTTCCTTATACTTCCCAAAGATTTAAAACGAAAAATAAAGGGGATGATGATAAAGTATCCCAAGCTCTTGCCAAACTTATGGATGAAGATCTGACTTTAAAGATTGTTAACGATAAAGAGAACAGACAAACCCTTCTCTATGGTATCGGGGAACAGCAGCTTGAAATTGTTGTAACGAAGCTGTTTAATAAATATAAAGTCGAGCTTGAAATGATGAAACCTAAGGTTCCTTACCGTGAAACCCTGCGTAAGAAAATCAAGGTACAGGGTAAATATAAGAAACAATCGGGCGGACATGGACAATATGGAGATGTGCATATTGAATTCGAACCTTCCGGTAATACAGAAGAGCCCTATGTATTTGAAGAGAAGATTTTCGGCGGCTCTGTTCCAAGGAACTACTTCCCGGCAGTAGAAAAAGGTATTGCAGAATGCGTACTGAAAGGTCCGCTGGCAGGTTATCCGGTAGTAGGGTTAAAAGCAACTTTAGTTGACGGCTCTTATCATCCGGTAGATTCCTCTGAAATGGCTTTTAAAATGGCAACGATTCAGGCTTTTAAACAGGGATTCCTCGCGGCGTCACCTATTCTTTTAGAACCTATTGCAACCCTTAAGGTATTGGTACCTGATAAATATACCGGTGATATTATGGGGGATCTGAATAAGAGAAGAGGAAGAGTACTTGGAATGAATCCTGAAACCTTAGGAAAACAGGAAATAACAGCAGATATTCCACTGTCAGAGCTTTATGGATATTCCACTGACTTAAGATCTATGACCGGTGGTGCCGGTGACTTTTCCTATGAATTTAATCGTTATGAGCAAGCACCGACAGATATTCAGCAAAAGGTTATTGATGAAAATGAGAAAGAATTGATGGCAGCTGGTGAATAGATATAAGGAAAAACTAATATCTAATATATCCAGAGGATGAATTGCATAGCAAATAAGCTCCGTAACTTTCCTGGAAAGAAAAGGGAAAATTACGGAGCTTATATTTATTATTTACATATCTTCTTCTTTGGATTGTCCTGCCACAGGCTGGTAAGCAATTAGAACAATAGGATTATCTGATTTGCTGCTTAACTTATTTTCTAATGCTGTAATAGATTGGACATCGTCACTGGATATAGATGCAATAGAATAGTTTTCATAATAATTCTTATCCATAATCATAACTCCTTTTTGTTTTAGTATTACCAGATGAAGTCTAAATATAGCTTACATAGGAAAATATACAGATATCCTTGGACTTGACTAACAATACTGTGATTTACTGTTGAATTCATAAATAAAATTGTCGACGAACGCTCAAAAGTGGGGTATACTTAGTAGGCGTCATATTAATACATGAAAGCTGATGAAATACCCGATAATAAGCGAGGATATAGATGATTAAAGATTTTTTACCTATTTGCAGAGAAGACATGGACAAAAGAGGTTGGGCACAATGTGATTTCGTATACATTACAGGGGATGCTTACGTTGACCATCACTCCTTTGGACCGGCGATTATAAGCAGGGTTCTTGAGAGCAATGGTTTTAAGGTAGGCATCATTGCACAGCCTGACTGGAAAAATGAAAAAAGCATACAAATTCTTGGTGAGCCAAGGCTTGGCTTTTTAGTAAGCGGCGGTAATATGGATACCATGGTAAATCATTATACTGTTGCCAAGAAGAAGAGAAATATGGATTATTATACTCCCGGAGGCGTTATGGGAAAACGTCCCGACAGAGCTACCATATGTTACAGTAATCTCATACGTAAGGTTTATAAGAATGCACCTATTATTATTGGTGGAATAGAAGCCAGCTTAAGAAGACTGGGACACTATGATTACTGGAGTGATACCGTAAAGCGTTCTATCCTTCTGGATTCCCAGGCGGATTTATTGTCTTACGGTATGGGCGAGCGATCCATTGTAGAAATAGCAGAGGCTTTAGACAGCGGTCTTTCAGTTTCTGATATTACATTTATCAACGGTACAGTCTATAAGGCCAAGAGCCTTGAGTCTGTATATGATGCAGAGAATCTACCGGATTATGCAGAGATTTTGAAAAGTAAAGTGGAATTTGCCAGGAGTTTTAATGTGCAATACTGCAATACAGATCCTTATTCCGGCAAAAGACTGGTGGAGAAATATAAAGAAACAGAGTATGTAGTTCAGAATCCCCCGGCAAAACCACTGACCCAGGCAGAAATGGACCGTGTGTATTCACTTCCCTATATGAGAGATTATCATCCTTCCTATATTCCCTTAGGCGGAATTCCGGCTATTGAGGAATTAAAATTCTCTTTAGTCAGCAACAGAGGATGTTTCGGAGGCTGTAGCTTTTGTGCCCTTACCTTCCACCAGGGAAGAATTATACAGACCAGAAGCCATGAATCCATAATGGCAGAGGCGAATCACCTTATATGGGACAAGGATTTTAAGGGTTATATTAATGATATCGGCGGACCTACGGCTAATTTCCGGCACACAGCCTGTGAAAAGCAGAACAGTAAAGGTGCTTGTGTGAATAAGCAGTGCCTTTTCCCTGCACCTTGTAAGAACCTGAAGGTAGATCATAAGGATTATCTTTCACTACTTAAGAAGCTTAGAGAACTTCCAGGTGTTAAGAAAGTATTTATCCGTTCCGGTATCCGATTCGATTATCTCATGGCGGATAAGGATGAGAACTTTATGAAAGAACTTTGTGAGCACCATATAAGCGGACAGCTTAAAGTTGCTCCTGAACATATTAGTGACAGCGTACTTGATTTAATGGGAAAACCGAAAAATGCGGTATATGAGGAATTTAAGAAGAAGTATAAGAAGACCAATGAAGAACTGGGAAAGAAGCAGTTCGTGGTACCTTATCTCATGTCCTCACACCCGGGTTCTACTATAAAAGAGGCAATTGCTCTTGCTGAGTACTTAAGAGATCTGGGCTATATGCCGGAACAGGTACAGGATTTCTATCCTACCCCTTCCACTATATCCACATGTATGTATTATACCGGGTTGGATCCCAGAAATTTAAAGCAGGTCTATGTACCAAAGACACCTCATGAGAAAGCCATGCAGAGAGCATTAATACAATACCGTAATCCTAAGAATTATAACCTTGTTGAGGAAGCGCTCACGCTGGCAGGAAGACGGGATTTAATCGGCTTTGATAAGAAGTGCCTTATCAGACCCAGAGGAAATGCCTATTCAGGCTATAGAAAAGAGAAAGGCTCTGATGATAAGCAAGGGCAGTCCAGAGGAAGAAGTACAGGAAACAGGCAGCAGACCGGTAGTAGTAGATCATCAAAGAATCAAACAGTTAAAAGTCAGCAGGAGAAGAACCAATCCACAAAGAATATGGAGAAGAATCAACCCTCAAAGAATCAACAGGAAAAGAACCAACCAGCAAAAAATCAACAGAGTAAGAGCCAACAGAGCAAGAATCAATCGGCTAAAAATCAATCTGCCAGGCAGCATCCTTCAAATAGTCAGCCTGTTAAGAACAGAGGAGGACAAAAGTCTGGTACGACAAGCAGCCGGTCTGTCATAATGAAGGATAGTAATAACGGAAATAAGAAACAAGGCCAGAAGTTTGCTAAGAAAAGATAAAAAATCAATCAGATAAGGTGTATCAAGCTGTAATTTTATCTTAGTAAAGAAAGTGTAAACTAAAGGATAACTCACGTTTCTTAACTTAGAAAGTACTGTAAGCAAGTTTGTGTATGCATTGAGATTATTAAAACTGCATAAAGAAAGACATATAACCGGATTCAGTAAAGAAGCCTGGGAATATGTCTTTCTTTTATAAGTCTAATAATGTTAAAAGCAATAATCACAATATATATACGTTGTTTTGACAATTAATACATAGTTTTTGGCAGACTTCTTCTTTATACTTATACGAAAGATAATTCAAAAAGTATAAATTATTAACGAATTCCTTTTAAGTATCTAAAGAAGAGTCTAAACATACATACGGACAAGTATAGTTTGTGACACCGGAATATATTGCTGACACCGGTGAAGGTAGAGGAGGATTTAAGGAATGAAATACTTTTTGGGAATCGATTTGGGTGGCACTAATTTAGTTGTAGGACTGGTGGATGAAAAGTATAAATTATTAGATAAGGATAGTGTTTCTACAAGAGCAGGAGGCACTTCTGATGAATTAATCACAGATATGCGTTCACTTGCTGATAGAATTCTTTTAAGAAATAAACTGAAACTTTCAGATATAGAATCTGTTGGGGTAGGAGTTCCCGGTACCGCAAACTGGGATACCGGAAGGATTGAGTTTGCTAACAATCTTGCGTTTAGTGATGAACCTTTTTTACCGGTTATTACTGCTGCATTTGAGGGAACTCGGGTATTCTTTGATAATGATGCCAATGCAGCTGCCTGGGGTGAATATCTAGCAGGCTCAGCTAAGGGCTCTGATTCCATGGTAATGATCACACTTGGAACAGGAGTTGGCGGCGGTATCATTCTGGGTGGGAAAATCTACGAGGGTATCAATTATGCAGCAGGTGAGCTGGGACATATGGTTATTAAAGCAGACGGAAAATACTGTAACTGCGGCCGCAGAGGGTGTTTTGAAGTTTATGCATCTGCAACTGCACTCGTTGAACAGACCAGAGAAGCAATGAATAACGATAAGGTATCTGTGCTTTGGGAACTCTGCCAGGGAGAACTAAGTAAGGTTGAAGGTAAGACCTTATTCCAAGGCATTTCAAAAGGCGATGCAACAGCAGAAAAGGTATTTGAGAACTTTATTATCTATCTTGGGGCCGGTGTTATAAATATCATCAATATTTTCCAACCCGATATTATCTGCATCGGCGGAGGAATCAGCAATGCCGGAGATGCACTTGTTAGCCCCCTTAAGGAGATCATTAAGAAAGAAAGTTATTCCAGGACATCCATAAAGAAGCCGGAAATCGTAATAGCAACGCTTAATAATGATGCCGGACTCATCGGAGCAGCAATGCTGCATCTTAGCAACGATAAGTAAAGTCAATGATAGAATTAGATGAAGTATTATACCGAACTGATATAAGCACTATACAATAATTAATATATAAACGGAAACAGGATTTTTGAATTTTTCTGGCAAAAGATAAATAGCATAAAAATATTGATTTTTCTGCTTCAGCAGATTAAAGGGACTAATTGACTTATATATATAACGGTTGAGATAAAATAATGAGCAATAGAAGCACATTTGCGCTATTCCATTATTTTAATCTCAGCCGTTTTTGATGTGCAATATATATAAAAAATATTGTAACTATGAATATAATAGTGACAATATAAACATATAAAACGCAATAAATGCAATGTAAATCCGAAATAAAAGCAATTAAAGCATAGATATGGATACTTCGTATTGTTATAATCAAACTGTAAATGAACAAGAAGCAGGAGGCTAAAATATGAAGGGCAAACCCATATTCAAAAGTAAAGTGAAGAAAAGGAGAACTATATCTGTCAAAAATTATTTGAGAAATAATTATCAACTTTATCTGATGTTGGTTTTGCCATTGATTTATTTGGCATTTTTTAAATATAGGCCTATTGACAGACGTGCCTATTATCAGGAAAATGTCGCAGGTAAGTAATACATGAAAGTAACAATGAGGCGGCATATGCTGTCTCATTGTTTTTGCAGAAAAGAGGTAGATTATGTCAAAGGAATCTAAATTCTTATCAATCTTAACAGATATGGCCTGGGGAATTGCCAGTAATAAAGGCTTTAAGAACGAGGAGATGAATAGCAGTAAACTTACGGAAGTGATATTATGGTTTGAAGAACTTGCGGTATATAATGGCTTTTATGACGAGGAAGGGCCGAGAAAGAAAGAAGAAGGAATTCTTAAGCTAAAAATTGCAGGGGAACAAGGAGAAGGAATCCTTTGTCAGGTTAAGTTATTTCCTTTCTCTGGTGAAGGAAAAGCTGCTGATAATTATCTGGGTAATGGAGAATTGCGCATGTACAGGGAGATGACCAATAATCAAGGCGTCTTAAGCAAGAGTTTTCCAGCCGGACAATACCATTTGGAAATCACAAGAGGTTCTGAATATCCGGTTTATAATCAGAAACTTTTAATAGAAGCCGGTGAAACGGAAGAAGTAACCCAAAAGCTTATACCAAATATTAACTTGAGAAATGACGGCTGGTACAGTGGTGATTTGCACCATCACAGCATATACAGCAGCCCGGTTTACGGCGGAACAGACCCTGTAGTGGAAAGTCCTTTGGAGGTTTCTCAGTCTATGAGGGCATCAGGACTGACCTTTGGGGCTTTAAGCGACCATCACAACATCTTGAATCATGGGGAATGGGAGCAAACCAGAACAGAGGAATTCACTCCGCTGATATCAAAGGAGATATCCACTTCAAACGGTCATGTTATGTCACTGGGTGTAAAGGAAGATATTATTTATCAAATACCGGATGATAACCATAGAAACGATAAATACCTGAGAGAAGAATTTATCCGGATAACAGATTGGATCAAAGAAGCCGGAGGCATATCGCAGATAAATCATCCAAGAGACCATAGCAGAGCCATTAGCTGGAACCCTGCTTATAACGATATAATTACCAGCTTTGATACGATGGAAATCTGGAACGGATCCAATCCGATGTATCCGGGAACTACCAACGATAAGGCCTTTCACTTCTGGCTGGAATTGTTGGAGCAGGGAATCTATCTGCCTGCTACAGCAGGCAGCGATACCCACAATATTCTTGCCAATGACTACACGCAGATATACGGTAAATTACGATGGTTGGAAAAACTTATAAGAGATGGCAGTCTTAAACTGCCGGAGGGTATACTTCCTCTGTCAGAGAGTTTTCTCGGTCTTTGTAAGAAAGAACTGACAATATTCGAAAAATGGGCTAAGAGTAATCTTGGCAGCGGAGGAGTCAGGACTTATGTTCATCTGACTGGGGAGAAGACCGAGTTTAATTTACTTGACAGTCTTAGAAAAGGTAGGAGTTATCTCACTAACGGACCTGTACTGATACCGGATATTGAAGGGATATATCCTGGTGGTACATATCAATTACATGAAAGAACAGCCGATATTAACCTTAAACTTCTGGCAAACCGACCCTTGGAACGGGTAAATATATTTAGAAACGGTAATGCCAAAGAGGTGATATCACTGAAAGAAACGAGAAGTACAAAGGGCTGCTTTGATTACAGCTTTACGCTTTCTGATTATTCCCTGGAGGAGGTTCGCTGGATAATCTTTCAGGCAGAAAGTGATTGTACCAATATGGCAATAACAAACCCTATTTTCATTGAGCGGGTGGAGGGGTTATAATGGACAGGGAGTTGCTGGAAGGTATAAACCCTGTATCCACTTTGAGGGAGTCATTTGCAATAACAGGTGTTGGATATGCCCTGGCAGCAGTTATCTGATTCCATACCAGAAGAGAGTTAATGAAGCAGATAGAAAGAATACGAGACATGCAGATATAGGAGAGTTGTAACAATGGAAAGATATAAAATGCATATTGTCCGTTCAGCGGATAAGAGAGTATCAGATTTTCTAAAGAATCAGGTGAAGGTATCTGGAAGGCCAGATTTTGGCGGCCTTAGGGGAGATATTATTGAAGCAAAGCCGACGATATATGTACTGACGACTAGAAGTATTAAAGGCTATAAATCTGGCGATGGATTTCGTAATTAACTGCCAGAGGGAAGATGGGGGATTTGATTATCCCTCCTGTAATTTCAAATCCGCCGCGGATACCGCCTTTTGCTTTAAGCGACTTATTGCAGCTTATCGAATTCTACTCAAATACGATAAGAATAACAGTACAGAAACCTTGCAAAATAAATACTTCATTGTTCTAATGAAAGCTTTAGAGACCATAGTATCAGGAGGGTTTCATACGCCTAATCACAGGTGGGCAATATGTGCAGCCTTGCTGCAAGGAGCCGGGCTGACTAAGGAACCTTTGAAGGCAGAACGGTATTCATTAAGAGCCGGTGAGTACCTTTTAGAAGGAATTGACGGTAACGAAGACGGAGAATATGCAGAGCGTTCAACGGGCAATTACAATGCAGTAGTTAACAATGCCATGATAGCTATGTATGAAGAATCCAGGGATGAACAATATCTGGGTTATGCCATACGAAATCTTCATATGATGTTAACCTTTATAGATCCGGACGATACCATCTTTACACAAAATTCAACCAGACAGGATCAGGGAAAGTCTGATTATGCAGATAAATATTTTTACCAATACCTTTATATGACCAGCCTTACTTATGACCCTATCTTTGACAGAGCCGCCCATAAGCTGATCAAAGACAACATGGAACGGGGAGGACTTGCCCCGGATTGCCTTCATATTTTAATGCTCCATGATAAGATGATGAATTATCAATTTAAAGATTATGGCTTTCTGACAGAATATCGTAAATTCTATCAGGAAGCAGGTGTTATGAGGGTAAAGACTGAAAAGTTTGCTTATACCATAATTAACAATAAGAGTGCCTTCTTATTTATGAAAGCAGGAGATACGCAAATCTATGTTAAAATCGGAGAAAGTTACGGCTCTGTCAGAAACTTTATACCTCAGAGCCTTACAGTAAAGGAAGGGGAATATATTCTTACAGCTGTAGCTGAGGGCTGGTATTACCAACCTTTTAAGAATTATTCCGGTACCAGTGACTGGTGGAAAATGGACCACACAAAAAGAGAAATCCTGAAAAGCAGTGAAATCAAAATGACAGTGACCATAAGAGAATTATCAGAGGGACTGGAGCTTGGTATACGGGCAGAAGGACTGGAAGGTCTGCCGTTAAGATTTGAAATCTGCATCCCCTCCGGTGCTATATTGGAAAATGAAACAGTGTATATGAAAGCAGAAAAAGGATCCGATATGATATTAAAGTCAGGTTATCTGGAGATAGAGCATAATGGAAGTCAGTTTATACTTGGACCTGGTTTTGGCAGTCATAGCTTTAAAGGACATTACTCCGGGGAAGAGGTAAATACAGAAGGTTTTACCATATATCTGAATGAATATACACCCTGTGAGAAGACTATCACTCTTAAATTGAAAAGTTAGGGGGACAGAGGGAATGGAGCGTTTGGACAGCCAGATATCAGATCAAATGAAACGAATAAATATCGCCTTGGAGCTGTTAAAGCAGCAACGTCATTCTAAGGTAACTCCTGTTAAGGCGTTTAAAATGAAGCAGGTAGCATATTATGAACGGCAGGCAGTGCTAGCAGATACCAGTGAATGGAGTGATTTCCCAGGTGGCATTATTGGGGAGGTAAAGATCTCCATTGTTGTTTTCAGGCAGAGATTGTTCTGTCTAAGGACTTTAAGGAAAGACTGCAGCCTTAAGCCTTCAGACAGGTGCTGATAACATCTGGAATACAGACAATCATGTGCTCATAAGTTGGCGGATATCTCTGAAGCGGATTATGGAGTAGCGGTACTAAATGACTGCAAATACGGCTATGACATTCATGAGTCTGTCATAGGAATTACCCTGATAAAATCCGGTATATATCCGAACCCAGAGGATGATAAAGAAGTTCATATATTTACATATTCCCTATTACCGCATCTGGGTGATTACAGAAAAGGAAGGGTACTACAGAATGCCTATGATCTGAACTGCCCGCTTTATACAAGAGAAGTTAACCAACTAAAAACAGGCAGCAGGAAAGCCTGGTCATTATTTTCAACAGATTCTGAGAATGTAATCCTTGATACTGTAAAAAAGGCAGAGGCATCAGAGGATATAATTCTTAGAATATATGAAGCATACGGCAGACGGAGTAACACCAGTATAACATCTCCACTCCTTAATTCCTGGGAGGTAACGGAATGTAATCTCATGGAAGAAGATATAATTTCAAGTGAAATAATAAGTCCCCCAGAACCTGCAAAAATTATTGAATTTTTAAATTCTGCAGAATCCATATGTTCAGCTGAACTCATGAGTAATACTAACCTAAAAAATGTTATCGAACCTATAAATACCAAAATTATAAGTACAGCCAATTACATAAATACTGCTGAATGAATAAGTGCTAACGAGCCCATAAATGCTGATGAACCAACAAGTACTTCTGAACTAATAAGTGCTGCTGAGCTTATAAGTACTGCTAAACCTATAAATACTACTGAATTCCAAAATAATGCAGAACTAAGTTCTATGGAACATAAAGTTAAAGCAAAGGAAAATAAATTTTCCTTTATCCTCAAGCCATTTGAAATAAAGACTTTCCGTTTTAAAAGACAGAATCCGATTTAAGCAAAAATACTATAATACTAAAATTTATAAGCCGAAAGCCCTGTTTCCACCAGTAAACAGGCGATTTGCACTTCTTATACATTGGAATCTGCCCATGAATCTTTCTGTTTGGTGTAAATTGCCGTCCCCTTGTAAGCAACTTAGCCTTTGACCTTTAAATCAGCTTTTAAATCATTATTATTCTGTAACACGAAACGAAACCATAGCCTTCGCATCCTTGTCCGTTCGATATTTTGAAGGAGAAAGACCACAGTACTTTCGAAAAGTGCGGTTGAACTGCGAGAAACTGGCAAACCCACAGGTTTCCGAAATATCCGTTATCCTGGTATCAGTAGAAAGAAGCAGCTGCTGGGCGTTTCTTATTCTTGTCATCTGGATATAACTGTTTAAAGTAAAACCGGTAATCTTTTTAAATTGGTGGGACAAGTAATAACTGCTGATATAGAACCGGGAAGACAAGAAATCAAGTGACAAAGAGTCGCCATAATGTTCATGGATATAAGAGGTAATAGAGTATATCTTGTTAGTCAGATTATCCGCAGAAGAATGTACTACATAAATATTCTGATCCTGATAGAGATAGATCTTTGTCAGGAACTCCATGAATTTCGTATGGATCAGCAAATTGTTAATGGAGGTCCTTTTCTTTGATAGTATGAATATATCATTAAGAGTTTTGAAGAGATCCTCTTTATATGAGCCTTCGAAACGATAAATGGGAACGGCTTTTTCAAAAATAGAGAATAAAACGGCAAGATCCTTTGCAATACCCTCCAGTTCCATTGGCAGTTTGAAATTAATAATAAGGCGTTTCTTAGGAGTACCATGGGGATATTGAGTCTTATGTAACAGGGAAGGTTTTAAAGCTACAATATCACCAAATTGCAGGTCATAAATATCACCTTCTATGATATGGTCCGCAGATTGGTCAAGCAGGATGCAAAGCTCGTAAAACCTGTGGAAATGCTGAAATTCCATATTGATACTATAGGAACGGTCATCATAATCAAAGAAATAAAAAAATGGGTCTTCTGGATTGTTTATTTCTACCAGATGACATTTTTCATAAAGAATCAGATTATCTAACAGCATTATTTCAGTTCCTTTCAAATAAGGTTCTAAGGTGTGATTAAAATTCTTAGAATCAGTATATTGTAAAAAAGCAATAAATGCAATATAAAAGCCAAATTACGCAAAAGAAGCATAGTTTTAGGTGCAATAAATTGCTATACTGAAGTTCATAAAACTAGGGCGTGCTTGAAAACTGCTTGCGCCGAGCTGAATGTTCTACTTTGTGGGAGACAAGGCGCGATTTTGGGAGCGTAGTGGTGCCTACGTTCCCAAAATCGCAACGCAGGATACCGCAAAGTGGGACGTTCAGAACGGTGCAATGAGTTTTCAAACACACCCTAAGTATATAAATAAGGAAACAGATGAAAGGATAAATTCCATGCTGAAGGAAGATACATTAATACAGTCAAAATTAAATGTGCTAATAGAAAGTTTTCAAAAAGTGCTCTATGAGGATGATATGGATTTTCTGACAAATATGAAATCTAAAAATCTGGCTGGGGACGATATTACACGATATAGATTCTGGGAATGGACACAGGGTATTGGACTTTTTGGATTTTGGAAGCTGTTTGAGAAAACGAAAGAAGAGAAATACCTGGCGTTGATTTTGAAATATTACAACGAGCGTATTGACAGCGGGCTTCCTTCTAAGAATATTAATACCTGTGCACCGATGCTGACTTTATCATATGCAGCTGAATATACAGGCAACCCTGTGTTTCACACTGTCTGTGCTGAATGGGCAGAGTGGATAATGACAGAACTGCCGAAAACCAAAGAAGGAGGCTTTCAGCACATTACTTCTGACACCTTAAATGATCAGGAACTCTGGGATGATACACTTGTAATGACAGTACTTTTTCTTGCTAATTATGGAAGGATTTCCGATAAACCAGAATACATAGAAGAAGCCAAATATCAGTTTTTATTACATATAAAATATCTGGCAGATAAAAAAACCGGCTTATGGTATCATGGCTGGACCTTTAATGGCAACCATAATTTTGTTGAAGCTTTGTGGGGAAGGGGAAATTGCTGGGTGACAATTGCAATCCCGGAATTTTTAAATATGGTGGATTGCGAAGGCAGCATCCGGCGATTCCTTCTGGAAGCATTAAAAGCGCAGGTGGAAGCCTTGGGAAAATACCAGGGAGCAAGTGGTATGTGGCATACGTTAATAGATGATAGTACTTCATATACAGAAACCAGTGCTACCTGTGGGTTTGCTTATGGGATCCTAAAGGCTGTTCATCTTGACCTTATTGACGACAGTTATAAAAACTGTGCATACAAAGCCCTGGAACCGATACTTCAAAATATTACCGAAGAGGGTATCGTTAACCAAGTCTCCTACGGAACTGCAATGGGAAGAGTTAACAAGCAGTTCTATAAAGAAATAGCAATTCGCTCCATGCCCTATGGACAGGCACTGGCAATCCTCTTTCTGCTGGAAATAGCAGAAGATATGGAAAAGGACGGAACTGCGAAGCCATGAGAAAGAAAGCAGTCGTATTTATAAGCTTTATGATAATTATAGGTCAGGCTGGAAGATAAGAAGAAAGTATCGTATAAGAGTATTATGGCAGCTCCGGCTTTTTGGAGCCTTGGGTACATTAAGTTATATTGCAGGGATTCTTTCAGGTAAACAGGGAATTATTCTCTTAAGCTTGTCCGGCCTTGGGATATCAATACTTTACCCTACTCTGGTACTTATGATACGTCTGTTCTATGAGGAAGACAGGATAGCAACAGCAACAGGCGCTGTTATAAGTCTTGCTACTTTATTTGACATTGCCTTTAATATGGCATTTGGGAAATTGGTAGACAGTTATGGATTAAGATATCTATTATGATACTACCCTTTAGTATGGCAGAATTTTATGTTTGCTATTTGATTTTCGTTGGGAGAAAGAAAAAAGAAAGTGTGCAGTGAATTACCAGTACTATTTATGCTGAATCTGTTTGGTGATAGGTAGGCGTAGCATACTTGTTAATGGAACAGCTACGCCTCATTCCTTTGCCTTATCTTGACACATGTATCAGGTACATATTAAGCGAAATTTATCTAATGCAGTATTGGTTATTCTTGAGTAAATAATTATCGGCTGGCATTCACAAAAGCAGTGAACAGCTTCTTAGCACCCTCATTTACACGGAAGAGATGCTCCGGATGCCATTGAACAGCGAGAAAGAATGGGTGGTCTCTTAGATATACTGCTTCTACCAGTCCATCTCTCGATCTTGCAGCTACATCCAAATCAGGGGCTACATCTTTAATTCCCTGATGATGAAAGCTGTTTACCATTAAGGTGTCTTCTTGAAGAATATCGTAAAGCAGAGAATCTTTTTCGATTGTTACACTGTGTGAAAGTACAGTACGACCGGATTTCTGAGAATGGCATAGATTTAAATCTCGTTGGTATTGTGCTGCGATATCCTGAAACAAGGTACCGCCAAAGAATACATTAAGTACTTGTATTCCACGGCAGATACCAAATACAGGTTTACCGGTAGCAATTACAAGCTTAAAGATAGTTTCTTCCATTTGATCTCTGTCAGGGTACACTACATCGCATTCCTCAAGGGTTTCTTCTCCGAAGCGGAAGGGATCGATATCTGGTCCTCCTGTGAAAAGGAAACCATCACAAACCGAAACTGCTGTCTTTAGTGCTTCTTCATTTGCTTTTAAGGGAAGCAGGAGAGGAACACCACCCGCATCCAAAATAGCTTCCAGGTACATAGAAGCTATACAAAGCTTATTATTATCAGGTTCATAGTGGGGAGTAACACCTATAACAGGGATTCTCATCTTAACTCCATTTTACTCGATTGTTATAGTATATGACGCATTAAAGCATTTGCTAACCTCTAATTTATTTCCCCACTTTCGGTCTTCCAAGGAACCATTGAAATCATTGGAATCACATCTTCCGTACCAGGGTTCAATACATACAAAAGGTGCATTTTTACCGGCAGGTGACCAGAGACCGAACAGAGGTGCATCAAAGGCTACGGTTACATAAGGAGTTTTATCTGGTTTTAAGAGGGATACTTTATGAGACTGGTTATTTTCAATAATAAGAGCATCCTCATCAAAAAGATGGGAAGTGACAGGCAGAATCCCCTGATCTGTATGGAGTAAGTAAGGTTCTTTAGTTGTTACGGTCAGTCCATGCTCATTGATTTTGGTTACAGTTAGGGGTTCTTTATTATCAAAGGATAAATAGTAGTCCTCCTGATGGTCTTCTTCGTTTATGGGACAGAAAAAGGCAGGATGTGCACCAATTGAGAAATACATGGTATCATCACCGGTATTCTTAACCTCCCAGGCAACCTCAATTTCTCTTGCAGTTAAGGTGTATTTAATGTTAAGAGTAAAAGGGAAAGGATACACTTTCAATGTAGCTTCTGTGGATTCTAAGGTAAAAGTAACAGAATTCTCATTTTTATCAGAAATACGGAAATCCATATCTCTGGCAAAACCATGTTGTGACATAGGATAGTCAATACCTTTATAGTTATAGCTTTTATCCTTTAAGCTTCCCACAAAAGGGAAAAGAACAGGAGAGGAACGCTTCCAAAAGGCAGGGTCTGCATCCCATAAATAATCCTTTCCGGTTTTTCTATCGGATATTGCAGTCAACTCTGCACCTGTTTCGTGAATTTTTAAAGTTAATTCATCATTTTCTAACACATGTAATGTCATAGTAACCTCCGGTTCAATATTGTAATCAATGCCTTATATAATCTATAGGACAGAGATCTTCATTAATCATCTATGAATTTAGCTTTTATTTTAACATGGAAAGATTATTTATACCATACATTACAAAAAATCAATGTTTATTATTTAGGGCAGTGCAAACATTAGCAGACACGTCTTAAGTGTGCCTATCTTTTAATGTTGATTATATTAATGATATGAAAAGTAAAATATACAATAAAATTAATTAGGAAGTTTAAAGAAGGTAGTTATTGATGCTGATGTGCTAGAATATTTTGTTAGAAGTTGTGTGAAATGTATACAAAAATTCAATATTATTTTTATGAGAAGTGTCAATGGTAAAAGCTTTATAATTCTATTATAATAACTTTACATTCAAAGTTTGTTACTGTTCAATCAGGCAAGACTTACATCCATAGGTGTATTTCTTGTCTTTTTTTTATTTTATTAAGTTTTACATTAAGAAGAATATTAGCTGGATTAAGTTTAAACTTAATTACCACCCTCTGACGCTAATATAGTTGGACAGAAAGTAGGCAGATTATGAAGATAGTACGTATTTTAAATAATAATTCAATAGTGGCAAGGAATGAGAAACAGCAGGAATATGTGCTGCTGGGTTCAGGTTTGGGATTTCAAAAAGCCAGGGGTGATACGGTTGATGAAGCTAAAATAGAAAAGAAATTTGCTCCCACAGATGATAAGGTAATTAATCAGTTTGTAGAGTTGGTGAATAATATTTCTTTGGAATGCATTTTGTATTCCCAGCAGATAATTGAAGATGCCAAAGTAAAATATGGCAAAAAACTGGTAGATACCATTTACATCTCCTTACCGGACCATATATCCAATGCAATTGAGAATGCCAGAGGCGGTATCTATGTCAGAAACCCACTCCTTTATGATATCAAGCGATTCTACAAAGATGAATTCTCCATTGGGATATCTGCCTTGGAGCTGATTAAAGAGAATACCGGAATTCAATTACCGGAAGATGAAGCTGCACACATTGCCTTACATTTTGTGAATGCAGAAATCGGTGAGGGGAAGGCTACAGCCATTAAGTTAACTGAAATAATGCAGGAAGTCTCCAATATTGTGAAAGATTATTTCAAGATAGAATACGATGAGAATTCCTTAAATTATTACCGATATATAACTCATTTAAAATTCTTTGCACAGAGAATTCTAAACAACACAAATTATCCGGAAGGGGATAAGGATGTTCTGGAGTTGGTAATTAATAAATACAAGAAGGAATATGAATGTGTTTTGGAAGTGAGCAGATTTATAAAGGATAAATTCAGATATGTATTAAGTTCGGACGAGCTGCTATATTTAACGATACATATTTCAAGAGTGGTTAATAAAGTGGATTAGCTGTTTGAATATGATGTAATGAATATATAAGCGTGAAAGAATTGCACAATTGATTTAGGGATTGTTATGATTAGGTTCAGCAAGACCCGGAGAGAATAGCAGGGTAAATTTTAGAATTTACTGTAAGAGCTGTTATCTTCCGGGTCTTTTTATATAGATTTAAAGATTAACGAATAATCAATCATAGATTGGACATTCAGAAAAAAAGACTGTCTATTTACTAGATTCAGGAATATCAAATGGAAGATTTGATATTCACGAAAGGGGATATTATGAACTATACGAACTTAGCTGCTGAAATTTTAAAATATGTCGGCGGACAGGAAAATATAATTATTGTTACAAATTGTATGACACGTCTTCGTTTCCAATTAAAAGATTCAAAGAAAGCAAATGTAGAAGCTATTAAGAATCTGAAAGGAGTACAAGGTGCCGTTACGAAAAACGGACAGTTTCAGATAATCATTGGCACGGATGTAAGCCATGTTTGCGAGGAGATTAAAAAGCTCGGACATTTTGATGATAATGCTGAACCCAGCGGAGAAGCTGAAAAGACAGGAATAATTAACAGCTTTTTTGGAACCTTAACCGCAATCTTTACACCGGTTATACCTGCATTAGCCGGATCAGGTATGATCAAAGCTTTATTAGCACTATGCGTGGTACTGGGAGTTATAACGAACGACAGTAATACTTATAAAGTATTCTTTGCCTTTGCTGATGCGCTGTTTACCTTTATGCCTTTTATTCTGGCTATTTCAGCAGCTAAACGCTTCAAGTGTTCTCCCTATATTGCGGCAGTATTAGCCGGTGTATTACTTCATTCCAGCTTTACTGGCATAGAAGCACAGGAATTGATTATTAACATATTTAATGGTAATACCATTAGTTTAAAGTACTTTACCATATTTGGATTTTTACCTATTTTAGCAATCTCTTATGGCGGAAGTGTAATCCCTATTCTTTTGATCGTATGGGTACAATCAAAGATAGAGCCTATTGCTAATAAATATTCCTTTCATGCAGTCAAGGTGTTCTTGGCACCTCTGATTACCATTATCCTTACCGGTTTAATCGCTTTATTTATTGCAGGTCCTATCGGTAACTTGATCGGACAGATTTTAGCAGTCGGATTTAATTTCTTGAATGACTATGCCGGTTGGGTAATTCCTCTTATTATGGGTACTTTATGTCCTTTCTTTGTTATGACCGGAATGCATTACTGCTTTGCTCCCATTCAGTCAATTCAGTATGCAACCTTAGGTTATGGGACAATCTTAGGACCTGGTATGTTAGCATCTAATATTGCACAGGGAACTTCCTCTATCGTAGTGGGATTAAAATCTAAGAACAAAGAACTCAAACAGTTAGGTATTTCTGCTGGATTTACCGGTTTAATGGGTATTACAGAACCTGCCCTTTATGGTGTTAACTTAAAATATAAGAAGCCGTTATATGCAGCAATGATTGGTGGCGGTTGTGCAGGCCTTTATGCAGGTATAACTGGAATCCATACATTTTCATCAACTACTGCAGGTCTTCTGGCACTTCCGGTTTATATCGGCGGTGAGGGTTTTATGAACCTTATCAATGCTTGCATTACAATACTGATTTCCATGGTAGTAACAGTTATTGCGACTCTGATTCTAGGATTTAAAGATCCCGTTGAAGTGAAAGCAGACGAAGTAAAAGCAGAAAATAACCAGGAAGTAAAACCTCTTATAAAAGAAAAATTAGTACTTGGTGCACCCTTAAGTGGTCAGACAATTAGTCTGTCTAAGGTTTCTGATGAAGCCTTCTCCCAGGGGATTTTAGGAAAAGGTGCCGCTATACTTCCTGTGGAAGGCAAGGTTTATGCGCCTGTTAACGGGAAAGTTGAGACAGTATTTGATACAAAGCATGCGATTGGACTTGTTAGTGATGAAGGTGTTGAAATACTGATTCATGTAGGGATCGATACAGTTGAACTGGGCGGAAAATATTATGAAACAAAAGTAAAACAAGGCGAAAGAGTTACCAAGGGACAGTTACTGCTGGAATTTGATATGGATGGTATCAAAAAAGCAGGATATGATATAACGACTCCGATAATTGTTAGTAATACAGAGGATTTTCTGGAGGTGCTTGCAACTGATAAAGGTACTGTTAAAGCAAAGGATGATTTTATTACTATTTTACCTTAATAAGAAGATACAAAATTCAAAATTGTAGATTAAATACTGCGTTGTAGTAGAAAGGAGGTATCTTCACGATGAGTTTTCCGAAAGACTTTTTATGGGGAGGTGCCATTGCAGCAAATCAATGCGAAGGTGCTTACTCAGAGGGTGGAAAAGGTTTATCCATTCAGGATGTTATGCCTAAGGGGGTTATGGGCCCTATAACAGAAGAACCCACAGCAGATAATCTGAAACTAACAGGTATTGACTTTTATCACAGATATCCGGAGGATATCAGACTTTTTGCAGAGATGGGATTTAAAGTATTAAGAATGTCTATAGCCTGGAGCCGAATTTTTCCTAATGGGGATGAGGAGCAGCCAAACGAAGAAGGGCTTGTGTTCTATGATAAAGTTTTTGATACCTGCCTTTTCTATGGCATTGAGCCTATGGTTACACTTTCTCATTATGAAACACCACTACATCTGGCAAAACAATATAACGGCTGGAGAAATAGAAAGTTAATAAGTTTCTTTGAAAGATATTGCAGAACTGTGTTTCACAGATATAAGGATAAAGTGAAATATTGGATGACCTTTAATGAGATAAATTCAGTCAGACATTTTCCATTTATGGGTGCGGGAGTTCTCACACCAAAAGAAGAGTATACAGAACAGGATATGTATCAAACCGCCCATCATGAATTTGTTGCCAGTGCCTTGGGTGTTAAGCTGCTTCGTGAAATAATACCGGATGCTAAGATGGGATGCATGGTGCTTGGTGCATTGAATTATCCAATGACACCACATCCAAAGGATATGATTGCAATGATGAAGGGTGACAGAGATTGCATGTTCTTTGCGGATGTTCAGGCAAGAGGTTATTATCCTTCCTATATTAAGAAGCTATGGGAAAGAAAGAACATTAAGATTGAAATGGAACCGGAAGATGAGGAGATTCTCACCAATACCGTTGACTATATATCTTTTAGCTACTATATGAGTAAATGTACTGCTGCTGATATCTCCCAGTACAAAAAAGGAAAAGGAAATCTGACCTCAGGTGTAAGCAATCCTTATCTGGAGGAAAGCGAATGGGGGTGGCAGATTGATCCTGTTGGATTAAGATATACCCTTAATTATTTCTATGACAGATATCAGAAGCCATTGTTCATTGCAGAAAACGGACTAGGTGCAACGGATGAGTTAATTAAGCTTGAAAATGGTGAATATAAGATAGAAGATGATTATCGGATAGCATATCTGAGAGATCATTTGATAGAAGTTGAAAAGGCACTGGAGGATGGCGCACTTGTCATGGGCTATGCTTCCTGGGGTTGTGTTGATGTAGTGAGTGCCTCAACGGCTCAAATGAAGAAAAGATATGGCTTTATCTATGTGGACCGTAATGAAGATGGTACAGGTACTTTGAATAGATATAAAAAGAAAAGTTTTGATTGGTATAAGAATGTGATTCAGACTAACGGCAGTAATCTAGTTGAAGACTGAGGGTGTTTGGCTTAGGTTAGCATGAGTATTTTGATATATTATGATAATGAAAAGTAATGTCTAAGCTTTTATGAACTATCTGAATAGAAAAGTTTTTATTCAATATAATAAGCTGTTTGTATACAGGATAGCACTTATTAGGAGATAATTGTTTTAAGAATATATAGGAAGACAGAAAGTTATATTTAACTAAAAATTTATTGACTATAAGAAAGGCCGCCTAGAAAGCGGGCATAGTAAATACTATGTTAGGAATTTAAAATGAAAAAATTTGAATATGTAATAACAGACTCAATAGGAATCCATGCACGACCTGCCGGTCAGCTTGTTAAGCTTGTAAAAGACCTGGACGCAGCTGTTACAATTGAAACAGAAGGAAAAACCGCTGACTTAAAAAAACTTATGGCGGTTATGTCATTAGGAGTAAAAAATGCTGCCACCGTAACAATTACTGCTGAAGGAACAGATGAAGAGGTGGCAATAGAGCGACTGGATGAATATTTTAAAGCAAATTTATAGGATATCTGCAAATTGCAGCAAATACGGATTATGAAAGGCTGATAGATGAAAAGTTATAGTGGAAAGTCAATTTATAATGGTATTGCCATTGGCAAAATTTTTTATTACGAAAAAGAAGAACAGATAATAAAAAAAGTTCAGATTGAGGATGAGAATAAGGAAATCACACGCTTTAGACAGGCCAAAGAGCAAGCAATAGAAGAACTTCAGGTACTTTCTCAAAAAGCTTTAGAAGAAGCAGGTGAAGAGAGTGCAGCCATTTTTGAAGTACATGCTATGATGTTAGAAGATGATGATTATATCGACTCTGTGTTAAATATGATATCCCAGGAAAAAGTAAATGCTGAGTATGCAGTTCATCAAACAGGTGAAAACTTCTCCCAAATGTTTGCTGAAATGGAAGATGAATATTTTAAAGCGAGAGCTATTGATATAAAGGACATTTCTGAAAGGATAGTTTCCTGCTTATTAAACAAACAAACGAATAAAGATACCTGGAATGAACCGGCTATTATTCTGGCAAAAGACTTATCCCCCAGCGAAACAGTACAAATGGATAAATCAAAGATACTCGGATTTCTTACAGAACTGGGGTCTGTGAATTCTCACACAGCAATTTTAGCCAGGACTATGAATATACCTGCACTAACAGGTATACCGGCTATTCCAGAATTAAACGGTAAAATGGCGGTTCTGGACGGTTATTCAGGTACTCTGATTATAGAACCTAATGATGAAATACTAGCTGAGATGAAAAAGAAACAGCAAGAAGATATTGAGAGCAGCAGAAACTTACAGAAACTCAAAGGACAGGAGACAAAGACCTTAGACGGAAGAAAGATAAATCTCTATGCCAACATCGGAAGTGTTGAGGATGTATCCGCTGTGCTTGAAAATGATGCAGAAGGGGTCTGTTTCGAAGTGAATTCTTATATCTTGAGAAAAATACTTATCCGACAGAAGAAGAGCAGTTCAATGCCTATCGCAGTGTTCTTGAAAAGATGGAAGGTAAGAAGGTTATAATTCGTACATTGGATATCGGAGCAGATAAACAGATTGATTATTTTAATCTGGAGAAAGAAGAAAATCCAGCCATGGGTTACAGAGCCATCAGAATATGTCTTGACAGAATTGATATCTTTAAAACCCAGCTAAGAGCTTTGTTAAGAGCAAGTGTATTTGGAAAGCTATCTGTTATGTATCCTATGATAATATCTGTAGAGGAAGTAAGACAGATTAAAGCCATTGTAAGCGAGGTACAGAAGGAACTTACAGAACAGGGTATCGCTTATGGTATAATAGAACAGGGTATTATGATAGAGACTCCTGCGGCAGTTATGGAAAGCGATGTTCTGGCTAAAGAAGTGAGTTTCTTCAGCATCGGTACAAACGACCTGACACAATATACATTGGCAATTGACCGTCAGAACCCTAAACTGGATTCCCTTTATGACGCTTGCCATCCGGCAGTTCTTAAAATGATACAAATGGTAATTAACAATGGACATAAAGAGGGCTGCTGGGTAGGAATCTGCGGTGAACTTGGTGCTGATCTTACTATGACAGAAACTTTTATTGATATGGGAATAGATGAATTATCAGTTTCTTCACCATTTATATTACCGATTCGAAATGCAGTTAACAATATTCGCAAGAAATAGATATAATAGGACCTTTAAAAATGGACGAATTGAATTCCAGCCTGGATTCATTTGTCCATTTTTATGGTTGCAAATGAATATTATGTACAATAGCTTCACAACCTGAATATAACGTAATAGGAGTCTTGCCAACAACTATTCATATCTGATATAATTGTGAGAAAAGCAATGGGAAATTACCAATTGCTGAAATCGGAAAGAGAGGATAACATGATTCATATTTTTTATCCGGATGAATCTGCGGATTCCGCTTATTCAATAGATTACGCTGACCTTTATAAGAAAGGATACAGAGGGATTCTATTCGATATAGACAATACACTTGTTGAACATGGGAAAGATGCAGATGATAAAGCTAAGAAACTGATAAAAGAATTAGTAGATTTAGGCTTTAAAGTCTGTTTTATATCCAATAACAGTGAAGAAAGAGTAAAGCGATTTAATAAGGATCTCCATCAAAGCTATGTATTTAAAGCAAATAAACCTGCCAGAGCTGGATATCTAAAAGGTGTTAAGGTTCTGGGAACTAATCTGAAGAATACAGTATTCGTGGGGGATCAGTTGTTCACGGATGTGTACGGTGCGAGAAGGGCAGGTCTTAAGAGTTATTTTGTTAAACCTGTCGGGAAGGATATAGAAATTCAGATAATTCTTAAGCGTTATCTGGAGAAAATCGTGTTGTTCTTTTATAAACACTTTCACAAAAAGAGAAAATATATTCATAAAAAATGAAAAAATATATGAATTGAATTGTGTTTTATGATTTTACCAGGGATAAAGGGTCATTTATTCAAGCTTTTTGTCCCTGGAGGAGAAGTGAACTAATATTCTATTTATATAGAAAGAGAACGTATGAATAATATAATACTGATAGGGTTTATGGGCTGCGGAAAAACAACAGCAGGGCAACAGTTGGCGAAGAGACTTGGGTATGATTTTATGGATACGGACAAGTATATCGAACAGAAGCAGGGGCAACCGGTCAGCAAAATATTTGAAACCCAGGGAGAAGAAGTGTTTCGGCGTATGGAGACAGAAACTGTCAGAGATTTTGTCGGTATTCTGCAGAGAACGGTTCTATCCGTGGGAGGAGGACTGCCCATAACACCTGGAAATGCTGATTTGTTAAAAGAGCTTGGAACGGTCATTTACCTGGATGCCTCCAAAGAAGTATTGGCAGCAAGGTTAAAAAGCGATACGACAAGACCTTTGCTGGTTGATAAGGATGGCTCCAATCAAATGGATGCCTTATATGACTACAGACTTCCCCTCTATGAAGCTGCAGCACATGTAAAGATAGTAACAGAGAGTAAGAATCTGCAAGAAGTGGTTAACAGTATTCTGGAAAGTATTTAATGTAAAGAGCAAACAGGAGGAACAGTTACAATGAAACTGCTGGTTATTAACGGTCCCAATCTGAACTTTTTGGGTATTCGGGAGAAATCCGTATACGGAGCTGAAGATTACAGTTATCTAAAGTCCCTCATACAGGAAAAAGGAATAAGTGAGAACATAACTGTTGATATCTTTCAGAGCAATACGGAAGGCAATATTATTGACCGGATTCAGGAAGCATATTTTGACGGGACACAGGGTATAATTATTAACCCCGGTGCGTTTACTCATTACAGTTATGCAATAAGAGATGCGCTGGCATCTATTACTGTGCCAATTATTGAGGTACATATATCTAACGTCCATAAACGGGAAGAATTCAGGCATGTATCTGTAACGGCTCCTGTGTGTACCGGTCAGATAGTGGGTCTTGGGCTGAAAGGTTATCTGTTGGCTATTGATGCTATATTATCAATGGTAAAATAGCGAAAATACGAAATCGTTCTAATTGTATGTTTTTTTACGCTTTTATAAAAAATAGTTGAAAAAAATTGTTGAATAAGATAAACTATAGTGTAGTTAATTTAAGGAGGAAAATATCATTTATGGTATCAGCAGGCGATTTTAGAAATGGCTTAACTATCGAATTAGATAATAATGTTTACCAGGTAATTGAATTTCAGCATGTAAAACCCGGAAAAGGAGCTGCTTTCGTTCGTACAAAGCTTAGAAATATTAAGAATGGTGGAGTTATCGAAAGAACTTTCAGACCTACTGAGAAGTGTCCACAGGCTCACATTGAACGTTCCGATATGCAGTACTTATACAATGACGGAGAGCTTTATAACTTCATGGATGTAAACACATTTGATCAGTTTGGTCTTAATGAGGATTCCGTTGGAGATTCTTTGAAGTTCGTTAAAGAGAACGATATGGTTAAGATGCTTTCCCATAACGGACAAGTATTTGCTATCGAGCCTCAGTTATTCGGCCTGCCGTAGTTGAAACCGGAGCAACTGTTTATGTACCTTTATTCGTAGAAGAAGGTGACAAGATCAGTATTGATACAAGAACTGGCGAATACTTAAAGAGAGTGTAACGACAATATCAAAGAATAATATGAGCGCAATCTAAGGAGAATCAAGGTTTTCCAGGGATTGCGTTTTTTTAGTTATGCAATCAGTAACGTGGATTATCTCATACAAGAGCATGTAATTTTTGACTACGGAAAGTACTTCTGTTGTATAAATGATATATGAAAGTTGTATTAATTAAGTTTTTTGTAGACAATAACATCATTTTACTTTATTATAGATGCAGTTGTGCTTTTTACTTTTCTAAGACATATTATATTAATGCTTCTCCATCATAAAAAGAAAATTATATTAAAAATATATCCAGATCTAAAAGATAAACTGAATATAAATTAAGATTCCTGCAAACATTGAAACCATTGAAAACATCATAAATGATATAGATTATAATTTAAATCGCGAAAGATCAGCGTAACTTAAGGAGATAAAGATGAGTATAGTAATGGCTGTAGCAAACATGAATAGAGTAGTTGTAAAGTGTGATGGAACTGCACTTGATTTTGAAACTAGTGAAATAACATCTGAAGATTATGAAAAAATATTATTTCTTAACGACGATTGCATCGTTGGATACATTGGAATGATAGAGGACTGCGAATTTATAATTAATGAATATCGTAAATTAGCAGAAGACTCAAATGTAGATATCAATACTCTAAAACCTACAACAGTTATCTATGACCTATGTGAACTTGCCAAAGGAATTGAGGACAGTAAGGTATCTTTTCTAGTTGCAGGCAGAGAAAATGATAGAATTCTTCTCTTTGGTTTTACTTCTGCAGATCAGTATGAGATAAATAATTTTTCACCGGTAGATGAAGAAGAAATCAAATATATAACGCTGGGCAGCGATATCCAGAAAAATGCCGTTCAGTACCCAATGTATCATAAAGCTGAAAAGGCTATAGAAACAACAATGAATGATTATATACGTTATATTGCGACCATTGATGCAGGGGTGAATAGTCATATATTCACTAAAAAATTAAAGATTAGTGATTGAAATTAATGATAATTGTAATTATGAATTTATTGTCGTTGGTAATGGCGAAAAGATTAATTTATGTCATATAAATGAATAACAAAATTATATAAATGAATAACAAATTATTTAACCAAAAGGCGTGATTAAGGGATTTTCCTAAGATTACGCTTTTTTTGAAACTAAATAATATTGTAATTTAATGCTTAGCTTAAATTATTAAAAATATAAAAAATCAACCAATATTAAAAGTAAGGATAGTTATTATGTAAGAGCTGATGTATAATACTCCATAAAGCAAAAAACAGCAATTGGAATAATACGTGATCGAAAGAGAAGGATATGTTAAATATGGAAAGGAATGTTATGAAAATTATAAAATGGCTTATGCCTTTAGGCATGATAAGTGCTTTCTTTTATTTTCTGCATGTATTTTTAGGACAGATGTTATGGAAGGAATACAATCCTATAACTACAGATATTAGTTCTCTGACTGCAGATGGTGCACCCAATGCAAATCTATTAAGAGTATTCACCTTGATTTATGGAATAAGTTTTCTGGTATTTACTTTAGGTATGATTCTACGAACCTGGAAAGAAAATAATTTTGTCACCAGGATAGGTTATATCCTGTTCTCTGTTATGGCAGTTACAACAGTTGTTGGTTACAACCTGTTCCCTCTAACAGGTGATAAAAATGAAATGAACTTTCAGAATATGATGCATATTATTGTTACGGTGGTAGTGGTATTTACAACTATTCTCTCGACTTTTATAATTGCCCTTGGTTATCTGAGAAAAGATAAGCTCAAAATTCTGGGACGAATCTGTCTTCTAACAGCGTTCCTTATAACTATATTTGGAGCAACTAACCCCATAGGTATGGGAATGCAGCTTAATATACTGGGTCTGTCTGAAAGATTGGTTATCTTTACGCTTCAGCTTTTTGTGTTCTTCTTATCTTTTGTTTATACCTTTGATAATAAGCTTGTAAATAAACAGGCTAATACATAATTAAATATATAAATTATAAGAAATAATCTTTGAGATATCTTCGCACTCCAGTTAATAACAATCCTTTTGTAATGCTTTTAACCGGTGGAAACACCTTTGTTCTCATACGACAGGCAGTATTTGGAGATATTTCACCTCCTCCGGATACGGAGATGACAGCAGCATGAGCCTTATTATGTACTATCGGTATACGTTTAAGCCATTTCTCGATAGGTTTGGGAGCATTAAAGGCGTATACAGGAAAGAGTATTATCAGTAAATCATCATTCAACTCTTTACAGGTATTTTTACTTACATCTGTTGTTGTCACGGTTTGCCCTTTGCTGAGAAGAGAATTTTTTAATGCTTCAACAACCAGAGAGGTACCACCGGTACCACTGAAATAAGCAATATGAATTGGTTTTGTAAAATCCATAGAATTTCCCCCAGAACAGATTATTTATAATTACGGTGTACTGCAATTTTTATTCTTTTATAGGTTTTTTTTATTTTTTAATTTAAGCTCGGTATAAATTATCGACCCTGCAAAACCTAAAACAAAAACTGGTATATTAATGTATAAGCTCTGAACTCCGTTATCAATAAGTTTATTTGGAATCAGTACTTTATATGTCAGAATAACAGCCACTACATTTAAGAAGGCGATGACTAAAGAACAATAACCAAAGGTTCTGTTAGCTACATTCCAGTTATTCTGGGATTTCATAGAAATTTTGGTTCTATAACCTGCACTTTTATTCCTGTTATCGCTAATTGAACTGTCCATAGATATGCATACTAATGACATTAATAGAGGAAGAGCAATAAAAATCCAGATATTAAGAAAGATAAACAACATATCAAATACCTCCTTTAGATAATGATTAATTAACATGTAAATGAAGTAATATACACATTATTATACTGTATAGTACATTAATTTAATATAGGTAATAAAATAAAAAAAGTACAACTCAAAGAATGATTGAGCTGATTCAATTATTCCTTTATAGAAGTAGTGAGTGGTGATTGATATAATCAATGTGAATTATAGAAAGATAGTTTATGATTTGACGTGTAAGGAGAATGAGCGGATGCAAGAGGAGAAAATATCCCTTTTACCATATACAAGGGATAGATGTCATGAGTTCTATAAGAAGTACATTTCTGATCCGATGATGACAGAAGTAGAATATGTATATAATGAAGAAAGAGCAGATCAGTATTATGAACTTAAGGTATTGGATTCTTCCAGAGTATTTTTTGCTATTGCCTGTGATGATGTTGTAATCGGTGAAATCCAGCTAAAACGTATTGATACTATAAATGCTTGTGCAACCCTGAGCATTGTAATGGCAGAGGATAAAGTTAAAAACAAGGGTTATGGTACAGAAGCAGAAAGACTTATTCTTACATATGGTTTTAAGACATTGAACCTTAAAACAATTTATGCCGATACGGTACATAGGAATTATCGAAGCAAGCATGTGTTAGAGAAACTGGGATTTGTTCATGTTTATGATGATAGAGTATTATCCTATTATCAATTGGAAAGAGTGAAGTTTAGTTTACAAGAGATAGGTTGAAGGTAAAGGAGTATTTTCAACTACAGATTAAGAATATCAAATCTATGATTTGGATAACACGAAAGGGATAAGATGAAATTAGAATCAACTATAGCAAAAGCAAGAACAGGACAAGTACTTATATGATGCTATTTATGGCAATTATTATGAAAATTTTGCCTGTATGAGCGGAATGTTTTACTTGGTGGAATGCTGGCAAAAAAATGGCATACAAGGGTTAAAGACTGTGTTTAAAGAAGGATATTCTGGCTTCTCGGCAAAAGTAGCAAAATAAACTGAGGGCTGTATTCTAGGAGCAATTACTGTATGATTTTGAGTCAAAGAAAATAGAGTATAAGGATAGTGTAAATCCTATTTTTTACAAGCAAAAAACACTTGAGAATTTCAACTCTTTTGTATACAATAGAACAGAGAAGGGAGATAGTAAAATGTGGATTTTTTACGCATTATTGTCAGCTTTTTTTGCAGCAGTAACCTCAATCCTTGCGAAAACCGGTATGAAGAACATGAATTCCAATGTTGGTACAGCTATTAGAACCATTGTTGTACTATTCATGGCGTGGCTTATAGTTTTCCTAACAGGTAAGTATAAAGAAATACCGGACATCACACAAAAGAGCTGGATATTTCTAATTTTATCCGGTATAGCAACGGGGCTTTCTTGGTTATGCTATTTCAAAGCACTGCAAATAGGAGATGCTTCCAAAGTTGTTCCAATTGACAAATTCAGCGTTGTTATAACTATGATTCTAGCATTTTTATTTCTCGGTGAACCTCTCAATGCCAAAACCATTTTAGGTGGTGTAATAATTACAATTGGAATGCTTGTATTGGTTTTATAATATGTACAGGCACACGTGTGATGTTATATCAGCTATTAAACTCTGTCTAACAGACAGATTGTCCATCAGACAGATTGTCCATCAGACAGATTGTCCATCAGACAGATTGTCCTAAGAGACAGATGCATATAAGCAATAGATTGTACCAGAATCAATAGCTTTTATGTAAAAATAATAGAAGAAAGGTTGCCGCTTACAGAGGACTCTCTTTGTATCAATTAATTTAGCGGCAATATCTCAGATTAACTGTGTAGGTTGAAAGAAATACACGTTTGGCCACAAGTTTGTGCCTGCGAAATCCTCGGCACAAATTCAGATGCACAAAATACATGTGCAGGAATGGAGAAAAATTATGAAAAATGTTATTGAAAGATTTTTAGAATATGTAAAAGTAGATACCCAATCCCAAGACGATGTTGAGGCTGTACCCAGCACAGAGAAACAAAGAAATCTGGCAAAAATTCTTGTAAAGGAATTAAAGGAAATCGGAGCTTCCAATGTAAGACTGTCTGATAATTGCTATGTGTATGCTACTATACCGGCTAATACAAGCAAAAAACTTCCCGTAATCGGTTTTGTATCCCATATGGATACTTCCAATGCAATCAGCGGAAAAGATGTTAAACCACAGATCATCAAGAATTATGACGGTGGTGAAATTGTACTGAATAAAGAGCTGAACATAAAAATGAACGATATTGATTATCCAAGTTTAACTCTTTCCAAGGGTAAAGACTTAATCGTAACGGATGGAACTACTCTTTTGGGAGCAGATGACAAAGCAGGTGTTGCAGAAATTATGACTCTTGCTGAAACTCTTCTGACACATCCTGAAATTGAGCATGGAACTATTCAGATTGGTTTTACACCGGATGAAGAAGTAGGAAGAGGTGTTGATTTCTTTGATGTGGAAGGTTTTGGAGCGGATTTTGCCTATACTGTTGACGGCGGTGAATTAGGTGAGATTGAGTATGAGAACTTCAATGCAGCATCCGGAAAGTTACAAATTCAAGGTAGGAGTATTCATCCTGGTTCTGCCAAAAACAAAATGGTGAATGCCCTGCTGCTTGCAATGGAATTTCAGAATATGCTTCCTGCCCATGAAGACCCTATGCATACAGAGAATTATGAAGGATTTTATATGTTAAATGCACTGGAGGGAACAGTGGATTCTGCAAGAGCTGTTTATATTATCCGTGACCATGATAAAGCACAGTTCGAAGCTAAGAAGGAAAGATTCTTAAAAATTGGAGAATACCTTAATGAAAAATATGGTGAAGGAACTTTCGCAGTTGAAGTGAAGGATTCCTATTATAATATGAAAGAAAAGGTTGAACCTCATATGCACTTAATTGATAATGCAAGGCGTGCTATGGAGGAATTAGGGGTAACACCTATTGTTGTTCCTATTCGCGGCGGTACGGATGGTGCCAGGTTATCCTATATGGGTCTGCCTTGCCCGAATATCTGCACCGGCGGCAGTAACTTCCACGGCAGGTACGAATACATTCCCGTACAGTCTATGGAGAAAGTTGTTGAAATTTTATTAAAAATTGTGGAAATATATGCAACAGAAGAAAATTCAAAATAATTTCATAAAGTAGTACATTACGAAGTATTTACCAACGGTGGCTTTAATACCTGTTGGTAGATACTTCTTTTTATGACTGCATTCAGGTAACTATGCGGGTTCCAGATGTTTATCAGTGCAGGGGCAGATTATAATGTTAACTAAACCCCTGCTTAAAGTTATCTTATTAAAGATTTTTGTATTGATTTTTTATTTAAATTAAGTTATTATATACGGAAACACCGTAATTTTATACATTACAGCGTCAAATTAAAGAAAAGGTGGTATTGCTATGAACAGTGACTCAGTGAAAACAGGAATACAACAAGCACCCCATAGATCGCTTTTTAATGCCCTAGGCATTACCAAGGAGGAACTAAGCAGACCTCTTATTGGTATCGTCAGTTCTTACAATGAGATTGTACCAGGTCATATGAATCTGGACAAGATTGTGGATGCAGTTAAGATGGGAGTTGCAATGGCAGGCGGTACCCCTATAGTGTTTCCGGCAATTGCTGTATGCGACGGAATTTCCATGGGACATACAGGAATGAGATATTCCCTTGTGACCAGAGACTTAATAGCAGACTCTACCGAAGCCATGGCAATGGCACACGCTTTCGATGCTCTTGTAATGGTGCCAAACTGTGATAAGAATGTACCGGGACTTCTAATGGCAGCTGCCAGAGTCAATATCCCAACTATCTTTGTAAGCGGCGGTCCTATGCTTGCCGGCAGAGTTAAGGGAGAGAAGACCAGCCTTTCCAGTATGTTTGAAGCAGTTGGAGCTTACAGTGCAGGCAAGATGTCAGAAGAGGACGTAGAAGAATATGCCTGTAAGGTGTGTCCTACAGCAGGTTCCTGTTCCGGTATGTATACGGCAAACAGCATGAACTGCCTCACAGAAGTACTTGGAATGGGTCTCAAAGGAAACGGTACGATTCCAGCAGTATATTCCGAAAGAATCCGTCTTGCGAAACAGGCAGGTATGAAAATCATGGAACTTCTGGAGAAGAATATCAGACCACAGGACATTATGGTAAAGGAAGCTTTCCTAAACGCTCTGACAGTGGATATGGCGCTTGGATGTTCCACAAACAGTATGCTTCATCTGCCTGCTATTGCACATGAGGCAGGAGTTGATCTGAATCTTGAAATTGCCAATAAAATCAGTGCTAAGACACCGAATCTATGCCATCTGGCACCGGCAGGCCATATTTATATGGAAGATCTAAATGAAGCCGGCGGTGTATACGCTGTAATGAATGAATTGAATAAGAAAGACCTGCTTTATACCGACCTGATTACAGTAACCGGTAAAACAGTAGGAGAGAATATAGAACACTGCGTAAACCTGGATACAGAGGTTATAAGAAGCATTGACAATCCATATAGTGAAATAGGTGGAATTGCTGTCTTAAAAGGTAATCTGGCTACAGATTCTGCAGTAGTAAAGCGTTCTGCAGTAGCTCCTGAGATGCTTAAACACGAAGGACCTGCAAGGGTATTTGATTGTGAGGATGATGCCATCGTTGCAATCAAAGGCGGAAAGATCAATTCCGGCGATGTAGTAGTTATTCGATATGAAGGACCAAAAGGTGGTCCGGGTATGAGAGAGATGCTTAATCCAACCTCTGCTATTATGGGTATGGGACTTGGTTCCAGTGTAGCTTTAATTACGGACGGAAGATTTTCGGGTGCCTCCAGGGGAGCAAGTATCGGACATGTTTGCCCTGAAGCAGCAGTAGGGGGAAACATTGCTTTGATTGAAGAAGGTGATATTATTCAGATAGATATTACAGCAAATGTTTTAAATGTTGCAGTTTCTGAGGAAGAACTTAATAAACGAAGAGAAAAATGGCAGCCGAAACAACCCAAAGTAACCTCAGGTTACCTGGCAAGATATACTGCTCTAGTAACTTCAGCCAGCAGAGGCGCTATATTAGAGGTACCGGGCAAGTTCTAAGTAAGATAAGAAATAACACTATTTACTTGGAGGTTTATTGATTAGGCTAAATAGAGAGGTGTAAAAATGCAGTTAACAGGATCACAGATATTAGTAGAGTGTTTAAAAGAGCAGGGAGTGGATACCATATTCGGTTACCCCGGAGGAGCTGTTTTAAATATCTACGATGAATTATACAGACATCAGGATGAAATACGGCATATACTTACCTCCCATGAACAGGGAGCCTCCCATGCAGCAGACGGCTATGCAAGATCCACTGGAAAAGTGGGCGTATGCTTAGCCACCAGCGGTCCGGGAGCAACAAATCTGGTTACTGGTATTGCAACAGCATATATGGATTCGGTTCCTATGGTTGCAATCACAGGAAATGTAGCCGTTAATCTACTTGGTAAGGATAGTTTTCAGGAAGTTGACATTGCAGGTATTACCATGCCGGTAACCAAACATAACTATATCGTAAAGGATGTAGCCCAGCTGGCAGATACCTTAAGAAAAGCATTTTTAATAGCACAGACTGGAAGACCGGGACCTGTGCTGGTGGATATTGCTAAGGATGTTACTGCTAACAAGACAGAATATTTGAGAGTAGAGCCACCTGTAATAGAGCGAATAAATAATACCTTTACAGCAGAAGATATTGAAGGTGCTTTAGAGCTTATTGAAAATTCTAAGCGTCCTGTAATCTTTGTAGGCGGTGGAGCTGTTATATCCGATGCCTATGAAGAAGTAAGAGAGCTGGTAAGGAAAACTGACGCTCCGGTTACGGATACCTTAATGGGTAAAGGTGCCTTTGGCGGAGATGAGCCTTATTATACCGGAATGCTTGGTATGCACGGAACAAAGACGGCTAATTTGAGCGTTACGGAGTGTGATCTCTTAATAACAATCGGCTCCAGATTCAGCGACAGAGTAACTGGTAATACAGCACGTTTTGCAAGAAATGCAAAAATACTTCAGATTGATATTGATGCAGCAGAAATCAATAAGAATGTACTTGTCCATCATGCAGTAATTGGTGATATCAAGGAAGTATTAACGGCTCTTAATGAGAAGCTTTCTGATCAAAAGCATGAAGAGTGGATTAACCATGTACTTGCTATGAAGGAAAAGTATCCCTTAAAATACCGTGAAACCGGACTTACCGGACCTTATATTCTGGAGAAGTTATATGAAATAACAGGGGGAGATGCAATTATTACTACAGAAGTAGGACAGCATCAGATGTGGTCAGCCCAGTATTTTAAATATAAGAATCCCAGAACCTTTATAACCTCAGGAGGTCTTGGTACCATGGGTTACGGACTTGGTGCCTGTATCGGTGCCAAAGTAGCCAATCCTGATAAAGTAGTATTAAATATAGCTGGTGACGGATGTTTCCGTATGAACATGAATGAAATCGCAACAGCCACCAGATACAATATTCCTATTATACAGGTTATATTTAATAACCATGTACTGGGAATGGTTAGACAATGGCAGTCGCTGTTCTATGGAGAAAGATACTCATACACCACTTTATCTGACAGCGTGGACTTTGTGAAACTGGCTGAGGCTATGGGAGCAAAGGCTTATCGTGTTACAAAAAAAGAAGAGATAGAAGGAGTTATGAAGGAGGCAATTTCTCTTAATGTTCCGGTTGTAATAGACTGTATTATTGAAAGTGATGACAAGGTATGGCCCATGGTTGCACCTGGAGCAGCAATAGAAGAAGTTTTCACGGAAGAAGATTTAAAAGCAAATAATAAATAAGTAAAAACAGATATTTCCGAAGATTAAATCAATCAACTTATATGTCATTCATATGTTGTAACATTATTTGGAAATATCTGTTTTTTAATAATATATTGACTATATTTTAACTAAGTTTTATAATGTAATGGATTAAAGTGGTCAAGCGTAAATCTGGCAGAGCAAAGGAGCTCAATTTCCGTGCTCTGACTGAACATATAAGGAGGATATTTAAGTGGCAAGAGTTTATAATTTTTCAGCAGGCCCGGCGGTGTTGCCGGAGGAAGTACTAAGAGAAGCAGCAGAAGAGATGTTAGACTACAGAGGAACCGGAATGTCGGTTATGGAGATGAGTCATAGATCCAAACCCTATGAGACAATAATACATGAGGCAGAAGCAGACCTTAGAGAACTTATGAACATCCCGGATAATTATAAAGTGCTTTTCTTACAGGGTGGAGCATCACAGCAGTTTGCAATGATTCCTATGAACTTAATGAAGAACAAAGTGGCAGACTACATTGTTACCGGTCAGTGGGCTAAGAAAGCCTTCCAGGAGGCTAAGATTTATGGTACTGCTAACAAGATTGCAACTTCTGAGGATAAGACGTTCTCTTATATCCCGGATTGCTCCGACCTTCCTATCAGTGAAGATGCAGACTATGTCTACATATGTGAGAATAATACTATATACGGAACCAAGTTCAAGACCCTTCCGAATACCAAAGGAAAGCCTCTGGTTGCTGACGTATCCTCCTGTTTTCTGTCAGAGCCTGTGGATGTTTCAAAATACGGACTAATTTACGGCGGTGTACAGAAGAACGTAGGGCCTGCCGGAGTTGTTATTGTTATCATCAGGGAAGATTTAATTACGGAGGATACCCTTCCCGGAACCCCCACTATGTTAAAATATAAGATTCATGCAGACAATGAATCTCTTTATAATACACCTCCCGCATACGGAATCTATATCTGCGGTAAAGTATTCAAATGGCTTAAAAAGCTTGGTGGATTGGAAGCAATGAAAGAACTGAATGAAAAGAAAGCAGCAGTGCTTTATGATTACCTGGATGAGAGTAAACTCTTTAAGGGTACCGTTGTAAAAGAAGACCGCTCTCTTATGAATGTTCCTTTTGTTACAGGGGATGAAGAACTGGATGCTAAATTCGTGAAAGAAGCAAAAGCAGCAGGCTTTGAGAACTTAAAAGGACACAGAAGCGTAGGTGGTATGCGTGCAAGTATCTATAATGCAATGCCGATTGAAGGTGTTCAGAAGCTGGTTGAATTCATGAAGGATTTTGAAGCGAGAAATTTAAAATAATAAAGGAGTGCTTATGTCAAAATTTAAATATAATTGCCTCAACCCCATAGCTGCTATAGGACTTAATCTCTTTACAGAGGATTACAAGAAAGAGGACAGTCTGGAAGCTGCAGATGCTGTACTTGTAAGAAGTGCTTCCATGCACGAGCTGGAACTGCCAGAAGGTATCAAAGCAATCGCAAGAGCCGGAGCAGGTGTTAATAATATTCCTCTTGATAAATGTGCAGCTGACGGAATTGTAGTATTTAATACACCGGGAGCTAATGCAAACGGTGTTAAGGAACTTGTTATTGCAGGCCTTATGTTGGCTTCCAGAAATATCGTGGGCGGTATCAACTGGGTTCAGACCATCAAAGAAGAGCAAGATGTTGCAAAACTGGTGGAGAAAGGCAAAGCAAAATTTGCAGGTAAAGAAATCCAGGGCAAGAAGCTTGGTGTTATCGGACTTGGAGCTATTGGTGTCCTGGTAGCCAATGCAGCGAATCGTTTAGGTATGCAGGTATATGGATGTGATCCCTATATATCAGTAGAACATGCCTGGAATTTATCCAGGGACATTATAGCGGTAAAATCCAAAGAAGACATCTATAAAGAATGCGATTATATTACACTTCATGTACCTTTAATAGATGATACAAAGAAAATGATTAACAAAGATACTTTGTCAAAATGCAAGGATGGAGTTGTAATTCTTAACTTTGCACGAGATCTGCTGGTGAATGATGAGGATATGGAAGAAGCTTTAAAATCCGGTAAGGTATCCTCTTATGTAACGGACTTCCCCAATGAGAAGACAGCAGGGATGGAAGGCGTAATTGCTATTCCTCATCTGGGAGCTTCAACGGAAGAGTCTGAGGATAACTGCGCGGTTATGGCAGTTAAGCAGATTAAGGATTATATGGAACACGGAATCATCAAAAATTCTGTGAATTATCCTGACTGTGATGCCGGAACCTTTAGCGGAGGCACCAGGGTTACAATTAATCATAAGAACATACCGAATATGCTTTCACAGTTTACTGGAGTATTTTCAGCTGAAAATATCAATATCTCTAATCTAATCAATAAAAGTAAAGGTGATTATGCTTATACAGTAATTGATATTGAAGGCACCATTGAAAATGGATTTGCGGATAAACTTCAAAGTATAGACGGAGTATTAAAGATAAGGACATTATCATAATGCACTGAATAATAGTTGACAGATAGGTTAATGCCAGAAGATATCATGAAACTTCTGGTATTAGCCTTTTTTGAACAGGAACTAACGTTTTCGGGTTTTAAAAATAGGCTCTCTATCTGGGAAAAAACATAAAAAATATTATATTATTAGGAGGTAAAATCTATGGCGATGATAAAACCATTTAAAGCAGTCAGACCTGCGGAAGATCTGGCTGAAAAAATAGCTGCGCTGCCTTATGATGTTTATAACCGTGAGGAGGCCAAAGAGGAAATTACAAGAGAACCTCATTCTTTTCTTAAGATAGACAGGGCAGAAACGAATTTTCCGGAGCATGTTTCCACCTATGATACTGCTGTTTATGAGAAAGCAAAGGATTTGCTGGAAGATATGCTGATAAACGGTGAGTTTGTTACAGAAGGAGAAGAATGTTTTTATATCTATGAGCTTATTATGGAGGGGAGAAGCCAGACAGGACTCGTAGCCTGTGCTTCTATTGATGATTACATTAGCGGAGTAATAAAGCGTCATGAGAATACCAGAACGGATAAGGAACTTGACAGAATAAATCATATTGATATCTGTAATGCTCAAACTGGCCCGATTTTTCTGACTTACCGGGGATCTGACCGAGTGAAAGAACTCATTGATAGAAAGAAACAGATAGAAAAACTCTATGGCTTTACTTCATCAGACGGCATCACCCATAATATCTGGAAACTGGACCGGGAAATTGAAGTAAACTGCATTAAAGAAGAATTTGAGCAGATATCTGCAGTATATATTGCAGATGGTCACCATAGAGCGGCTTCTGCTGTAAAAGTTGGCTTAAAGAGAAGAGAGGAGCAACAGGGGTATACCGGTAAAGAAGAGTTTAATTTCTTTTTGTCTGTACTTTTTCCAGCAGAAGAACTACTTATCATGCCGTATAACAGGGTGATAAAGGATCTAAATGGTTACACGGAAGAGGAATTTCTTAAAAAGGTAGCCGAATATTTTACCCTTGAGGAACTGGGCAGTAATGCATATGCACCCAAAGAAAAGGGTGAATATGGAATGTATTTAGAAAACAAATGGTACAAGTTGATTATAAGCAAAGAAAATAGAAAAGATAATGATCCCGTTGCAGGCCTTGATGTATCGTTACTACAGGATAACCTTCTTGAAAATATACTGGGTATCAAGGATCCCCGCAGTGATAAAAGAATAGATTTTGTTGGAGGTATCAGAGGTCTTGATGAATTGGAGAGAAGAGTTGCGGAGGATATGAGCGTTGCTTTTTCACTATACCCTACAAGTATCAAGGAATTAATGGATGTATCCGATGCGGGAGAGTTAATGCCACCAAAGTCTACCTGGTTTGAACCAAAGCTTAGAAGCGGATTGTTTCTGCACAAGATATAAAGGTGCCAATATACAATGAATTTGGTATCAAATATTACTATAACTCTATATTATATAAATTTTAATTAATTTTTTCATATTTTAGAAAAATAATGGAACCATACCATTATTTACATCGTCTAATGGTTGAACAAGGAAATTGAAATAGATTATAGTAAAGGAGGAATTTTTATGATATCAAAGAAAATAGGGACTGTAATCTTAACCAGTGCCCTTATCGTTAGTACACTTCCGGCACCCTTTTTAAAGGCAGATGCCAGCACATTAGCATCAAATAATACAATTCAAACTATAGCAACAAAGGCAGCAGGTGTTAACTCAGAAGCAACAGCATCTTCTGCAGAACTGGAAAAGATAATAACTGCGGTAAAAAGTAAAATAACCGTTCCCTCAGAATTATCAAACTTTTCCTATAATTATTATTCTGGCAGCGGTAATTCATATGTTTGGAATTTGTCCTGGTCTAATAAGGACGGCAGTAAAACTATCTATGTAAACAGTGATTCAAAAGGACATATTTTTAATTATTCCTATAATACAGATAAAGCCTATAAACCGGTATACCTTCAGGAAGAATTGAAATCAAAAGCAGATGCTTTTATAAAATCCATTGCTTCCGATATAACAGGTAAACTGCAGTATACAGAAACCTCCTCAGCTTCAACCTACAATGGCACTTATACCTATCAGTATCAAAGAGTTGAAAACGGTATTCCTATGCCGGATAACACAGTTAGTGTAGGCGTTAACTATCAGACAGGTGAGGTCACTAATTATTCCGCTAACTGGCTGTATGATGTGTCTATTCCCGGATCTGCAGTTAAGATCACGAAGGAAGATGCAGCTGCAAAAATTGGTAAGAATATAAAAATGACTTTATCCTATCAAAGTGCTTACGTAAAGAATGCAGACGGTAAAAGCAGCACTATCAAAGCCTTCTTAGTATATAGCCCCGATAATTCTTATATCGCAGTAGATGCAGTATCCGGTAAGGTATATACTACTCAAAATCAATGGGTGACTACCAGCTCCGATCAAGCTACAGCCGCAGAAACTAAAGCAAAAGATGCCGGTACAGGTTTCACTCCTGAGGAAGTAAAAGAAATTGAAAGTATTAAAGGTCTTATAACCAAAACTGATGCAATTAAAGCTATAAAGAATAATACGAAGCTGCTGTTCGATAAGAATATGACATCAGTTTCCGCTAATCTTTATAAACGTAATAGTGATAGCAGAGATGCCTCATATGTATGGAATATTAATTTCTCAGATCCAAGAGAAGTTAAAGATGGTTCTAATGATACTTACCGAGCAGATGCATATGCTGTAGTAGATGCTAAAACCGGAAAGATCATTTCCTATTATTCCAGTACAAAAAATTATTACAATACCACAAAAGAAGAATGGGAAAGTGCTAAAGTAAAATATACACAGAAACAAGGAAAGACTACTCTTGAGAGCTTTATCAAAGAGCAGGTTCCGGACTATTTTAAGAACACAGAGTATACCGGAAGTTTTGATGATTATGTAATAGCTTATAAAGATACCAAACCCGTATATGGGGGGTATAGCTATAATTATCAGAGAGTAAATGAAGGAATTGCCTATGCTGCCAACAATATTAATGGAGCAGTTGATGGTGTTACCGGAAAAGTTTATTCCTTTGGTTATAACTGGGATAAGAATATTACCTTTGAAGCACCTAAGAATATCATCTCAGCTGACAAGGCTTTTACCAACTATATCGCTAATGAAGGTTATAGACTGATTTATGAAGTGTATTATGAGAATAGTATCTCCTCTGGTAAAGATACAGATGCTGTTTATAATCAGACACCTTCTGTAAGACTTGTATACCGCACGGATATTTCACCTGAATATTTCTCACCTTTTACAGGGAAGCAGCTTGACTATGAGGGTAAGGAATATGTGAAACCTACAGGGCTTTACACTTATACCGATATAGAAGGAAATTCTTCTGCAAGAAATATTAAACTTCTTGCCAATATGGGGATTGGTTTTGACGGTGGACTTTATAAACCCACACAGACAATTACTGCTGATGAATTATTGTCCTTTATAGAGAAAGCTAATTTCTACTTTAACTCTTCAAAATATAAACTTACAGGAAGTACTGTTAGCAGGCTGAATGCAGCTAAATTTGCCGTACAGGTACTTGGACTTGAAAAAGCAGCATCAATTTCAGGTATTTATTCCATTAATACTTCCGATCAGGCTTCTATCAGTCAGTCTGATATAGGTTATGCAGCAATAGCTTACGGATTAAAGATCTTACTGCCCGGTTCTGATAACAAATTACGCCCTAGTGACTCACTCACACGTCAGGACGCAGCAGATCTGTTAGTTGGAATGTTAAACTCTATAGAATAAAATAATTGCCGGATTTATACGTGGATGCCCCAATGGGGTTCGCGATATAAATCCGGCTTTATTATTAAGCTATAGTTGTATTTAATCTGTATCACAGGAAAAAGCCTTCTGACATTTCTTCAAACACTGGCTGAAAAACATATTGCCAATTTGTAGCAGGTAGATAGAGAATTTTGCTGCCGACTAAACAATAATTGCAAGCTGTTTTTCAAGTAGTGAATTACAAGAATATCAGAGGGCTTCTTCCTTTCATTTGTTTTTTATAGCAAAACTCCTTGTTCTATTGATGTTATCTATAGGAAGAGAGTCCTTCCTTTTTACGATGAAGTTCTTCTGCTTCTTGTTTTATAATGAAAAGAATAATTATAGGTAGAAAAAATATTAAGTAAGATAAATATATTTGTCGTTTTCGTTTCTTCATGGTTACCTCTCTTTCTGTAAACACCCGAAACAATCCTCATATATGAAATCCATTTTCTGTTAACTCTTCCCCTGTTAATATAATACAGTAGATACTTTCTCAAAGCAAGTAAGGAGGGTATACGATTAAATGTGAAATAAAAAAGACATTTTCCACCCTTAATTAGGGCAGAATCTCAAGTAAACTAGCAATATGTATGGATATGGGTATGAGAATCAATATTTTTAGAGAATTTTCACTTTTTTAAGCTTCATGTTTGTGGTAATATAAACATAGGCTTATACTTATTTTTAGGAGGCAGTTATGAAAGATATACTATTTTTAGAACCGGTATTTAAAGAAATGATATGGGGAGGGAACCGACTCAGGACAGATTTTCATTATGATATCCCCAGTGACAATACAGGTGAGTGCTGGGCAGTCAGCGCCCATACAAACGGTGATTGTACAGTAAAGTCAGGAGAGTATAAAGGCATGACCTTGAGCAGTCTGTGGTCACAGCACCGTGAGCTTTTCGGAAATGTGCCCGGAGAGGTATTTCCACTTCTGATAAAGATTATTGATGCTAAGCAGGATTTAAGCATTCAGGTGCATCCGGATGATACTTATGCCAAAGAGTATGAAAACGGATCTTTAGGTAAGACCGAATGCTGGTATATACTGAATTGTGAAGAAGATGGTAAAATTGTTATTGGTCATAATGCAGATAACAAGGACGAACTAGCTGAAATGATCAGAGATAATCGTTGGGAGGATCTTATTAGGGTCATTCCGATCAAAAAAGGAGATTTCTTTCAGATTGAGCCAGGAACCGTACATGCCATAAAAGCTGGAACTGTGATTCTGGAAACTCAACAGAACAGTGACATTACTTACAGACTGTATGATTATGGCAGATTACAGAATGGAAACCCCAGGGAACTTCACATTGATAAGAGTATTGATGTTATAACCTGCCCGCAGCAGTTAAAGGATACGGAAAGAAAGAAAAGCGTACTTTCTGATGGTGAGATCGAAGAACTTGTATGCTGTGATTATTATACGGTGGACAGGATTAAAGTTAATGGCGGTGCTAGCTTTAGCCAGACGGAACCCTTTACAATTCTTAGCGTAATAGATGGTGAAGGAACAATTGATGGAAAAGAAATAAAAAAAGGAGATCATTTTATTCTGCCTTTTGGTTATGGTGATTACTCAATTCAGGGGAATATCGAGTTAATTACTTCTCATGTATGATGTTTAACACAAATATATAGTTTAATAGAAGTTTGTACTCTAGTATTAAATCAGTCAATAAACAGTAATACAAAAGAAAAATATAGTTATTTACACATTAAAACATCTTTTAATGAAAAACTAATAGGCGAGTATAAGGAGATAACCGATGAGCAGTATATTTAACGTTGATAACCCTATTTTTACCGGATTGAACAAGATTGTGGATGCAATTTTTTTAAGTATTATATTTCTGGTAACCTGTATTCCGATATTTACAATTGGACCGGCACTGACTGCACTTTATTATGCCACTGCCAAGTCCTTAAGAAGAGACAGAGGTTATATTGCACGAGAGTATTTTAAAGCTTTTAAAGTGAATTTTAAGCAGGGTTTAATAAGCGGACTTATAGTAACAGCTGCAGCACTTATTCTTGCATTTGACTGGAATTATGCAAAAGCACAGCAGTCAACAGCAGGTGCAATATTATTCAGCATATTTACAGGTATGTTCTTTATACTTTTAAGCATAAGTATATATGTGTTTCCAGTGTTGTCCAGATTTAAGACAAATGTCAGGCAATTATTCAAAACATCTTTCTTTATGGCAATCAGACATCTGCCAAGTACGATTCTTATGATTATTATCGTTGTTTTCTTTGGACTATTGGTATATATATTTGCTTTTACTGTTGTATTTGTACCAGCAGTATGTGCACTACTGATATCCTTCCTGATGGAAAGGGTTTTTAAAAAGTATATGCCTAAGAAAGAGGACGAGGAAGAAAATACCGGAGTAGATGAATGGTATCTGGAATAAGAAAATAAAGGGTACGGAGGGTTTATACTTATGGAGGATGTGCTTTATGATTTAATGGATTGGGCGGGGATTGAAGCAATCATGTATTCGGAGGAGGATCAACCCCAGAATATTCTTGGCCCCCATATTACAGACAGGGGACTTCTTATACAAGCCTATTTACCTACTGCAAAATTAGTAAAAGTTAAGATTAAAAATAACAGTAAGGAATATACCATGACAATGGAAGAGGACGGTTTTTATGCTGTGCTGATTCCAAATATGAAAAGAATAACTTCGTATACTCTTCTTATTACTTATGATAACGAGACAATAATGGAGTTAGAGGATCCTTATTCTTTTGGCCAGGTACTTACTGAAGCAGATTTAATCAGCTTTACAAAAGGCATACATTATACCATATATGATAAACTTGGTGCTCATCCAATGAACATTGATGGCATTCCAGGCGTGCATTTTGCAGTTTGGGCGCCAAATGCTGTCAGAGTAAGTGTTGTCGGAGACTTTAATGCATGGGATGGAAGAAGACATCCCATGAAGCGGTTAAAGGACTCCGGTATTTTTGAATTATTTATTCCCGGCCTAACAGCGGGAGAACTCTATAAATATGAAATAAAGGTAAAAGGTGGAATGGTAGTTATGAAGGCCGACCCTTACGCCGCAAGAGCCCAGCTAAGGCCAGATACTGCTTCTATTATTTATGATTTGAATCAGTTTAAGTGGTCTGACCAGAAGTGGCTGGACACTCGAAGACATTCAGACTACCGTAAAAGTCCCATTAACATCTACGAACTGCATCTGGGTTCTTTTAAGAAACCCGATGTAAGTAATGGAGATAACAGAGAATTTTATAATTACCGGGAGCTTGCACCAATTATTTCGGATTATATAAAAGAGATGGGGTATACCCATGTGGAATTGATGCCGGTAATGGAGCATCCTTTTGATGGCTCCTGGGGGTATCAGGTTACAGGGTATTATGCACCAACCTCTAGGTATGGAACACCGGAAGATTTCATGTATTTTATGGACTACCTTCACAACCAGGAGATTGGAGTAATTCTTGACTGGGTTCCGGCTCATTTCCCAAGAGACAGCTTTGGACTGGCAAATTTTGACGGTACCTGCCTTTATGAACATCAGGATCCCAGACAGGGAAGTCATCCTCATTGGGGTACATTGATCTACAATTATGGAAGACCGCAGGTTTCTTTATTTCTTATTGCCAATGCCCTTTTCTGGCTTGAGAAGTATCATGTTGACGGAATACGTTTGGATGCGGTTGCCTCCATGCTGTATCTGGATTATGGGAAAAACCATGGAGAATGGGTTGCTAATAAATATGGTGGTAACGAGAACCTGGAAGCAATGGAAATGTTAAAACATTTAAACTCCATAGTAAAGAAACGAAAAGACGGCAGTTTATTGATTGCCGAAGAATCAACCGCCTGGCCAAAAGTAACAGGAGAATTAAAAGAGGATGGACTTGGGTTTGATATGAAATGGAACCTGGGCTGGATGAATGATTTCACCGGATATATGAAAAGTGATCCTTTATTCCGGAAAGGAAGACATGGAGAGCTTACCTTTAGCCTGGTTTATGCCTTTAGTGAGAAATTCATACTGGTGTTATCTCATGATGAAGTAGTTCATGGCAAAGACTCCATGATTAACAAAATGCCAGGTTCCATTGAACATAAATTTGCAAATCTCAGAGCAGCTTATGGATTTATGATGTGCCATCCGGGTAAAAAACTGTTGTTTATGGGACAGGAGTTTGCCCAATTTAACGAATGGGATGAAAAGAAAGAAATTGATTGGGGCCTTTTAGAGGAAGAACGGAATGCTTCCTTGAATCTATATGTTAAGGAATTAAATCGGTTGTATAAGAAGTATCCTGCTCTTTATGCTTTTGATTTTGAAGACAAAGGATTTGAATGGATCAGTTGTCTTGATGCTGATCACAGTATTATAGCATTTGTAAGAAAGACGGATAAGTCTGGAGATACTTTGCTGGTAATTTGTAATTTCACACCGGTTGTGTATGAGCATTTTCTTATTGGAGTTCCGTTCCAAGGTAAATACAAAGAGATTTTTAACAGTGACCATATCCGGTTTGGAGGGCAGGGGAATGTTAATAAGAGAGCAAAACAGTCCAAACATACCGGTGCTGACGGAAGAGCGAATTCTCTTTCTATAGTGGTACCGCCTTTGGGAATCAGTATATTTACCTGTAAAGAGACGGAAGTAGAAGAGAAGAAGAAAAAGATGAAATAAGTCCGTCAGGATATATTGATTTGAGATTCATTTTTCATCCTATATAAGACAGTACCATAGACAGTCTTAGGTATGAAATGGATTAAACACGAAACAGATAATTGATAATAAGTACAGAAAGGATTGATTTGTATGGAAAAAATCCTGACAACGATGAAAGAAGATGTAGTGACTACCTTAGATAATATCTGGAAGAGTCTTATTAGTAGCGGATTTGAATTTATTATAAACATTCTGATTGCTTTAATAGTTATTTTTATTGGGAAGAAAATTATAAAAGTATTACTTGGAATGTTTGAAAAGGCATTTGTAAGAGGGAAGATGGAAGCGGGAGTTAAAGGCTTTCTGCTAGCGTTTATCCGGGCAATCCTCTATATAATACTGACCTGGATCATATTGGTTCAGATTTTTGGAGTTAAAGATGCCAGTCTGGTTGCAGTATTAGGTTCTGCCGGATTAAGTATCGGTCTGGCTTTACAGGGCGGACTTTCAAATTTTGCCGGCGGTGTGATTATTCTGTTGCTTCGCCCGTTTAAAGTAGGCGACAACATAACACATTTAGGGAATGAAGGAAAAGTCATATCAATTGATATTTTTTATACGAAAATGCTGACATCGGATAATAGGCTTGTTGTAATGCCAAATGGAGCCTTATCTAATGCCAATATCGTGAATTCCACCAATGAAGTGAAACGCAGACTTGATATTACTGTGTCTGTTGGCTGTACAGAGGATGTAGACCGGATCAAGAATATATTAGAGGACATTATTAACAAGAATAAATATGTATTAAAAGAAGCCTCTAATTTAATATTTATAAATAGTTTTGATGGCAGCAGTATCAGTATGGGAATCAGGGCATGGGTTAAGTCGGAAGATTATTTTAAGTGTAAATGCGAACTTCTAGAGACTATCAAGCATGAATTTGATGAAAAACAGGTTAAGATGATATAGAAATTTGCCGGTATTTTAAGCATTTTTTAAACTTATTCATAAAAAACTAAAAAAAATTCAAAAAAGGGCTTTTCTTTTTAATGAAAAAGTGGTATTTTATCTATAGGCAAAATTTATGCCGGAGCAAAGACGTTCCCAGCTTTTTTGGGGACGCTTTTTTTATACAAGTACGGATGTAAAGTGAATTACATAATTTTTTTAACGTATATGTACTGGTCTACTGTATTTGTATCCATAATAAATATGTTAAAGAACAAAAATATAAATGTGTGGAAGGAGATTTTTATGGCAGAGAAATTGACTGAAATCTTTGGCGTTGATGTTTTTAATGAGGCAACCATGACAGAACGTTTACCCAAGAAAGTTTACGCCGCTTTAAAGAAAACAATCAAAAATGGAGAGGAACTGGATCCTGCCGTAGCTGATATTGTAGCTAACGCTATGAAAGACTGGGCAATCGAAAGAGGGGCAACCCATTATACCCACTGGTTCCAGCCTATGACAGGCATCACTGCTGAAAAGCATGATTCCTTTATCAGCCCAACTTCCGACGGTAAAATCTTACTTGAATTTTCCGGCAAAGAACTAATCAAAGGTGAACCCGATGCGTCTTCTTTCCCCTCCGGCGGATTAAGAGCGACCTTTGAAGCAAGAGGATATACAGCATGGGATTGTACTTCTCCCGCATTCTTAAGAGAAGATGCTTCCGGTGTAACACTTTGCATACCTACCGCATTCTGTTCCTATACTGGCGAAGCTCTTGATAAGAAAACACCTCTTCTTCGTTCCATGGAAGCAGTAAGCGATCAGGCAGTACGTTTACTTAAGTTGTTTGGACATAATGAAGTTAAATCAGTATCTTGCTCCGTTGGTCCTGAGCAGGAATACTTTATTGTAGATAAAGCAAAATACTTAAAGAGACCAGACTTAATCTTCTCCGGAAGAACCTTATTCGGTGCTCAGCCTCCTAAGGGTCAGGAAATGGAAGATCACTATTTCGGAAGCTTAAAGGAAAGAATTGCTGCTTTCATGAAAGAAGTAAATGAAGAATGCTGGAAACTTGGTATCTTAGCTAAAACGCAGCATAACGAAGTTGCTCCTGCTCAGCATGAATTAGCACCTATTTATTCTACTGCTAATATTGCTACTGATCACAATCAGTTAGTAATGGAGACAATGAAGAAGGTTGCTAACCGTCACGGGCTGGTTTGCCTGCTTCATGAGAAGCCTTTTGCAGGTGTTAATGGTTCAGGTAAACATGACAACTGGTCACTGGTTACAGATACCGGAAGAAACCTCTTAGATCCCGGCAAGACTCCTCATGAGAACATTCAGTTCCTGTTAGTCCTTTCCGCAATCATCAAAGCTGTAGATGACAATGCAGATTTACTTCGTCTTTCTGCTTCCAATGTTGGAAATGATCACAGATTAGGTGCAAACGAAGCTCCCCCGGCTATTATCTCTATCTTCCTTGGAGAACAGTTGGAAGATGTTGTTAAACAACTTGTTGAGACTGGTGATGCTAAGACCAGTAAACAGGGTGGCAAATTAAATACTGGTGTTCATACACTTCCTGAATTAAAGAAGGACGCTACCGATAGAAACCGTACATCACCTTTTGCTTTCACTGGTAATAAATTTGAGTTCAGAATGGTTGGTTCTTCCATGTCTATCGCTGGTCCTAATACAACTTTAAATGCCATCGTGGCAGAGGTATTTAGTAAGTTTGCTGATGAACTTGCAGGCGCAGCTGATTTTGATATTGCGGTACATGACTTAATAAAGAAAACCTTAACAGAGCACCAGAGAATCATCTTCAATGGCAACGGTTACTCAGAGGAATGGGTTGTTGAAGCTGAAAGAAGAGGACTTCCTAATTTAAAATCTTTTGTAGAAGCAATTCCTGCTATGACTACAGAAAAAGCAGTTAAGGTATTTGGTAAATTCAATATTTTATCTGAAGTTGAACTTCATTCCCGTGCGGAAATAGAATTTGAAGCTTATTCAAAGACAATTAACATCGAAGCAAAAACTATGATTGAAATGGCAAGCAAGCTTTTCCTTCCTGCTGCTATCAAATATGCTACAGGTCTTGCAGGCTCCATTAATTCCATTAAGGCTGCTGTACCTGATGCAGATGTATCTGTTCAGGAAAGCTTGTTGAAGGAAACATCTACTCTTTTAGCTTCTGCTAAAGCTGCACTCAGTAAATTACAGGAAGTGATAATAGAAGCGGCAGAAAAAGAAGGTCAGGAACAGGCTGTATACTTTAAAAACGTTGTATTCCCTGCTATGAGTACTTTAAGAACTCCTGTTGATGAGCTGGAATTAATCGTTGATAAAGAACTTTGGCCGGTACCTACTTATGGAGATTTATTATTTGAAGTATAATTTCACCAGCTAGAATCTATTTCATCCAATATAGGGCTGCCATTAAGTGCTAAATAAGTGCTTAAAGGGCAGTCCTTTTTAATTCTATATTTAATGCTATCTATAGGGTGGTCAAACTATTAGGGTTTGACTTTAATTACTGTTCACAGGCCACTAACGCGACGTGCTTTTTGTGAGTGTAGCGAAGTGAAAGTCACAGAAAACCGGAGAATTGCGGCACCAAAACGCTGTTTATGCGTTTTGTGTGCATCGCGAAGCGTGTTATTGGTCACGGAACTGCTGTATTTTGCAGTGGAGTGAACAGTAATTGACTTTATTTTACTACAGATTATTTCTTCTTCAGTACTTGCAACAGGAGCAAATGTGATATATTATTTAGGTGGGTAATTCTTATTTGCGAAGGAGGAGACCGGGGATTGAGGGTAATAATCGTTGATGATGAGAGACATTCCATTGATTTACTTTGCTATTTTCTAAAAAAACATGAGGTGGAAATAGTGGCTACCTATATCGATCCGATATTGGCGTTAAATAATACTGTTATTGATAAGCCGGATATCTTATTTGTAGATATTGAGATGCCAGAGTTAAATGGATTACAGCTGGCACAAGAGATAAAAAGCCGCTTGCCGGATGTTATAATTGTATTTATAACTGCATTTGCCGGTTATGCTATTGAAAGTTTTCAGGTTCATCCCATGGATTATCTGCTAAAACCTGTTACAGCGAGGCAGATTAATAAGATGATGGACAGTATTATGAGACAATTTATGCTGTTGACCCTGGAAAGGGAAAAAGGCAGTAATAATCGGATAATTCAGATGAAGTGTTTTGGTAAATTTGAAGTATTGAGCAGTGGAAATGAAGCAATGAAATTTCCAACGACTAAAACAAAGGAACTAATGACCTATCTTATATGTAAGGCTAATAAAGCTATTTATCGAGATGAAATTATGTCATTATTGTTTACGGGGAAAGAGGGATTGGACCGGAATAATTTTTATGTGACCGTCTCCAGACTTAAAACAGCCTTAAGCAGTTACGGTATTGACGAAACACTCTTCAAATTTAATAAGGACTTTGAAGTATTTATAAAAAAAGGGATTTGTGATTTATATGACTTGACTGTTTTTATAAGAAGTAACACCAGAATTACGGAGGAGAACCTGTTAGAAGCCGAAAGACTTATCGGAATGTATGATGGAGAAGTCTTTTCTAATATAGATACAGATTGGACAAACGAAATCAGCGAATGGGTTGAAATTCAAATGGAAGAGACAATGCTCTTAATGGCAGAATATTATAAAGAGAAAGCTGTTGATAAATATGAGAGCATACTGAAAAAGTTATTAAATATTAATGCGTTGTCTAGCCGAGGCTATGAAGAACTGCTTGGGTTTTACATGGAATCTGATAAAAAGGAGAAATATAAAGCACTTTTTCATAGATATACAAAGGTTATGAAAAATGATTTGAATTTAGATATAGATAAGCGTTTTATTAAGTATATGGATCTACAGATACAAGGGGAATTAATAGGTTAATTCTTACATATATGATATATATAACAGCTAAGAATACAATTAATTGAAATTCATTAAGATATTTTTAAGTCCGTTAGGGATAGTGTAAATGCTATTCCTAACGGATTTTTGTGTTTATATATCAAGAGTTCTTGTAAGATTTTTGTAAGATTTAATTGGTATAATATGTCGAAGCCTGTAGTATATGTTATTTTACTGTTGATTGAGCAGGAAATAATAATATGGGTTATCAGGATACAAGAAAGGAGAATGTGAATGAAGAAAAGAAGAATTGCTATTTGTCTGATTATTGCCCTGCTGGTCGGATTAATCTCAAATAGCCATGTTACCGTAAGTGCGCAAACGGACACAAATCCAGCGGTTACTGTAACTGTCAACAAGAAAATTGATGTGGCACTGTCTGTAGGCGCTACAGGTGTTGACTACTCCGGTTTTTCAAAAGATTTAAAAGCAAAATTATTAGAACTGGGGCAGATTCCGGAGGAGGATATAAATATATCTGAGTTGGTATCACAATCCGTAAGTACCAGCAACAGTAGTTTTAAATGGTGGGTATATGACCACACTATCGGTACACCTGTCATTAATGACAGTACAAACAACTATACCGAAAAGACTGAATCACAAAATGAACAGGGAGGTCATCCCTATTATAACAAAGCCAGTCATATAGAGACTACAAATAATGGAGCAGATCTGTTCTTTATGGGATATGGTTCATCAGCATACAAAGATTTTATGTATCTGGAGAATAATGACCCTACAACAAAAACATTTCAGTTTGACATTATTGAAAATGAAGCATATGACGCTTTAGATGGCGTGGGATTTTTATTCAACACGACGGTAACAGGTAATTATGAAAATGAAACACAAAAGATGTCAGGATATCTGTTGTTCTTTCAGTATGGTTATGATGGAAGAGGTCAAGAGATTGCCCTATACAAATTTGATGATTTAAATACGAAAAACTTTCATCATTTAAACGATCCTGCAACAATTGATGATACAGAATCGTTTAAAAAGCTGGGTTCTTCAACTGTATATTCTTCCGATGTAAAATATCGTAAAATCAAAATCGAAGCACAGCCTTCTAATGTTAAGGTGTGGTATAAAGGAAGTACAGCTGAAATTAAGGATGAGTTAAATGAATCTGATATTGTAAGTTGGACT